>NZ_CP133781.1:4762500-5362500 GCF_034350045.1 Pseudomonas sp. CCI4.2 | reverse complement strand
TCAGGCGCAGGATACTTCTGCCTTGACTCGAATCCCTGGGGTCGGCAAAAAAACTGCCGAACGCTTGTTGGTCGAACTCAAGGATCGATTCAAAGCGTGGGAATCGGTACCCGGTAGTTTCACCTTGGTCTCCAATGGTCCTACTGCAGCGCCACAGGTGGCCAGTGCTGAATCCGATGCCGTCAGCGCTTTGATTTCCCTGGGCTATAAGCCTCAGGAAGCCAGTAAGGCGGTTTCTGCGATCAAAGATAAAAACTTGAGCAGCGAAGACCTGATTCGACGTGCTTTGAAGGGAATGGCTTAAGTGATCGACGCTGACCGCTTGATAACCGCTACCGGCCGCGACCGGGATGAACAATTGGACCGTGCAATTCGTCCGCTGAGCTTGGCCGACTATATTGGTCAGCCGGTGGTGCGCGAGCAGATGGAGCTATTCATCCAAGCTGCGCGAGGCCGCAACGAAGCACTGGACCACACGTTGATTTTCGGACCGCCCGGTCTGGGCAAAACCACGTTGGCGCATATCATTGCCCAAGAAATGGGCGTCTCGATCAAGAGCACCTCCGGGCCGGTGTTGGAACGCCCAGGTGATCTCGCAGCGATTCTGACCAATCTTGAACCCAACGACGTGCTGTTCATCGACGAGATTCATCGGCTTTCGCCTATCGTCGAGGAAGTGCTGTACCCGGCCATGGAAGATTTCCAGCTTGACATCATGATCGGCGAAGGTCCTGCCGCGCGCTCGATCAAGCTGGATTTGCCGCCGTTTACGCTGGTGGGGGCTACCACCCGTGCAGGCATGTTGACTAACCCGTTGCGTGACCGCTTCGGTATTGTCCAGCGTCTCGAGTTCTATAACACCGCAGACTTGGCCACGATTGTCACCCGCTCGGCCGGTATCCTGGGGTTGCCGATTGAAGCAGAGGGCGCTTTTGAAATTGCCCGTCGTGCCCGGGGCACGCCGCGAATCGCCAATCGACTGCTTCGTCGGGTGCGAGATTACGCAGAAGTTCGGGGCAACGGTCACATCTCAAAAGCAACTGCTGACCTGGCATTGAACCTGCTCGATGTCGATGAGCGTGGCTTCGATCACCAGGACAGACGTCTGCTGTTGACCATGATCGAGAAGTTTGACGGTGGTCCGGTGGGTGTCGACAGCTTAGCTGCCGCCATCAGCGAAGAGCGCCATACCATTGAAGATGTTCTTGAGCCCTATTTGATCCAACAAGGCTATATCATGCGTACCCCGCGTGGTCGGGTCGTCACTCGACACGCGTACCTGCACTTTGGATTGAACATTCCATCGCGAATGGGCGACATGCCCGTCGCCAGTGATTTTGTTGATGACGCAGACGATTAAATAAAACGCACAAGGTGCTGATTTATTCGGGGTTTTGGTGGTCTGACAGGCAGATGCGCTGATCAGACCAACATTAAGCGGCAAAAAATGAAAAACAGTTGTCTGGCGGATTGGCATTCCGAGGAGTAAGCACTAGAGTATGCGCGCGCAAAACGGGGTTCAGTCATTCGTCCATCGCTGTCGCGTTTATTACGAGGACACCGATGCGGGCGGCATCGTTTATTACGTTAACTATTTGAAATTCATGGAGCGGGCTCGAACCGAGCAGCTACGAGCGTTGGGTTTTGCCCAGTCGCAGCTGGTAGGGGACGATCTGTTGTTTGTCGTTCATTCCTGCGAGGCGCGTTATCACAAGCCGGCGCGATTGGACGATGAGCTGTTGATAAGCGTTGAAGTCATTGAGTTGAACCGCGCCAGCCTGCGATTTCGTCAACAGGTCAGATTGGCTGCGGACGAAACGCTGCTTTGCGAAGGAAAGTTTTTGGTGGCGTGTGTGCGCGCCGACAGTTTGAAACCCCGGGCCATTCCCGAAGCTTTGCGTGCGGCCTTTGCCGACCAGGGCGGCGCGGGTACACATTTAGAGCAGGAGATAGCGCGTGGAAGCTAACGTAGTCGACCATTCCTCCATGTGGAGTATGGTCAGCAATGCCAGCATCGTTGTTCAGTTGGTCATGCTGATTTTGGTGGGTGCTTCAATCACCTCCTGGATCATGATCTTTCAGCGTAGCAGTATGATACGCGCGGCTCGTCGGGCACTGGAGAGCTTTGAAGAGCGCTTCTGGTCGGGTATCGATCTGTCCAAGCTCTACCGTCAGGCTGGCAGCAACCCGGACCCTGATTCGGGTGTTGAGCAAATCTTCCGTGCAGGCTTTAAAGAGTTTTCCCGTCTGCGTCAGCAGCCAGGCGTCGACCCTGATGCTGTGATGGAAGGTGTGGCTCGGGCCATGCGCGTCGCCATTTCTCGCGAAGAAGAAAAACTCGAACAGAGTTTGCCGTTTCTGGCGACGGTGGGTTCCACCAGTCCCTATATCGGCCTGTTCGGTACCGTATGGGGGATCATGAACTCCTTCCGTGGTCTGGCCACTGTGCAACAGGCCACTCTGGCGACGGTTGCGCCGGGTATCTCGGAAGCTCTGGTCGCTACCGCTATTGGTCTGTTCGCCGCCATCCCCGCAGTAATCGCCTACAACCGCTTCTCTGCTCGCAGCGAAACGTTGATCAATCGTTACTACACGTTCGCCGATGAATTTCAGGCGATCCTGCACCGTAAAGTGCACACCAGCGAAGAGTGAGCAGGTAATCCTTCATGGCTTTAATCGCTCGAGTTCGTCGCAAACGCCGCAAGCCGGTTGCCGAAATGAACGTAGTGCCTTACATCGACGTGATGTTGGTATTGCTGGTCATCTTCATGGTTACCGCTCCGATGCTCAACCAAGGTGTGAAAGTCGATCTGCCCAAAGTCTCCAGTGAGGCCTTGCCGCAGGACAACAACACCCAGGTTTTGACCATTTCGATCAAAGCTGACAAGACCTATTACTGGAACCTTGGCAGTGAAGTCGATACCGAAAAACAGCAGGACAAGGCCATGACCTTGCCGCAGATGACTGACGCGGTGACCAAAATCATCAAGGCCGGTCGTGAAGGCGGCAAGCAGACGCAGGTCTTTATCCGTGGCGACAAAACCGTTGATTACGGCTCTGTAATGGGCGCAATGGGTGGGCTGCAGAAAGCAGGGGTCGGTAATGTTGGCTTGATTACCGAGGCGCCCTGATGCACCAACAGCGAGAGCCGTCCGCCTCGGAGAGCTTCTTCTGGCCTAGCGTTTGGGCAGTGGCCCTGCATATCCTGATATTTGGGATGCTCTTCGTCAGCTTTGCCATGACCCCGGATTTGCCGGAATCCAAGCCTATTGTTCAAGCGACCCTGTATCAGCTGAAATCCAAAAGCCGTGCAACAGTCCAGACCAATCAGAAAATTGCTGGTGAAGCGCAAAAAACGGCCGCCCGACAGACTGAAACCGAACAGTTGGAAAAGAAAAAAATCGAGCAGCTAAAACAAGATGCTGTGAAAGCTGCGGAACAAACCGCAGAAGACGCGGCTCAAAAAGCCGAAGATCAAAAAGCTGAAGAGTCGAAAAAAGCCGACGCAGCCAAAGCTGAGGCGAAAAAGGCAGACGACGCCAAGAAAGCCGATGAAGCCAAAAAGGTAGCGGAAGCTAAAAAAGTTGAAGAGAAGCAAGCGGCGGATATAGCCAAGAAAAAAGCCGAAGACGACGCCAAGAAAAAAGCTGAAGAAGACGCGAAAAAAGCCGCGGTTGACGACGCTAAAAAACAGGCTGCAGACGACGCGAAGAAACAAGCAGTGGAAGACGCGAAGAAAAAAGCGGCTGACGATGCGAAGAAGAAAGCCATAGCGGACGCCAAGAAAAAGTCCACAGCCGATGCGGCCAAGAAACAGCAAGACGCTGCTCGGAAATCGAATGAAGATCAAAAAGCCGCAGCCTTGGCTGATTTGCTTTCCGATAAAACGGAACGGCAACAGGCGTTGGCAGATGAGCAGGGCGACGAGACGGCGGGCAATTTTGATGACCTGATACGTTCACGCGCTGCCGAAGGCTGGGCTCGACCGCCTTCAGCAAGAAAAGGCATGGTCGTTGTGTTGCACATTGGGATGTTGCCTGACGGAACAGTGACTTCGGTCAGTGTCCTTAAGTCCAGCGGAGACGCGCCGTTTGATAGCTCAGCGGTGGCGGCAGTTAAAAATATTGGTCGATTGACAGAAATGCAGGGTCTGAAACCGAGTGATTTCAACCCCTACCGTTCATTCAAGATGACATTCACACCTGAGGATCTAGCCTTGTGATTAACATTTTTCGAGGACTGCTTATCGTTCTTTGCTGTATGGCGGGAATGGCCGCAGCAGATGAAAAGAACATCATGGTCACCACCGGTAGTGACCGCGCTGCGCCGATAGCGGTCGTTCCGTTCGGGTTGCAAGGCGGTGCCGTCTTGCCCGAGGACATGGCCGACATCATCAGTAACGACCTGCGTAACTCAGGTTATTACTCGCCGTTGGCAAAGCAGAACATGATCAGCTTGCCGACCCAGGCCAGTGAAATCATTTATCGCGACTGGAAAGCGCTTGGCGCTCAATACGTGATGGTCGGCAGCATCGTTCCTTCGGGCGGTCGTCTGCAGATTCAGTACGCGTTGTTTAACGTTGCCACCGAGCAACAGGTGATGACGGGTAACGTTTCTGGCACCACCGACCAATTGCGTGACATGGCGCACTACATCGCTGATCAGGCATTCGAAAAACTAACAGGCATCAAAGGTGCGTTTTCAACGCGCCTCCTTTATGTAACCGCTGAACGTTTCTCTGTCGACAACACGCGGTTTACCTTGCAGCGTTCTGATTACGATGGCGCTCGTGCCGTGACCTTGTTGCAATCGCGCGAGCCGATTCTGTCGCCGCGATTCGCGCCGGATGGCAAACGTATTGCCTATGTGTCGTTCGAGCAGAAGCGTCCGCGTATCTTCATCCAGCATATCGATACCGGTCGCCGCGAGCAGGTGACTAACTTTGAAGGCATCAACGGTGCGCCTGCATGGTCCCCGGATGGCACCAAGTTGGCCTTCGTGCTTTCCAAAGACGGCAACCCGGAAATTTATGTCATGACGTTGGCCAGTCGCCAAATCACCCGCGTGACCAATGATTCGGCCATTGATACCGAACCGTTTTTCGGTAAGGACGGCTCGACGCTGTACTTCACGTCAGACCGTGGTGGTAAGCCACAGATCTATAAAACCAGCATTAATGGTGGTGGTGCCGAGCGCGTAACGTTCATCGGTAACTACAACGCCAACCCGAAATTGTCAGCGGATGAAAAGACGCTGGTAATGATTCACCGTCAGGACGGCTTCACAAATTTCAAGGTAGCAGTGCAGGATTTGCAGCGCGGCACATTAAAAATCCTCACAGACAGCAACCTTGATGAGTCGCCTACTGTCGCGCCCAACGGCACCATGGTAATCTACGCCACCCGCCAGCAGGGCCGGGGAGTCTTGATGCTCGTGTCCATTAACGGACGCGTAAGGGTCCAGCTTCCTACCGCTCAAGGCGAAGTCAGAGAACCTTCCTGGTCCCCTTACCTGAACTGACGCGGCGCTACACGTTTTGCTTAACACACTTGGGGTTCATTAGGAGTTTTACGATGGAAATGCTGAAGATTGGTAAATTTGCTGCGCTGGCTCTGGCCATGGCTGTAGCTGTAGGTTGCTCGTCCAAAGGTGGCGATAACGCTGGCCAAGGCGCTGCTGTAGATCCAAACGCTGGTTACGGCGCTAACACTGGCGCTGTTGATGGCAGCCTGAGTGAAGAAGCTGCTCTGCGCGCTATCACCACTTTCTACTTCGAATACGACAGTTCGGACCTGAAACCAGAAGCTATGCGTTCCCTGGACGTTCACGCTAAAGACTTGAAAGCCAATGGCGCTAAAGTCGTTCTGGAAGGCAACACCGACGAACGTGGTACTCGTGAGTACAACATCGCACTGGGCGAGCGTCGCGCGAAAGCCGTTCAACGCTACCTGGTACTGCAAGGTGTTTCCCCAGCACAGCTGGAATTGGTTTCCTACGGTGAAGAGCGTCCAGTTGCTACCGGCAACGACGAAGCATCTTGGGCTCAAAACCGTCGCGTCGAACTGCGTAAGTAATTTGACATGCGAACGTGCCGTCGTGCTTTAACCGTTTTGACTCTCGCCCTTCCGCTTTTTGCTTGGGGCGCGGTTCCTGTGGTCGATAACAATTCTGGCTCTGGTAGCAGCAACAGTTATCCGCCAGCGGGTTATGGCACGTCCGGCGCCTATGCCGGGGGAGGGGTTGCGACCCCTGCCTCGGCACAGGGTCAGCTGTTCATGCAGCTGCAACAAATGCAGGACGAGATCGCGAAATTACGCGGTACGGTCGAGGTTCAACAGAACGATATCGACCGGATGAAGCAGGAAGCATTGGAGCGTTATCAAGAACTTGATCAACGCATCACTGCTGGAGCTGGAGCGGGCGGAACACCTGCCGCAGCAGCTACCGACAATTCTCAAGCCAACGGTGATGTAAATGCCGGTGGTGCGCCTACGGCACCTGCAGCGCAGGCTCCGGCGGCAAGCGCGGAACCGGGCGATCCGGCGAAGGAAAAGATCTATTACGATGCTGCCTTCGATCTGATCAAAGCCAAGGATTTCGACAAAGCCAGTCAGGCCTTCACGGCTTTTCTGCGCAAATACCCAAACAGCCAGTACGCGGGCAACGCTCAGTACTGGTTGGGTGAAGTGAACCTGGCCAAAGGTGACCTTCAAGGTGCCGGTCAGGCCTTCGCTAAAGTGAGTCAGTTGTATCCGAAGCACGCCAAAGTACCTGACTCTCTATACAAGCTTGCTGATGTCGAACGCCGTCTCGGTCATACCGATAAGGTCAAAGGTATCTTGCAACAAGTGGTTTCCCAGTACCCTGGCACCTCCGCTGCGCAGCTCGCGCAACGTGATTTGCAACGCATGTGATGCGCTGCTAACCAGGCTGGGCTGACCACCGATTAAAGAAAGCCGCGCTTGTCGCGGCTTTTTTCGTTAGAATCTCGCACCCGAAATTTCGGTAATACATACGCTTCTCTGGACCATGCGTTTGCAGGGTCGTTGAAGTGCCTAACGGAGGCGGATGGCCTGTTTAGCTATTACGCCCGTGGCTCATATGCAAGAAACGTTACGAATCACTGAAATATTTTATTCATTGCAGGGAGAAACGCGCACCGCGGGCTTGCCTACGGTATTCGTGCGGCTTACGGGCTGTCCTTTGCGATGCCAATACTGCGACAGCGCTTACGCCTTCAGCGGCGGGAGCATCCAGGCGCTTGATGCCATCGTCGAACAAGTGGCCAGTTATCGTCCTCGCTATGTCTGCGTGACAGGCGGAGAACCATTGGCACAGCCGAACGCGATCGCACTGCTCAAACGCCTATGCGACGCTGGCTATGAAGTCTCACTTGAGACCAGTGGTGCCCTTGATATCTCGGCGGTTGATCCCCGCGTCAGTCGTGTGGTCGATTTGAAAACCCCAGGCTCTAACGAGGTCGGGCGTAACCGCTACGAAAACATCGAGCTGTTGACGCCTAACGATCAGGTCAAATTTGTAATCTGCTCCCGCGAAGACTACGACTGGGCTGTGTCCAAGCTCATTCAATACGGCCTGGAGCGGCGCGCGGGCGAAGTATTGTTTTCCCCTAGTCATCATGATTTGAAAGCGCGGGATTTGGCCGACTGGATCGTGGCCGACAATCTGCCTGTACGCCTGCAAATGCAGTTGCACAAGATTCTCTGGGACGACGAGCCAGGACGCTGAGGTGAGTGAAATGACGAAGATTGAGAAAAGAGCGGTCATCCTGTTATCGGGTGGCCTTGATTCGGCCACCGTGTTGGCAATGGCGTTGGCTGACGGATACACCTGCTACACCATGAGTTTCGATTACGGTCAGCGGCACCGTGCCGAGTTGAATGCCGCCGTGCGTGTCGCTCGCGATTTAGGTGTGGCCGAGCACAAAGTCATTGGCCTTGACCTGAATGGCATAGGCGGTTCTGCGTTGACCGACAGTTCGATTGCGGTCCCAGAATCTCCGGGCGAAGGTATTCCGGCCACCTACGTGCCGGCACGCAATACGGTGTTTCTTTCGTTGGCGCTCGGTTGGGCTGAAGTATTGGGCGCCCGAGATATATTTATCGGTGTCAACGCGGTGGACTATTCGGGTTACCCGGATTGCCGCCCTGAATTTATCGAAGCATTCGAGCGTATGGCCAATCTGGCGACCAAGGCAGGCGTGGAAGGCAACGGTTTCAGAATCCAGGCCCCGCTGCAGAATCTGAGCAAAGCCGAAATCGTCTCAGTCGGCATGCGCCTTGGCGTCGATTATGGGCTGACCGTTTCCTGCTATCAGGCCGATGATCGAGGCCACGCATGCGGTAAATGTGACAGCTGTCGTTTGCGCGCAGAAGGCTTTGCCACGGCGGCTGTAGCCGACCCGACTCGCTATTTTTGAATTAATTTCAGTTAAGTGTTGAATTAATCATAGAAATCAGTAATATACGCGCCACGTCGGGTCGTTAGCTCAGTTGGTAGAGCAGTTGGCTTTTAACCAATTGGTCGTAGGTTCGAATCCCACACGACCCACCATTTTCAAGTTCGACGTTTTTGAAAAGCTGTAAGGCCCATGCAAATGAGGCTTTACGGCTTTTTTTTTGCGTCGACGTTTTTACTTCCAGCTGCTCGACGCGGGGCTATGGCGTTCAGTTAAGCTGGCCAGGTTCCAACTGAAGAGCAGAATCGCTGATTTTACGACTGCTGCGCAGCCGATCGCGGGCAAGCTGTTCGCGAAGCGGTGTGTCTGACACGCCGCGCGGGGATCTTCGCCAACAAGTTGGCTCCTACAAAGATACTGGGATCAGATCGGTAATCGAATCGGCCGCTTCCCGAATAAATTCGGTCCCACAGAGGTGCAGTTAATCCAAGCGAGGCCGTAACGCCCGTAGTGCAAATGACCTGTTACCGTCGTCGATACACGGTTCTAGACGAGCCAGGGTCGTAGGTCGATTGCCGCGCCCGCTAGAGTCTCTAAAGGGCCTGTCTCGGCATCGGGCGTTTCCACTGCTGTCATGAGCCAGTCCACCAAAGACGAAACCGCATCATCACTGCGCGGACCTCGACAGATATAAAACGATCGAGGACTCACCAGGCGCTTAACTAAAGGCGCCACCAACGCCCCTTCCTTCAGCAGATAGTCCACCAGCGGCGAACTGCCCAGTGCAATACCGTGCCCCATCGTCGCCGCGTGAATCATCTGGTCAAAATGGCTGAACCGGAGTCCGATATCGGCCAAAGGCCCGGGGGCTCCTGCTTCTTTTAGCCATTCAGACCACTGCAACCAAGGCCAGGCATTTTGAGTGTCGCTCAGGTGCAGCAAGGTGTGATGCCGAAGGTCTTCGATACGGTTAAATGTGCGCCCACTTATGCGCAACAAGGTGGGGCTGCTAACCGGAAATAGCCTCAGCGGCACTGGCGGCGGAGGGGAGCTCCGAGCACTCAATGCATCAACACGCCGCGGCAATACTCAAGCCTTTCGCCCGCGTTACGAGCACAGAACGCGAAACGGGATGTTTTGCCGTCATGAGCTGATAGTGGTTTTGGCGGGAGAAATTGCTTAGATCCCTGGCAGTTCGGCGGCGCCACCGTCGCTGGACACTTCCCGCCCATACGCCCAAGCATCCGGTATAAGCGCAATAAGCATCATCGTTTTGATAGTTTTGAATTGGTAATTAAGGGATTCAGGACTCTGCGCCACAGGTGTAAACTTCGGCATCCGCGCACAAGCGCTTTTAGGTCCAGCGAACATGACGCAGATTTCCGAACGCCTTCTGGTCCAGGCCCATCTCGATGCCAAACAGCCCAAAACGCTGAGCGTCGAAGAGCAGGCTCACTACCGCGCGGCGATTGCTGCTGAGTTAAAAGCGCAAGACGCCGTTTTGGTTGCCCACTATTACTGCGATCCCGTTATCCAGGCCTTGGCCGAGGAAACCGGCGGTTGCGTGTCCGACTCCCTGGAAATGGCGCGCTTCGGTAATCAGCATTCGGCAAAAACCGTGCTGGTCGCAGGCGTACGTTTCATGGGCGAGACGGCGAAAATCCTCAACCCGGAAAAACGGATTCTGATGCCAACGCTGGAGGCGACCTGTTCGTTGGACTTGGGTTGCCCGGTTGATGAGTTCGCGGCCTTCTGCGATCAGCATCCAGAGCGCACGGTGGTGGTCTATGCCAATACATCCGCCGCGGTGAAGGCCCGCGCCGACTGGGTAGTGACGTCCAGTTGTGCGCTGGAAATCGTCGAAAGCCTGATGGATAACGGCGAAAAGATCATCTGGGCGCCGGACAAGCATTTGGGTCGTTATATTCAGCGCGAAACCGGTGCCGACATGTTGTTGTGGGACGGCGCATGTATCGTCCACGAGGAATTCAAGTCCAAGCAGCTTGAGGACATGAAAGCGCTTTATCCCGAGGCTGCGATTCTTGTGCATCCCGAGTCGCCCGAGTCAGTGATCGATCTGGCAGATGCTGTCGGATCGACCAGTCAACTGATCGCTGCTGCGCAATCGCTGCCTAATAAAATGTTTATAGTCGCGACTGATCGAGGCATTTTTTACAAGATGCAGCAGCTGTGCCCGGACAAAATCTTCATCGAAGCGCCAACCGCCGGTAACGGCGCCGCGTGCCGTAGTTGCGCACATTGTCCGTGGATGGCGATGAACACCCTTGAGCGCACCTTGCAGTGCCTGCGAGAGGGCAGTAACGAGATATTCGTCGACCCGGCATTGATCCCCCACGCGATTCGCCCATTGCAGCGCATGTTGGATTTCACCCGCGCCGCACGCCTGAAACTGGCGGGTAATGCCTGACGTCGGTGGAACAGATTGCCAATTATCACGGAGCCAACTTGTTGGCGAGGCTGCTTAGTTGGTGAACCCCATAAGCCGCTCGCCAACAAGTTGCTCCTACAGGTGTTGTGCATCGCTTGAAACACCGGAGGGACCGAATTTATTCGGGAAAGCGTCAATCCTGACACTCTGCAACCTCAAGCCACAAATCCCCCATCCAGTGTGGTACGTCGAGACGTGGCCCCTCCTACCGGGCACGGGTCAGTTCATCATTTCTTTCAGCAATCGCTCTTGCTCAGCAAACTCTTTCTGCCGTGCATCAATGCGCGAGGCCAGTTGAAAGTTGTTGTTAGCCCGCCGCTTGGCGATTTCGAGCTGCTGTTGAGCCTGACGATAGTCACCGGTCAAAGCGAAGTACTCGGCGCGCGCCTGGTTGGAGCCAATCATATTGCCTGCCAACCCGCGCACGTCTGCAACCTGACTCCAGATATCTGGATCGGATGGCCGACTTTTCAGCAGTTGGTCCAATCCTTTTTCCGCTTGCGCAGGCTTGTTCTGTTTGATCAATAAATCGACGCCGGCCTGGTTCAGCGGGTAGTTATCCGGAAATTGCACCTTCATCCGGTCCAGTCGCTGCTGGGCGTCGACCATCTTGCTGTTGGCGACATCAATTTCTACCTGCGCCAAGTTATACGTGATGTTGTTTGGATCTTTGACTAACAGCGGCTTGAGTGTCTCGCGTGCATCATTGATCTGCGAGCCCTTGATTTGAGCGATGGCAAGCCCGTAGCGTGCGTACTCAGATTTAGGGTTTTCATTCAATAACGCGCGGAAGCGTTTTGCAGCAAGGCCGGTGGATTCTTCGTAATACAGCGCAACACGTGCGCGCATCAGTTGGTACTGCAAGCTGTCTTCTTTGCCGCCGGGCTTTTCTTGCTCTGCGCGGTTACGGGTGTCAGCGATCCGAGACTCAGTGACCGGGTGATCCAACAAAAACTCGGGTGGCTTGGCGTCGAATCGGTATTGGCGCATCAGCCGTTCAAACATGTTGGGCATCGCTCGCGGGTCATAACCGGCTTTTTGCAGGTTGATGATACCGATGCGGTCTGCCTCCTGTTCGTTTGCCCGAGAGAAACGCGTTTGTTCCTGGATCGACGCTGCCTGGGTACTTGCAATCGTTGCGATGCCTGCGTCGCCAGCACCAGCCGCGGCCATGACGATACCTGCCAACATGGCTGCCAGGACCGGAATCTGCATGCGTTGCTGCGCCTCAATGCCCCGCGCGAAGTGGCGTTGCGACAAGTGAGCCAATTCGTGAGCGAGCACTGCCGCGTATTCGGCTTCATTTTGCGCGTTGAGAAAAAGTCCGCCGTTAACCCCGACAATCCCGCCAGGGGCGGCGAATGCGTTCAACTCGCGGCTGTCGATCAGAATGAATTCCAACCGGGGGTTTTGCACCTGACTGGTTTCTGCAAGGCGGTAAACCGTGGTCTCCACAAAGTCCTTGAGCTGCGGATCAGATAGTTGCGACACCTGACCGCGAAGCATGCCAAGCCAGGCGCGGCCCAGTTGATATTCCTGTTGTGGGGAGACGATGGCAGAGCTGGCATCGCCCAGTGATGGCAAGTCGTCAGCAAAACTCGGAGAGGCGAGCAGGCAAGCGAGCGTCAACAAGGTAGGGCGCAGAAATTTCATGCACAAGGCTCTAGGCGTTAAAGAGCCCTTACTGTAGCTGGCTCAATGGCTTGCTGACCAGAGTGAGGTATTCTTGTTGCCTGTTTGAGGCGTCCGCCACGCTAATTGGGTGGTTGCAACGCCATTCGATGTGCCTGCCTGGAGAGAAATGATGTCTGACGCTGTAGAGCGCCCCGAGGCCTGTGACGCTGAAGTGGACGCCAGTGGCTTGAATTGTCCGCTGCCGTTGCTCAAAGCCAAGCTTGAGCTAAATCGCTTGACCAGTGGTTCAGTACTCAAAGTCATCTCAACGGATGCAGGCTCCCAGCGCGATTTCCGGACCTTTGCCAAGCTCGCCGGCCACACGTTATTGCACGAAGAGGTCCAGGCGGGCGTTTACCTTTATTGGTTACGCAAAGCCTGATGCCCTGTGATTTTATTTCCCCCTCTTAATGATCGTTGCTGACGATGACTGCCTGAAGGATTTTTGATGTTCAAGGTGCTACGCGACTGGATACAGCGGTACTTCTCCGACGAGGAAGCCGTGGTGCTCGCGGTATTGTTGGTCTTGGCGTTCACCATCGTATTGACGCTCGGTGGCATGCTTGCGCCGGTCTTGGCGGGGTTGGTGCTGGCGTTTCTGATGCAAGGCCAGGTCAGCCTTCTGGAGCGTCTGCGGATGCCGGAAGTGGTCGCGGTCTCGTTGGTTTTTGCGTTGTTCATGGGTGTGTTGCTGGTTTTTCTGTTGGTGCTTGTACCGCTGCTTTGGCATCAACTGATCACGTTATTTAACGAACTGCCAGGCATGCTCGCCAAATGGCAATCGCTGTTGCTGCTGTTGCCTGAGCGTTATCCGCACTTGATCTCTGACGAACAAGTGCTGCAAGCGATTGAGGTTGCTCGCGGAGAAACCGGCAAGTTCGGCCAATGGGCACTGACATTTTCGTTGTCCAGCCTGCCACTGCTGGTCAATGCCATGATCTATTTGGTACTGGTGCCGATTCTGGTGTTCTTCTTTCTCAAAGATCGAAAGTTGATCGGGCGTTGGGTCAGCGGTTATTTGCCGCGTGAGCGAACATTGATTACCCGCGTTGCGCAGGAAATGAATCGGCAAATAGCCAACTACATTCGCGGCAAAGCCATTGAGATTGTTCTCTGTGGTGGCGTCACCTACGTGGCATTCATGGCCCTGGGGCTGAACTACGCGGCATTGTTGGCTTTATTGGTCGGCTTGTCGGTGGTCGTACCCTATGTCGGCGCGGTAGTCGTGACGGTGCCGGTGACAATGATTGCGCTGTTCCAGTGGGGCTGGAGTGATCAATTCATTTACTTGATGGCGGTCTACGGCGTCATTCAAACGCTGGATGGCAACGTGTTGGTGCCGTTGTTATTTTCCGGTGCGGTCAACCTGCACCCGGTCGCGATTATCTGCGCAGTGCTGTTGTTTGGCGGGTTGTGGGGCTTTTGGGGTGTGTTCTTCGCGATTCCCCTGGCCACCCTGTTCAAAGCCGTGTTGGACGCCTGGCCCCGTAATGAGCCTACGGTGTCGCCGCTGCTTTAGGATTTTCTGGAAGAGGAGGGCAAGGCGCTTTCGCTGCAAGCTACTTCAATGTGTGCAGGCAGCGAATCCCTTCGACGACAGTTAACCGTTGTTCAATGCTTGCGCGCTTTCCAGTACAGCAGCCACATGGCCGGGTACTTTTACGCCGCGCCATTCCTGGCGTAATACGCCTTTTTTATCAATCAAGAACGTGCTGCGATCTATGCCCAGGTATTCCTTGCCATAGAGCTTTTTCAGTTTGATCACATCAAACAGCTGGCACAGCGCTTCGTCTTTGTCAGAAATCAGTTCGAACGAAAACGCCTGCTTGGTCTTGAAGTTTTCGTGGGACTTCAAGCTGTCGCGCGAAACACCGAACACCACGGTGTTGGCCGCCTCGAACGCAGCGTGTTGATCACGAAAGCCCTGACCCTGAGTTGTGCAACCAGGCGTGCTGTCTTTCGGGTAAAAATAAATCACCACCTGCTGGCCCTTAAGCCCGGCCAGACTAATCGTCTGCCCACTGGTGGCCTGCGCCTCAAAATCGGCAACAGGTTCATTCAACGCAACGGCCATTAATGTTTCCTTACATAGGAGCCTGTGGACGCCAAGGTTCGATCAACGCATCGAGGTTCAGCGCGTCGGCGAAGTCGAGGAACTGATCACGCAGCCAGCTGATCTGGATACCGGCAGGCAATGTGACGGTAAAGGTCGCATTGAGCATCGTGCCGCCTGTTTGAGGCGCCTGATACGTATCGCAAATGAGGTTTTCCAGCTCGACGTTATGATCGATGAAGAACTGACAAAGCTCATTGATGATGTCCGGGCGATAAGCCGAGCTGACGTAAGCGACATAAGGCAGGGCCTCAGGACGGCTTTCCAGGCTGGCGCTACGCACGACGCTGACAGTGAAGGCGTGCTTCTTCGACAGGCTTGGCAAGCCGGTTTCCAGACGAGC
Source organism: Pseudomonas sp. CCI4.2 (assembly GCF_034350045.1). Taxonomy (NCBI): domain Bacteria; kingdom Pseudomonadati; phylum Pseudomonadota; class Gammaproteobacteria; order Pseudomonadales; family Pseudomonadaceae; genus Pseudomonas; species Pseudomonas sp. CCI4.2. Next base: position 5,347,502 of record NZ_CP133781.1, on the reverse strand, counting down.
CAGGGCATCCCAGCTGCCTGAAACCTGAAGAATCAGCGCACTGTATTCGCCATGACGAGTCAGACGTGAACTCACCACTGAACAGCGGTTTTCATGACTGGCGCGGCACAGCACGTTGGTCAGCTCCATTGGGTTGGCGCCAAGGGCACTGATTACAAGGAATTGTTCGCGAACTGTGGGGGTGGACGACATGCAGCATTCCTAGGCGATGAGCGGTGAGTACATACGTTGGGCTTGCACGGCTGATTCGACAACCAATTCTCGTCGACTGCAACCCAAACCCCGGTGCCGCTTGCCTTCATGGCCAGGCCATGGTGGGTCGCGACCTCGTTGGAACAAGGGTTTCGACGGAAAATTCGATCGATTGAACGCGCTGCGCAGATGACCCGTACTGACCAAAGAACAAAGGGTAGCGAAAAGCATCGCTTAGGGGAATGCTCGTAGCACGGTACTTCGCTTGTGCAAGCCTGATAGCGCCAGTACCATTACGGCTCTCTTTTTCCGGCAGGAGCGGTCGCATGATTGCGGGCAGCATGGTGGCACTGGTCACACCGATGGATGCAAATGGTCGTCTTGACTGGGACAGCCTGAGCAAACTGGTGGACTTCCATCTGCAAGAGGGCACCAACGCGATTGTTGCGGTCGGCACCACTGGTGAGTCGGCCACACTCGACGTCAGCGAGCACATAGAAGTGATTCGCCGCGTGGTAGCCCAAGTTGCAGGGCGTATCCCCGTCATCGCGGGAACAGGCGCGAACTCTACTCGCGAAGCGATCGAGCTGACGCGTAACGCGAAAACCGCAGGCGCTGATGCGTGCCTGCTGGTTACACCGTATTACAATAAACCGACGCAAGAAGGGCTGTATCAGCACTTCAAGCTCATCGCTGAATCAGTCGATATTCCGCAGATTCTGTATAACGTGCCAGGCCGAACGGCGTGCGACATGTTGGCAGACACGGTTGTGCGTCTGTCCACGGTGCCAAATATCATCGGCGTCAAGGAAGCCACTGGCGACCTGCAACGTGCCAAAGACATTCTGGCGCGGGTCAGCAGCGACTTTCTGGTGTATTCCGGTGATGATGCGACGGCTGTCGAGCTGATGCTGATGGGCGGCAAAGGTAATATTTCAGTAACGGCAAACGTGGCGCCACGTGCCATGTCCGATTTGTGCGCCGCCGCGATGCGTGGTGATGCTGCCACTGCTCGTGCGATTCACGAAAAACTGATGCCGCTTAATAAAACCCTGTTTATCGAATCCAACCCAATTCCCGTGAAATGGGCGCTGCATGAGATGGGCATGATGCCGGACGGTATCCGTCTGCCGCTCACCTGGCTCAGCGAGCCCTGTCACGAACCGCTGCGTCAGGCCCTGCGCCAGTCCGGTGTATTGCTTTAATGAGGAAGTATCACGCAATGAAGCGATTGGCCGGACTGTCCGCACTAGCCTTGATTATCTCCAGTACCAGCGGTTGTGGCTGGATTTGGGGCCCTGAGGGTTACTTCCGTGATCGCGGCAGTGATTATCTGGCGGCGCCTCAAGCGGCGCCTATGCAATTGCCACCCGACATCACCGGTGTGAAACGGCTTGATCCTTTGCTGCCGATCCCGCGTAACGTGGCTAGCGAAACAACCAGGGGCGAGTTTGTCGTTCCGCGTCCTCAGCAATTGCCAGTGACCGCAACTGCCAGCGATTTCAGCCTGCAGAAAACCGGTGAGTCGCGCTCGATCCTGGCTCAGCGTTCGCCTGCCGAAGTTTGGCCGATCGCGCATCAGTATTTTGAAGACAACGGTTTCCACATCGGTGACGAACGTCCGCAGACCGGTGAATTCAACACCAGTTGGCAGCGTATCGATGGGCTTTCTTCCGCGATGGCCAAGCGCCTGACCGGCAGTGGCGCCAGCGCCGACACCGAAACTCGCGTGCGTGTTCGTATCGAACCGGGTGTGCAGCGCAACACCAGTGAAATCTACGTCGTCAGCGTTACGCGGCCAGTGGGCAGCACGGCGGACGTCGACTTCCCAGCGAACACCACCAACCTGGGCCTCGATTCCGCGCTGACCGACGATCTGTTGGCCAGCATGAGCCGCAGCGCTGAAAAAGGCGGTTCGGTTTCCCTGCTTGCTGCGCGTGACTTCGATACCCCGAAACGCGTTGCCTTGAGCGTCGATGGCAGTGGTAACCCGGTATTGAACGTCGCTGACGACCTGGACCGCGCATGGTCAAGCGTCGGCCGTGCCTTGGATCAAGGTGATTGGCGCGTAGAAGACATCAACCGCAGCCTGGGTCTTTACTACATCAACTTGGCCGAGAAGGCGAAGACGCCTGGTAACGAGCCTGGATTCTTTAGCCGTCTGTTCAGCAGCACGCCGGATAAAGAACAAATCGAAGCCCGTGCCGAACGTTATCAAGTTCGCTTGAGCAAGGTGGGTGACAGCGTGCAGGTGACAGTCGAGAAAAATATCAACACCGTAGCGCCTCCTGATGTAGCGCGCCGCGTGCTGGGTATCATTCAAGACAACCTCGGTTAAGTGCGTTTCGCTGTTTTAGGCAGTGGTAGCCGAGGGAACGGCACGCTGGTCGCCAGTAACGACACGTATGTGCTGGTGGATTGTGGTTTTTCACTGCGAGAAACCGAGCGACGTCTGGCGCGTTTAGGCGTTAGCCCGCATCAGTTGAGTGCCATTCTGGTGACCCACGAACATGCCGACCACGTGCATGGCGTGAGTTTGCTGTCACGGCGCTACAATCTACCGGTCTACCTCAGTAACGGCACCTTGCGCGGGATGCGCAAACCTGTAGAAGCCGCAGGGTTTCTGTCAGGCGGTCAACCATTGCAGGTGGGCGCACTGAGCATTGATGTGGTGTGCGTTGCCCACGATGCCCTTGAGCCGACGCAGTTTGTATTCAACGACGGCCAGCGCCGATTCGGCTTGCTGACTGACCTTGGTTCCTACGGCCCTGCGGTGTTACAGAGTTATCACGGACTGGATGCGTTGATGATTGAAGCAAATCATTGCCGCGACATGCTGGCCAGAGGTCGCTACCCGTATTTCTTGAAAGAGCGGGTAGGTGGCGAACTGGGACATTTGAACAATCATCAGGCTGCCAACCTGGTGAGCGAGTTGGGATGGCAGTCGTTACAGCATTTAGTGCTGGGCCACCTCAGCAGCAAAAACAACCTGCCGCAGCTGGCCCGGCAATGTTTTGTCGACACCCTCGGGTGCGACCCGGACTGGCTGCAATTGGCCGATCAAGATTCAGGGCTCGACTGGCGACACATCGCCTAGCCCAACTACTTAGCAAGCGGAGCCCATCATGGAAAAACGTGAAGAACTCTACCGCGGCAAAGCCAAATCGGTTTACACCACCGATGACGCTGACCGCTTGATTTTGTTGTTTCGCGACGACACTTCGGCGTTCGACGGCAAGCGCATCGAACAGCTTGATCGCAAAGGCATGGTGAACAACAAGTTCAACGCCTTCATCATGCAAAAACTCGAAGAAGCCGGTATCCCGACCCAATTCGACGCGTTGCTGAGCGACACCGAATGTCTGGTCAAGAAACTTGAGATGATCCCGGTCGAGTGCGTCGTGCGTAACTACGCAGCGGGCAGCCTGGTGAAGCGCCTGGGCGTGGAGGAGGGCATCAAGCTCAACCCTTACACCTTCGAACTGTTCCTCAAAGACGACGCCAAAGGCGACCCGTTCATCAACGAATCCCACGTCGTGGCGTTCGGTTGGGGCACGGCAGAAAACCTGATCCGCATGAAAGAGCTGTCGCTCAAGGTCAACGACGTGCTGACCAAGCTGTTTGACGACGCTGGCCTGCTGCTGGTCGACTTCAAACTTGAATTCGGTACCTTCCACGGCGAAATCGTCCTCGGCGACGAATTCAGCCCAGACGGCTGCCGTCTGTGGGACAAAGAAACCCGCAAGAAAATGGACAAAGACCGCTTCCGCCAAGGCCTCGGTGGTGTCATCGAAGCCTACGAAGAAGTCGCCAAACGCCTCGGCGTCCCGCTTTAACGCAAAAAGCTACGCAAGCGCCTGATAGCACGCGAAAATTTCCTCCGCAGGGGGGTTACGTTCGGCAGATGAACTGTTATCATGCGCGCCGTTGGAGAGATGCCAGAGTGGCCGAATGGGACGGATTCGAAATCCGTTGTACTGGCGACAGTACCTAGGGTTCGAATCCCTATCTCTCCGCCATTATTAAAAACCCTTATAATTCAATAGATTATAAGGATATGGTAAGGCGGGTCTATACCAACGCTTTGTACCAAAAAATAGCTCTAGTCTTCGGATTGGGGCTTTTTTTTGATCAAATTTTGATCTGGTGAATTTGGCACGACTTTGTCCGCCAAAGTTCTTCCAGATCGCATGGTGTGCTTTAGGTTGGCGCGCCCGAGACGCTTTGCTTTGTTTGTTAGTTGGTAGCGTATGGGGAACAACCTGCTTCCCATGGGATATACACAAGGCCAGTTCGAGGACATGGATGAAGCTGCCAATCCGTTTATCGGGTATAACATTCGTAAACGGTAAATCGCCTACCAGACTTCTGGTGATGCCTTACTTAACATGGTATCCCAGCTTCGGCTTGCCGAGTCACTGAGCATCATTTTGACTGTTGCAAACCCGCTGGATTTTCGGTGTTGTAACCTCTGTTATGCGGGTTTTTTTTCATCATCTGCAGTGCCAGTGAACGTCAATAGCCCCTAGGTGTGTACATGGATGATCTAAACGCATCAGACCTAAAATCGATCCTGCACTCCAAACGTGCCAACATTTATTACCTCGAATATTGTCGGGTTTTGGTTAATGGCGGGCGTGTCGAATATGTGACGGATGAAGGAAAGCGTTCGCTGTACTGGAATATCCCTATTGCCAACACCACAACGGTGCTACTGGGAACGGGAACCTCGGTCACCCAAGCGGCGATGCGCGAAATGGCAAAGGCGGGTGTGCTGGTAGGGTTTGCTGGTGGGGGAGGCACGCCACTGTTCAGCGCCAACGAAATCGATATTGAGGTAGCGTGGTTTTCACCGCAGAGTGAGTATCGGCCTACCGAGTATCTTCAATATTGGGTGCGCTTTTGGTTTGATGATGAGTTACGCCTAGAAGCAGCCAAGGCATTTCAACGGCTACGTCTGGAACGAGTCCGGCAGCATTGGCTGAACAACCGTGCGCTCAAAGAGGCGGGCTTTCAAATTGATGCTGCCGCCTTGGATGCTGCGCTGCAGCAGTCCCTTATGTATCTAAATACGGCGCCGGACCACACCTTTTTGCTGACCGAGGAAGCGCGGCTGACTAAGTTACTATTCAAACTGGCAGCGCGCGCCATGAAATATGGAGATTTTGTTCGCGCCAAGCGTGGTGGCGGTAACGATCCGGCTAATCGCTTTCTCGACCATGGTAATTACCTAGCCTACGGCTTGGCCGCCACCGCAACGTGGGTGCTCGGCCTGCCTCACGGCTTGGCGGTGTTACATGGCAAGACGCGCCGAGGTGGATTGGTGTTCGATGCAGCGGATCTGATCAAGGACGCGATGATTTTGCCTCAAGCGTTTATTTCCGCCATGCGTGGGGATGATGAGCAGGAGTTTCGCCAAGCCTGCATTGAAAGCCTCACCCGTAACGAGGCTCTGGACTTCATGATTGACAGCCTTAAAGCCGTTGCGCAGCAGTTGGGGAATTCCCACCAGTGAATGTTTTGCTGATCTGCCAGTGCGATAAACGAGCTTTAAGTGAGAGCCGTCGTATTCTCGACCAGTTTGCCGAGCGCCGTGGCGAACGTACTTGGCAAACACCTATTACCCACCAAGGTCTCGATACCCTGCGGCGGTTACTGAGGAAGACGGCCCGGCGAAATACCTCTGTAGCCTGCCATTGGATTCGTGGCCGCGACCACAGTGAAATGCTGTGGATAGTTGGAGATGCAAGCCGTTTCAATGCTCAAGGTGCGGTACCGACAAATAGCACCGTGCGTGACGTGTTGCGTAGCCAGCATGAAAATGACTGGCATACCGGTGAAGACATTCGCCTGTTGGCTGGCTTGGCTGCGTTATTCCATGACTTTGGCAAGGCCAGCGAAGCTTTCCAGAACAAGCTCAGTAGTCAAAAACCGCTTGCCGATGCTTATCGACATGAGTGGGTGTCGTTACGTTTGTTTCAAGCCTTTGTAGGGACTGATACCGATGAAATCTGGTTGCAGCGTCTTGCGGATTTAGCGAGCGGCAAGGTGGACAACGGCTGGCAAAAGCGATTAATTACGTTCCGCGACGGCCTCAGCACTCCCGCACCGCGTAGCCCCTTCAATACTCTACCGACGTTGGCTCGAGCCATCGGTTGGCTGATCCTCAGCCATCATCGTTTGCCGGTTCAGCCTTTTGACGAGGGGTTGCACCCGCAAACGCTGAGACGCCTGCCGCTGGGGCTAACGTCAGAATGGAACGCCGCTCGTCTTCAGGCCGATCTAAAGGAAAAAACCGCCTGCTGGACCTTTAAAAACTCGCTTCCATTGGATAGTAAACACTGGTGTGAGCACGCCGCAAAATTGGCTGGGCGCATGCTGGCGCGCACCGGTTTCAGTGAAACGGATTGGCTGGCAAACCCCTACGTCACCCATGTTTCCCGACTAATTTTGATGTTGGCCGATCATCACTACTCCAGTGAGCCATCGCACTCACGTTATGGCGATGCCGAATATCCTTTGTTCGCCAATACTGACCGTGAGACGGGGAAGTTGAAACAGCGATTGGATGAGCATCTGATCGGTGTTGCGGTACACAGTGGGCGTATTGCCCACAGCTTGCCGCAATTAGAGCGTAGATTGCCTAGTATTGCCCGGCACAAAGGCTTTAAACGACGCAGTGCCGATGAGCGCTTTCGTTGGCAAGACAAAGCCTACGACCTCGCCACAGCGTTACAAGCCCGCTCTACTCGACAAGGTTTTTTCGGCGTCAACATGGCATCTACTGGGTGCGGTAAAACGTTGGCTAATGGCCGGATTCTTTACGGCCTGTCCGATCCACAGCGTGGTGCTCGGTTCTCTATCGCTCTGGGCCTGCGTAGCCTGACCTTGCAAACCGGTCAGGCCTACCGTGATCGACTGAAATTGGGCGACGACGATCTGGCTATTGTGGTCGGCGGTATAGCGGTCAAAGAACTATTCGACCGCGACAATGGTGCGTTGGATCGTAGTGGCTCGGAGTCGGCCGAGCAGCTTCAGGACGACGACAGCTATGTGCACTATCAAGGCAGCTTGGAGGAGGGTGCGCTGAAAAACTGGTTGGGCAAAAACTCCGCAGCACTGCGTTTGCTCGATGCTCCCGTTTTAGTCTGCACGGTTGATCATTTGATTCCTGCTACTGAAGGTACGCGGGGCGGGCGTCAGATCGCACCGATGTTGCGGCTGATGACCGCTGATTTGGTGTTGGACGAACCCGATGATTTCGACCTTAACGACTTGCCAGCGTTGAGTCGGCTGGTTTATTGGGCCGGCTTGCTTGGCAGCCGGGTACTGCTGTCTTCGGCAACGCTGCCGCCCGCTCTAATTCAAGGATTGTTCGCTGCATATCTGGAGGGGCGCCGCTCTTTTCAAGCCAATCGGGGAGTACCCGGTCAGCCGCTAAATGTTTGCTGCGCATGGTTTGATGAGTTTGCCTCAGAGGCGAGTGAGCAGGCTACTGCCGAGTCATTTTCGGATGCTCACAGTACTTTTGTTGGAAAGCGTATTGCCAAGTTAGGACAGGCTGAAGTACGTCGATTGGCGAAGATTCAGCCCGTGCCGATAACCATAAGCGGCGCCTCAGAAATACGCAATGAGCTGGCAGTCCACCTGCACCGCATGCTTCATCAGTTACACCGGGAGCATCACAGTGTTGATCCGGTTAGCCAAAAGCGTGTCAGTTTTGGCTTGCTGCGCATGGCTAATATCGACCCGATGATCGACGTCGCTCAAGCTCTTTTCAAATTGGGTGCCGAAACAGGTTGCCGAATTCATCTGTGCTGTTACCACGCACGCCACCTGTTGCTGATGCGCTCTGCTATCGAACGACGCTTGGATCGGCTGTTAAATCGCCACAATCCGGACGCATTATTTGCCGACCCTGAGTTACGGGTATGGCTGGATGTCAACCCTGAGCCGGAGCAGATTTTTGTAGTGCTGGCGTCACCGGTCGCAGAGGTCGGGCGCGACCACGATTATGACTGGGGCATCGTTGAACCCTCTTCTATGCGCTCGATCATTCAGTTGGCCGGTCGCATTCGGCGGCATCGTCCGGGGCCGTGTCAGTCGGCCAATGTGTATCTGCTGGAGCGCAATGTAAAAGCGTTAGAGGGGAAGGCGCCAGCGTTCTGTAGGCCTGGATTTGAGAGCCCTGACTTTATGCTTGCCAGTCACAACCTAAGTGACGTGTTGAGCGTCCAGCAACTGAGCACGATCGACGCGCGGCCAAGGATTGCCGAGCGAGCGGAGTTGCAACCGCGCAGCAACCTGGTCGACCTAGAGCATGTGCGGCTTCGCGCATTGATGCTCGGTGAGAGCATAAAGTCAGGCTTCCCGGTTCCACTTTGGTGGCAAACTCCAGCGGCGCTGTCTGGCGAATTGCAGCGTAAACAGCGCTTTCGTGATGATCCTTTGGGGCATCAGCGCTATGTGCTACAGCCCGACGAAGATGAAGTGCTGCACTTCAAGTTTCAGCAAGACGATGGGCAACTAATTTCTGCGGATAACCTTCTGGAGAAATTCTCGCTGGAGTTTGGGCCACGCATTGGCTTCTGGGGGGAGCCGGATTACCTGACAGAGCTGAGCCAATTAGCCGACGAGAGAGGCCTCGAACTTGCTGCCTGTGCACGACGGTATGGCGTGATTGATTTGGCCAAAAATAATGCTGACAGGGGCTGGCGCTACCACCCGGCATTGGGATTTAGGGGGTTCTAACGCGAGAAATAAAATGAGCAGTCAAAACCTCTACTGGAATAAGTAAGGAAACGCATCGGATTATGGACAGCTCAGCGGATGTACACGAAATCAGCGCCCTTACAGCGCTGATCCACGGATTTATTCAAGAACGCTTACAGGCCAAGTTGGAAAAACTCGGCGAAGGCGAGCAAGACAAATATCAGCAATTACTTGAAGCCCATCGCCCAGAGGCCTGGCTGCACGATGCTGCCCGGCGTGTTGGGCAGATTCAGTTAGTCAATTTTGGCCTAAAATTCACTCACCCCGATGCTCGCGGCAGCAGCGTGTATTTGCGCGATAGCGTGCAGGCCCCAACATTGTTGGGTACCCATAGTCTGGGCAGTGATCGTGATGACGACGTGGTAGGCAATGCTGCAGCATTGGACGTATATAAGTTCCTCAAGCTCGAGCATGCCGATAAGACCTTGTTGCAACGGGTAAACGAACGCGATTCGACGCTAAGCGCGGCCTTATCCGATAATCCCGAGCAAGCGGCCGAGTGGTTGCACGCCTTCGCAGGTATCATCGAAAGCAAAGGGCCTCCAACCTCTCACCGATTGGCTAAACAACTCTATTTTCCGCTGCCCGACGGTGGCTATCACCTGCTGGCCCCTCTGTTCCCCACCTCGCTGGTGCACCGTGTTTACGGCGATATCCAGCGTGACCGCTTTTCCGATGAGGCCAAGGCTGCACGCATCGCATACAAAGATAAGCGCCCTTGGGCACATGGTTATCGGGAGTATCCGAATCTGGTCATTCAGAATTTCGGTGGCACCAAACCGCAAAACATTAGCCAACTCAATAGTGAGCGGCGTGGCGAGGCTTACTTGCTGCCGTCGTTGCCACCCACTTGGCGCCGATCAGGACTCAAACCGCCCAGCCAAGTATCGTCAATCTTTCTCGGCTGGTTCGCCCGTCGTCCGCGTGTGCGCGAACAGAGTAAAGCTTTACGTGAATTTCTCGCGCGCACCGAACGCAGCAATCTAGCCACTCGCGAGGTTCGTCGGCAACGGGTCGCGGCTTTGTGCGATGAGGTATTGCAGTGCGCGGCCGAGTTGCATGAGTTGCCCGCCGGTTGGAGTGCTGCCAGCGGCTGCCAACTGGACAGTGTCGAGGCACTTTGGCTGGACCCCCATCGTGGGCAAACGGATGAGCACTTTGCCAGTCTGCGGCGCCGTGGTGATTGGGTTGATGAGGTGTGCTCGCGTTTTTCCAAATGGTTGAATGCGGCATTGCACAGCGAGAACAAAACCATGGGTGATGGCGAATATCAGCAGTGGTTTAGCGACCTTGAAGCCGAATTAAAGATGATCCGCCTGGAAGTTGCCGACGATGAATAACGCCCCCCAAGGACTCTTGCTGTTGCCCCGCTTGTATGTGCAAAACGCCAATGCCATTTCTAGCCCTTTGACGTGGGGCTTCCCTGCACCTAGTGCGTTTACCGGATTTGTCCATGCACTGGGGCGCCGGGTTGCCAGCGAGTTTGACTTGCAACTAGATGGGGTCGGCATTATCTGCCATTGGTTTGAACCTCAGGTGTTTCAACCGGCGGGGCGGCGTACGAGGGTTTTCAGCCTGAGTCGCAACCCGGCTGATAAAGACGGCACAACCGCTGCCATTGTTGAAGAGGGCCGCGCCCATTTCGAGGTCAGCCTGCTGGTCGGTGTTTGTGGCGGTGAATTATTCGAGGGCAAGGATGTTTTAGTTGAAGTTGCCGAGCGGATCTTCCGCATCGCCGCTGGCTTGCGCTTGGCGGGAGGTAGCATTCTGCCCAATCCGAATGGGCGGCATTATTTGCCGCGTTTGCAGTTGTGGCCTGAGGACCCCGCTGATGCGCGCACTCAATCACGCAAGCTGCGTCGTCAGTTGTTGCCAGGCTTCGCATTAGTTGAGCGCCAGGATTTAATCGCGGCACAGGGGGCAAATCCTTTGGAGGCGCTACTGGATGTATCGAGGTTGAATTTCGAGCCGGAATCGCCGGACCCGCAAACGCCACAAACTGCTCACTGGAACCTGCGCCGCAAGCCTGGTTGGTTGGTGCCAGTGCCGCTTGGCTACGCGGCAGTATCACCCTTGTACGCCGCGGGTGTGGTTGCCAACGCGCGGGATAACGAAACCCCGTTTTGCTTCGCTGAAAGCCTGCTTGGGCTGGGCGAGTGGTTAAGCCCGCATCGAATCGACAATCTGCTTGATTTGCTTTGGTATCACCGCGCCGATCCGACTAGCGGGTTATACCGTTGCAGCAACGACTTTTCTTCTCCGGAAATCCATGCATAAGGAAACTGCACAGTGGCTAAAATTGATTTAAAAACTGCTTCCGTTCTGGCTTTTGAACGAAAGCTGGACCCATCCGATGCACTATTCAGTGCTGGACGTTGGGACGATCGTTCGAATGCCACTCAGTGGCCCGCCATTGCCGTTAGGGAAAAGTCGGTTCGCGGCACCATCTCGAACCGTCAAAAAAGCAAAGACCTAGACCCAGCCAAGCTGGATGCCTCGATCCAGTCGCCTAATTTGCAAACTGTGGATGTCGCCACACTGCCTAACGATGCTGACACCTTGCGCGTACGGTTTACCCTGCGCGTACTCGGTGGTGCAGGGTCGCCTTCAGCGTGCAACAACGTTGAGTATCAGCAGCAATTGAAGGCCGCAGTACAGAGCTATGTAGGCAATCACGGGTTTAAAGAGCTCGCGCGACGTTATGCCCTCAACGTGGCCAACGCACGGTTTCTTTGGCGCAACCGTATGGGCGCCGAAGTGATTGAGGTACAAGTGCGGCACAAACGTGAGGGTGGCGATGCGGCGCTCTGGACTTTTGATGCGCTAAGTTTGCCATGGCGTGATTTTGATACGACAGGACCGGCGGTCGAAAGCCTAGCAGCGCTGGCCACTGTGATTGAAAACGGTTTGGCGGGTAACGATTATGTATTGCTCGATATCACCGCCTTTGCGCGTATAGGCGACGGCCAAGAAGTGTTCCCCTCTCAAGAGTTGATTCTTGATCGTGGGGATAAGAAGGGGCAGAAGAGCAAAACGCTGTACCAAGTCAGTGATACCGCCGCTATGCACTCGCAGAAAATCGGCAATGCCCTACGCACCATCGACACTTGGTATCCCGACGAGAATGGTCTAGGCCCAATCGCTGTGGAACCCTACGGCTCCGTCACGGCTCAAGGCAAAGCGTATCGCCAGCCAAAGCAGAAGCTTGATTTCTATACCTTGCTGGACAACTGGGTGCTCAAAGAGCAGATGCCAGATGAAGGGCAGCAGCATTTTGTCGTCGCCACCCTCATTCGAGGTGGTGTTTTCGGTGACAGTGACAAGGGCTAAGCATGGACCACTACCTTGATATTGGTTTGCGACCTGATCCAGAGTTTTCGCCGGCGCAGCTGATGAACGCCTTATTTGGCAAGCTGCACCGTGCGCTGGCGGGATTGCCGAGTCCTGCTATTGGCATCAGTTTTCCCGATGTACAACCGGCACGTCCGGCGCTGGGTGACCGCATGCGTTTGCATGGTTCGGCCGCAGGCTTGCATCAACTGCTGGCGCAACCCTGGCTGACAGGCTTGAGTAGTCATGTGCAGTTAGGTGATGTGACGGGCGTGCCTGACGAGGTGCAATACCGAAATGTCTGCCGAATTCAGGTCAAGAGCAGCGCCGAACGCTTGCGTCGGCGACTGATGCGTCGGCATAGCCTGACGGCTGATGAAGCCCAGCAACGGATCCCGGATAGCGTAGAGAGTTGCCTTACCCTGCCCTTTATCAGCTTGCGCAGCCAAAGCACTGAGCAGGCCTTTCGACTGTTTATCCACCACGGACCGCTACAAAAAAAGCCACGAAACGGTACGTTCAATGCCTATGGTCTTGGACACGGAGCGACTATTCCTTGGTTTGAATAATTACCCTTTTTTATTACGCTGGGCGGATACCATACGAATCAGCGGCTTATAAAGGCCGCTAAAAAAAAGGGTAAATTGCGATTAGCGGGGGTATTAATCATTTAATAACAATGTGTTATGTGCTTAATAGTCTAGTTCACTGCCGTATAGGCAGCTCAGAAGAAAGGGCGTCCGTCTCTATGGCGTTGGCGGTCGTTCACTGCCGTATAGGCAGCTCAGAAGACAAAATATGGATTAATTATCATGTCAACAAATGTTCACTGCCGTATAGGCAGCTCAGAAGACGGATCACCATAATGCTCAGCCCTACTAAATGTTCACTGCCGTATAGGCAGCTCAGAAGAAAGAAACTGCCAAGGTCGCCAACGAGATCCTGTTCACTGCCGTATAGGCAGCTCAGAAGAAATATGGATTAATTATCATGTCAACAAATGTGTTCACTGCCGTATAGGCAGCTCAGAAGACGCGGAATAGCGTCAATCTTAGGCTGGGTAAGTTCACTGCCGTATAGGCAGCTCAGAAGAACACAAGCAGGGGCAGCATATGGCGGCGGGTGTTCACTGCCGTATAGGCAGCTCAGAAGGACGATCACTGTCACGGTTCCAATCAGTGCATGTTCACTGCCGTATAGGCAGCTCAGAAGAGTACGGGCGGGAAAACACCGTAGCGCGTAGTGTTCACTGCCGTATAGGCAGCTCAGAAGGAGAACGACGCGGGTCGCGTAAGGGTCTCCACGTTCACTGCCGTATAGGCAGCTCAGAAGAAGTAGCGCCAGGCCGACGCTGCATCCGAGAAGTTCACTGCCGTATAGGCAGCTCAGAAGAAATCAGGCAAGGCTTACACGGAGTCGTACCCGTTCACTGCCGTATAGGCAGCTCAGAAGACCCAGCACCGAGGCAACAACCTCCTTTCCAAGTTCACTGCCGTATAGGCAGCTCAGAAGAAGAGGTGCGCAATAAATACGCAAAGCTGGCCGTTCACTGCCGTATAGGCAGCTCAGAAGTGCAATCTCAGAGGGAAATCCCTCCACCTATCGTTCACTGCCGTATAGGCAGCTCAGAAGATATGAGCCGCCAAGCAATCATGGGGGGGTTTGTTCACTGCCGTATAGGCAGCTCAGAAGTAAAAATATGACCCTTACGTGAAAACCAATTAGTTCACTGCCGTATAGGCAGCTCAGAAGTTTCTCGCCATCATCGAACGAGACGTTAACCCGTTCACTGCCGTATAGGCAGCTCAGAAGTGATCACCGTAGAAGCGCTTGATGGCAATCCGGTTCACTGCCGTATAGGCAGCTCAGAAGAGCAGATGACCACATTCAAAGAAGTACAAGAAGTTCACTGCCGTATAGGCAGCTCAGAAGAGACTTTACAGCTTCAAGGATCTGATGGACCGGTTCACTGCCGTATAGGCAGCTCAGAAGTGAACAAGAAGGGGCAACGTGATGACCAGACTGTTCACTGCCGTATAGGCAGCTCAGAAGGTCAACCAAGAGGCAATCAAGTTCCGACGCGGGTTCACTGCCGTATAGGCAGCTCAGAAGGATGTCGAAGTCACTGAGCTGACCGACGACCTGTTCACTGCCGTATAGGCAGCTCAGAAGAAAGCCCGCGAAGCACAAGCCCTGATGAAGCGGTTCACTGCCGTATAGGCAGCTCAGAAGACCTACACCAGATAATAAATGCACAGCTGTTAGTTCACTGCCGTATAGGCAGCTCAGAAGATAGAGACGGACACCTTTGGGAATAACTTGGTGTTCACTGCCGTATAGGCAGCTCAGAAGAAACTGTTTTGACCTGCGCTCAATTTACACAGGTTCACTGCCGTATAGGCAGCTCAGAAGGTGGTGCGCGTCCATGCCTTGCAAGAAGTCACGTTCACTGCCGTATAGGCAGCTCAGAAGAGCGGCAATCGCTGCGTATCGGTAACGACGAAGTTCACTGCCGTATAGGCAGCTCAGAAGGACGCGCTTCGGCGAGGGCCCGCAGCCGCAGCGTTCACTGCCGTATAGGCAGCTCAGAAGTGAGGTTGCTCAGCTTGTTGATTATGCTTACGCGTTCACTGCCGTATAGGCAGCTCAGAAGTGTGGTTCGGTATGGGCGTGCCCTGTATGTGCGTTCACTGCCGTATAGGCAGCTCAGAAGGGTAAACCTCCCCATATGAGCCGCCAAGCAATGTTCACTGCCGTATAGGCAGCTCAGAAGATCTTCTCCTTTGCGAAAAATGAGATGGCTTGGTTCACTGCCGTATAGGCAGCTCAGAAGGGAACTGCACGCTGCAATGACTGACGCAGCTAGTTCACTGCCGTATAGGCAGCTCAGAAGAAAGCAGCCAAGGGCGAATGGCGGGGCATTACGTTCACTGCCGTATAGGCAGCTCAGAAGAACTTGGCTCCGAGCTTCGATGCCAGGTCATCGTTCACTGCCGTATAGGCAGCTCAGAAGAGACGGCAGCGCTGATCGACGCGGCTTCTGGGGTTCACTGCCGTATAGGCAGCTCAGAAGACGGTAGCCATCGGCTGGTCCGTCGTCTAAGTGTTCACTGCCGTATAGGCAGCTCAGAAGGGGAAGATCGTTTGCTTGCTGCCCCGGACCATGTTCACTGCCGTATAGGCAGCTCAGAAGCAGAGGAAGACTCGTTGGTAACAAAGGTCTATGTTCACTGCCGTATAGGCAGCTCAGAAGACGATCTAAATGATCATCGACCGCACCATTACGTTCACTGCCGTATAGGCAGCTCAGAAGACGATCTAAATGATCATCGACCGCACCATTACGTTCACTGCCGTATAGGCAGCTCAGAAGAATGGCAAACACCAGCGCAGCGAAAGTTTCTGTGTTCACTGCCGTATAGGCAGCTCAGAAGAGCAATCGTATGCGCCGCATTTAGGTCCTTCATGTTCACTGCCGTATAGGCAGCTCAGAAGAAATTCGGTAAGCGGTTTCGCTACCCGCTGTGGTTCACTGCCGTATAGGCAGCTCAGAAGACCGCGCAAACTGCAAAGAAGATCGACGCGACGTTCACTGCCGTATAGGCAGCTCAGAAGAGACTGCGCGGCGGGTGCGCTGGGATGTGGTCGTTCACTGCCGTATAGGCAGCTCAGAAGATAACCAGACCGATCTTGACGACGAAAACGACGTTCACTGCCGTATAGGCAGCTCAGAAGGCAGCGCAAAGGGAGGGTCAGCAGCCCCTTGGGTTCACTGCCGTATAGGCAGCTCAGAAGGTCAGGACTGACAGTGGCGCATCACCGGCAGCGTTCACTGCCGTATAGGCAGCTCAGAAGACGAGACCACAGCTATGCATAACGACGACGAAGTTCACTGCCGTATAGGCAGCTCAGAAGAACCGAGACCACGCACATGGACACAGAAAAAAGTTCACTGCCGTATAGGCAGCTCAGAAGACAACGACCTTGCCAGTGCCAGCGCTCCCGCAGTTCACTGCCGTATAGGCAGCTCAGAAGTAGTTATAGCCACGGTCACGACTAGCGCGGCTGTTCACTGCCGTATAGGCAGCTCAGAAGGATAAGCGCTTCACTGCCAGGGCCAATTCCGCGTTCACTGCCGTATAGGCCGCCCAGAAGTAACAGTCAGTTGCCTAAGGTCGTCGATCAGCTCGTGCCACTTGTCCACCGGAATCCGGCTGGCCACTATTTCAGTCGTCAAGCGGTTCCACCATGTAGCGGCGTTGCGCAGCAATAAACGGCGTCAATTACCAGTATCAAGGATCAGCAGCTCGGTCTTGGCGTAGCTGGTTATTGGTTGGCTAAACGACCGGCGCCATGAGTCATGCCCAGTACCTCCATTCGCCGTTGCAAAACGCGAGTAACGCACGCTGTAGCCGTCTCTCCTCCACAAATTGATTCGGCTGTAATAACCCGTAACACCACCCCTGCCAGCGCCAGCTGATCTTTCAAACATGACGGAGGATGATCAATAACCTTCCGCATTTATTCCTTCGAGTATTCCCCTCAATGATCAAGCGCTGCACTTTGTTCGACCATAACGGTTGGCTTCCCCTGCGTGTCGCCCTGTGGCCTGATTCCGGCCCGCACAACGACCATGAAAAACAGATTCTACTGAGCGCGCCAGAGCGCTATCTGGTGCTGATCTTCGTTAGTGAGAACGGCAATGCTCTAGGGTTTGCCGAGGCCTCGATCCGAGTGGATTACGTCAACGGCACCCGTTCCTCGCCTGTGGCTTTTCTCGAAGGTCTTTACGTCCGGCCCACCAGCCGGGGCCAAGGCATAGCGCGGCAACTCGTAGTGGGCGTCCAGCAATGGGGCGAAGAAATGGGCTGCACTGAACTGGCTTCGGACGCACTGCTAGATAACCAGGGAAGCCACGCTATGCATAAGGCATTGGGCTTCGCTGAGACCGAGCGGGTTGTTTATTTTTTGAAGCCTTTGGGTCTTCAAGCGACACTGTGAGAAATTCACTGATGATGTCTTTGTCAGTCCGATATTTTGTAGCCTCGAAAGGCTTGAGTTGGCTCATGTAGGCTTTCCTCAATCAAGCTAGTTCTCAAGCACTCGCCCCACCCGAATCAAGGCCCGCCAATGCTTACAAACTTTTCACGCATCACTCGGGCCTTCCCCGATATCGACCTCCGTCTACTAAAACTACAATTCAGTTTTTTACTAATGGTTCTGGGCGGACGGTGCAATCAATTGGCGGTGGCGTGGTGGGCGTTGCAGGAAACGGGCTCTGCACTTTACTTCGCGAACATGATTGCCTGTTCCATCACGGCGGAGGTGTTGGCCAAACCTCTACTGGGATGGCTAGGGGACAAGTACAACAAAATATTGATCATCAAGCTGGCCTCATGGATCAGTCTTTTGACGGCGCTGCTGATGGTGGTGCTGTCTGCCATGGGGTCGTTCAACCCTTGGGCGGTGGGCGCGCTGATGATGATCAGCAGTGCAATCGTCGGCGTGCGCGATCCTCTCCAAGCGTCGGTGATTCCGTTGTTTGCAGACGACGATAAAGTCTCCTTGGCTTTTCGCACAAAAAGCGTGATGTCGTCTTTTTCCATTCTGCTGGGGCCGGTACTGGCCAGCGTGTTGATTTACGCGGGCGGTATCACGTTCGCTTTTGCCGCCGATTTTGTTGCGGTTCTCATTGCTGGGGCGTTGATTGCGACTGTCCCGAGTCACATCGGCGCCACTGACGAAGGTGAGAAAGCCCCGGCCAGCGGCTTCAATATGATCTATTCCGGCTTCAAAGTGGTTTATGGCGTTAAGGCCGAGTTTTACTTGGCGATCATTGCGATGCTGATCAACTTTGCGCTGTTTCCGTTCTTCACGATACTGATCCCCTTGTACGTAAAGGACGTTATTCAGTACCCGGTCACTTACATCGGTCTGCTGGATTCGTGCTTCGGGCTGGGCATTCTGGCGGGCAGTTACAAAATCATCGGTTGGTTATCCGGGTGTGTACCTCGTGATTTGTGTGTGTCCGCAGGTTTTGCACTGCTGGGGTGTAACTTGGTGGTGGTTGGCACTGTGTCATCGTCGTTCATAGTGCCCGTCGCCTTTTTTTGTGGCGGCGTCGGCCTGATGCTGATCAACATCCCGACCTCCGCTGTAAGGTTGCTGGCAACGCCCAAGCGCCATCGCAATCGGATTTTTGCCACGGTTTCATTTTTGTCGGCGGCGGCCAGCCCGGTGGGTAGTTTCGCGATGAATACCTTGATTGCTTATCTGGGAATCGCATTAACCATCACGTTACTGGGCGTCATGGTTTTGCTGTTGTCTGCGCTGGTGTTTTTGGTCCCCGATTTCAAAACGTTCATGCGCTCGCCGGATACGCAGCTCAATGATGCCTATCTGGCCAAATACCCCGAAGCGTTCGCGCACTGACGTGGCTCTCTGTAATTGGACCAATTGGTCGCAACCTTTTTCATTCTGATATAGCGCGTCGCCTGCTTCCGAATAAATTCGGTCCCACTGTGATCTGGGTCTCCTACAGGGGCCGGTGTTAGCTCATTACTTGTCCTTGAAGTACGCATGGTCACTCGACACCAACGCTCTATGAATCTGCTCATTCCATTGCCCTGGACCCACATCAAACTCACCAAAGCTCCCCTCAAACTCCCAATACGCCCAAGCGAAATGGCGTTTCTCGGCGGCATTGACCACGCAAAGCGGTGTCACAGTCACCAGCGCGTCGCCTCGTTCGCAGGCAAGCCTGGCTCCCGCAGGGATGTGCCGTGTTTGATCCCCAGCGGCGTTCATCAAATATGCAAATACGCCAGCGTCCCCAACACCACGGCAATCCCCGCCGCGCCATACGCCACTTTTTTCAGCCACTCTTTACGCGTCAGTAACGTGATCGCCGCCAGCGAGATGGCGATCTGAATCGCGGTCATCGCCTGCGCCCAGCGGTGGTGCTGATGCAGCGCGACTTCTGATTTTTCATCCCACGCCGTCACTTCTTCTTCGAGCTGTTCAGCTTTCTTGCGGACCACTTCTTTTTCAGCTTTATAGCGTTCAGCTTCGGCCGTGTAGTGCGCCGCATCGACGCCGGGTATGTGGGTCGCCAGTTCCGACAGGTTTTGGCGGCTGGATTTGGCCTGGTAGTAATTCCACTGATTGGAGGCTTCGGTTTTCTTAATGGCGGCGTTGTTTTTGTCCATTGCCGCTTCGCTTTCCGTCGACCCGGCCTGATAGCTGAGCAGGGCGCCTATGGTCGCCATGATCGCTGTCATCACCGCGATTTTTCCGGCGAAATTATCCCCGCGCGCCTGAGCATGCTCGGTCGCGTGTTCCAAATGGTGCTCGTGCGGGCTCGGGACTTCGAAGTCTTCAGACATGGGGAGTGATCTATGGAGGGGTGGAGTTGCGGAGTGTAATCCAGTCTGTGTAAAACTATCGCAGCTGATCGCCTTTAGCCGTATTCGCACACTGTATGATGTGTGCACTTCAGCGCGAGTCGGGAGCATTGTCATGAATTTCGAAAGACTCGTCGCGCACTTGCAAGCGCACATTCCCGGATTATTGGCGGTTTACATTTTTGGCAGCCAAGTTACCGACCATGCCACTGCGCAGAGCGACTTGGATGTGGCGGTGCTTTTGGCTGGCAAGCTCGACCCAATGCGGTTATGGGAAATGTCGGGAGAGCTGGCTGATATCGCCGGGATCCCGGTCGATTTGCTGGACATGCGAGCCGCGTCGACGATTATGCAATATCAAGTGATTACCACTGGGTTGCGGGTCTGGGGCGATGACGTGCAAGTGGGGCTTTTCGAATGCTTTGTATTGAGCGAAAAAACTGAATTGGATACCGCTCGGGCTGGATTGCTCGCGGATATTCAAAAGGACGGAAGCATCTATGGCCGATAATGTGCTGATCAACAAGGCTGCAACGATTGAGCGCTGCGTCGCTCGAGCTCGGGAGGAGTACGACAAAGACCCCGCCAGCTTTGCGACCGACTTTACTCGACAGGACGCCGCGATCCTGAATATTCAACGCGCATGCGAAGCCGCGATGGGCATGGGCCAGCATTTGGTGCGTCGCGAACGGCTGGGTATTCTGCAAAGTTCGCGCGACGTGTTTGAGTTGTTGTCTCGTAGCGGATGGGTGGACACGGTGTTGGTGTCTGGACTTAAAAATATAGTCGGCTTCCGAAATATCGCCGTGCACGAATACCAAACCCTTCAGTTGCCCATTACCGTCGCGATCATCACGAAGCACCTTGGCGACTTTTTGGCCTTCAGCGCCTACATTCTGCGCAAAGATGCGGATCCGGCAAAAAAGCCCGTCTAATCACTGATATGCCGCAACACCTCCAGCACGAGTAAGATAGCCCCCGCGGTATCGTCTTACGATCCTCGCTGAGTCGGGTTGAATAGAGAACTGTCTAGCTGTACCCCCAAGTTCCAGCTGCCCGCCTCGGTTTCACCAAGAAATTTCAGAGTAAACGAAAAAAGGCGAACACTGAAAATGACCAAATCCTCGCGTCCTTTATACATTTCCTATGCTGGCCCTTCGCTACTGGAGATGCCCCTGCTGAACAAGGGCAGCGCCTTCACGCCGCAAGAGCGCGTCGAATTCAACCTCATCGGTCTGTTGCCACAAAACGTGGAAACCATCGAAGAGCAAGTCGAGCGGGTCTTTAGCCAATACAACCAATGCGCTAGCGACCTCGACAAACACATTTACCTGCGTTCGATTCAGGACAACAACGAAACGTTGTTCTTCCGCCTGCTCGACTCGCACCTCGATGAAATGCTGCCGATCATCTACACCCCGACGGTCGGCCAGGCGTGTCAGGAATTCTCGAAGATTTACCGCACCCACCGTGGGCTGTTTATCTCGTACCCGGAACGCGACCGCATCGACGACATCCTGCGCAGCGCGACCAAGGATCAGATCAAGATCATTGTGGTCACCGACAGTGAACGCATCCTCGGTCTGGGCGACCAAGGCATTGGCGGCATGGGTATTCCCATCGGCAAACTGTCGCTTTACACCGCGTGTGGCGGCATCAGCCCGGCTTATACCCTGCCGATCGTGCTGGACGTCGGCACCAATAACCAGGAATTGCTCGACGACCCGATGTACATGGGCTGGCGCCACAAGCGTGTAACGGGCCAGGAATACTACGATTTCGTGGCACTGTTCATCGACGCCGTACAGCGTCGCTGGCCGGAAGTGTTGTTGCAGTTCGAAGACTTCGCTCAGCCCAACGCCATGCCCTTGCTTGAGAAGTACCGCAACGAACTGTGCTGTTTCAACGACGACATTCAAGGCACTGCTTCGGTGGCCGTCGGCACGTTGCTCGCGGCCTGCAAAGCCAAGAGCGAAACGCTGGCTCAGCAAGTGGTGGTGTTCGTCGGCGCAGGTTCTGCCGGCTGTGGTATCGCCGAGCACATCATTGCGGCGATGACGATCGAAGGGCTGAGCGAGAGCGAAGCACGTAAGCGCATCTTCATGGTCGATCGCCACGGTTTACTGACCGACAAAATGGACGGTCTATTGGACTTCCAGTCACGTCTGGCACAGAAAACCGCAGATGTAACGAGCTGGGGCGCTGAAGGCTTCCCGACCTTGTTGGATGTTGTCGGTCACGCCAATGCCACCGTGATGATCGGTGTGTCAGGCCAACGCGGTCTGTTCACAGAACAAGTGGTTCGTGAAATGCACAAGCATTGCGCCAAGCCATTGATCATGCCGATGTCCAACCCGACATCGAAAGTCGAAGCCACGCCGGAAGAAATCCTGCGCTGGACCGACGGCAATGCATTGGTTGCTACCGGCAGCCCGTTCGCACCGGTGGAGTTCAACGGCCGCACGATTCACATCGCGCAGTGCAACAACTCCTACATCTTCCCTGGCATCGGTTTGGGCGTGATCGCCAGCAAGGCGTCGCGCATCACCGACAAAATGCTGATGGCCGCATCCAACGCTTTGGCAGAGTGCTCGCCGATGGTCACCGGTTCAGGTGACGCGGTATTGCCGCCATTGACCGACATTCAAGCCGTTAGCCGCAAGATCGCGTTGGCCGTCGCCAAAGAAGCTCAGGCTGAAGGCCTGGCGCTGGAAACCTCGGAAGAGATGTTGCTGGCAGCGATCGAGCGTAATTTCTGGATGCCGAACTACCGCACCTATCGTCGTCGCTCGGTCTGATCATCTGCTGATCTAACCTGCTTCGATTAAGAAGGCCGCCGCACGGCAACGTGCTGCGGCCTTTCTTTTTGCGCGAAAACCCCTTATAGCTTGGCCCCAGATAACAATAAAAACTTAGCGGGGGAATTCATGCAAGCGACGGCTGAGCTCTACGATTATGTGATTGTCGGCGCCGGACCTGCCGGCTGTTTACTGGCCAATCGATTGTCACAAAACCCGGCGCACCGCGTGCTGTTGCTCGAAGCGGGCGGACAAGACAATTACCACTGGATTCATATCCCCGTGGGCTACCTCTATTGCATCGGCAATCCACGGACTGACTGGTGCTTCAAAACCGAAGCCGAACCTGGCCTGAACGGGCGTTCGCTGAATTACCCGCGCGGCCGAGTGCTGGGCGGCTGTTCCTCGATCAACGGCATGATCTACATGCGCGGCCAAGCCCGTGATTACGATGAGTGGGCGGCCCAGGGCAATACCGGCTGGGGCTGGGACGCCGTTCTACCGCAGTTCAAACGCTCGGAAAATCACTACGCCGGCAATTCAGACATGCACAGCGCAGACGGCGAATGGCGGGTGGAGCAGCAGCGATTATCGTGGGGCATTCTCGATGCGTTTCGTGACGCCGCCGCCGAGACCGGCATTGCGTCCGTCGAGGATTTCAACGGTGGCGACAATGAAGGCTGTAGCTACTTTCAAGTCAACCAACGACGCGGTGTGCGTTGGAACGCGTCGAAAGCGTTTTTGCGTCCGATTGCCCAGCGTAAAAACCTGACGGTGCTGACCGGCGTCGAGGCGTCGCGTATCGAATTGGAAAACGGCCGCGCCAGTGCGGTGGTCGCGCGCGTTGAGCAACGAGAAGAACAGTTTCGCGCGCGCCGGGAAATCATCCTGTGCTGTGGCGCAATTGGCTCGCCGGCGCTGTTGCAGCGTTCGGGCATTGGGCCACGGCCGTTGCTGGAAAAACTCGGTATCAGCGTGCGTCACGAATTATCCGGCGTGGGCAGTAATCTGCAGGATCACTTGCAACTGCGTTTGATCTACAAAATCAGCAACGGCAAGACGCTCAACCAAATGGTCGGCAGCCTCTGGGGCAAGATGAACATGGGCCTGCGCTACGCGATCAATCGCAGCGGACCGCTGGCCATGGCGCCGAGCCAATTGGGCGCTTTTGCGCGCTCCGGGCCAGAACAGCCATCGGCCAATCTTGAATACCACGTGCAGCCCTTATCGCTGGAACGCTTCGGTGAACCGCTGCATACCTTCGCAGCGTTTACTGCCTCCGTATGCAACCTTCGTCCCCAGAGTCGCGGCACGGTAGAAATTCGCTCTGCGCGGATGGAGGATGCGCCATCGATTCGACCCAATTACCTCAGCCATGACGAGGACCTGAGGGTCGCTGCCGACGCCATCCGCCTGACCCGACGCATCGCGGCGGCCCCGGCGTTGGCCCGCTTTCAACCGGTGGAGTATTTGCCGGGTGTGAGCCTGCAAAGCGAGGACGAGTTACGACAGGCTGCACGCAGTATCGGCACAACGATTTTCCACCCGGTCGGCACCTGCAAAATGGGGCAGGGCAGTGATGCGGTGGTGGATGAGCGTCTGCGGGTGCGAGGCATTCCAGGTTTGCGGGTCGTGGACGCGTCGATCATGCCGAACATCGTCTCGGGTAATACCTGCTCGCCGACCCTGATGATTGCCGAAAAGGCGGCTGAGATGATCATCGCTGACGCGAGCCTGTAGGAGCCAACGTATTGGCGATAGGCTTTTGTGGCGTGCATCCTTAGCTCAGCCCATTTTCCTTTACCCGGCAAGCTGGTGTGCGGCCAATGCCAGCCGTGTCGAGGCGGAAGTGGATCATGCTCTGGCGCATTTTCCGGGGGCCGCTACGATGCGTGCGCGTATCGCAGCCTTGCGACGATTCAACGTGACGCGACGGCTGTCCGAATCAGTGCGCCGACATTAATCTCGGTCGCCAAAGACGATGTGCTAGTTCCTTGGACTTGCTCGCAAAAGCTCTCTGAGCACTTGGCTAACACGGTCTGGCACTGCGTTGCACACGGCGCCCATGCGCATAACATCACTGCGGCGGACGAATTCAATTCGGCTTTACTGTCATTTCTTGAAAGCCTTCCGAAGGCCCCTACAAAGTGTGCGCTTGATGATTAACAAATCCATCCACCACGGTCTGTCCGAGAATATCCATCGCGCGTTTTAGATTACCCAGCTGATAGGGATGCACTAGCCAAATGTCGAGGCTCAGGGAGAAGCTCTTGACCTCAACCACCGTCAATTCGTCGACCGCTCGGCTGTGGCGCAATACATCGCGGGGGATCAACCCCAAGCCCAATCCGGCGGCGACCATCCTCAGTTGCATCTCGGTGCCGTGGGTATCAACGCTTAAGCGAATGGTTTTTCCGGTGTCAGCAATGGCCCGTTCCAGTGCGGCCCGATAACCGCAGCCGTCAGGGTTCAAGATCCACGGCTGGCTGGCGAGGGCTTGCATATCAGAACGGCTATCGACCAACGGCGCGCGTTTACTTTGCACCACCAGCACTTCAAGGGTGGTGATGAATTGCCCGGTCACGCCTTCAGGCAGACGGCTGGGTGAAGTCAGCATCAATGTCGCGGCATCCAGGCTACCGGCGTGAATTTGCTGCTGAAGTTCGGAACTCCAATGGGTGTGCAACTGCACCTCCAGCTCCGGAAATTCTGCTTTCATCTTCATCACCACGTCGAACACCACCACGTCCGCCACCACTTGGGTAAACCCCAAACGAAACGGCCCACTGGGGGCCGCGCCTTCCCGTGGCACCTCCAGCAAATGCTCGGCATCGCGCAGCAGAATAACCGCGTGTTGATAAATGCGGTGGGCCAGCGCCGTGGCTTTGGGGGGACGGCTGGTGCGATCAAACAGATTGGCGTCGAGGGACTCTTCCAAATGTTGAATGCGGCGCGACACCGCCGATTGCGTCAGGCATAACGCTTGGGCGGCGCGGGTCAGTGAGTGGTGGTCAATCACTGCGACGAACGCCTTCAAATCTTCGAATAGCATGCGTAATCCTCATCATTAGCGAAATAATTATGCGCTTGTGGAAGGCCGTCGGCGACGCTAAATTTGCTGCCTGAACGAAGTCTTTCTTCTCTGCCACGATCCGAAGGTCCCACCATGCCACTAGCCAGAATTGATTTAGCCGCAGACACCTCGCCTGAAATCGTCAAAGCCATTGGTGACGTGGTGTACGACGCCATGATCCAAACCGCCAACGTCCCAGAACACGACAAATTTCAGATCGTGAACCGCCACGCCGGGGATGAACTGGTGTATCCGGCCGCCGGTTACTTGGGCGTCACCTACACCTCGAAAATCGTATTTATCCAGATCACGTGGAGTACCGGACGCAGCGTCGAGGTCAAGAAGGCTTTCTATAAAGCCATTGCCGAGGGGATTCATGAGAAGACCGGGATTCGCAAAGAAGACGTTTGGATCAGCCTCGTCGAAAGTAACCGCGAAGACTGGTCGTTCGGCGGCGGCGAAATGCAGTACGCGGCTAAATAGAAGAGGGCTTATCAAATAAACCCACACGCTGTGGAATAACACAATTGTGGGAGCGAGCTTGCTCGCGATGGACCGCGAAGCGGTCCCAATCGGTTCCAACTGCAACAACCGAGCTGCTTGGTTTTACGTCAGTTGCGCAGCCGATCGCGAGCAAGCCCGCTCTTACACAAAAAACGTATCACGCGTTCCAATCCGCATTCTTTTCACAAAAAATTGATGCACGGCTGATTAAAATTTATAGGTGAAGACGTTTTTAACTTGGTCGCTCTGGCGAATTCTTACTTATTAAGCGGTTACCTTATAAGCAGAGTGTTCATGCTGAATGTTAAAGCGTTACGCTCTGAAACTGATGGCGGCAAGCCTGTCCAGCCACAAGGCTTTTCCGGGCGCCTGGCGCAATGGCGTGACGAGCAGTTGGCGCGGCGAGCGCTAAAAATCGCGGGCGAACCTGGGTTGGTGCTCGATTTACCCAGTGGTGCGGGTCGCTTTTGGGCGGTGTTAACCGAACACAGCAACCGGGTTGTGCTGGCGGCCGACCATTCGCCGGAAATGCTGGCTTTAGGTGAGGCCGGTTTTTCCGCTGAAAAGCTTAAACGTATTAAAACCTTCCAGACTTCACCGCTTTCCATCGAGTTGTCGGCAAACGCGGTGGATTGCATCTTTTGCATGCGTTTATTCCACCACATCCCTGATCGGGATCATCGTGCAGCCATCTTGCGAGAATTCCATCGGGTGACGCGCGACACGGTAATCATTGCGCTGTGGGTCGATGGCAACATCAAATCATGGCGACGCAAGCGCTTGGAGCGGGTTCGAGCACGTGTTGAACCTGAGGTGTTGCGGATGAATCGTTTCGTGGTGAATCGCACGGAAATAGAAACTGAGTTCGCGACCGCCGGATTTCAAATCCTTGGCCACCACGATGTATTGCCCGGCTACGCCATGTGGCGGGTTTACGTGTTGCAAAAGGTCTAAGGCTTAATCCGATGACCGGTCTGCATTTACCCGGTGTATGGCAGGAAGTTGCTCAAGACTTGAAGTGTGAATGCCCGGTTATCGGTGATGCGATATATACTGCGCGCCATTCTTCAAGGGAGAGCCGTGTGGCCATTGATATTCACTGGATTCGTGACGACGCCAGCCTCGCC
This sequence comes from Pseudomonas sp. CCI4.2, assembly GCF_034350045.1. NCBI lineage: Bacteria > Pseudomonadati > Pseudomonadota > Gammaproteobacteria > Pseudomonadales > Pseudomonadaceae > Pseudomonas > Pseudomonas sp. CCI4.2. Next base: position 5,320,303 of record NZ_CP133781.1, on the reverse strand, counting down.
CAACATTGCGTCGAATGGCAAACCTTGCCCTTTGTCGCCCTCGACACCGAATTCATGCGGGTCGACACTTTTTATCCCATCGCCGCGTTGCTGCAGATTGGAGACGGCGCTCGCGCCTTTCTGATTGACCCGCTGCTGATCAATGATTGGGCACCGCTGTCGGCACTGCTGGAGAATCCCGATGTCATCAAAGTTGTCCACGCCTGCAGTGAAGACCTCGAAGTCCTGCTGCGTTTAACGGGCAGCCTGCCAGCGCCGCTGTTTGATACACAATTGGCCGCCGCGTACCTGAACCTCGGTTTTTCCATGGGCTACTCACGTCTGGTCCAGGAAGTGCTGGGGATCGACCTGCCCAAGGGGGAGACCCGCTCCGATTGGTTACAGCGTCCGCTGTCTGAAACCCAAATCAGCTACGCCGCTGAGGATGCCGTACACCTGGCCGAGGTTTACAGCATCCTCCAGCCGAAACTGTCCACAGACAAACACGCTTGGCTGCTGGACGACGGTGCTGAACTGGTTGCGAACCTTCGGCGCGAAATCGACCCGTATGATCTGTACCGTGATGCCAAGTTGGCGTGGAAGTTATCCCGCGCACAATTGGCGGTACTGCGTGAGTTATGTGCGTGGCGTGAGCGTGAGGCGCGGTCGCGTAACTTGCCGCGTAATCGCGTGGTCCGTGAGCACTCACTCTGGCCATTGGCCAAAACCCAGCCGGACAACCTCACCGCGTTGGCGAAAATCGAAGACATTCACCCTAAAACCGTGCGCCAGGACGGAGAGTTTTTGATCGAACTGATCAAGACCTCTGCCTGCCTGCCGCCAGAACAGTGGCCAGCCGCGTTGCCCGAGCCGCTGCCGATCGAAGCATCCGTTGTCTTGAAGACATTGCGTGTGATTGGTCAGCAGTACGCCGAGCAGTTGAACATGGCCCCTGAACTTATGCTGCGTAAAAAGACCCTCGAAGCCCTGCTGAAAAGCGGCTACCCCCACGGTCCCTATCAATTGCCAGAGTCGCTGCGTGGCTGGCGCCGCGAGCTGATGGGCCAGGCGCTCCTCGACAGCCTGGCCACTGTTGGAGAACAGTCTTGAAACGTATTTGCTCTATTTATAAAAGCCCGCGTAAAAACGAGATGTACCTGTACGTCCTCAAAAGCGATGCACTCAAGAAAGTGCCAGCAGATCTGCTGATCGCTTTCGGCCCGCCAAAGCATACGTTCGACCTGGTACTCAGCCCTGAGCGCAAGCTGTCCCGCGAGGACATCGATCAAGTGCTCAAGAACCTCGATACCCAAGGCTATCACCTGCAAATGCCCCCGGCAGAAGATGAGTACATCGAACACCTGCCAGAAGAGCTGCTGCGCCGTAACGATCCACTGTAAGCGGCGCTGGGCCAGAGCGCCGGAACATCGTGCGCGTCTGAAGTTTTTTTGAGTGCGCCCGTCAACGGGGTTAACCCTGTTGACGGTGCATGTTTAGTTTTTATAGGTTTTAAGTCATGCGCGTTCTGATTGCTGAACACGATTACCCGGTCTACACCCAACTGCTGGGTCAATGGGCACCTGATATTGAAGTGATGAGCACCGGCGATGGTGCCCAGCTGTCACGAATGGCCGAACAATGCGCGGTGTGGCTAGGTGCGCCAGACCTGTTGGCCACCTTGCTGCGGCAGGGGCACACCCCGCAGTGGCTGCAATCGACATGGGCCGGCATCACGCCGTTACTCGCTGAAGGTTTGCCGCGCGAGTATCGATTGACCCGTGCGGTGGGCATCTTTGGTCAAGTGATGGCGGAGTTTGTCCTGACCTACATGCTCGGTCATGAGCGTGAAGTGCTGGCGCGGCTGGTCAGCCAGGTCGAGCGTAAATGGGACAGCCGTTTGAGCCATAGCCTGGCGGGGCGCAAAGCGTTGATCGTTGGCGCGGGCGATATCGGCCTTAGCGTGGCGCAGTTTCTGCTGCCGTTTGGCGTCGAGTTTTACGGGATCGCCTCCACGCCACGCACTCAGGCGCCGTTCATTGAAGTAGGCGGTTTGGTTGATTTGGAGCGTCTGGTTGGTGAAGTCGATTACGTGATCAACCTGCTGCCCAATACCCCTGAAACCCACGATCTGTACAACGCGAAGCTCTTCGCAAAATTCAAGTCGAGCGGTTTGTTCATCAATGTCGGGCGCGGCGTGGCAGTGGTCGATGCTGATTTGGTTGAGGCGCTGAAGGACGGGCACTTGGCCGGTGCGGTCATCGACGTTTGCCGTCAGGAACCCTTGCCGCAGCAGCATCCGTTCTGGACCGCGTGGGGCTTATTGTTGACCGGGCACAGCTCGGCACCGACCTCGCCGGCGGCGATGGTGCGGTTGTTCATTGAGAACGTGACAGCGTTTGAAGCGGGAGAGGCATTGCGCGGCGAAGTGGATTTTTCTCGCGGTTATTGAAAAAAACTTCGCTCATCGGGATCTGTTCTGGCGTGCCCAGGGCAGATCCCGATTGTCGTTACAGGCTGAAACCGCCTTCGGCTGCCAGTTCTGACAGCGGTCGGCGCGGGCCCGGGGTTTCTCGGCCTTGCAGGTACTCAGCGAGTGTCGATTTGTCGCCAAGTTTGCCAATCGCTACCGCCGCGTGCAGCGCATAGCCTTCGGGAACGTTCAGCTCCTGACGGGTCAGGTCCTTATCGAAACCCGCCATGGCATGGGTGTGCCAACCGCTCAGGCTGGCTTGCAACGCCAGATAGCCCCAGGCGGCACCGGTGTCGAAGCTGTGACATAACGCCGGGCCTTCTTCAGTGGCGCCCGGTGCAGTAAAGGTAGTTTTCGAGATCACGATCACTAGCGCAGACGCATGCTGTGCCCAGCCACGGTTGAACTCATTCAGCAGGCCGAGGAAGCGTTCCCAGTTCGGCGTATCGCGGCGCGCATACAGAAAGCGCCATGGTTGCGAGTTGTAAGCGGACGGTGCCCAGCGAGCCGCTTCAAAAAAGCTCAGCAGGGTTTCCTGGCCGATGGCTTCGGCGGTGAATGCACGTGGCGACCAGCGCTCAGTGAATTGCGGGTCAATCGGGTAGTCGGCGACACGGGAATTAACGGTCATAAAGGTCCTGACAGAGTATTAAAAGAACACTATCGAGCAGTACGCGAGACCGGCGTATTGGCCGGATAAGGGAGATGGGCCGTGGCCGGCAGGCATCGTCGAAATCGGTTCGTAAAGTTACGTTGCCAATGCCCATATAACAAGTACGTCCTTACCGACAGTCGCAAGCGCTTGGCCCACGTCTCGCGTGCCACTAGACTGGCGGCCTTTTCACTCTCTAACGCTGATTGCCCAAACCCATGGCCGCTAAAGTCGAACCCTTCTGGAAACGTAAAACCCTCGAGCAACTTGATCAGGACGAGTGGGAGTCGCTGTGCGATGGCTGTGGCCTGTGCTGTCTGCAAAAGCTTGAGGATGAAGACGATAACAGCGTTTATTACACGCGCATCGCGTGCAAATTGCTGGACCTGAAAACCTGCCAATGCACCGACTACAGCAACCGCCGCGCAACGGTGCCAGATTGCATTCAACTGACACCGGGGCAGGCTGACCAATTCAAATGGCTGCCACCCACCTGTGGCTACCGTTTGGTCAGCGAAGGCAAAGACCTGCCGCTCTGGCACCATCTGGTGTGCGGCGACCGTGACGCGGTGCATCACGAACGCATCTCGCAATCCGGGCGCATGCTCAGTGAAAACAGCGTGTCCGAGGACGACTGGGAAGAGCACCTGATCTTTCGTGCTGGCTGACAACGGACCGGTAAACCTGCAATAACATCGCCCCTCTGTAATTGGATGGACTCGCCCAAGCCGAGGCGTCAATGCGCCACGGTGGCAGTCTAAGAAGCCAACGACAGCGAGGGCGAGTCCATGAAAAAGAATACGACGATTAATCAGTCTTTGTCTTCTGCCGCTCTATCGGCCTGCACGACAGTGGCGGTCGATCTTGCCAAGCGGGTATTCCAGGTCGCCGGGGAAGATGCCCTGGGCCATGTACTTTACGAAGAGCGGATCAAGTCGCGCGAAGCGTTTTTTACATTTCTGCGTCACCTGCCGCCAGAGGTCATAGTGCTGGTGGAAACTGGCCCAGGCGCTCAGTCGTGGGCGCGGCAGCTCCAGGATCAGGGCAATCTGGCGCGGATTCTTCCAGCGGGGTTGGTGGCTAATCATCGCAGCGGTGCCAAGAACGATCGCAACGATGCGCTGGCGATATTGCGTGCCGGCCGCGATAGCCGCATTGCGGCTGTGCCCATCAAAAGCACCGCAGCGCTGGCCATGCAGGCCTTGCATCGGGCTCGTCAGGGTTATGTACGCCGCCGTACAACGATCAGTAATCAGATGCGAGGCTTACTGTTAGAGCACGGCGTTGCGCTGGCGCAGGGCGATGTTGCTATCAGCCAAACCATACCCCGAGTGCTGGAAGACGCTACTCAGCCGTTGCCCGATATGTTGCGCGAACTGATAGACGAATTACTGGGTGAATGGCACCACACGGGCGAGCGAATCAACATCTTGACTGGCCGTCTGGAGACTGCTGCGAACGATGACAAAACCGCCAAACGGCTAATGACCGTGCGTGGTATCGGTCCGATTATCGCCACGGCACTGCTGGCCAAGCAGACTGAACCTGAACGCTTCTCCAATGCGCGCATGTTTGCCGCCTACTTCGGCATGGTGCCTGAGCAGCACAGCAGCGGGGAGCAGGTGCGCCTGGGCAAAATGAGCAAGCGAGGCGATGGCTACATACGCAGCTTGATGGTTCAGGGTGCCCATTCGGTGTTGAGGCAACTGCGGCCTGATTCACAGCAGCCCGACGATCTGCGGCTGCTGCGCTGGTTAGGGCGCCTGGGTCGAAAAGAGGCGGCGGTCCGGTTAGCGAACCGTAACCTGCGCATCGTCTGGGCGCTGCTACAGAATGAACAGACTTATCGCCGCCAACCGGCCAATGGCCAAGCTGCGATGGGCCACTGATCCACAGAGTTCTGCCACCGTGGCGCGAAAGCGCTTCAACCCTTGCTAGAAAACATTGACCCCAGGTCAGACCGTCGCGGATTGATGCCTTGGCTCCTACTGGCCCTTGAGGCCTGAATGTAATTGGCATACCGCGAGCTGAACCAATGTTGGCCAGAAGCCGAAGACGGCTTCCTCGAATAGGCCTTATACATAGATGCAACCGGGTAGCGGTGTTTAAAAGCGGGTTGACAGTGGAGGCGAGTCCATACATAGGAGCCAACGTGTTGGCGAGGGGCTCGATGCACTGTGTCTGATAAAAAACTTCCCGAATAAATTCGGTCCCACAGACGATATATGCAATCTGTAGGACCGAATTTATTCGGGAAGCGAGCTGCGCGGTGTGTCAGATACAGCGCGCGGATCAGATATCCGTAACCGGGCTTACCAGCGAATCATTGCCGGTCACTGTCGCGCTTTCGGTGGCGATTTCTGCTTTGGCCTTCAATTGCCCCAGCTCCGCACCCACTCGCTCAATGCGCCCACGGGCCTTGGTCATTTCGTCGCGGCTCTTTTCAATCAGGTTTTTCGCGCCGCAGTAACCGGTGATTCCACGGGCCAGCACCGCTCCGCCAATCGCCAACTCGATCAGACCGAAAAAGCCGCCACGGCGCAGGCCTTTGCCGACCATCAATATCCCGCCGGCCAACGAGCCAGCGCGCTCTAAACCATGGACGTTTTGCTGGGGATGGGTTTGAAACGGAGTGGAATCTATGCGTTCAACGACCGGAATATCGCTCATGTGGGTTCTCCATGATGAGGTGAGTAGGTTCACTTAAGCTGACTGCCTCAGTACAAAACTGTTCAATCAGAAGCGCCGTCACTGGTCGCGACCCGGGTTCCGAATTTCGGGCCGGAGCGGGTGTTGTTGCCTTTGGCCATGCGGTCATACAGCACGACATTAACCGTGGCGGCCAGGTTCATGCAGCCGTGGGTGGGGACGTACACTACGTCCTCGCACCAGTCGCGGATGCTTTTATCCAGCGACCCGTCTTCCGGGCCGAAAATATAAATCGCACGGTCAGGGTGGGTGTATTCAGGCAACGGACGCGCCCCTTCAACCAGCTCCACTGCCACCGGAACACAACCCAGGGGAAGGATCTTTCTCAGGTCATCGATGCCGATCAGCGGAATGTCCTGGTGAACTTTTTTGGTGTCGGTAATGAAGTCACGAGCGCGCTCATAACGAGTGCCAGTGTAAAACACCGACGCCACGCCATAGCAGCCAGCTGCACGCATGACCGAGCCGACGTTTTCCGGCGACTTGGGGTTGTATAAACCAATGCAGCTGTACCGTTGATTCGCCACGTGCCAGTGCTCTTTAAGGAAAGGCGGCGATTATACGGCACATTGGGCGACGGAATCCCGGACACACGGAGTAATGGGCTACTCGTCTTTTTTCATCAACCCGGCCAACGCTGCAAACGGGTTATGCGTTGCTTTGGCGATTTTCGGGCTGCTGGTCGAGCCTTCCGCAAAGTACTGCTGATCGGTGTAGCGCGAGTGTTCATTGTCGTGGCAGTACAAGCACAACAGCTCCCAATTGGAGCCGTCCTGGGGATTATGGTCGTGGTTGTGGTCGCGGTGATGGACGGTCAGTTCGCTCAAGCGTTTGCCGGCGAATTCCCGGGCGCAACGGCCGCAGACGTGGGGGTACATCTTCAGCGCCTTGTCGCGATAACCCATCTCACGGTCGCGCTGGGCGTCGGCCAGAATGCGGTCCAGTTTGGCGGTGTGGGAGGGTGGGTTTGCCGTGCTCATGGTGTCACCTGTTCGAGTGTGCACATGTGTGCGTGATCTGTATTGGGCATAAGTCTAGCGCTTTGCGACGTCATCAGCCTTCGAGTTTTGATACCGACAACCACGGCGCGGGTTACGAGCCGCGCGACGCCCGGTTTACCGACTGCTTTGCCGCGGGTTCGAAAAGTAGTCATTTGGATGTAAAAAAAACTGACAAAGACCCGTAAAGATTTTTTTTGGCCCATGTGATCGGTATGTTTATGGCAAACTTTGGGCCTGAGTCGGCTTGGCTCACGTGATTGACGCCAGAGGTTGCCATGCAAACACTAACGATCAACGGGGTCCCACATGAAGTGGACGTCCCTGCGCAAATGCCCTTGCTGTGGGTATTGCGTGATGTGCTAGGGATGACAGGCACCAAATACGGTTGTGGTATCGCCCAGTGTGGCGTTTGCACGGTACACCTTGACGGTCGGGCCGTTCGCTCCTGTGTGCTGCCGGTCAGCGCTGCGGTGGGTCATGCGGTGACTACCATCGAAGGTGTCGAGAAGATGGCGGTGGGCCAGGAAGTCCAAAAAGCCTGGCTCGAACACGAAGTGGTGCAGTGCGGTTATTGCCAGTCCGGGCAGATCATGTCCGCAGTGGCATTGTTGCAAGCCAATCCCCACGCCAATGACGAGCAAATTGTGACGGCCATGGCCGGCAATCTGTGCCGCTGCGCGACCTACACGCGAATTCTCGCCGCCGTCAAAAGCGTCAGCCAAGCCTGAGGAATCGATCATGTCCAATGTAAATCGACCTGCCTCGACGGTCTCGCGCCGTGGCTTGCTCAAAGGCGGCGCGCTCTCGCTGGGTGGGCTGGTCATCAGTACGTGGCTGCCACCGTTGATGGCACGCAGTGCTGCCGCTCAAGCCACCGATGCAGCACGCCTGGGTGACAACGCGGGTAAAGGTTACGGCGCGTTCGTGCGGGTTGGCCACGATGGCCGCGTCACGGTTATTTCGCCAAAAATCGAGATGGGCCAAGGTATTCATACCGGCATTTCGATGATGGTGGCCGAAGAACTGGAAGTTGGTCTGGACCAGATCGACCTTGAAGAAGCGCCGCCCGACGCCGCGTTGTACACCGACACGGTGTTGCAGTTTCAGGCCACCGGAGGCTCGTCCTCAACCCGTTACACCTGGGAACCGCTGCGCCGCGCCGGGGCCAGTGCCCGCGTGTTGCTGATTCAAGCAGCGGCGATGCGCTGGCATGTTGCACCGAGCCAGTGCCATGCGGAAAACGGTCGGGTCGTGGGGCCCAATGGGCAAGCCGCCGACTATGGCGATCTGGTCGACGCGGCCTCCGCGCTGCCGCTGCCACAGAACGTAGCGCTCAAAGCCATCAGCGATTTCAAGTTATTAGGCACCGCGACGCAGCGCATCGACACGCCGGACAAGGTCAATGGCAAAGCGTTGTTCACCATCGACTTGCAACTGCCTGACATGTCGGTTGCGTCCACGCTGACCTGCCCAGTATTCGGCGGCACGCTGCGCAGCGTAGATGACAGCGCGGCGCGAGCGGTACCGGGCGTGCGCGATGTGGTTCGTCTGAGCAATGCGGTCGCGGTGACGGGCAGTAATTTTTGGGCCTGCCAACAAGGGCTCAAGGCGCTGGTGATCGACTGGGACCTGGGCGCAAACGCAAATATCGATTCGGCCCAGTTGGACAAGGCTTTGCTCGACGCCAGCGCTAAGGACGGCGTGGTTGCCAAGCGCACCGGCGATATCGAAACCACCTTAAAGTCTGCGGCTCATCACTTCGAAGCGGTTTACGAACAACCCTTTCTGTCCCATTCACCGCTGGAACCGATGACCTGCGTCGCCCATGTGCGCGCTGATGCCTGTGAGTTGTGGGTGGGTTGTCAGGCGCCAACCTTTGCTCAGGCCGGTGCTGCCAAGATCAGCGGCATGCCGCTTGAAAAAGTAGTTATCCACAACCAATTGATCGGCGGCGCGTTTGGCCGTCGCCTGGAATCGGACTTCATTTTCCAGGCCGTGGACATCGCCCGTCAGTTGAGCTACCCGATCAAGTTGATCTGGAGCCGTGAAGAGGACATGACGCACGACCGTTATCGCCCACATTACGTTGACCGAATGAATGCCGCGTTGGATGCGAATCTGCGCCCGATTGGCTGGGAGCACCGGATTGCTGGCGCCTCGGTCATCGCTGCGTATTTAGGCAAATTACCCGCCAGTGGCGTCGATGGGGATGCGGTCGAGGTCGCTATCGATCCAGTGTACGAACTTCCTCATCTGCAAGTGCGCTACATCCAAGAAGAACCGAAAACCATTCCGGTGTCCTGGTGGCGTGGTGTCGGGCCGCTGCGCAGCACTTACGCGGTGGAGTCTTTTATCGACGAACTGGCGCACAACGCCAAGGATGATCCGATTGAGTTCCGCCTGAGTTTGATGCAAAGCCAGCCGCGTGCGCAGGCCGTATTGAAACGGGTCGCGGAACTCTCTGATTGGAAGACACCACTGCCCGCTGGACAAGGGCGCGGTGTGGCGGTCAGCGCGGTATTTGGCAGTTTTATCGCGACGGTCGTAGAGCTGGAGATGCAAGGCGAACACGGGTTTCGGATCAAGCGCCTGACGTCGGTCATCGATTGCGGTTTTGTCAACAACCCCACGTCAGTGTTGGCCCAAATTGAAGGCGGCACCTTGTTTGGTCTGTCGGCCGCGTTGTTCAACGAGATCCTGATTGAAAAGGGCCAAGTGGTGCAAAACAACTTCAACCAGTATCGGCAGATTCGCATAAGCGACGCGCCGCCGGTTCAGGTGCACTTGATCAACAGCCTCGAAAGCCCCGGGGGTGTCGGCGAAACCGGCGTCGTGCCCGCTGCGCCGGCGTTGATGAATGCGCTCTATGCCGCATCGCAGGTTCGAGTGCGACGCTTGCCGTTGAGCCGCGCCGGTTATTTCACCGTCTGAGGAGCTGCCATGAACGTCGTTAAGTATGCGTTTGCTTTCGTGGCGGCTGGGTTGGCGCTGTCCGCCAATGCGGCCGATTCTACCTTGATCAGCAAAGGTGAATACCTCACCCGCGCCGCCGATTGCGTGGCCTGCCACCTGGCGCCCGGCGGTAAACCCTTCGCGGGTGGACTGGGTTTTAAATTGCCCTTCGGAACGCTGTACTCCCCGAACATTACGCCCGACAAGGACACCGGGATTGGGAACTGGACCGACGATGAGTTTGTCAGCGCCTTGCAGCAGGGCGTCGGCAAGGACGGGAAACATTACTACCCGGCCTTTCCGTACACGTCCTACACCTTGATGCCCCGTGAAGACATTTTGGCGATCAAGGCGTACTTGTTCAGCCTTGCGCCCGTCCAGCAAAAGCCTCAGGAAAATGAACTGTCGTTTCCGTTCAATCAGCGCTGGGGGATGTTCTTCTGGAACCTGGTGTTCAACGCCAATGAGCGGTTCACGCCGGACGCCAAGCAATCGGTAGAGTGGAATCGCGGTGCTTATCTGGTCCAAGGGCCGGGGCACTGCGGCGAATGTCATTCACCCCGCAATTTGTTCCAGGCGGTGAGTGCCAGCCACTCGCTGGCGGGCAATCTGCTGGGCAATTGGCAGGCTTATAACATCAGCTCAGATGTGAAAAGGGGCATCGGCGCTTGGCCAAATGAGGCGCTGATCAGCTATATGGCGCAAGGGTATGCGCCGGGCTACGGCGGAGCGGGTGGACCGATGGCGGATGTGGTCGAGCACAGCTTGCAGTACCTCGATCCGGCTGACTTAAAAGCGATAGCGGTGTACCTCAAAACCACAACCGCCCGCGCTGAAGGCGTGTCGCGCCCAGCAGTTGCGATCAATGCGGCGTCGATGGACAGCAGTTATGCGCTGGGCAGGAAGATTTTCAGCGACGCGTGCTCGGCGTGCCACCGCTTGGACGGAAGCGGAAACCAAACCCCGGTTGCCACGCTGTCAGGGCTGAAAACCGTCAATGACCCTGCTGGCACTAACCTGGTCGCGACGCTGCTGAGCGGGCATAACCTCGTCAAGTCGCCGGTTGATCAGAAAATGCCGGACTTTGCACGGGCTTACAACGACGTCGAGCTGGCAGCTGTCAGCACCTTTGTATTGCGTCGCTTTGGGCAAAACGACGCGCAGGTCAAACCGGCGGATGTGGCAAAGAGCCGAGAAAGCGCCTTGCACTGAGGGCTTAAAACCCATGGCGTACCGGTTCGCCGGTAAGCCATGCCCCTGCTTAGCCTTTGAGTTTTTCCGCAATCCAGATGGTGTGCCGCGTGCCTTTGTTGCCATGGGCAAAGACTTGCACTTCTTCAGCTTTAAAACCGGCTTTGCGTAGTTTGTCGGAGAACTTGGTGTCAGCGCTGGCCGACCACACGGCGAGAATGCCTTTGGGGCGCAAGGCATGGGCGCACGCACTCAGACCACCGGACGAATACAGCCAACTGTTGGCTTTTTGCGTCAGGCCTTCCGGGCCGTTATCGACGTCCAGCATGATGGCGTCGAAACCATTGGGTTCGCTCTTGAGCACCAGCGCGACATCTTCAATCACGATTTTTGCCCGAGGATCGAGCAGAGGGTTGCCGGCTTTTTCACCCAGCGGCCCACGGTTCCACTCGACCACGCCTGGCACCAATTCGGCCACCACCACTTCCGCGTTTTTGCCCAAATGTTTAAGCGCAGAGGCCAAGGTAAAACCCATGCCCAGCCCGCCGATCAATACCCGTGGAAGCACGCGGTGGGTGACTTTTTTGCAGGGGATTTCGGCCAGTGCATCTTCAGAGCCGTGCATGCGTGTGTTCATCAATTGGCCGCCGTCGCCGCCCTGAATCTTGATCACAAAATCTTCGCCGTACTCGAACAGGCACAAGGCACCGCCATTATCGGGAATCGGAGTGGTGTCGAGTAGAACGAAACGTTTCATGGAGAACTCATCGAGAGGGTGATTTTTCAGAGGGCAACTTTGTCGCGCAAGGAGTAGCCTGAGCCGGACTAAAATAAGGCAGACATCGGAGGCCATTGATGAAGTGTTCTATTCTAACGGCGATTGTCCTGATGACGCTCTCGGTAACTGCTATTGGTGCAGACAATCTGCAAACAGGCCCCGGTGCAGCGGAGCCTGGTTCGCCGGGTACCGCAACACCGACACCCTATCCACAAGTCGCACCACCGAGCATTCCCCGCACCGGTGGCAATGAAGGAAATCCACCGCTGTTGCCGAAGATAGACATCCCGGGGCCACCGAAAGACCCATCATTACCGGGACTACAGAACGAAGTGTCCAACAGCCCGGATAAAGTCGGTCCGCCGAAAAATCCGTAGCGATCATTCCTGCTGCGAAAGCAATTGCCCATCCGCCATACGCAGCCTCCGGGACAGCGCGACGGCGATGGCGCGGATGATTTTCGCAGCAGTCTTAGGAGCCTCATTGAGCATTTTGTCCAAGGAGTCCTTGCCCAGGTTCAACAGCTGACAGTCGGCGGCGGCGATGCAACTGGCGGATCGACGTTCGCCATCCAGCACCGCCATTTCACCGAACGCACGGCCTTTGCGTAACGTTGCGATCTCGACCGGTTGTTCATTGCTGTTGAGCTTGCGCACCGACACCGTGCCCGAGTGGATGATGCACATGAAACTGCCCGCATCCCCCTCGTGGAAAATCGCCTCGCCCTGATTGATGGCGCTGATGCTGAAATAACCCGCCGCCGCCTGAAAGTCAGCGGGCAGCAGTGTGTTAAACAGACCGCAGTCCATTAACAGGTCGCGAATTTCTTTGTTCAGGTAAGTCGGTTCTGACATGGCTCAACAGTCTTGTTTGGATGGAGGGGAAAACCGGCGCGTTTACGATCTGTAGACAGCCAACTTGTTGGCGAGGCGATTTGATTCGGCGTGTCAGAGATAAGCCGCTTCGCGAACAAGTTCGCTCTTATCAAACTACTTTTTAATCTTTTAAAAACAACGGGTTGGCGCTGTGTTTTTGTGTGTATATCCGGCCTTTGTGGTTGCTGAAATTATGGTTTCGCTTTTACAGCGAGGAACCTTTTTCAAACGCCCTCCGTGTCAGGCTACCTGTCGCCCCTGTTGATTGACTCTTTCATTCAAGGGGGCGAAGGTGAATATCAATGTCCAAGCGTTATGACGAAGACTTCAAAGACTGGGTTGTTCTGCAAATGATGCCACCGCTCAATCGTTCTGTTGCAGAGCTTGCGGGCACGCTCAATCTCCTTCCGAAGTCGCTACGAGCATGGAGACAAATGGCTAGAGATAAAGGTTCGATTGTTCCCGGGAACGGGAAGACCAGCTACCAATGGTCCAGCGCTGATAAGTTTAACGCGGTCATGGAAACTGCACCGTTGAGCGAGGTGGAGATCTCTCAATACTGTCGAATTAAAGGCATCTACCCTGAACAAATCCAGGAATGGAGGGTGATGTGCCAAAACGCCAATACGGTGGTAGACCTGGACCCCAATGGGGTCAAAAGCGCCGAACAACGACGTATCAAGGTACTTGAGCGTAAATTGCTCAAGTCCGATGCCGGACTTGCGGAGGCAGTGGCGTTGCTGGAACTCAGAAAAAAAGCCAATGCGATTTGGGGCGAGGACAAGGAAGAATGATCAACGCCTCTGATCGCATGCACGCGATGAAACTGATAGCAGAAGCGGTAATAGGAGGCTCCCGGCGGTTTAGGGCCTGTAACGAGTTAGGGCTAAGCCTGCGCACCGTTCAACGCTGGAAACACGCTGACTGTGATGGACGATCGTTAACTCAAAGGGCGCCTCCGTCGAACAAGCTTAGTGAGGTCGAGCGTCAGGCGGTACTTGATGCCGCCAATAAGGACGGCTACGCCAGCCTTACCCCGCATCAAATTGTTCCCAAGCTCGCAGACGAGGGTATCTACCTTGCATCGGAGTCGACGTTTTACCGCGTATTGAAAGCCGCTAATCAAAACGTGCGACGTGGCCGTGCCAAAGCCCCCAAACGTCGCGTACTGACGACGCATCGCGCTGACGGACCTAACCAGGTCTGGTGTTGGGATATCACTTGGCTGCCGAGTACGGTTAGAGGTCGTTTCTTCTACTGGTACATGGTCAAAGACGTTTACAGCCGAAAGCTGGTCGCTAATGAAGTGCATGATGTGGAGAGCTCTGAGCACGCGTGTGAATTGCTCAGAAAGGGATGCTTACGTGAGCACACGGCAGGTAATCCGCTGGTTCTGCACTCGGATAACGGCTGCATCATGAGAGGCACGTTATTACGCGAAAGCATGGTTGCACTAGGTGTTGAGCCGTCCTTTAGCAGGCCTCGTGTTAGCAACGATAACGCTTATGCTGAAGCGCTTTTTCGTACTGCGAAGTACTGTCCGCTCTGGCCAGACCAGCAGTTTGATAACCTCAACGAGGCAAGGCTTTGGGTGCAACAGTTCGTCGAGTGGTACAACGAGGATCATCGCCACAGCGCCCTGAAGTACGTGACGCCTAACGAGCGTCACGACGGCAAATCAACAGCATTGCTACAGGCTAGAGAAATACTTTATGAAAATGCCAAAGCAGAGAATCCAAGCCGCTGGAGTACTCGTACACGTAACTGGAAGCTCTCTGACGAGGTGTACTTAAACCCAGAGCGGCCTGATGTTAGAGCGGCAAGGGCCTAACATCAGAGGTACCAAGGCGACAGGTACCTTGACGCGCGCCGAACGCCAAAAAGGTCCCGCCAAAAGGGCTTGCCCCACCATGCGGAACCTCGCTTAGGCTCGGTCTTCCCTCACTCCGGCGTCGCTCCGGCGGTCGCCGTGAGCGGCCATCCCTGGCCGCGCACGGCTTACTCGGCATCCTTGCCTCGTCACCCCCTACGCAACGCCTGCGTTCGGCCGCATGGTTTCACGGGGCCTCTTTCCGTAATTTGATATTCAATTCACGGGCGATATACAGGCGGGCGATCATCTGTAGGAGCCAACTTGTTGGCGAAGGTCCTTCGGACTTATCGCAGCCTTCGGCACCTCCTACAGAAATCTGTGCAGCCCCAAAATCTGTGGGACCGAATTTATTCGGGAAGGCTTCCGTCCTGACACGCTGCAATCTCGAAGCACACAAAGTGCTTCCCAGTTTGCTGCGCGACAGCGCAGCGTCGAAGACGTGGCGGACCCTCCTACAGAGATTCAAATACCTAACACTCTGAACACAAATGCGTATTCCAGCGCCACATCACGCAGGCCTTGATAGCGCCCACTCATGCCGCCATGCCCAGCGCCCAGTTCAGTTTTCAACAGCAACAGGTTGTCGTCGGTTTTGGTGGCGCGCAGTTTTGCCACCCACTTGGCCGCTTCCCAATACTGCACTCGGCTGTCGTTGTAGCCGGCTATCACCAAGGTCGCCGGGTAAGCCTGAGCGCTGACATTTTCATACGGCGCGTAACCCTTGATGCGTGCGTACACCTCTGCTTCTTGAGGGTTACCCCATTCGTCGTACTCAGTAACGGTCAGCGGCAGATCGGGATCAAGCATGGTGTTGAGCACGTCGACAAACGGTACTTCAGCGATGGCTGCTTTGAATAAATCAGGGCGTTGATTAAGGACAGCACCGATCAACAAACCGCCCGCGCTGCCACCGCTGATCACCAATTGCTCGGCGCTGGTCAGGCCGTTGCTGACGAGGTGTTCAGCACAGGCAATGAAGTCGCTGAAGGTGTTCTGTTTGTGTTCCTGTTTGCCATCGCGGTACCACCCTTCTCCCAATTCGCCACCGCCACGCACATGCGCGATGGCAAACGCGATGCCACGATCCAGCAGGCTCAAGCGCGAATGAGAAAACCACGGATCAAGGCTTTCACCGTAGGCGCCATAACCATAGAGGTACAGTGGCGTGGTCTGACCCAGTAATTCGCGTTTGACCACCAGACTGATCGGCACTTGGGTGCCATCGACGCCCGTCGCCCACAGTCGTTGACTGACGTAAGCATCGGCGTCAAACGGGCCAAGAACTGGGGTTTCTTTAAGTACCACTTGCTCGCCGCTGGCCAAGGTCAACTGACGGACTTGTGACGGACGGTTTAGCGATTGGTAACGCAGGCGAATCGTGTCGCTGTTGAATTCCAGCGTGTCCTGCACGTGCAAGCTGTACGCCGCGTCGGGCAATTGCACGCGGTAGGCAGGCTGGCTGCGTGGGTGGACTTCGATAATTGGCAACCCACCTTCGCGCAGGCTCAAGGTCATGCCTTTGGCGTTCAAGCTGATGCCTTCGAGCATCACCGTGTCGCTGTGGGCAACCAGGGTGTGCCACTGGTCGCGGGACGGCACGCCACTGGTTTGCTCGGCGGCTTGATAGAGGGCGAAATTGATACCGTCCTGATTGCTCCGAATCAGCCATGTCCATACGCCGTCGATTTGGCCGTGGTCGGGGGAGTAATCGTGGCCCTCGACACGGGGTGCGAGGCAGATAAACGCCTGCTCCGGTTTTTCCGCGTCCAGCACCCAGGCTTCGCTGGTGGTCTTGCTGTTGAGCGAGAGCACCAATTGCCGTTCCGAACTGCTGCGGTAGCAATGCAGAAAGAAGCGACCGTCTGGCTCGTTGAACACCAGGTCCGCCGACTCGTTGCCTAGCCGGTGGCGGTACAACTTGTGTGGGCGATGGGTCTCGTCCAGTTCACCGAAAAACAGCGTTTGGCTGTCGTTGGCCCAGGTCATGCTGCCATCGCAATCCTCGAACGGCAGGCTGGTCACTTGGCCAGTGCTCAGTTCTTTGACGAACAGCTGATACACCTCTTCGCCGCTGCTATCGAGGCTGTAGGCCAGCCGTTGATGGTCGGGACTGATACTGAACGCGCCCAAGGAGAAGAAACCACCGGCGGCCAGTACGTTGGGGTCCAGCAATAACGCTTGCTGACTTTCATCGATGGTCAATGAATCATCGGCCGGGCGTGGGCAGCGATAGTGCCGCGCGTATTCGTCGCCCTCGGTGGTGCGGGTGTAATACAGGAAAGGCCCCCACGGCGAGGGCAGCGACAGGTCAGTCTCAAGAATGCGCGCTTTGATTTCCTGAAACAGCGACTCGCGCAAGGCGTCCTGATCCGCCAGTTCGGCGTGCTGATAATCGTTTTCGGCCTTGAGGTAATCAAGCACCTCTTCGGTGTCACGATTTTGCAGCCAGGCGTACGGGTCGGAGCCCTCGTCCTTGCGCGCGATGGGTGCGATGGCGTGATGTTTGGATGACGGCATGCTGGACTCTCTATAAGGCAATCGGCCCCGCAAGCAACGCGGGGAGGCCAGGGCTTGGCCGGTTCTTACCGTCAACGGCAGTCGATTACTGACGTCGGGGAAGCCGGGCTAACGAAAAGCCGTTATCATAAGCGCCTCTTTGCCTGGCTTACCACGAACGTCATGAACGAGAACGACTACCTGATCGCCTGGGGCGTTTATGCTTTTGCTGCACTCGGCTGCCTATTGGTCGTGTTCAAGATGACCGGTTGGATGTGGCGCTTCCTGCGCGAACCCCTGCGGGTACTGGTTGCGGTGCTGCTGTTCAGCCCTACGATCATTGATCCGGTGAAAGAACAGTTTGCGCCTGCCGTGGCAATGACTGCGCTGGATCTGGCCTTCAAGGTCAATACCAATATCTGGCGAGCGGTCTCGGATTTGGCCATGTACGCCATGATCGCCGCAGGCCTTTATGTCATTTTCATCTTGATTCGCTGGCCCATCGAAAAACGCCGTCGGGCCAACCAGCCCAAAGCGCCTACTGAGCCAAGCGCCTCCTTGCCGGTTGCTGACGAACCTTTTGCTCCGGTCGACGATGACGGTTACGGTCGCAAACCCGCAGCACTTCCAGGCGCCAGCAGCCGTATACGGGTTGAGCCGCGCCTGTAGACATCGCTTCGTTGGCGCCGCGCCTGATCCTCTCAGGCGCACCCCGCAGTGCTGAACGTATTGAAGCGAGAGTGAACATGTGTGAACTATTGGGCATGAGCGCCAACGTCCCAACCGATATCGTGTTCAGCTTCACCGGGCTGATGCAGCGCGGCGGCCGAACCGGACCGCATCGCGACGGCTGGGGCATCGCATTTTACGAAGGACGCGGTTTGCGCCTGTTTCAAGACCCGGCTGCCAGCAGCGAATCGCAAGTCGCGCAACTGGTGCAGCGTTATCCGATCAAAAGCGAAGTCGTGATTGGCCATATCCGGCAGGCCAATGTCGGCAAAGTCTGCCTGGCCAACACCCATCCGTTTGCCCGTGAGCTGTGGGGTCGCAATTGGTGCTTCGCACATAACGGTCAACTGGCGGACTTCAACCCTCGTGCGACGTTTTATCGCCCGGTGGGGGATACCGACAGCGAAGCGGCGTTCTGCGACCTGCTCAATCGAGTCCGTGAAGCGTTCCCGGAACCGGTCGAGATCGAACAGTTACTGCCTTCGCTGGTGCAAGCCTGTGCCGACTATCGCAATAAAGGCGTGTTCAATTGTCTGCTCAGCGACGGTGACTGGTTGTTCTGTTTTTGTTCCACCAAGCTGGCCCACATCACCCGTCGCGCACCTTTCGGCCCGGCGCGCTTGAAGGACGTCGACGTGATTGTCGACTTCCAGGCTGAAACTACCGCCAACGACGTTGTCACAGTTATGGCGACTGAACCGCTGACCGAGAACGAAACCTGGACGCGGTATGAGCCGGGAGAATGGGATTTATGGCGTCGCGGCGAACGCGTGGCCCACGGCAAAGCCTGAAGGAGAAGGACCTATGCTGCGAAGCTATCTGCGATTAGTGCTGTTCACGGCGGGCTTGTTGATTGGGGTACAAATCCCCGGTTTTATCAGCGATTACACCAAGCGCGTAGAAGCGCACATGATCGAGGCGCAACAAGGCCTCAAAGGCTACAAAGACACGGCACAGCAATTCTTCAGCGGCGATTTGCAGGCGTTGGTTGCGCATTACCGAGCCAGCGATGACCCGGTGTTTCGCAGCGATGCTGACAGCCTTAACCAGTTGCTGATGCGAAATCAGGCATTGGATCAGGAATGGCAAGCGATGCAAGCGCCGTGGTACGCCCGCGCTTGGCACGTAGCGACCTCCGCCAACCCGGACATTCGCCGGGAAACGTTAAATGCTTACACCTACCAAGTGCTATTGGTCCCGGAAGTCATCGGCTGGGGCATCGTCTGCGCCTTGCTACTGGCGTTGGTCGTAGAAAGCTTCTTCCTGCTAATCGGCTGGGTGATCTTCGGCGGACGGCGCAGAACGCCGGTGCTGGAGCGGGATCGATAGGTATGGGTTCCAGACGCCGTTGATAGCAAGCAGCCGCAGACACTGTGGGAGCAGGCTTGCCTGCGAAGAGCCTCGTCATCGCACCGCTGACGTCGATCAGAAATCCGGGGCGCCTGCATTGACGCTTTCGTTGGCAAGCCCACACACACAGACTTAGGCAGACACGAAAGGGTAGGCACTGAAAAATCTTATCGCAGCCTCGGCAGCTCCTACGCAAATGTTAAGACTTCAGATGCCCCTGAACCATTCAACGCACACAGGAGATTTCCTTTGCGCCGCCTGTTATTGAATTGCGACATCGGTGAAAGCTACGGCGCCTGGACCATGGGTCTGGACGCTGAAGTCATGCCCTTTATCGACTGCGCCAATATCGCCTGCGGTTTCCACGCCGGTGACCCGAGTGTGATGCGCAAAACCGTAAGCCTAGCGCTGTCCCATAACGTGATGATCGGCGCCCACCCGGCATACCCTGATCTGGTCGGTTTTGGCCGGCGTTCCATGGCGTGCAGCGCCGCCGAGCTTGAAGACCTGCTGCATTACCAGATCGGCGCGCTGGACGGTATTTGCCGGGCGCAAGGCAGTCGCGTGCACTACGTTAAACCCCACGGGGCGATGTACAACGACATGATGGCCAAACCCGACCAGATGCGTACGGTCATCCAGGCCATCGCCCGCTACGACGTCCATTTACCGCTGATGTTGTTGTCCACCCGCGATAACAGTGCGGCGCAAGCGTTGGGCGATGAGTTTGGCGTGCAGTTGTGGTTTGAGGCCTTCGCCGACCGGGCGTACGACCCTGCAGGCCATCTGGTTTCAAGGCAATTGCCGGGTGCTGTTCACCATGACCCGGAAACGATCATTGCCCAGGCACTGACCTTAGCGCGTGGGGAAATCTTACGTGCGTCGGACGGCAGCGACCTGTTACTGACCACCGACACGCTGTGCGTGCATGGCGACAACATCAGCTCGGTGGCCGCCGTGCAACGCATTCGACAGGCGCTGGGTGAGCTGCGATCGTCATGAAGGTGCGGATCGAAGTGGTGGCCATCGACTGCCTCATGGTGAGGCTGTTCGAGGTCATCGACGAAGCCAACATGCCGTGGATGTTGGCCGCCGTAGCGCGTTTGCGCGAACACTTTGCAAGCACTCTGATTGATTTAGTGCCGTCCTACACCACGCTGATGGTTCATTACGACCTGACGCAGCTGAACCCGAATCAAGCCCGTGAGTTGATACACGCCGCGTTGACCGATTTAGCCCCAGATCCATACGCCAATGGCACGCACCATGTGTTGCCGGTCTGGTACGACCCGAGCGTCGGGCCGGAACTGAGCTTGCTGGCAAAACGCAGCGGCTTGAGCGTCCGTGAAGTCATTGCCTGCCACAGCCAGCGCGAGTATCAGGTGTTCGCGCTGGGCTTTGCGCCAGGATTCGCCTTTATGGGTCTGGTCGAAGAAATCATTGCCGCACCGCGTTTGAACACCCCGCGCAAACGCGTCGCGGCCGGCAGCGTCGGCATCGCCGAACGCCAGACGGCTGCTTATCCCGTGGTCTCGCCCGGTGGCTGGAACTTGATCGGCCGCACGCCCAGCTTTCTGTTTGATCGGCAGCGTGAGGGTTACAGCTTGATGCAGCCTGGCGACAGCGTGAGCTTTGCATCCATAGACCATGCCGAGTTTATTCGCTTGGGTGGCGACGACACGCCATTGACGGGCCAGGCATGAGCGCGTTGTTGATCGAAACCAGTACGCCGCTGTGCCTGCTGCAAGACGCCGGTCGTTTCGGCGTGCGGCATTTGGGCGTAACCCAAGGCGGGGCGGCAGATTGGGTCTCGATGTCGTTGGCCAATAAGCTGCTGGGCAACCCGCTGGACGCCGCCGTGGTCGAAGTGACCCTTGGTGGTATGACCCTGCTCGCCGAGGAGGATTGCTGCCTGGCGTTGGCGGGTGCTGATCTCGACGCCATGCTCGACAGCCGGCCACTTAAGCCATGGCGCAGTTTTTTTATGGGCAAAGGCCAGCGATTACGCTTTAACCGGCCCATCGTCGGTGCACGTGCCTATTTGGCGGCACCGGGTGGTTTCACTGCGCCAGCGGTGTTGGGCAGTTGCTCGACCGTGGTACGCGAAGCACTCGGCGGTCTTGATGGCTTGGGTAAGCCGCTGGGCAAAGGTGACCGGTTAAGCTACTCCGGCGCGGCTTTCGTGCTGCAAGCATTACCCAATCAACAGATTCCAGATTTTGCTGTAAGCACTCCCTTAGACGTCGTACTGGGCGCTCAAATTGGCCAATTCAGCGGATTAAGCCTGTTCGACGCCTTCAACAGCGACTGGACCCTCGACACCCGCGCCGACCGCATGGGCATTCGTTTATTGGGACCGGCGTTGACCTATCTGGGGTCGCCGATGATTTCCGAAGGCATCCCTTTGGGCGCCCTACAAATCCCCCCCGACGGCCAACCCATCGTCCTGCTCAACGACCGACAAACCATCGGCGGCTATCCCCGACTGGGCGCGTTGACACCGTTGTCGTTGGCGAGATTGGCGCAATGCCTGCCGGGCAGTGTTATCCGCTTAAAGCC
Organism: Pseudomonas sp. CCI4.2; assembly: GCF_034350045.1. Taxonomy (NCBI): domain Bacteria; kingdom Pseudomonadati; phylum Pseudomonadota; class Gammaproteobacteria; order Pseudomonadales; family Pseudomonadaceae; genus Pseudomonas; species Pseudomonas sp. CCI4.2. The sequence goes on along the minus strand of NZ_CP133781.1, from coordinate 5,298,689 downwards.
AATAGTGCAAAACACCGCGCATCAGCAACAGGTGCGGTATTTACAGGTGTTTAGCGGGCCACATTAATCTCCCTCGACTGTAGGAGCCAACTTGTTGGCGAAGGAATGATGTGGTTGTCAGGTAACCTCTCTCGCCAACAAGTTGGCTCTACAGAGTGTGCGTACGTTAATCCTTGTCGGTTTTGTATTCAATCTTCCACGGCGAGTTCGCAGATGTTCTACCGAGTTCGTGAATCATCACCTTCTGACCCCGAACAGCGGTGAAGGTGTAGTACTTCACATCCAGATCATTGTCTAACGTTCCAGTCATGGTATTCAGTTTGTCCGGCAAGACAGTGTATTGCGGCTGCGCGATTTCGGTCTCGATCTCTTCTGTGTTCAAAAAAGACATTGCATTAACTGACTTGCCAGTTGCTCCCATGCGGCGCACAACTGCGTCCGCAGGAGAGTGGTCCTGTGGATTTGATTAAGTTAAATGTCGCTGTAGTGAGAGACATGTTGCCGTTGGATTTGCCAACTGAAATAAACAACACAAGACTGCCGAAGCTGCGAAGCCGGTACGGCTTTGGGATTTAATTGGCACGGTTGGTAGCGAGCAGCCGCAGAGACTGTGGGAGCAGGCTTGCCTGCGAAGAGGCCCGTCATCGCGCCGCCGATGTCGATCTGAAACCTGGGTTGACTGCAAGGACGCTTTCGTTGGCAACTCACACAGAGACTTAGGCCGACACGAAATAGTAGGTGCTGAAAAATCTATCGCAGCCTTCGGCAGCGCCTACAGGGGATTTATAGGTTCACTTTGCCAAAAACCGCATCCCTTCTTCCAGCCCGCGCAACGTCAGTGGATACATCTGATCGTCGATCAAGTCTCGGACGATGTTGGTCGATGTGCTGTAGGCCCAAGTGTCTTTCGGATACGGATTGATCCAGATGAGCTTTTTGTATTTCTCTTTGAAACGCTGCATCCAGGCGTAGCCGGGCTCTTCGTTCCAGTGTTCGACGCTGCCGCCTGCTTGGGTAATTTCGTAGGGCGCCATGGCGGCGTCGCCGATGAAGATTACTTTGTAGTCGGCGCCGTATTTGTTCAGCAAATCCTGAGTGGCGGTGGATTCAGAGCTGCGGCGCAGGTTGTTTTTCCACACCGATTCATAAATGAAGTTGTGAAAGTAAAAGTACTCCAAGTGTTTGAACTCGGTCTTGCACGCGGAAAACAGTTCTTCACAGGTTTTGACGTGGGCGTCCATTGAGCCGCCGATGTCGAACAGCAACAGCAACTTGATGGTGTTGCGGCGTTCCGGGCGCATTTGGATGTTCAGCAAGCCGGCGTCGCGGGCGGTGTGGTCGATGGTGCCGTCGATGTCGAGTTCTTCAGCCGCACCCTGACGGGCAAATTTGCGTAAGCGACGCAGGGCAATCTTGATATTGCGGGTACCCAGCTCCACCGAATCATCGAGGTTTTTGTATTCGCGTTGCTCCCAGACTTTTACCGCTTTACCCTGGCGTGCGCCCGCGTCGCCGACCCGAATGCCTTCCGGGTTATACCCGCCTGAACCGAAAGGGCTAGTGCCGCCTGTGCCGATCCATTTATTGCCACCGGCGTGACGTTCTTTTTGCTCTTCCAGGCGTTTCTTAAACTCCTCGATCAGCTTGTCCAGGCCACCCAAGGTCTGGATCTGCGCACGTTCCTCTTCACTCAACGAGCGCTCGAATTCCTTGCGCAACCAATCTTCGGGAATCAGCGCTTTTAGATGGTCGTCGAGTTTTTCGAGGCCGTTGAAATAGGCGCCGAACGCCCGGTCGAATTTGTCGAAGTGGCGTTCATCCTTGACTAGAATCGTGCGGGCGAGAAAGTAGAACTCGTCCATGTCAGCGAAGGTCACTCGCTGTTTAAGCGCATTGATCAAATCGAGCAGCTCCCGCACCGAGACCGGCACTTTGGCTGCGCGCATTTCATTGAACAGGTTGAGCAGCATGGCTGTCGCCCTTGATGTCGTGTGTCTGGACGCTGAGCGGTTCGGGCAGCGTGGTTCAGATTCAGCGGTTAACGCGACGGCTCATGAAGGCCAAACGTTCGAGCAGCTGAACGTCTTGCTCGTTCTTGACCAGCGCACCCGCCAGCGGCGGAATGGCTTTGGTCGGATCACGCTCACGCAGCACCGCTTCACCAATGTTGTCGGCCATCAACAACTTCAGCCAGTCGACCAGTTCCGAGGTCGACGGTTTCTTCTTCAAACCGGGAACTTTGCGCACGTCGAAGAACACGTCGAGGGCTTCGCTGACCAACTCTTTTTTGATGTTCGGGTAATGCACATCGACGATCTTTTGCAGGGTGACGCGATCCGGGAAGGCGATGTAATGAAAGAAGCAGCGGCGCAAGAACGCGTCTGGCAGCTCTTTTTCATTGTTTGACGTAATGATGATAATCGGACGGATTTTCGCTTTGATCGTCTCGTCGATCTCGTAAACGTAGAACTCCATCTTGTCGAGTTCTTGCAGCAGATCGTTGGGGAATTCGATGTCGGCCTTGTCGATTTCATCAATCAGCAAAATGACCCGCTCTTCGGCTTCAAAGGCTTCCCAGAGTTTGCCTTTCTTCAAGTAATTGCGCACGTCATGGACTTTATCCACACCCAGTTGCGAATCGCGCAGGCGGCTCACCGCGTCGTACTCGTAGAGGCCTTGATGCGCCTTAGTGGTGGACTTGATGTGCCACGTGATCAGGCGGGCACCGAAAGATTCAGCCAGTTGCTCGGCCAACATGGTTTTGCCGGTGCCAGGTTCGCCTTTGACCAGCAGGGGGCGTTCCAGAGTGATGGCTGCGTTGACCGCAAGCTTCAGGTCGTCGGTGGCGACGTAGGCGCTGGTGCCTTCAAACTTCATTTTGAAATCCTCGAACGGAGTCGCCGCAAAGGGCGTAATAAGCGGTTGCTCAATGTGCGGACTATAACGCGCAGGTCGGGCGACTGTGAACGCAGACGCGGCATTCAGTCTCTGAATGCCGCGTCACACTTTGACTCAGTTCAACGGTCTGCCATTATTGAGGTATAGCTAACTTGGCTATACCTTGTGTCGCATGTCGACCCAATACCGATTTCGCGAGAAATACCGTATCCAATTGCGCGAGAAGGACCCTCTGCCACCTCATGTTCACCTGACCGGTGGCGGTATCGATGTGTTGATCGGCCTGCGCTCAGTCGTGGCGATACGAGGGCATGCTCCCGCCGTAGTGCTGCCGGAAGCGTTGGATTGGATACGGGCTCACCAACAACAATTGATGGAGGAATGGACGCTATGGCATCCATGAAACGCCCCCGTCTGCAGGCTGTGCAGGCAACCCGTGATAACCGGTTGGCGTTGACGTTTATTGACGGTCAACACTTCATTCTGGACCTCACCGCTGACTTGGCCGATTACCCCGGTTTACAGCCGTTAACGCGCGACGGCGCTTTTGTCGGCGCGCAACTGGGTGATGATGGCTGGACCGTGGAATGGCCCGAGCTGGATATCCAGCTCGGCGCCGATACCCTTTACCTCGACGCGCAAGCTCAGGCAACAACGGACGAAAACACCCGCATCTTCATCGGTTGGCGTGCCCGTACCGGTTTGCCCTTGGCGCAAGCCGCGCAAGCGTTGGGCGTGAGTGCGCGAAGCATCTCCCGTTACAGCAATGCCCGAGAGCCCACACCGCGGACCTTGGCGTTGGCCTGTCTGGGCTGGGACGCACTGCAGCGCCAAGCGCCAAAGCTGCGCTTGGTTGCGGAAGACACGACGCAGTATTCAGCCCCAAGCACGCCAGCAGCTGACAAAAAACGCTGACCCTTGATCACGGGGTTTTACCGTTGTCATAGCGAGTATTGAACGCTTGGATAAAACCGTTGTGCAGGATCTGCAAAAACGCCTGAAACGCGCTGATGTCCTGTTTGTGCACACTGCCACTGAGGTCAACACGGGTCGCAAACTGGTTTTTGTTCTGGTTCTTCAGCACTGCCTGGCTGGCGCCGACCACGGCTTCCCAGACTGAGCGGAAAAAGCTCTTGTTCTGGTTTTCCACATCCTGCTGCCAGTTGAACACTTCGACGTTGCGCAGCAGCGGTTTGATGTAGCCACTGAGTTGACCCTTGACCGCTTTGGCCTGGATCACCACATCGCCGTTACCAGCGTTAAAATCGAATTTTCCGTAGGCAGACGCAAAATCGTTGAGGCTTTTCAGTTCGATTCCGGTCGCGCGGAGGCGGAAGTCGAAATCTTCGAAATTACTGAACGGATCAAACGTGGCGGCGGTGTCCAAAGGCGCCTTGCCCATCAGCAAGGCTTTGCCTGAAAACCGGGCCTCACGCTGGCCTTTGGCGTCCGCCACGTTGGTCAGGTTGTACAGGCTGGCGTTGACTTTATCGGCTTCGATTTTGACTTTCGGAGTGGAGGTGAAATTGTTGAAAGTGATTTTGCCGTCACTGATACGAACTTCGTTGAGGGTGATGGGCAACAGTTTGTTCAGCTGGGCGCGCCAATCGGTGCCCTGACCGGTTTGCGACGCCTCCTTGTTGTCACCGCCGTCGACGAAGTTAAGCTCGGGGCTGACAAAGCGCACGCGCGCTACGACGGCGTGGTCGTACCACAAAGAGTGCCAGCTCACGGCCAAGTCGATGACGGGGATTTTGACGAACGGAACAGGCACGTTGCCGGAGACTTTCACAATATCGAGGCCGTTGATTTTATAAGCGCCACGCCACAAGGCTAAATCTACATCGGTGACCTGACCGCGGTAATCGCCCATGTCGGCGAGTTTTTCGTTCAGGTAGTTGCGCACCACATAGGGCAGGGCGATTTGCACCACAACCAGCAAGACTATGATACCCAGGACAGTCCACAGCGCGACGCTATAGCGACGTTTCATGATCAAAGCCTCCGTTTGCGTAAGCTGTTGACTGCCCGGTTTGGCATCCGTTCGCTGCACTGGACGCACGCAAGTTGGGGGCATAGGCTTTGCCCATTCGATAACGTGCACAAGGACACTGCCATGAGCCGCATTTATGCTGATAACGCCCATTCCATCGGCAACACGCCGCTGGTTCAGATCAACCGTATTGCACCACGCGGGGTCACTATCCTGGCCAAGATCGAAGGGCGCAACCCCGGTTACTCGGTTAAGTGCCGCATCGGTGCCAGCATGATTTGGGACGCTGAAAGCAGTGGCAAACTCAAACCCGGCATGACCATCGTTGAGCCGACCTCTGGTAACACCGGCATCGGCTTGGCATTCGTTGCCGCCGCACGGGGTTACAAACTGGTGCTGACCATGCCCGCATCGATGAGCATCGAGCGACGCAAGGTGCTCAAGGCGTTGGGCGCCGAGTTGGTGCTGACCGAGCCTGCCAAAGGGATGAAGGGCGCAATTGCCAAAGCTGAAGAACTGCTCGCCAGCGATCCGTCGAGCTACTTCATGCCGGGACAGTTTGATAACCCGGCCAACCCGGCGATTCACGAGAAGACCACCGGCCCGGAAATCTGGAACGACACCGACGGTGCCATTGATGTGCTGGTCGCGGGCGTCGGTACTGGCGGCACCATTACCGGTATCTCGCGCTACATCAAAAACACGGCGGGCAAGCCGATTTTGTCGATAGCCGTAGAACCCAGCGTGTCGCCGATCATTACCCAGGCCATGGCCGGGCAAGACATCACCCCCAGCCCCCACAAGATTCAGGGCATCGGCGCCGGTTTCATCCCCAAGAATCTTGATCTTTCCGTTATTGATCGGGTCGAACTCGTTACGGACGAGGAGGCCAAGGCCATGGCCCTGCGTCTGATGCGTGAAGAAGGAATTTTGTGCGGCATTTCCTGTGGCGCGGCCATGGCGGCGGCGGTGCGGATGGCCGAAACCCCGGAAATGCAGGGTAAAACCATCGTCGTGATTCTGCCGGATTCGGGTGAGCGCTACCTGTCGAGCATGCTATTCAGTGACTTGTTCACTGATCAGGAAAACCAGCAGTAACGGTTCGTTGTTAACAGGCTGCTTTTTACCTGGCTCCTGAAGGCTTATCATGGCCGGCTTCAAATCCGCTTCAGTGTGCATTTCGCGAAGACGCAATGCAGAAGGCGGTTGCCCCTGGCGACCGCCCTCGGGATCACTAATCAGAACAGTGCCGCGTAGTGCAGTTATTTGCCTATTTTTCAGGAGTGTTTCATGACCTTTTCTTTTGCTGCCAAGGCATCGATTTTGATGCTCTTCCTGGGGAGCACGCTGTACGTCCACCTGCGCGGTAAGGCCCGGCTGCCGTTGTTGCGTCAGTTCGTCAACCATTCCGCGCTGTTCGCGCCCTACAACGCCTTGATGTATCTGTTCTCCGGCGTGCCCTCGAAGCCTTATCTGGACCGCAGCAAATTCCCTGAAATGGACTTGCTCAAGGACAACTGGGAAATCATCCGCGACGAAGCCATGCATTTGTTCGACGAAGGTTATATACGCGCTGCTGCCAAGGACAACGACGCCGGCTTCGGTTCGTTCTTCAAGAAAGGCTGGAAGCGTTTTTACCTCAAGTGGTACGACAAAGCCTTGCCGTCCGCCGAGCTGCTGTGCCCGAAGACGGTCGAGCTGGTTAACCGAATCCCCAACGTCAAAGGTGCAATGTTTGCGCTGTTGCCGGGTGACAGCCATCTCAACCCACACCGCGACCCGTTCGCCGGTTCGCTGCGTTATCACTTAGGCTTGTCGACACCAAACTCCGACGACTGCCGCATTTATGTGGACGGTCAGGTGTATGCATGGCGTGATGGTCAGGACGTGATGTTCGACGAGACCTACGTGCATTGGGTCAAGAATCAGACCGCGCAGACCCGGGTGATTCTGTTCTGTGACGTCGAGCGGCCTTTGAAATCGAAGCTCATGACCCGGATCAATCGTTCGATGAGTGCCTTTCTGGGTCGCGCTACCGCGCCGCAGAACCTGGACGATGAACGGGTCGGCGGCATCAATCAGGCGTACGCCTACAGCAAACGTTTCAGCAACAGCTTCAGCGGTGGCGTGAAAAAGTTAAAACGCCGTTATCCCAAGGGCTACCGGGCAATGCGTCCAGTGCTGGCGATCATTGTGTTCACCTTGCTGGGTTATTGGCTGTTTGGCTGAAAACCTGATTGCACAATGCACCGGACGCTGGCTATAGTCGGCGGCGGTGCATACCACCTCGCACCCAACCCCATTCCAACGAAGAAGTGCACCATGCCTGCTTCCCACATCGAATTCCAGTTCGCCGCCGCAGCCTTCGCTGTTGCCGAACCGCGTGGGTGTCAGCAGTTGATCTTCCGCAGTCATTACCCGCCACCTTCACCTGTGACCGGCCCGGTCGCGTGCATTGCTGCACCGCCAAGCGTCGTCTTGCTGGGCTGATCGGCATCTTTCGCCGATACCTGCGCCCGCACAACCATTCATACACTCACTGATTCGATCAAACCGAGTCGTGATGTCGCGCATCTAGCGCGCTTGAATCACAGGTGGCACTCATGTTTTTTTCCCGCGATGCGTTGGCCTCAATGGCCACAACCACGCTGTTCGTTTTGCTCTGGAGCAGCGGCGCAATTTTTTCCAAATGGGGCTTGGCCCACGCCGCGCCGTTCGCTTTTCTGCTGGTGCGTTTCTCCTTGGCGCTGGTGGCGCTGGCCATTCTGATTCCGCTGCTGGGCTTCAAATTACCCCGCGCCCGTAAACCGCTGCTGTATGCCGCCGCGACCGGTGCGGTGTTGTTGGGCGCTTATCAGATTTTCTATCTGCTGGCGTTGGACCTCAAAGTCACGCCTGGCGTGATGGCCACCATCATGGGCGTGCAGCCGATCCTGACTGCGGTGGTGATGGAGCGCAGTCGCTCATGGACGCGTTTGTTCGGCTTGAGTCTGGGCCTGACCGGCTTGGTGTTGGTGGTGTATCAAGGCATCGGTCTAGGCGGGATGTCATTGGCGGGCATGGTGTTTGGATTGCTGGCGCTGGCAAGCATGACCTTTGGCTCGATCATGCAGAAACGCATCACCGACAACCCACTCGGAACCCTTCCGGTGCAATACCTTGCCGGGCTGCTGCTGTGCTCAGTGTTCGTGCCGTTTCAACCGTTCCACTTTGAACTCAGTACCGGCTTTATCGTGCCCGTGCTGTGGATGGGGCTGGTGGTTTCGGTGCTGGCCACTTTCCTGCTGTATCGACTGATCGCCCGTGGCAATTTGGTCAACGTGACCAGTCTGTTCTATTTGGTGCCAGCGGTAACGGCGGTGATGGATTACCTGATTTTTGGGAACCGACTCGCGCTGCTGAGCCTGTTCGGGATGCTGCTGATCATCATTGGGTTGGTGTTTGTGTTCCGTAAGCCGCGCGTCGTTTGATATAGCGTCTCGCCAACAAGTTGGTATCTACAGAGCGCCAGTAGGCGCCCACTTGTTGGCAAGCAATCCGCTGACTAAGCTCAATTTTTTGAACGCCCGCAGAGGTCTTTTTCATGCCCCCACAATGGCCCGCCGCCGACATCGCGCAAATGATTCTCGATGGTTTCGACGATTATCGTGATCATTTCCGGCAAATCGCCGACGGCGCCAAGGCACGTTTCGAGCAAGCGCGGTGGCAGGAAGCCCAGCGCGCGTCGGCGGCTCGGATCAGTCTGTATGAAGAAAAGGTCAGCGAAACCGGGGCGCGCCTTCGCGTTCAATTCGACGCCGATAGCCTGTTGGACGTGGCGTGCTGGCCACTGGTCAAGAGCGCTTACATCGACCTGATAGATTTGCGGTTCGACGACGAATTGGCAGAAACCTGGTTCAACTCGCTATTTTGCGGGCTGTTCAGCCACGACCTGATCAGCGACGGGTGCATGTTCATCCACACCACGCGGCCGTCGCTGCATCACCAAGGCAAAGCCGCGCAAACCCGTATTTACAAACCCCAGGGCGATTTTTCAAAGATGCTCTCGGAGGTCTTTACCCAATACCGGTTTGACGTTCCGTTTGCTGATTTGCCGGGCGATATACTGCGCTTGGAGGCTCAGTTGCGCGACAACTTGCCCGATTGGGTGTGCAAGGATCCGGGGCTGAGGGTTGAGTTGTTTTCTTCGATTCTGTACCGCAACAAAGGTGCGTACCTGGTCGGGCGGATTTTCACCCTCGACGAGCAATGGCCGTTGGTGATTCCCCTGTTGCACCATGAAGGCCAGGGTATTCAGATTGATGCACTGATCACCGACGAAGCGGATGTGTCGATCATCTTCTCGTTCACCCGTTCGTATTTCATGGTCGATGTGCCGGTGCCGGCTGAATTCGTCGGCTTTTTAAAGCGCATTTTGCCGGGTAAGCACATTGCCGAGTTGTACACCTCAATCGGCTTTTACAAACACGGAAAATCCGAGTTTTACCGGGCCTTGATCAATCACCTGGCCAGCACCGACGACCGCTTCATCATGGCCCCGGGCGTGCGCGGTATGGTCATGAGCGTGTTTACGCTTCCGGGCTTTAACACGGTGTTCAAGATCATCAAGGACAGATTTTCACCGTCGAAAAACGTTGATCGGGCGACGGTGATTGAAAAATACCGGCTGGTCAAAACAGTTGATCGGGTAGGGCGCATGGCCGATACCCAAGAGTTCGCCGATTTCCGTTTTCCGCTGAGCAAGTTCGACCCGCAATGCCTCGCCGAACTCCTGGACGTGGCCGCGAGGACGGTCCAGGTGGAGGGCGACAGCGTATTGATCCGCCACTGCTGGACCGAGCGGCGAATGACCCCGCTGAACCTGTATTTGGAAAACGCCAACGACGCCCAGGTGCACGAGGCCCTAGAGGATTATGGGCTGGCGATCAAGCAACTGGCGGCGGCAAATATCTTCCCCGGTGACATGTTGTTGAAAAATTTCGGTGTCACTCGCCACGGACGCGTGGTGTTTTACGACTACGACGAAATCTGTTTTTTAACCGAAGCCAACTTCCGCCGCATCCCGGAGCCGCGCACACCCGAGGACGAAATGTCTTCCGAGCCTTGGTACTCAATTGGTCCGCTGGACGTCTTCCCGGAAGAGTTTCCGCCGTTCCTGTTCGCTGACCTGGGCCAGCGTCGGTTGTTCGCCAAACTGCATGGCGAACTGTACGACGCGGACTACTGGAAAAGCCTGCAGCAAGCGATTCGTGACGGGAAGGTCATCGACGTATTTCCGTATCGACGCAAAGAACGGAGGCCAAGCAACGCATAACTATAAATCTGTAGGAGGGTCCGCCACGTCTTCGACGCCGCGCTGTCGCGCAGCAAACTGGGTGGCACTTTGTGTTTGTGTTTGAGGTTGCACGGTGTCAGGGCTGAAGCCTTCCCGAATAAATTCGGACCCACGGTTTTGGCGCTGCACAGATTCTGGCGCTGCCGAAGGCTGCGATAAGGTCCGAAGGACCTTCGCCAACAAGTTGGCTCTACAGATGGCCGCCCGCCTGCAGATCGTCTGTGAATTGAATATCGAATTGCGAAAGAGGCCCCGTGAAACCATGCGGCCGAACGCAGGCGTTGCGCAGGGGGTAACGAGGCAAGGATGCCGAGTAAGCCGTGCGCGGCCAGGGACGGCCGCTCACGGCGACCCCCGGAGCAACGCCGGAGCGAGGGAAGACCGAGCCTAAGCGAGGGCCCGCATGGTGGGGCAAGCGTTTTGGGTTACCTTTTTGGCGGTTGAAAAAGGTGACTCGCTGTAAAAGCGAAACCATAATTTCAGCCCCCAAAAATGCCGGATATACACACAAAGCACAGCGCCAACCCATTGTTTTTAGAAGATTTAAAAGTAGTTTGATAAGAGCCAATGTGTTGGCGAGGCGGCGTACCTGAAACGCCGCGTCTAGCCTCTCGCCAACACGTTGGCTCCCCTACAGAGGTCAACGACTCAACAGCGCCCGCAACGCCGCTGGCTTGACCGGTTTGGACAGGTAATCAAGGCCGGCGGCATGGATCTGCGCCACCAGTTCGGGTCGGCCGTCGGCGCTGATGACAACCCCAGGCACGGGTTCACCCAAGCGGGTACGCAGCCACGCCATCAACGCGGTGCCGGTTTCGCCTTCGTCCAGGTGGTAATCGACTAACACCCATTGTGGGCGCATGCCCTCGTTCAAAATGGCTTCACACTCGCTGCGGTTACGTGCGGTTCGTACCTGACAACCCCAGCGTGTCAGAAGACTGTTCATACCGATTAAAATGCTGTCTTCATTGTCGACACACAGCACATGTGTCCCGCTCAACGGCTGGTGTTTGGGTGCGGCTGGCAGTGGGGCTGCGGCGGTTTGATTGCGGGCAAGCGGCACGGTCACGCTGAACACGCTGCCTTTGCCTGGCCATGAGCGTACTTGCAGGTTGTGACCCAACACACGGCACAACCCATCAGCAATTGCTAACCCAAGCCCCAAGCCTTTTTCGGCGCGTGTTTGGTGGCTGTCCAGGCGTTTGAATTCTTCGAAAATGACTTGGCGCTTGTCCTCGGGAATACCCGGTCCACGGTCCCAGACCTCAAGACACAGCTGTCCTTTTTTGCGCCGAACCCCAAGCAATATCGGACCCTGAGCGTAGCGGAAGGCGTTGGTCAGGAAGTTCTGCAAAATCCGCCTCAACAGCTTCATGTCGCTGTCGATCCGCAGTTGGCTCCCGCGCAGGCGGAACTTCAAACCTTGCTCTTTTGCCAGCGCTTTGAACTCGGCACCCAGAGTATCGAACAGCGCATTGAGTGGGAATGGCTGAATCATCGGGGTGATTTTGCCGTTTTCCAGGCGGGACATGTCCAACAGATCACTGATCAAATCTTCGGCTGAACGCAGCGAGGCATCCAGATGTTGCACCAATTGCTGAGTGTCGCTGGACGCCCCTTCTTCTTGATGAGACAGCGCCGCGGAAAAGAGTCGCGCCGCGTTCAGTGGCTGCATCAGGTCATGGCTGACCGCCGCGAGAAAGCGGGTTTTTGATTGGTTGGCGGTTTCTGCCGTGCCCTTGGCTTCGGTGAGTGCGACGTTCAATTGCGACAGCTCGTGGGTGCGCTCGATGACGCGCTGTTCAAGGCTTTCGTTGGCGGCCTTGAGTGCATGCTCGGCGTCGCGAAACGCCGTAATGTCAGTGAAGCTCATGACGAAGCCGCCGCCCGGCATTGGGTTACCGATCAGTTCAATGACTCGCCCGCTGGGGAATAACCGCTCCGAGGTGTGCGCGCGACCTTGCCGCATCCAGTGCAGTCGACGCGCCACATGCACCTCCGCCTCGCCCGGACCACACAGGCCACGCTCAGCGTTATGACGGATGATGTCGGCAATCGGACGGCCCACACTGATCAGCCCTTCTGGGTAATTGAACACTTCCAGATAGCGGTGATTCCAGGCCACCAGTTTCAGCGACTGATCGACCACGCTGATGCCTTGGGTGATGTTTTCAATCGCACCCTGCAACAGCGCCCGGTTGAACTGCAACACTTCCGACGCTTCATCGGCGATCCGCACCACGTCTTCAAGCTGCATGTCGCGGCCTTCGATGGCGGCCTTGACCACGGCGCGGGTCGATGACGCGCCGAGCACGCCGGCCAGCAATCGTTCGGTGTGGGCGATCCATTCTCCGTCGGCGTTCTGGTTCGGATTGAAGCCTTTGCCCTGGCGGTAGGCGAAGCGAATAAAACTCTGCCGCGCGCGTTCTTCACCGACGAAGCGCGCCGACAGGGTAAGCAAGTCTTCGATCTGCACCGCCAGCAACGAACGGCTGCGCGGACGTGCACTGATTTCCTGACCGATAAACCGCCCGGCCTGCCAATGTTCGGAAACCCGCGTGCGAGACAACAGTGAAACCCAGGCAAACAGGGTGAAGTTGCCCGCCAGTGAAAGCACCACGCCTTGGGTCAGCGGGGAAATGGGCAAGTTGAGCGGGTTGCCATGCAGCCACGCCAATCCCGGAAAACCACTCAGCGACCAGCCCAGACGGTTGGCCGCAATCGGCAACACCAAGGTGTAGAACCAGAGGAACGTCCCGGCCGCCAGCCCTGCGAATACACCCCGGCGATTAGCCTGTTTCCAGTACAGCGCGCCGAGCATAGCGGGTGCCAACTGGGTGATGGCGGCGAAAGCGATCTGGCCAATGGTGGCCAAACTGGCCGTCGAGCCGAGCAACCGGTAGCAGACATAGGCCAGCAGCAGAATCACTACGATGCTGACCCGGCGCACCGACAGCATCCAGTAACGAAACACTTCGAACGGACGCTCTGCAGTTTGCCGACGCAGCAGCCACGGCAGCAACATGTCGTTGGAAACCATGGTCGACAGCGCCACGGCGGCAACGATGACCATGCCGGTGGCCGCCGACGCGCCGCCAATGAAGGCCAGCAGCGCCAGCGCCGGATGGGCCTGAGCCAACGGCAAGCTGATCACGAAGGAGTCAGGCAACACCGAGCTGGGCAGCATCATTTGCCCGGCCAGGGCGATAGGCACCACAAACAACGCCGCCAAGGCCAGATAGGCCGGGAACACCCACTTTGCCAGGCGCAGGTCCTGCGGCTCGATGTTCTCCACCACGATGACGTGAAACTGCCGTGGCAGGCAGATCATCGCCATCATCGCTACGCCGGTCTGGACCACCAGAGACGGCCAGTTGACAGTTTCTTTCCAATACTCTTCCAGACGCGGTGCGAGCATCGCCTGACTGAACAAGTCATCAAAACCGTCATATAAGCCGAACGTGACAAAGGCTCCGACAGCGAGAAACGCGAACAGCTTGACCAGTGCTTCAAAGGCGATGGCCATCACCATGCCGCGGTGGTGTTCGGTGGCGTCAAGGTTGCGCGTACCAAACAAAATGGTGAACAGGGCAAGGACCAGCGACACAATCAGTGCAGTGTCTTGAGCGCGGACGCCGGTGGATTCAGCCACCGCGCCGATGAGCAGGTTCACGCCCAAGACGATGCCTTTGAGCTGCAACGCGATGTAGGGCAACACCCCGACCATGCAGATCAGCGCTACCACTACCGCCAGCGATTGCGATTTACCGTAGCGGGCGGCGATGAAGTCAGCAATGGAGGTAATGTTCTCCTGCTTGCTGATCATCACCATCTTTTGCAGCACCCAAGGCGCCAGCATCAGCAGCAATATCGGCCCGAGGTAGATCGGCAGAAAAGACCAGAGCTGTTCCGCTGCCTGACCCACCGCGCCGAAGAACGTCCAACTGGTGCAATACACCGCCAGTGACAGGCTATACACCCACGCTCGCAAACGTGGCGACAGCGGCGTGCTGCGCCGATCACCGTAGAAGGCGATGGCGAACATAATGGCCATGTAGGCAACGGCGACCGCAGCGATGAGTCCGCTGGACAACGACATGTAAAGCTCCAGGTAGCGCCAACGCTTTGAACAGCACGGGCGGCACAGTTTCGCATGATGCTGGGACTTCGTCAGTGTCTACCAAGGTCGCGGCGTGGTTTGATGCCACACGCGGCGTTACATATAGGTAAAACAGATGACCTATAGCGATATTACCCGTTATATAGATATATAGGCTCGCTATAAGCTTTCTTCACCTCATCAGAGGACAGGAGATTTTCATGACGACCGTCCACCGCATTCGCCCACTCAGCCAATTGAGCCACCCGCGAGAAGTTATTCGCCAGTTCACCCCAAACTGGTTCGGCTCAACCATGGGCACCGGCGTTCTTGCCCTGACGCTGGCTCAACTGCCGCTGTACATTCCCGGCGTGCGGCAAATAGCCGAAGCGCTGTGGCTGCTCAATATCGGTTTGTTCGTGTTGTTCAGTGTGGTGTATGCGCTGCGCTGGGTGCTGTTCTTCGATGAGGCGCGGCGGGTGTTTGGTCATTCAACCGTCTCGATGTTTTTTGGCACCATCCCCATGGGGCTGGCGACCATCATCAATGGCTTTCTGCTGTTCGGCCTGCCGCGCTGGGGCGATGGGGTGATCTCGGTCGTTGATGTGCTGTGGTGGCTGGATGTCGCCATGGCCGTGGCTTGCGGTGTTTTGATTCCGTTCATGATGTTCACCCGTCAGGAACACAGCATCGACCAGATGACTGCCGTCTGGCTGCTGCCGGTGGTGGCCGCTGAGGTCGCTGCGGCCAGCGGAGGATTGCTTGCGCCGCATCTGATAGGCGCCTCGTCCCAGTTCAGCGTGTTGATCACCAGCTACGTGTTATGGGCGTTCTCGGTGCCAGTGGCGTTCAGCATTCTGACCATTTTGCTGCTGCGCATGGCGCTGCATAAATTGCCACACGAAAGCATGGCCGCCTCAAGCTGGCTGGCGTTGGGGCCGATTGGCACTGGCGCGTTGGGCATGCTGGTGATAGGCGCCGACGCTCCGGCGATATTCGCGGCCAACGGTTTGCCAGGCCTCGGTGCAATAGCCGACGGCATCGGTTTAGTGGCGGGGATTACGCTGTGGGGTTTTGGCCTGTGGTGGATGCTGATCGCAGTGCTGATTACCGTTCGCTACTTGCGCACCGGCATTCCGTTCAACCTTGGCTGGTGGGGGTTTACCTTTCCGATTGGGGTCTATGCGTTGGCGACGTTGAAGCTGGCGGCGAGGTTAGATCTGGCGTTCTTTTCGGTGGTCGGTACGCTGTTAGTGCTGTGTTTGGCGCTGCTGTGGGTGATCGTCATGACCCGCACCGTTTGCGGTGCTTATCGAGGTGAGTTGTTTGTTTCGCCGTGTATTGCTGGGTTGGGTAAATAGCAGTGGTATACGGTTACAGGAAATAGACGGCAACAGAATCAGACGCATCCTATCGACATTCGTGTACCGAGCGTTTTCAATGTCGGCCACTGAAAGCCGGGTACGGCGTCATGGGATGCAGGTTTCGATGAGTCAACAATCGCAATTCACTTTGCTGGGGAAGCGGCGCTTTCTGCCGTTTTTCATCACTCAGTCCCTAGGGGCGTTCAACGATAATGTGCTTAAGCAATCGTTGATTCTCGCCATTCTCTACAAACTCGCCATCGATGGTGATCGTTCGATTTGGGTCAATCTGTGTGCGCTGCTGTTCATTCTGCCGTTTTTCCTGTTTTCGGCGTTGGCCGGGCAGTTCGGGGAGAAGTATTCCAAGGACGCCCTGATCCGTCTGATCAAACTGGGTGAGATCGCGATCATGGTGGTGGGTGCCGCAGGCTTTATGCTCAATCACTTATGGATGATGTTGTTGGCGCTGTTCGCCATGGGTACCCACTCGGCGTTGTTCGGCCCGGTGAAGTATTCAATCCTGCCGCAACACTTGCATGAGAACGAACTGGTCGGTGGTAACGGGCTGGTGGAAATGGGCACCTTCTTGGCGATCCTGGCGGGGACTATCTGCGCCGGCGTCATGATGTCTTCTGAGCATTACGCGCCCATCGTTGCCACGGCATTGTTGTTGGTGGCCTGCTTGGGTTACCTCGCCAGCCGCAGCATTCCGCGTGCGGTGGCGGATTCCCCGGAAATAAGCCTGAACTGGAACATCTTCAGTGAGTCCTGGGCCACGTTGCGCTTGGGTCTTGGGCAGACGCCCGCGGTATCGCGCTCGATTGTCGGCAACTCCTGGTTCTGGTTTGTGGGTGCCATTTACCTGACGCAGATTCCGGCGTACGCCAAAGACTGGCTCTACGGCGATGAAACCGTGGTCACGCTGATTCTCACCGTGTTTTCCATCGGCATTGCCTTGGGCTCGATGCTCTGCGAGCGCTTGTCCGGGCGCAAGGTCGAGATCGGTCTGGTGCCCTTTGGCTCCATGGGGATGACGGTGTTCGGGTTGTTGCTGTGGTGGCACTCGGGTGGATTTCCGCAGAACGTGCAGGCCAATGATTGGTTAGCGGTGTTGTCGTACGGTCAGGCGTGGCGGGTCTTGGCGGACGTGCTGGGTATCGGGGTTTTTGGCGGCTTTTACATTGTGCCGCTGTACGCGTTGATTCAATCACGCACAGTGGAGAAAGAGCGCTCCAGGGTGATTGCCGCCAACAACATTCTTAATTCGACGTTCATGGTGGTCTCGGCCATTGTCTCGATCGTGTTGCTCAGCGTGGTCAAACTGTCCATCCCGCAGCTGTTTTTGGTGGTGTCGCTGATGAACATCGCTGTGAACATTTACATCTTCAAGATCGTTCCCGAGTTCAGCATGCGGTTCCTGATCTGGCTCCTCAGTCATTCTCTGTACCGGGTTGAACACCGCCATCTTGATCTGATTCCTGACGAAGGCGCAGCGCTGTTGGTGTGCAATCATGTGTCGTTCGTTGATGCGCTGCTGATTAGCGGCGCGGTGCGTCGGCCGATTCGCTTCGTGACTTACTACAAAATCTACGACCTGCCGGTGTTGAACTTCATCTTCCGTACGGCGGGCGCCATCCCGATTGCCGGGCGCAATGAAGACCTGTTGGTTTACGATCAAGCGTTCAAGAAAATCGCCGAGTACCTCAAAGACGGTGAGCTGGTGTGCATCTTCCCCGAAGGCAAACTGACGACTGACGGCGAAATCAACGAATTCAAGGGCGGCCTGACCCGCGTATTGGAGAATTTCCCAGTACCGGTGATACCGCTGGCGTTGCAAGGGTTGTGGGGCAGTTTTTTCAGCCGTGATCCGAACAAGGGAATACTGCGTCGGCTGTGGTCGCGCATCACCTTGGTTGCCGGGCCCGCAGTGACTGGCGATGCCGCGTTACCTGCCAATTTGCAAGCGCAGGTCACGGCATTGAGAGGGGCGGTCAGGTAGCCGGCACGCGTATCAAACACTCAACTTCAACCCCACCAACCCACACAGAATCAGCCCCACACTGGCCAGCCGAAATAGTGTCATGGACTCACCGAACAAAATGATTCCCGCGATCACCGTGCCAATCGCGCCGACGCCAGTCCAGATCGCATAGGCGGTGCCCAGTGGTAATTCTTTCATGGCGAGGCCCAGCAAACTGAGGCTGATGATCATCGCAGTGACGGTGAGGGCAGTGGGGAGCGGGCGGGAGAAACCGTCGGTGTACTTCAGGCCGACGGCCCAACCAACTTCAAACAGACCGGCGAAAACCAGAATGATCCAGGACATGATGATCTCCTAACAAGAGGTCGTCCTCGGATGGGTTTTTCTGACGGAACAGTCAGGTCGTCCTGGCTGTGGGCAGTATTTTGCACATTCCCGGCCTAAGGGCAAGTAGCGGCGGATTGTGACCGCTTGGATTTTCGGGCGGCCGACAGTGTGGGAGCAGGCTTGCCTGCGAATTGCCTGAAACACCGGCTTCGTCGGCAAGCCGACTCCCACAGCAGCACTCAATCAATACTGGAATTGTGTGTTCGTCACACCGAAGCCTTAGCCGCTTCCCTGTCGGCCTTCTCACTCATGCGCCTGAAATAAGTAGAAAGCAGCGCCCCGGAAATATTGTGCCAAACGCTGAACAAGGCACTTGGCACCGCCGCCAATGGCGAGAAATGTGCGCTGGCCAAGGCGGCGCCCAACCCGGAGTTTTGCATGCCCACTTCCAGTGACAACGACTTGCGCTGTGCCAACGGCAACTTGAACACCTTGCCCGTGAAGTAGCCCAGCACAAAGCCGAAGCTATTGTGCAGGATCACCACCGCCATGATCAGCAGTCCGGATTCTGCGATTTTTGCTTGGCTGGCAGCGACCACGGCGGCGACGATCATCACGATGCTGACCACCGACACCAGTGGCAATACGTCTTCTGCGGCTTTGACCCGTGGGCCGAGTAAGCGTTGTGCAACGACGCCGAGGACGATAGGCAGCAGCACCAATTGCAGGATGGACCAGAACATCTCCATGAAGGACACCGGCAACCAGGCTGACGCTAATAACCAGATCAAAGCCGGTGTCATCAACGGGGCGAGGAGGGTAGTTACGGCGGCAATCGCGACCGATAATGCCAAGTCGCCCCGGGCCAGCCAAGTCATGACGTTGGACGAAGTCCCGCTCGGACAGCAGCCCACCAGAATCACACCGACGGCGATTTCTGGGTCCAGGTGAAACACCCGGCATAAGAGCCAGGCCACGCCGGGCATGATCACGAAATGCGCGATCACGCCTAAGGCCACTCGCCACGGATGGCGAGCGACTTCTGAAAAATCGTCGAGCTTGAGCGTCAGGCCCATGCCGAACATCACCAGACCGAGTAACGGCACGATGGCGCTTTTTAAACCGATAAACCATTCGGGCAGCACAAATGCCAACACGGCAAACAGCAACACCCAATAAGCGAAGGTATTACCGACAAAGCGACTCAATGCAGCCAGCGCACGCATGGTCCGATCCTTTTTTTTATAATGAGAAAGCGTGCGCTACCGTTGCCGGTAGCGCAAAACAGCTGGCTTTATGAAGCTTAAATGCCCTGAGGCAACTCTTCGCCGCCCAACGCGTCGAACAGTTCCGGCAGGAACTCACCGAAGGTCAGCATCATCAAGGTGAAGCTCGCGTCCAGTTGGCCGAGGGCTTCTTCGCCGCCGTCCTGTTCTGCCTGGTCTTGCAGCAGGTCTTCGAACTTCAGGCGCTTGACCACCATCTTGTCGTCCAGTACGAACGACAGCTTGTCCTGCCAAGCCAGCGACAATTGGGTAACGACCTTGCCGGTGGTCAAGTGCAGCTGAATTTCTTCGCTGGTCAGGTCCTGACGCTTGCAGCGCACGATGCCGCCGTCTTCGTGGGTATCGCGCAATTCGCATTCGTCGAGCACGAAGAAGTGGTCAGCGGCTTTCTGGGTTTTGACCCATTCGGTCATGGTCGCGCTTGGCGAGACTTTCACGGTCAGAGGGCGGACCGGCAGTGAGCCGATCACTTCACGCAGCGTAGACAGCAGGTCTTCAGCGCGTTTCGGACTGGAAGCGTTGACCAGGATCAGACCCTGCTTCGGTGCGATGGCGGCAAAGGTCGACCCGCGACGAATAAAGGCGCGAGGCAAGAAGGCCTGGATGATTTCATCCTTGAGTTGATCGCGCTCCTTCTTATAGACCTTGCGCATTTGTTCGGCTTCGATCTCTTCGATCTTCTCTCTTACTGCGTCATTCACAACGCTGCTGGGCAAAATACGATCTTCTTTGCGCGCAGCGATCAGCAGGAAATCGCCGCTGACGTGGACAAGGGGTGCGTCCTCGCCTTTGCCGAAGGGCGCCACGAAACCGTAAGTGGTCAACTCCTGGCTGGCACATGGGCGCGCGGGTTTGGTCGCCAATGCGGTTTCCAGCGCCTCAGCATCAAAAGGCAGATCTTGGGTCAGGCGATAGACAAGCAGGTTTTTGAACCACATGGGGTAAAGCTCTCCTTATGTGCAAAGGGGGGCATTATTCCCTCCTCAGCCCCTGCGGCCAACCCTGAGCTAAGCCTTTGGCGGGATTATAAAAGTATTTTAGAAAGTGCTTGCCAGAGGTAGGGTCGCTATATAGAATGCGCGCCACACCGAGAGTGAAGGGTGATTAGCTCAGCTGGGAGAGCAGCTGCCTTACAAGCAGCGGGTCGGCGGTTCGATCCCGTCATCACCCACCAATTCCTTCTTAGTGTTACGCGCAGCGGTAGTTCAGTCGGTTAGAATACCGGCCTGTCACGCCGGGGGTCGCGGGTTCGAGTCCCGTCCGCTGCGCCATATTCCGCTTCAAGGCCCTTGAACTCCTTGAAGCAAAAAAGAGCGACCTTAGGGTCGCTTTTTTTTGTCTGAAATTTAATTTTTGAATGTCGATATTCAGCGTGCCGGAGCGGACGTGCTCGCGATGGGCCCTGGGTCGCGCTCGACTGAAGAACTAAGTTGCCTAATTCACGACTGCTTCGCAGCCGGTCCCGAGCAAGTCCGCTTCTACGGTGGTCTGATGTTTGCTGCGCGACAGCGCGACGTCGAAGGCTATTGCTCGGCATTACGCGCATGGCGGTACTCGCTCACCGCGTCGTAAACGGCTTTGCGCAGACGGTTGATGCCGCCAATCGGGCGGTGTTCAGCGATACCGAACCACGGACTGAATGACTGGTTGTCACAGGCCAGATTCAACTCCGGGGTGTCGAAGTCCTGCGCCGGAATTTTAACTCTGGCGACTGTTTCGAACGGCGCATCACTTTCTTTCCATTCAATGCTGGTGTCTTCGATGGGCATGAACTTGCTCGGGTCTTGGCGCTGGATTTGCAGGACGAAACAGGCGGGAACTCGATCGGTCGACAATTGCTGATTCAGTGCGCTGCGCAGGAAGTTCGGCAGCGTTTCGTTCTGAGGCGGCAAGCGGTAGTCGGGACAGTTTTGGGCGTCTGGCGCGACCCGGAACTTGGCATTGGCGGCGCCGAATTTGTAAGGCGATACCGAGTAGTAGGTGACCTGGGTCGGGCTATCTGGCGCCGGTGCCAGCGTACCCAGCGCAATGAACAGATGACGGATCTGCCAACTGCTCGGGTCCCAGCTGGGGAAGAACGCCAGGCCGGTTTGACCGTTGGCTTGAGCCGCAATGTTCTGACGGTATTCAGCGACATCACTGACGAAGAAGTTCGGATGGCTGAACATCACGAAATCCTGCTCGTCGCGTCCTTGTTGGCTCGCTACTAACTGCGTTCCGGGCACATCCATCAATTTGATCGCCATGCCCCGCGCATCCTTGATGCTGTCGAACTGCGGGAACGCGTTGCCGTTGGACAGACGCATCGACGCTTGCCAGGTTTTACCGGGCTCAGCGAATACACCTTGGCGCAGGGCAGGAGAGAGGTCGCTTAAGACCTGAACCTCAGCTTTCACACAGCCGTGGGCTTTGGCATGGGCGTCACGCAGATAGCGCGTGCTTTCGCGGTGTTGATCGACGATCCGGATAGCGGTCTGGATGATGTCTTGAGACATCGCCGACTCCCCCGGTGGAACTTGCTCCTGCGCCGATACCGGCCCTCGGTAATGCCACGTGAACCAAGTGCTTGCCAGCAGCCACCCGACCAGGCCGAGTGTCAGCAACACGAGAAAGGTCTTGCCCAGAAACGCGCCGAGGCGGACCCAGAGTGTGGTGAGCATGTGTCGATCCTTGTATCTAGCGCGTTGACGCGCTTATGGCAGTAGTGAGTCGAGTGGGCCGCCCAGTACCTTGAGGTACTCCAGCAGCGCCCAGCGTTCTTGCGGTTGCAACTGCCTGCCAATCACGCCGCCGCCGCGCGGGCCAGCGCGAAATTCATGACCGCTGTTGTGGTTGCCAGAGATTTTTGTGTCGAATAAAAATCCGCCTGGGAAGGCCTCGGTGCGGTAGCCCAGGTGGCTGGGATCGTATTCAAAACTGCCGGTGTAGAAGGTCGTGGCGCGTTCGTCCTGCGGCGACAGCAATTGGTAAATAGTCGGAACCGAGCCGTTGTGCAAGAACGGTGGGGTGGCCCAAACGCCATCCAGCGGTCGTGCCCGGTAAGCACGCACTTCACGAACGCTGATCGGCAAACCGAAGCCGTTCAGACGCTGGCTTTCAGCCGGCGAAACCTTCAAGTCGCGGTAGGCCCGGCCTTCGACAAACGCGGTGATATACGCCAGCCCTTTGGCCATCGAGATGTGGCTTGGGTCCACCGGTGCTTCAGGCTTAGGCAGCAGCTCGACGTTCAGTGCCGCCAATTCTTGCGGGTCCCATTTCAGGGCGCTCAAGTCATAACGCTGATCGGCAATGTTGTTAGCGGTGTTCGGGTCGGTGCCGATAGCTGCGACAAGCAGCATTTTCAGCTCTTGTATCGGACGGCCATAGGTTTGCGTCACTGAGGGTACGTGGCACCCGGCACAATGTTCTTTAAACAGAACCTTTCCCTGCGCGGCGCGTGGACGATCGACAGCGCCCAGTAGCTCTTCAGGCCATGTCGGTGGTTTGAGCCGTTGCAGGGTTTCCTCTATTCGATGGAGGTCCTGAACCCGTGCGCTTGAGGGGTAACGGGCGTCACCGGTCAGGGCATGACCTTGGGCATCGAACAAACTCAGGGTTGCGCCCACGCCCAGGGCTTCGCCGATGTTACGTGCCATGGGCTGCCGTGCTGAGCCGGTCCACTGCACCCAATCGAAGGTCCAAATATCCCAGAGCTGGGGGTAGTCCACGGGCGCGTTGGCGACGCGGTAGTTCTTCTCGGAAATGGCATCGCCAAAAGCGGCGTTGGCGATGCGCCCGAAAGCGTCGGCCCGGCCCGGCCCCTCTTCGGTGGGATAAAGCCCACGGTGGGTGTCGTTCCAGGCGGCGTGTAAAAAGATGTCCAATGACTGCTTGAACTCGGTGCGCAGGCGCTCGTGTTGTGCGTCATAGTTCTGACCGAGCACGTTGCGGGCGAAGCGCTCGAATTTCCAAGGGTTGTAATAGGTGGCGAACAGGCTGGCGACCAACGCTTGGCCGAAGCTGCCACCGCGTAAAGTGGGTACGCTGGAAGGCAACACATGCTGAGCCGATCCGCCGTCGATGCGCAGGGCCTGGCCTTTGAAACGCAACTCGCCGGTGTGGCAAGCGGAGCAGGTGATGTCCAGGTATTGCTCGCTGCTGCCAGGATTTTGATGCTGGGCAAAGCCGACCGGCAGGTTGCCCGGATTGGTGGTTGTTGCGTGCTGTTTCGGGTCCACCAGGAAACCGAAGCGCGCCAAGTACTCAGGGGTGGCGAAGCGCTTGTCAGAGAAAGGCAGTTCCAGTGCGTTGAACCAGTTGTAACGCAGGTTTTTTACCTGAGTACCCTGGGGCGTGTAATAAAAGGTCTGACGGTCCTCGTCGCTCCATTGCCCAAGGTAATGCACCTGCTCGGCGGGCACATAAAGCGGCAATCTAGGATTGGCGACATAATAAAGAACGACCGCCAACGCCAGCAGAATCAAGGCCGCAATCACCAGAAACAAACGGGAAAAAAAACGCAACGTGGAACCTCCTTGTCTCGTAATACCCACCTTATGCCTGAGCTGGCGGGCTGGTGGCAAGTAGCCATTTCGCTCGATACGGGGGCCACGTAATCACGCTATGGTCTGGTTGAACAGGGGGCTGGCGAAGATAGGTGATACGCCCACAGGGCGAGGAGGTCGGTTGTCAAACCAGCCTCAGATGGCAAATGGCTTACTTTTGTATAGCTGAATCAATGCTGTACGAGGTGGATGCAAGGTAATAAAACGTTTGGATACCTGAACTTATCTGTCTTTATCGCCTCTCATGCCGGTAGCCATTGATCGCGGCAGCCTGATAAGCTCGCGGCTTTACTCGTTTGCCCTATTGGCGCATGAACAAGGAATCAGTATGAAACAGCATCGGTTGGCGGCGGCAGTAGCCCTGGTTGGTCTGGTACTGGCGGGTTGTGACTCGCATACCAACGTAGAGCTGAAAACTCCGGCACAGAAAGCTTCCTATGGCATCGGCTTGAACATGGGCAAAAGCCTGGCTCAAGAAGGCATGGATGACCTGGATTCCAAAGCCGTAGCCCAAGGCATTGAAGACGCCGTCGGCAAGAAAGAACAGAAGCTCAAGGACGACGAACTGGTCGAAGCCTTTGCTGCTCTGCAAAAACGTGCTGAAGAGCGTATGGCCAAGATGAGCGAAGAGTCGGCAGCTGCTGGCAAAAAGTTCCTTGAAGAAAATGGCAAGCGTAAGGAAGTGACGACTACTGCTTCCGGCCTGCAATACGAAGTTATCCAGAAAGGCGATGGCCCTCAGCCTAAGCCTACTGACGTAGTGACTGTTCACTACACTGGCAAGCTGACTGACGGCAAAGTGTTCGACAGCTCCGTTGAACGCGGCAGCCCGATTGATCTGCCGGTAAGCGGCGTGATCCCAGGTTGGGTTGAAGGTCTGCAACTGATGCACGTTGGCGAAAAGGTCAAACTGTACATCCCTAGCGACCTGGCCTATGGCGCTCAGAGCCCAAGCCCGACTATCCCCGCTAACTCGGTATTGGTTTTCGATCTTGAGCTGCTCGCCATCAAGGACCCTGCCGCTGCTGCAGACGCGCCTGACGTGCCAGCCGCCAAGTAATAGAGCCTCACTGGTTTGACCGCAACGCCCCGTCCCGACGGGGCGTTGTCGTATCTGGCGTTCGGCGGCGAACAGATCGCCTTTAACGCAGTCGTAATAACGTTGAAAGACGTGTTGATTGCGGCGCGATTGTAGGACGATCAACTCGGCTTCCCATGAAGCAGTGGGGGTAACTTCTGTCAGGTCCCAAGTCAACGAATTTATGCGATTTTTAATGTGAGTAAAAAACGCCCGATTTGAGCGTAAGCCCTGTAATACGGGGGTCTCAGGCCAGAAAAATGGCTCTGTTCACAAGGTTATCCACAACTTGTGTGGATAACATTTATGCGACGTTAACGTTGCTCTGTGTAGCGCAACCGCCACGGCCGCTATCCTACAACTGGTAGCGATCATTCAACGGGAGTCGTGATGAAAATACCTTGGAATCTGCTTCGGTTTATCCCCATGGCTCAGCGCGTGATCACCGCTGGCCGATTGCCGGCGTTGCTGTTCGCAGTGGCACGCAAGGGGGCCGCAGAAGGGAATCGCCTGGGCAAGCTCAAAGACGATCTGCGGTTGCTACAAGCGTTATGCCTGGCTTATTGGCGTGGGGAATACCGCGCGATCAGTCCAAAGGCCATGGTTTCGGTGGTGGCGGGGTTGATGTATTTCCTGAGCCCCATCGATCTCATTCCCGACTGGATTCCGGTCATTGGCATGCTGGACGACATCGTTGTGCTGGGATGGGTCATGAAGACCCTGGAAGCCGAGCTAGACGCCTTTCGCGCGTGGCGAGCCATGCAATCCGTAGAGAAACTGGCGGTGGTCGAGCGGTTGCCTGCGACGCCAGCGTTGCTTGAGCTTGAGCATCGCAAAGACTGATGTGAAAGGTCATGAGTCGGCATTGGGCTAAATCATTAAAAGCGCTGCGCATTCAGAGTACGCACCCGGACTCTGTCCACTGTTAAGATGCCAACACACGGAAAAGCCCACACGCACAGTGTTGTAGTCCTTCAGGGGGTTGTATGGATCTTCAGATAATCAGACGCGATGGAGAGCCAGAGTACGCAGTTTTGCCATGGGCTCAGTACCAGGCTTTATTGAAAGCCGCAGGCGTCGATGATCAGCCTGCGCAACGCGCTCCGACTTCGTCTGCCGCCGTCGCATCCGGTGACCTTCCAGGCTTGGATCAGCTGGGCGCCCTGCGCGATGCCAAGGGTCTGGAAGTTGCGCAATTGGCGCGCACGGTGGGAATAAGCCCGTCATACCTGGCGTTGATCGAAAGCGGCGAGCGCGTTCCGGATGCTGCTATTCGGCGCAGCCTGGCCTGGGAGCTAGGTGTTCCTGGTTGGCGAGGTGAATCATGACGGTTCGCATCAGTCGTCAACACTGGGAAGGGCTATTGACGGAGTTGGACCAGGCCCGTCGACAGCGCCATCTATTGACCTATCGAGCATTGCTCGAACGCCTCCAATTACCCAGCCCCGCCATGCAAACACTCACCGCCGCGCTTGAGCATCTGGCTGCATTGGATGCTCGTGCGGAGCAACCGTTGCGCAGCTCATTGGTAATCAGCCAGGGCGCCAGCCGCTTGCCGCGCACCGGGTTTTTCGAGTGTGTCGAACGGCTTGGGCGATTTTCCGGCCCATCGGACGGTATTGCCGCCGCGTCGTGGCATGCTTCTGAAGTGGTGCGGGTTTTTGAATACAGCTACCCGGAGTGAGCGTAATGCGGTTTTTATGGCATGTGCGGGCAAAAGTGACCTACTTTCTGGCCCGACGATTGTTTCATTGGTACTGGTTTGTCCAGCAGCCAAAAGGCTGGCAGTGGCTTGAAGGCCAGTACTCGCGCATGGCCAACTTGGGCGATGTCGGTGCTCAGAGCTTCTATGGGCATATCCTGCTGTTTCGTGGCCAAGGTCTGGCCGCACGGAACGAAGGTCTGCGTTTGTTGCGCCTGGCGGCACACGGCGGCGACAGCAAAGCGGCCTATCAACTGGGTGTGGTCAGTTTGGAGGGAGACACTGACAACCCACCGGATGCAGCGCAAACGGCGCGCTGGTGGGAAATGGCCGTAGAAGCTGGCCACCCATTGGCACCGATCAAGTTGTCGCAGTTATACAAAAAGGGTGGACCGGGCTTGTACGCCGACCCAGAGCGCGCCAAGCAGTTTGAGGGCATGGGCAAGCCGCATGGGTTTTAAGAGGAAACCGGGGCCCTGAATTCATTCGGGAACGCTACGGCCCTTGGCACGCTGCAACCTTAAGCCTGCACCGAGTCCAGGCTGTCAATCACATGCACGCTGGCCCCGGCGACACCCTTGGCGAAGTGCTTGGCTTGCGATGCCAGTTCGGCCAGTTGACTGGCATCCAGATGAGCGCAGGCTTCGGGGCGTAGGTGAACGACGCCGATGGACAGCGACAGCAGCGAGAATTCCTGGCGCTGGCCCTGACGATTCAATCCGGTGAAGCAACCAGACTCCAGATGCTCGGCCCGATAGAAGCGTCGGCACTGGTTCTGAAAGTCCTCCAGCAGCAGGTTCAGGCGTTTACGCCAGTCTTCGGAACCGAGCACCATCAAAAAGTCATCGCCGCCGATGTGCCCGACAAAGTCTCGACTCGGGTCGATGCGGTCGTTCAGGCATTGCGCCAGGCACAGCAGCACTTCGTCGCCCCGGCCATAGCCGTAGATGTCGTTGAACGGTTTGAAGCTGTCGATATCCACGTAGCAAATCATCGACTCTCGGCCTTGTTGCAGCAGGCGCGTAAGGCATTGTTGGATAGGCACGTTGCCGGGCAGTAAGGTCAATGGGTTGGCGTAACGTGCTTGCTGGATTTTCAGTTCAGTGATCAGTTTCAACACGTCGATCACCCGGCCCAGCCCCAGATAGTTGCCGTTCAAGGTGATGATGAAATCTTCTTCGATGCGCTGCCGGGCACGGCTGGTCAACAGGCGGCTTACCTGCTGCAGCGACTGGTTCAACTCCACCGCGAGAAAATCGCTACTCATCAAGCGGCTGATCGGTTTGCGCGCGAACAGGTCAGTGGCGAAGGGCTTGAGCAGCGCGTCTGACAGCGAATGCCGGTGGACGATGCCGCAGGGCTTCGACGATTCGTCAAGCACCGCCAGCGAGTTCAGGTTCGCTTGCTTGCGGAAGCACTCAAGCACGCTGGCTGTCGGAGTGGACTGATGGACCGCTGGTTGCTCAATCAGCAATGCGCGCAGGTCAGGGGCATCTTCGTTTAGCGCAGGCGCCGCCGGGTTGAGTGTGGGCAGCAATGCATGGGCGTCACGCGGTGGGTGTTCTTGCGGACGGCAAAGCAAATAGCCCTGAACCAAATCCACGCCCATGTCGATTAACACGGCCAGCTCTTCCTGCAACTCAATGCCTTCGGCAATTACCAGTGCCCGAGACGCTTTGGCCATTTGCAGCATGGAGCCGACGAACTCGCGCTTGACCGCATCTTGATGAATGCCGTCGATGAAATGCCGATCAATCTTGACGTAGTCCGGGCGCAATTCTGACCACAGGCGCAGGCTTGAATAGCCCGCACCGAGATCATCCAGCGCAATGGAAAACCCCATGTCGCGGTAGTGATGCAGCGCCTTGTACAACAGATCGAAATCTTCGGTGGGTGTTTGCTCGGTCAGCTCGATGACTACCTGACTGGGGGCGATGCCGTAGGTTTGCAGCAGCTCCAGCGTCCGGCCGGGCGGGTGAGTAGGTTCCAGCAGGGACTCGGGTGAGACGTTGAGGAACAGCTTTCCATCGAGTTTCTGGGCGCTGAAACGTCGGCAAGCAGATTCCCTTGCAGCCATCTCCAGTTCACTCAGTCGACCTGCCTGGCGGGCAATGGCGAACAGATTGACGGGGGAGTGCAGCGAGCTGTTTGAAGGGCCTCGGGTCAAGGCTTCGTAGCCTAGAATTCGGCGATCCGATAGCGACACTATCGGTTGGAACAAGCTGTGTAGATCGCGTTGAGCCAAAATTAAGCTCAATGCACTCAGCTGTTCAGTGGCAGTCATGGCGATCTCTGGGCAAGAAAAAGGGGCTAAACACGCAGGTGTTCAGCCCCCCTATTTCACGACAGATTCATGACTGTTTGATGACCAAATGCCATTAACAAAAACTAATTGGCCATCGTTCCATCTCAGTCATGCACCCTGCGTGCTTACTTCTTTGCCACCGCCGCGCTCAAATTCAGGTAGTCGATCAGGATCCGCCCGGTCTCCGACAGGTAAGCGTCGTCCTCGGGTTTGGTCTTGTCGTCTTCTGCGGGCAGTGCGTCTTCGTCTTCTTTCTTCAGCTCTTTAAGCGGGTCCTGACCTTTAGCCTTGCGACGGACGTTTTCCAGCGCCAGTTGTTTGCCTTCAATGTCGGTGTGTTGAGCGCGACGTTCGGCTTCGTTCAGGCTGACAGTTTTTTCGAGCATCAACTTCTGAGCGAGAGCCAGACGGTCTTCGATGAAGACAAACTCAGGGTCTTTTGACGACCGCGCATCGTGCCGTGCCTTCAGTTGCTCAAGGAACGGTTTGAACGGGTCTGCCACAGGCTTGATCCGAGGCGGGATAGTGTCGTAGGCCATCGATTCTGGAAGCGCGCTTTCGCCGATTTCCTTGGTATCAATGATCGACGGGTAGGCGATGTCCGGCAGTACACCTTGGTGCTGGGTGCTCTGTCCGGAGACCCGGTAGAACTTGGCCAGCGTTAGTTTCAGTTCGCCATGGTTCAGCGGCTGAATGGTCTGCACGGTGCCTTTACCGAAAGTCTGGCCACCAATGATCAACGCGCGGTGATAGTCCTGCAGGGCGCCGGCGAAAATCTCCGAAGCCGATGCCGACAAGCGGTTGACCAACAAAGCCATGGGGCCTTTGTAGAAGGCACCGGTGTCTTCATCTTCAAGGACATCGACCTTGCCGTCGGCGTTACGCACCAGCACGGTAGGGCCTTTGTCAATGAACAGGCTGGTCAGCTCAGTGGCTTCCTGCAACGAGCCGCCGCCGTTGTTACGTAAGTCGATCACGACGCCATCGACTTTGTCTGCCATCAGTTCAGTCAGCAGTTTCTTCACGTCACGGGTGGTGCTCTTGTATTGCGGATCCCCAGCACGGTAGGCCTTGAAGTCCAGATAGAACGCCGGAATTTCGATGACGCCGAGTTTGTAGTCGTGACCGTCTTGCTTGAGGTTGAGGATCGACTTTTTCGCCGCCTGCTCTTCAAGTTTCACGGCTTCGCGGGTGATCGCAACGATTTTGCTGGTGTTGTCGTTCGGTGCGTTGGTGGCTGGAATTATTTCCAGGCGCACCACTGAACCTTTGGCGCCGCGAATCAGTTTGACCACTTCGTCCAGACGCCAGCCGATCACGTCGACCATCTCTTTGTCGCCTTGGGCGACGCCGATAATCTTGTCTGAAGGCGCAACCTGTTTGGTTTTGGCGGCAGGGCCAGCCGGAACCAAACGCACGATCTTCACGTTGTCGTTGTCGCTTTGCAACACGGCGCCGATGCCTTCCAGCGACAAGCTCATATTGATGTCGAAGTTTTCCGCGCTGTCCGGAGACAGGTAGTTGGTGTGCGGATCGTAGGACATGGCGAAGTTGTTGATGTAAGCCTGGAACACATCTTCGCTGCGGGTTTGCTCCAGTCGCGCCAATTGATTCTTGTAGCGCTTGGTCAGCAGTTCTTGAATGGCCTTGGGTTCTTTGCCGGCGATCTTCAATCGCAGCACTTCATCCTCGACCCGTTTGCGCCACAGATCATCCAGCTCAGCGTCAGACTTGGCCCACGGACTGTCCTTGCGATCGATCAGCAAGGTTTCCTTGGTGGTAAAGTCGAACTTGTCGACGCCCTTGTTCAGTTCCGCCAACGCAAAATCCAGACGCGCTTTGACGCGATCCAGGTAGCGCTTATAGATGGTAAAACCGGCGTTCAGGTCGCCGCTTTTGAGGAAATCGTCGAACTGCACCTTCCACTTGTCGAACTCAGCGATATCACTGGCCAAAAAGTAGCTGCGCGACGGGTCGAGCAGTTTCAGGTAGCTGTCGTAAATGATGACCGAACGTTTGTCGTCCAAAGGCGGCTTGCTGTAGTGGTGCCTTTTGAGCAGCTCTACGATGTTCAAGCTCGCAATGACCTCTTCGCGGTCAGGCTGAAGGTTATCCCAGCTGTTGGCTGCAAAAACACTGGCGGACATGGGCAAGACACTGAGGCCAATGAAGAAGGCGAGTGCGGTGCTAGGGAGGTAATGCTTCATGCTGATTCGACGCGGGGGCAATTGATAACGCATATTAGGCCGTCTTTGAGATCGCCGGTTCCGTCGGATCCGGTCGCATAATGCAAAAAGCCCGTGCGTCTATAGCACCGGCTCAGTCCAGAGTCACTATGGAGGCACCGTGAAAGCATTGCAAGGCGTTGAAGGACATGTGGAATGGCTCGAACAGCCTGACTTGACGTGTGACGTGGGACAAGTCCGTATTCGTATCGCCGCCGCTGGCCTCAATCGGGCTGACTTATTGCAGCGCGCCGGACTCTACCCGCCACCGCCGGGGGCCAGTCAGGTGCTGGGGATGGAGTGTTCCGGGGTTATCAGTGAAGTCGGTGCGGGCTCGGCCTGGCAGGTCGGCGACCGGGTGTGTGCGCTGTTGTCGGGCGGCGGCATGGCCGAAGAAGTGGTCGTCGATGGCCGGCACGTGTTGCCGGTTCCCGACGGAATGACATTGCCGGAGGCCGCTGGCATTCCCGAGGTGTACGCCACGGCGTGGTTGAACCTTTTTCAACTGGCCGCATTGAAGCCCGGTGAAAAGGTCTTATTGCACGCCGGCGCAAGTGGTGTTGGTTCAGCCGGCATTCAGCTGTGCAAAGCGTTTGGCAACCCCGTGTGGGTCAGCGTCGGTTCCGCCGAGCGGTTAGCGTATTGCGAAGCGTTGGGCGCACAAGGCGGGGTAGTGCGCAGCGACAATCTGGAGAGTTTGAAAGACTTGGGGCCGTTCGACGTGATTCTTGACCCAGTGGGCGCGAATTACGCGGCACTGAACCTCAAAATCCTCAAGGTCGATGGTCGGTTGGTATTGATCGGGCTAATGGGCGGGCGTGAAGCGCAGTTGGACTTGGCACTGGTGCTGGGCAAGCGCATCCATCTATTGGGTTCGACATTGCGCAGCCGCGATGACCAGTTCAAGGCCGACCTGCTCAGTGATCTGGGTCAGCATGTCTGGCCGCTGTTTACCGAAGGCCGCCTCAAACCACAATTAGCCCGCTCGTTTGCGGTGAAGGACGCCGAAGCGGCCTTCGCGGAACTGGCAACTAATCAGGTGTCAGGCAAGGTCGTGTTGGTGATTGACGAAAGTCTGGTCTGAGATTGGCAAAAAAGCTTCCCGACTAAATTCCGGTTCTACAGGGATTACACCTATAACTGTGGGACCGGACTTCTTCATGCCCTGAGGTGGTTCGTCAACGCATGGTCGCAGCGGACACCAAGCTGTTGTAAGCGCTGCCGAAGGCTGCGAGGCCGGTAATCGGGCCGCTGATGTCGACCTGAAACCTGGGGCGCTTGCAATGACGCTTTCGTTGGCGAGCCAACTCCCACAGAGAGGTCGGCAGACGCCGGATAGTAGGCACTGAAATCTGATCGCAGCCTTCGGCACCTACAAATTCGTGCATTGCCAAAGACCTGTGGGACCGAATTCATTCGGGAAGGGTGCGGCGCGGTACAACAAACAAACCGCGCTGCCAGCGTTTACTTACCAGTTGTAACGCAACCCGACATTCACGCCCCACGGCTGCTCGATGTTGCTGCCTTTCATGTAGTCGAAACCGGCGTGTACTTGCAACACATCGGTTAACTGCGCGGCGACACCGACACCGAACTCACCACGGGTGCCCGACAAGTCATTGGTGAAACGATTGTCGTTGATCTTCACCTGGTTGTTCTTGGCGAACTCTTGCGCCACAGCCACTTTGACGAAGGGCTGAACGAAACCGCCATCATCCAGTGCAAACGTGCGGCCCACGTGGGTGCCGACTTTGCCCAGGATCGAATCGGCTTTATTGCTGCTCGCTTCAAGCCCGTTGTCGAGATCGTAGCTTTGGCCACTTACAAACAAGGTTGAAACTTGTGCAAAAGGCTCGACGAACCATTCATCCGCCAGCTTGATGTGTTTGCCCGCTTCGATCGAGCCACCCACGCCGTAGTTGTTGTATTTGCCCTTGGTTTTAACACCGTCGCGCATCACTACATCGGTTTGATTCTTAAAGTGGTTAGCCTTGATCAGTGCGTCAACGTAAAAGCCGTTGTCCGACAGCCAAGTGCTATAGGCGCCGATGTACGTACTGTGAACGGTGCCATGGCTGCCTTCACGCAGATCCAGATCAGACTTGCTGTAACCGCCCATCACCCCCAGCAACCACTGACCATTGCTGTTGGAAATCGGCATGTCGGCACCGAAGGAAATGCCCTGCTGAACTTGTGAGTAATCAACCCCGCCGCCTGCCGACATGTTGTATTTGTTGCCGTAGGTGCGCATCCAGCCGCCACCCTGATCTTTGTCGTTGCGCAACTCACCCATGCGCGAGCGCAGGGTTGTTGTCTCGCCGTACCAGATGGTCGGTGCCGCACTGAACATGCCAATCGTGGCTTCAGTGCTGTTGGACAGCTCGCCGGTTTGCGACAGGACCCAGTCATTGCTGTCTGCTGAGCCCGGACGTTGCTGCAATTGGTAAGCGAATGCGCCGGCATCCACCAGCCCATCTTTGGAGTTGACCGAAAACGTGGCATCGCCACTGTTGGTGTGCACCAACGCCAGATCAGGGCCGCCTGCAAGGGGTTCGGCACCGGTGTTTTCCACGATCAGGCTATGGCTGCCGGTCGCTGTGCCGCTCACATTGAGTGTGTCGCCGATATTCGCGCCGATATTGGTGCCGAACACGAAGGTGCCATTGCCGGACAGTTCATTAACGTCCAACTGATGGAAGCTGGCATTACCATCGGTGCCGCGCAGGTTGACCGTACCGCCATCAAGATTCAGCGCACCGACCGTCGAGTTTTGCTCCATGGTCCACAGCGACGAGCCGTCGATTTTCAGGGCAGTGACGTTGGTCATGGTGCCAGTGATGGACGCATTGTTTTGCAGGTCGAGGTCAGCAGTGGAGCCGCTTTCAACCAGCACGTCACCGATCAATTGGCTGTTGTTGACGTCAACATAGCCCCTTGCGCCGTTATTGACTTCCAAAGCGATACCGTTGCCGCCGCTTAGCGTCGAGCCGTTTTGAATTTTAATGCTGACATCTTGATCCGCGGCCGCCGATTTGCTTATTACAATGGCACTGCCACTGCGCCCTACTACGGCAGACTGATCAACCACCAGTGACGCAGGCTTTTCAACGGATCCGGTGGCGTCACCCCAAATGACCACGCCATTATTATCGCCTGTTACCGTGCTCCCCTGATTGAATGAGGCGCTGGCACCGGCCACCACCACACCCGCGCCGCCGGAAACAAACCCATTACCAGGATCTCCGACGTGACCTTCTACTTGGGTATTGTTCAGTACCAGGGAGG
Source organism: Pseudomonas sp. CCI4.2 (assembly GCF_034350045.1). Taxonomy (NCBI): domain Bacteria; kingdom Pseudomonadati; phylum Pseudomonadota; class Gammaproteobacteria; order Pseudomonadales; family Pseudomonadaceae; genus Pseudomonas; species Pseudomonas sp. CCI4.2. The sequence goes on along the minus strand of NZ_CP133781.1, from coordinate 5,264,267 downwards.
CGCTATCGGTAACGTTGATGCCGCGCCCCGTTCCGGAAACGAAGCTGTTGCTGATCACCGCGCTGGACGCCTGCTCAAACCCGGAAAGGCGAATGCCAAAGCTACTGACGTTGGGACGGGCAGGATCGGCCGAAGCAATGATTGTGCTGTTATTGATGACGGCGCTGCTGTTGTACAGCGCGATGGCGGGCATGCCCGTTGAGGTGACCGTGCCACCGTCCATGTCGAGCTGTGCGTTTGAGTTGGCTACGATACGTCCGGTTTCGCCGCCTGTTTCCACAATCAGGTGGGATCCGACAAGATTGAACTCATAAATAGGGTCGCCGTCCCCAATCGTCATCTTCTGTCCAGGGGGCAAGTCAATGGCCGCCTCGCACACGTTGATCGTCATCACACCCAGTACCATTGCCAGTTGCCCGGCTTGCCCCTTGAACCGTTTCATTGCTACGCCCATGCCTTGAATAATCGAGCGCGCTATTTGACAGAAAAGGACTACAAAAAAAGATCAGACAATTCAGCAATTCTTGTAGGAAGCGTCCTACATTGACGAATGGGCATGATTTACGGCGCTTAAGCAGTGTTTAGAAACGCAATGCGGACACGTTACCAGGTAAAACGTAGGCCGACGCTTACTCCCCAAGGCTGTTCGATGTTTTTGCCATTGCTGTAATCGACATCTGCGTGCAGTTGCAGCACGTTGGATATCTGTGCGGCCATCCCCGCGCCTACTTCGCCACGAGTACCGGAAAGGTCATCACTGAAGGTGGTGTTATTGACGCGAACCTCATTGCTTTTGGCAAACTCATGGGCTGCAGCCAGTTTCACGTAAGGCTGAACGAAACCACCCGATTCCAGTGGAATTGTTCGCCCCACATGCGTTCCGACTTTGCCCAGGAACGAGTCAGCCTTATTGCTTCTGGCATTCAGTCCATTGTCCAGGCTGTAGTTTTCGCCTTGCACCCACAAGGCCGATCCTTGTACGTAGGGTTCGATGAACCAACCGTTAGAGAGATCAAAATGCCTGCCGGCCTCCACGGAGCCGCCAGTTCCGTAATTGTTGTAATCGCCCCTGGCGTTGTTGCCGTCGCTCATCGTCACATCAGCCTTATTCTTGAAGCGGTTGGCTTTGACGATCGCATCGATGTAGTAGCCATCCTTTGACATCCACGTGCTGTAAAGGCCCAAGTAGTAACTGTTGACCTGTCCAGTAGTGCCAAGCTGCATATCCAGTTGGGAGTTGCTGTAGCCTCCCAGCACACCGACCAGCCATTTTCCGTCGCTGGAGAGGGCAGTGTCGGCACCGAACGAGATGCCTTGCTGAGTTTGGCTGTATTGGACTTGGTCGGTTGCTGACACGTTGTATTTGTTGCCATAGGTGCGCACCCAATCGCCGCCTTGCTCGTGTCCATTTCGCAGTTCGCCCATTCGACTGCGCAGCGTGGTCAGCTCGCCATACCACACGGTTGGCGCTGCGCTGAACACGCCGATGACTGCTTCGGCGCTAGGGCTGATAACCGGCTCTTCTCCGCCTGTTCCACCATCACCTCCACCAGCCCCGCCCTCATCGACGGTGGCCTGTACCAGATACCAGTCCGTGCCACGCTGTTGCAAATCGTAAGTGAACGTGCCGGCATCGACCCGGCCGCCCGCAACAGAAAAACTGGCGGGGCCGCTGCCTGTGTGTACCACCTGCTGGGCGTAGTCCTCCTTAACCGGTTCGGCACCGGTGTTCTGGATCTCAAGCGTATGGCTGCCGCTGGCATTACCGGTGATGTTGACCAGATCACTCAGATGGCCCGCAAGGTCGGTTCCCAACGCAAACGTACCGTTTCCTGACAAGCTCGATGCGGTCAAAGTGCGGAAAGCGCCTTGGCCGCCACGCAGGTTAACGGTCCCTCCCTCCAGCGTCAGTGCGCCAACGCTGGAGTCATTGACCATGTTAAATACCGAGGTGTTGTCGACCGACATGCCTTGCGCCCCGGTAACGGTGCCGGTCAAACGCCCACCGTTGGCGAGCGTCAATGAGGCCGGGGTCTGCGGGTCTTGAACGATGTCACCGGTCATCGCGCTGTTATCCAGGCGCAGGCTGCCTATATTGGTCAGCGAACCCGTAAATGTAGAGCCTGCTGACAAACTGACCGGTGCCGCAGAGCCAGACAGTTCGACCACGTTCCCGGTGACGCTACTGCCGTTCATATCCAGGCTGCTGATATTGCTCATTGTCCCGGTCAACGTTGCACCGTTGCGCATCACGATATCGGCGGTGGACCCGGCCAGCACCTGTACATCCCCCACTAGGTGACTGTTATCAATGGTCATCTGGGCGGCAGTAACCGAGCCTGCCGGAGAACTCGCAAGTCCGACCTCGAGCAACACCCCATTGCCTGACGTCAATGTGGACCCGTTCAATACCTCAATGTCCGCTCTCATTGGCGGCGTGCCGATGTTACCCACAAGAATGGCGCTGCCTGTACCAGAAGTCAGGCCCGAGCCATCCAGTACAAGCGTGGGGGTCGCGGTACTGGGTATGTTGGAAAACAAGCCGGCCCCGTGCGTACTGCCAGTTGCCTGGCTACCCTGAAGTATTGCTTCACCGCCCACCAGGGAAATGCCCAAGCCGTCTCCGGCAACGGACGCCCCAACAGCGCCAGTCCCGGTGATGGTGGAATTGATAACCGTTGCAGTACTGCCTCCGGACACATTCAAGCCCCGACCCGCTGCAGTAATAACGCTATTAGTGACCGTCGCGGTAGAGCCCGGAACATTGACGTCGTTACCGCGAACAACCGACAAGCCGGTATTACCGGTGGAGGTAAGTGTTGAGTCAGTGATAACGCCAGTGCTTTCGGTAAGCACCAATGCCCGCAGCGAGGTGGCGGAAACAGTAGCGCCATTAAGAGTGACAGTAGAGCCTGTGGTTGTAGAAATATCTAAGGTTTGTCCTCCCGGAGAGACTGACAGGTTAGCGGCATTCAGGGCCCAGCTTTGCGCGGGCTCCCCAGCAGCGACGGTAACCGATGCGCCGGGTGGCAAATTAACTCCCCACGTGTGTTCACAGGTAGCTACCAGGGTGAGTGCAAGAAACCATTGGCGACGTAACAGAGCTTTGCAGTCGGCCTCCATGCTTATCGATCTCCCTGTTTTTTTTCGTGGCGTGAAACACCGTATTCGCTTACGAGCCTGCTACTGCTTGGATCAAACGCTATAAACTTTTGTTGCAAGCATCAATGTGTCTATAACTAAGTTCATAACAGCAAGTGTGTCAAGACCAATGGTGGTATTGCCGATCAACTGATAAGAGCGGTTTAAAATAAGTGTTATAGCCAATTAATATTTGTAGCGTTCTCCTTGAGTTAACTCATATTTTTGTTAACCCCAGCCTACCCCTGTCAGAAATGACAGGTGACGAAATTATCCACCGTGGGTAATCTAAAAACCGTTGCGGTTGTACAGCGCTGGACCCAGCCGTCATAAGTCATAAACCAGGAAATTCATATTCAGGATGAATATCATGTCAACACATCAAGTATTTGCTCGCGCTAAAAAAACTGCAGGCCTTGCACTGCCCACCGCACTGCTGAAGCTCAGTGTGCCAGTCGCCGACCCTGTCAAGGGTATTATTCCGATCGTTGAACTGGCCTCCGCGGTCGTTGTAATAGTGCCTAAGTCCGACGGCATGAAGAACTCTGATTCTATTAAGCTTTATAAGGACGGAACTCCTTATGGCGATCCGGTGGACTTATCTGCGGTCGATCTTGAGGATCCCTCTATTCAAGAGTTTGAGTTGCTCATCGAAGTCGTGGATTTTCCGCCTGAGGGTACCGACGTCGATGTCACTCTGGAGTATGAGGTTTTTGACACTGCTTCCGAAGACGGTCAACTGTCCAACCTGCCAGTGGTCGTCAGATTTGATCAGCGCGCGCCGGGCGGTGATAAATTACCACCGCTATTTTTCACAGACGACCAGCTTTCGGGTATCACCGTGAGTGATCTGGTAAACGGACTGCTTAATCTTACCGTCGACCCTTTTTTCGACAGTGAACAGGACGACAACATACAACTTTGGCTAGGAACCAGCGACACCCAAGGCGTTTATCTTACGCCGTCGTTCGGTGTGGGCGACCCTAAAACTCCCAACCCTGTCACCATTACCAAGGACGACCTCGCCGCCACCCCGGATGGCGCAAAATATTTTGGCTACCGGGTTACGGACTGGGCAGGTAATGTCAGCGAGCTTTCAGAGCTGGTCATGGTCCCCGTATTTCTTGACCTCCCCGACCTACCAGCGCCCTTGGTGCCTGAAAACGATGACGGTCTAATCACCTACAACGATGCCGTAGATGACGTTGGAGTGGAAATTCCTCATTTTGATGGCGCGGCGGAAGGCGACAATATTTATGTTGTTTGGTCTGGTATTACGATTGCTCCGTATCCCATCAGCGATAAAGACGCCGACCCGCTGGCAAGCATCGCAGTACCCTATGTGACGGTCGCGCAATTTCCGAGGGTGACTGGCCTTGCCGTTAGTTATTGGTTACAACGGGCCGGTACTCCGCGTATTGATTCGCCGGAGACGCTGGTTAACGTGAACCTTACAACGCCTGGTGGTCCTGATCCCGACCCTGATCCGGAAACGCCAGAGCATGAAAACATCAAGGCACCCGATGTCGTGTGCGGTACAAGCCCGGTCAACACAATCAATCCAGCCGATTATGGGAAAGATGCAACAGCAACTATCTTTCGTGTTGGAGTGGACTTGAGCGCCATTTGGCTACTTGATGATGAGATTCAACTGTACTGGGGCACACCTCCCGCTGCTGCTGGGAACCCCGTTACCGTTATTTCAAGTAATACAGGAGCCAATATAACGATACCCGTTCCGTTTGCGGGAACTATCGAAGGTTCTACGGGCCCAGTGCCCGTATATTTCACCATCACAAGAGTGCTGGATGGTACCAATTCGGTGACGGTTAAATCAATGGTTCAGACAGTAACCGTCACTTCAAGCGGCGATCTCCCGGGTGATGGCCTCCCCTTGGAACAGGGTTATTTTCCTGACGCCAATGCTAGCAACATAATCACCCGGGCTTCCGGCATAGATGGCACTACTTTCCAAATTCCACTTCGAGGTGTCACTAATATTGAATTAACAAGGGAGCCTAAGATTAGCTATGATTTTGTGGGCGTGAGCAGTGGTGATGCCAGCGTCCCAGGTAGCTCTGCGCCTATCGAAGCGTCGAGACTCACTGGCACTGATATTCCTATTACTCAGGCAATGTTAACCGCGGGTTTTTATGAAGTTCCATTGCCTTACACACTAACGTATCCAATTTGCCGAAATGGAGCAACCCTCGGCTATACGCTCACCAACAACAGCGGTCCCATTGACGCGGCGCAGAGGTTTGTTCGTTTTGCCATGAATCAGGGCGGTGGTACTTGCACTCTACCTTAATAAATGAATAAGGCGCCCCTATCACTGATAGGCACTTAGCCAAAAAGACGAGGGTCAATCAGTGGCACTACAGCTGCCACTTTTAGACACGGCGCACACTTCGGTTCGGTTTCATACTTCAAGGAAGAACAATCATGGCCCTCAACGATCTGGTTTTTACCGACATCAACGATTCTCCTGACAACCCACGTCTTGGCTTGGGGTATCACCAATTGTACGACCCTACTTCGTTTATCGGGCTGATCTCCAAACTCCCCGATGTCACGCGAGTAGGAGACACCATTACCCTGTTTTGGGATGGCGATATAGCGCAACAGTACGATTTGAATCAGCCCACCATCGACAAGGGCTGGCTAAGTTTTAACGTCTCGCCCAGCCGTATTCTCGACCCCGAGGGTGATGTGTATTACACGCTATATGACCATGAAGCCGAGGACCTGCAAAAATCGCCTAGCCGGATCATTGCCGTCAATCGGCGGGTGCCAGGCGGACTTGACCCCGAAACGGATACGGCGTTCAACGAAAACATGGCGCTCTGCACCGTGAGCCCGGACCCGGTCAGCAGTCCAGAGGCGACGGTAACCGTGTCGGTCCCGAAGTGGATCAATCAAGAGGTCGGCGATGAACTAACCGTGATGTGGAACAACATCCGGGTGCCGTATCCGAAGTTGCAAACGTTGGGACCAGTGGATGTAATCATTCCGCCCGAGGTGCTCGAACAGGGTATGAGCAGCGACAAGCTGCTGGTCAATTATGAAATTCGCGACATCGTCGACAACTACTCCCTGGTCTCGCCTTCGACCTACGTCACGGTAGAAATCGACCCTGACGCGCTGCCTGCTCCTCGTGTTGAGGAAGCGGACCGCGCGACATTAATTCTCGATCTGGAAGCGCTGGGCGATAACGATGCGCATGTGGTCATCCCAAGTTATATCGGCAATGGTAATGCCTATGTGGTCACTCTTACGTGGGTGGGCAAGACACCAATGGCTGATATCAGCCTTAACCTACCGCCACTACCCATAGACGACCCGGTCTTCGACCATGCGACGTTCATCATCCCCAACGTTCACCTGAGACAAATCGCTGGCGGCTCGGCGGTGGCGCGCTACAGCCTGGTTCAACAAGGCGTAACCGAACCCAAGCAATCGAAAACCACCAGCATCACCCTCACCGGGCTGCCGGTTGAACTTGCCGGGCCGGTGGTGCTGGAGGCTGGAGGTACCGCCATCATTGATCTGGCACTCGTCACGGGCGACAGCGTTACTGTGAGCATTGCGGCCTACACCGGACAGAATGCCGGAGACAAAATCCTGCTCAGTTGGAAAGGCACGCCTACCGCCGGTGGTCCGGTCAACTACACCGATGAATACGTCATCAAGGTCGGTGAGGAACTGCTTGCGACCACGTTTGTTGTCCTTCGGCAAAACCTCGACCCGCTGGGCGGCGGTACGCTGGAGTTGACCTATCAGGTGGTGTTCAAGGCGACTGGTATTTCGCAGGGATCGGCATCGACAACTTATCAAGTCAAGGCGGCAATCCCTGCGACCTACCCAGCACCAACAGTGAAAGATGCCCCGGGTGGCGTGCTCGACCCCATGAAGGCCCTGGCGGGAGCGACAATGACGGTGGCCTATGACGACATGCTGCCCACCGACACCATTGCGCCGATCTGGAATGGCAAAAACGATACAGTGGATTGGCAACCAGGTAATACCAACAAGTCAGTCGACTTTCTTGTCCCTCCCAGCGTGGTGGCAGCTTCATTAGGGAAGACCTTCGACGTGGATTATGGCGTGGTTCGCGGCATGGAGGTGTCGTCCTCGGATGTATTGCGATTGACCGTATCGCCACTACCCGACAGCGAGCTGGGCAAGTCCAGGCCGGTGGTGACAGAGGCCGATCAAGTTACCAGAGTACTGGATTTGAACACCTTTACCGGCGATGCCCATGTGGTGGTGGCTAAATGGCCATTGAGTGCAACGGGGCAAAGGGTTTGGTTAACGGTAAGTGGACCGAATGGGGTGCCTACCTTGAAGTTGTTAGAGGCTTATCCCATTACTGTAGAGGATGTGATTAATGGTATTAGTCGCGATATTTCACGGGCGCAGTTGGAGCAGTTTTCGAACGGAAATGAGTTGCGAGTGGTGGTCAAAGTAACGTTTGACGGTGCGTCTAGCGAGGCTTCCTCCATTGCATTTCCCGCGGCAGTTTACACCGTCAAGAAGTTTGATGACTCAGTAGTGCCAACCATCACCCACGTCAAGGACTCCCAAGGCATAGAGATTCCGGAAAACACCATAACTTTCGACACCAACGTGACCCTGAGCGGGTCGGCGCAGGCCAACAAAATGGTTGAAATCTTTGATCGAACTCAGAGTCTTGGCGCTGCAACGGCGAATAACGGTGGTGAGTGGACCCGAATGTTTCCCAATCGGGCGAGCGGGCTTTACGTCATGAAAGCCAAGGCGCTTTATGGCGCCGGGCTAGAGTCCAGTGTGCGTACTTTTACCATCGAATTTCAGGCGGTGCCCGAGCCCCCCGCGCCGGATATTTTGGAAGACAATGCGGCAAACATTCTGGATCTCACAGGGCTGACTCAGGTCACGGTGCGAGTGCCAAATTACGATATGAATATCGACGATACCGTGCGTGTTCGCTGGGTGGGTGTAAATCTGCACGAGACGGCTATCAAAACGATTGATGCCATTGCCCCTCTGGATTTCGAGATCCCATTGGCATGGGCGCGGGAAGATATCGAAAAACGGGTAACTGTTACCTATAGCTACTCGCGAAAGGGGCCAATTATTGTTTCGTTGCCCTTAGCCATCTCGGTTGTGGAAACGGGAGAAAGTCTTGACCTGATTCGGCCCGAGGTGGTCGGTGCAATTGGCGATGACAAAGATCAGCTGGATTTTTCAATGCTTTCAAGCGGTGCGGATGTCACTGTTGTGGTGCCACAGTATACGGGCATGGATGTGGGCCAAACGGTGAGGGTGCGCTGGGCTTCTCGGGTTGTATTTCAAACCACTGTCGAAATTGTTGAGCGCATTGCGCCGATTAATTTTACGATCTGGCGCGATGAAGTCATCGATTCAATAGGTCGTCTGGTGGATGTTAATTATTCAGTTGTGGAACAGCTGGATGGGCCGATCATTGCTTCAAGAATATTGAGTTTGAATGTATTGCCTCAAGCGCTGGATCTGGTGGCACCGACCATAAATGCGGGTAATACAACCGTGAGTGTCACCTACATGGGCAGTTTGACCAGCCATACGATTGCTATTCGCTGGAGAGGTATGACGGATCGTGTTACCGGTGTACAGCATCCGCCAAGTAATGGTGGAGTAACCCGGTTTACGATCCCCTCGCAGTGGGTTATCGAAAATCGGGGTGCAAGAGTGCTAATCAATTACAGCGTCGGGGTGGGCAATAACTTATTGATCTACTCACAACTGCTGCGAATTGATATCCCTTGATGAGAAGTCAGTGTTTATAACACTGACACGCGGCGGTGTAATTAACAAGGAGAGGTATTTGTCATGAAGACGAATCGGATAGTGACGTGCATTTTCAGCCTGTGGCTGGTCGCCTGTGCTGAGCAACAACTCGACGTCTCACCAGAGCGTCGTGGAACTTTTAACGAATTGCAGCAGGAACAAAAACCGCAGGCCATCAAAGGCGTTCAGCCGCCTGCTGATGTGCTTGAGGCCATGAACAGAAATTACGGAGAGTCCCAGAATAATTGTCGGGAGTACGGAACCAGTTTGCCTAGAGGGCATTATTACTGTAGCGGTGTACTGTTGCGCACCGTTGACGATGGAAACTTCGACCCTTGGACCTACAGCCCGTCGTCGATTGCCTTGGGAGCTACGTCTTATTCCTGGATACGGCAGGACATCAGCAATAAGACGCTGTATCACCCCGCCGGATTGATTTTGCGCAACAAAGCAGAGGGCAATTCGCATGGGTTGCAGGCACTGGACACGGGGTTCATCTGTTTATATCCCTTTGATGCGGGCACGCTGGCAAATCCCAATAATCATCAAGGGTGCGGTGTGAGGCGCGTCAAGCAAACGCCAACCTTAAATGACACACCATTGCAACGCGAAGTACAAACCAACAACTCCTATGGCTGGGGCTCATGTGACGCTTTGGGAATTACGACAGCATCACAATGGAATGCCTATTTAGTTGCGCACGGACCAGCGCTAGGAGGTCAATGCTCATGGAATATGGAAAGCCAAAGTGGCTGGAATGCGATGATTGCTTCACGGCCTGCTTTTCCTCAACACGCAAACGTGTGGAATGAAATATTGCTCAATAATAAGACAGGTGATAACGGCAACAGTCTGAAGCCGTATATCGCCGCATTCTTTTATGATGTCAATCGGTCGGGTGGTTTAGCAGCGGCAAAAAACTTTCAATTAAAGTTAAATGCCAATGGCTATAATGTTCCCATATTGAGATTGGATTTTACGGCGGCGGCGGCAAAACGTTTCGCGTATGTAGTTACCGATCAGGCAGTTTCGCAGTAATTCTGGCGATGCGCCATACTTATATATTAAGGAGAAGATCATGAAAATCGCAGCATTCTGCCTATTTGTCCTTTCAAGTATTGGATGGATTAACTATTCGGATGCCGCCGACCCCGTGCGTGTGCCGGGGTGTGCGGAATATATTGAAAGCGGTCAGTGGGTATATCGGTTTAATGAGTGGACCCTGGAACTAAAGCCGACTGTCTGTGGGCGGGGGATTGGTGCAGATGAAACGGCTTACATGTTTTATGAAATAGCCAAGAAGTTTTCGGGAGATCAGTATTGGGTCAATACCCGAGGCATGATTAATCAGCTGACCTGTCATTTGCAAATTGCCAGGACTAAGCCCGAATGGAACCTCGACCCATGGCGGCCCTATGTCGGGAATGCAGACAGCGTCGCAGCGGGTTGTAATGTGGTAACGCCTAAGCCGCAGCCGCCGTTTGAATAAATATAGCCTCCCAGGGCGTCAACCTTACATGCACCTCTCGCACGTAAGGTTGGTTGGAGAAATACCTAAATTGCTATTTTTGTAAACGAGATATCGAATCATGACTCCTATTAACTATTTGCCCCTGATATTAAGTTGCCTGCTCTTTGGATGTAGCTACAGCGCAACAAATACTGTGTCGACTCTCTCCCGTTCTACGCAGGCACTCGACTTGCCACCCGCCATCGTAACGGAAGCTCCTAATAACGAAATCAACTTAAGCACTTTAGGCACAACCGCAACCATCATTGCCACCTACGAGGCCGAAAGCGGTCATACCGTGGGCATGCGATGGACCGGCAAATCTGTTTACAATGCGCCAGTACAGACAGTGGGTACGGCGCGTCCAATACAGTTCAACATTCCCAAAACCGAGATCGCCAAAGACGTCGGTGGTAGTGCAGTGGTGACTTACAGCGTAGGCGTCGGGACCAACCCTCTTGAAATTTCTCGACCGCAATCCATCAGTGTTATCAGTGGATCAACACCCGATAAATTGCCTAAACCGATTGTAACGGAAGCTCCTGATAACGAAATCGATTTAAGTACGTTGGGCACAACCGCAACAGCCATTACCACCTACGAGGCCGAAAGTGGTCATACCGTGGGCATGCGCTGGACCGGCAAGTCTGTTTACAACGCGCCGGTACAAAAGGTGGGCACGGAGCGCCCGATACAGTTCAAAATTCCTAGGGAAGGTCTGAAATAAGACCTTCTTTTTCTGGCAAATCGGGCGTCAAGCGCTCCGAAAGAAAGTACTTCACTGAAATTTCGAAAATATCGGCTTTTATTGATGAATAAGCCGGTTTTAAGCACTTATTAACCCTTAATTTCCATACTGCGGACGCACCTGTCCTATAGGCTCCATCAAATGTCGGCGCGCCATCCACAGATTCGACAGTGCAAACAGTGTCACCAACTGCGCCGTGTTCTTTACCAACCCGCGAAACCGCACCTTGGTGTAACCAAACTGGCGCTTGATCACCCGAAACGGGTGCTCAACCTTGGCCCGAGTTTGCGATTTGGCGTATTCAATCTTGCGCAACGCACGGCCAATGACGCTTTTTTCTCCATGTTTGCGGCGGCTGCTGGGCCTGGCGGAGATCGACCAGATCATCTCGCGCCCCTCATGTTCAAGCCGCTTTTCTACGCCGGTGTAGCCCGCGTCGCCACAGAGATGGGTCTCTTCGCCGTGCAGCAACTGATCGACTTGAGTGACGTCCGCGACATTGGCTGCCGTGCCCACCACGCTGTGCGTCAGACCCGTATCAGCGTCTACTCCGATGTGCGCTTTCATCCCGAAAAAATATTGATTACCTTTCTTGGTCTGATGCATTTCGGGGTCGCGTTTACCCTCTTTATTCTTGGTCGACGTCGGCGCATGAATGATCGTGGCATCAACAATTGTGCCCTGACGAAGCATCAAACCTCGGTCTCCCAGGTAGCCATTAATGACCTCCAGGATTCCCCCGGCAAGATGGTTTTTCTCCAGCAGGCGACGGAAGTTGAGAATCGTGGTTTCGTCGGGAATGCGTTCCAGATTCAACCCCGCGAACTGGCGCAGAATCGTGGTCTCATAAAGAGACTCTTCCATTGCTGGATCGCTATAGCCGAACCAGTTCTGCATCAGGTGCACACGCAACATGGCCATCAAGGGATACGCCGGGCGGCCCCCTTCGCCTTTTGGATAATGCGGCTCGATCAAAGCGATCAACCCCTTCCAGGGGACGACCTTGTCCATCTCGCTCAGGAAAATCTCACGGCGGGTTCGCTTACGTTTACCGGCGTACTCGGCATCGGCGAAAGAAATTTGCTTCATGGGGGGCAACCGCTCGGCTCATGTGATGGGGGACATTTCACCAGATTTGAAAACCTTTTTCAGAGTTTCCCTAAAACCGAGATCGCCAAAGATGTCGATGGCGATGCAGTGGTGACTTACAGTGTCGGTATCGATGGCAATCCTCTCGAGATATCGCAGCCGTTAACCCTCCATATTATCGCGGGCTCGACGCCAGGCGAGGACGCAGCAAAAGCAATCAACGCGCGATACCGTGATACACGTGATTCGTGTTCGGGTGACACACCAGCCTACTATTGCGATGGTGTTGTCATACGGGCCACGGAAAATGGAAATTTCGACCCTTGGGACCCAAGCCCTAGCGCCGTAAAGCTGGGAGGGGTTTCATTCTCTTATATGCGCGTAGACGCTCATGTAGATAGCCTTTATCACAACAGCGGGTTTATCTTTTTCGACCAGAATAGTGCGATTGCTCAACAAAAAGCACCTGTCTACCTGTGTATATATGCCTACGATGCGGGAACTATTGTCGGTGTTCGATCTAACAGTGGGTGTGGTCTCAAGCCACGTAGTGTTCCGGCCGCAGATCTAAGCTCCTGTTCTAGTGTCAATGTTAGAACAGTGGAACAGTGGTACACGTATACTCAGACTCTTCTAAATCGCGATTATCAATGCTCACTCAGTACTGCAGATGCCGTACAGTTTGCCACCAGCTATCAGGTACGCGCTAAACGCCCTCCCAATATGGAAGCACTTTGGAATGAGATTATGATAACTACCTGGCCCCAAGATTACGGAGCAAGCCTGCCCATCGAAGCGTTCTTTTATAAGACCTCTGCGAGTGCTGGATTGGCTGAAGCGAAGGCGTACCAGACCAAGTTCAAGAACAAGACGGGTCGTTGGGTGCCGATAGTGCGGCTGAATTTAGCCCAGTTGAATGGCGAACCGTTCAGCTATGCCGCTACCGATCAAGCCGCTCAGCCTTAGACCTGTACGGAAGGTATTATCGCACGTGCCGCATAGCGCACACCCAGATTAACCTAATCTTGAATGAGTAGTGTTATGACTGAAGGTCAGTCAAATCAAATCAAGGAGTGATAATCATGAAACGCGGAATGTTGATATATGTATGTTTTATAAGTGTGTTAATGGGCTGTACTGTACCTTCCACGTACGAGCCTGCTGAGCAGGGTGTGGAGCTTGTCCCTGTAGATGTCACCCCTGTCCCATCGATGCAGGGGAAGGCGTCGATACAAGCTGATTTGGGCGACGGGCCGGGTATTACGGCGTTGATGAACAAGAACTACAACGAAGACACCACCGCCTGTACGGAGTATGGAACGGGCAAAGCACGAGGCTATTATTTCTGCACGGGGATACTATTGAGGACGACAGACGATGGCGCTTTCAATCCTTGGGAACCGAGCCCTACTGCGCTGCAGTTACGTGCGACTTCGTATTCGTGGATTCGCCATGATTTGAATACAACTGCGTTCTATAAACGAGCAGGGTATATTTTGCTGGATCCGGCTGATGCGATTGCGAAAACGGTACCCGGTATAACTTATCCCGTTTATTCAACCACCAGAAACCCCCTAATTGAATGCATTTATCCTTTTGACGCTTATACCACAAGAACAATGAATCGAAACTATCTAGGCTGTGACTTTGAGTCGACTGGGCTTGGCAGTCCTAATATTGGCTATGCGTGGGGAAGTTGTGACAATAAGTTAGGTTATTCGACAGCGGCGCAGTGGAATCAACATTTCCAATCTGCGGGTCAGGTAAATTATAAACAATGTTCTTGGAGCGCTGATAATACCCAGGGTTGGCGCAATGCTATTGCATCGCATAATGCATTCCCAGGCCAAAGTTCATGGAATGAGGTGATGCTTTTTAATGGAGGACCTGAAGGCGCTGGAAACGCCACTTGGAATGAAAACACGCGCAAATGGACCGTGGCCTTCTTTTACGATGTAGCAAAAGCAGGTGGGTTGGCTGACGCACAGTCATTTCAGCGAAAAATGGCAGCCACCGGTAAGCGTGCTCCTATACTCAGGATTAATTTTACGGCTGCTGCTGCCAGTCGGTTTCAGTTTGTCAGTGCAGACCAGGTTGTTTATCCCTAATGCAATTAAAAGGGTTTGATTTGTTTATGCCAATGGGGACTGATAGATTTTTCGGTGAAGCATTGAAAATTATCAGTCCCCTAGCGTTATTTCCAGTCATGCACTGGCCACGCTGCCTTCTGTGCGTGCTCGCGCAACGCCGCATCAGGATTCACAACATGCGGATATTCAACCTTCAGCAACAACGCCAAGTCGTTGCGCGAATCTGAATAAAAGCTCGCGCCGTCTAGGGTTTCGCCTTCAGATTCCAGCCATTCCATCAAGCGGGTGACTTTGCCTTCGCGGTAGGTCAGCACGCCGGTGGTGGCGCCACTGTACACGCCATGCTTGACCTCCAGTTCGATGCCCAGCACTTCGTCGATGCCGATCCGTGCGGCGATGGCTTTAACCAAGTGGGTGCCCGAGGCGGATATCACCAGAATTCTGTCCCCGGCTGCGCGGTGGTTGGCGATAGCAGTGCAGGCGTCGCTGAGATGATCGGTTCGATGAAGTCTTCGACCCAAGGTTCGACCAGGTGATCGACTTCTTCCGGGGTAAGACCGGCCATGGGTTCCAGGCTGAAGGCCATGTAGTCTTCCATGGCCAGTTGGCCGGCGCTGTAGGCGGCCATGAGTTCATCGTTTTTACGCAAGAACGATTCTTTGTCGACCCAGCCGAGGCGGGCCATCTGTTCGCTCCACAAGCTGGCGCAGTCGCCGCCGATCAAGGTCTCGTCCAAGTCAAAAATTGCTAACGCCATTACTGCTGTTCTCTGAATGTAGTGCTTACGCGGTGCCTTGTGGGGAATTCTATGTTTGAAGGCAAACCCCACCCCGTTATTCCTCAAATCTGTGGGAGCAGCCTTGCCTGAGAATTGGCTTGACTCGTGGTGCCTGATCCAACGCGTTCGTTGGCAAGCCAACTTGTATGTTTAAACTTGAAGGGGTGGGTGGACAGGCTCACGCGGCGACCGTCGGGGTGCAGGTCGGCGACGGAGCTGTTGAGCACGTCCACCACCAATTCCACGCCTCGTGCTTGGACACGATAACGAATCACGTTGCCCAACAAGCTGTGGCTGCGGACTTCGCCGTCCAGTTCGCCACTCAGGCTCGGTTCGATGGCTTCCGGGCGAAATGGCCAGGCGGCTGGTGATCGGCCGTTGCAGCAGGCGGCTGGCGGTGGCTGCGTCCAGCAGGTTGTAGTTACCGATAAAGCCTGCGGCAAACACATCAACGGGGGCGGTGTACAGGGTTTCGGCGTCGCCACTTTGCAGAGATTAAAGGAGTCTGATTTATTTATCGGACTGATTTATTCTCGGTGAGGCTTTGAAAATAAATCAGTCCCCTTGTTGCTACAAAACATTTGTGCAGCGGGGAAGGCCAGATGACCTTTAACACTGATTGGCAGGTGACAACCAAAATCGAAGTGCCGGTTACCAAAGAAATGTGGAGCTGCCGAGGTGACTATTGGCGGCGACGTTGATCAGTGAGCCCAATCGATCACCTATCGAAATACATACTTGACGATGTAAGCATAAAGATCGCTATAAACCGCATAAGGAATGTGTTTGGCAAACTCCGCAACCTGCGACAGCGCCAGATGACATTCTTTGAGTGTTTCCCCCCGTTCATCCCGGGTGAAAATCTGCGCGTTCACAATTGTCGCGTAATTGTTATAAGTGCAGGGCACATTCAGTATTGGGGTGCGTTCGATTCGAACGGTATTTTCCGCAGGGCTGATGACTTGCCCATCGCGGGTGTTGATTGGCTGCGGAGTCAGTTGTTCAGGTGCATCACAACGGCTATGGCACACCACAGTTCGGTCCTTCAAGACACCGAAGCCGCGCTCATACATGATGATTTCCGAGCCGGGCACCAAGAGGCAAGCGCTCTCGAAGGCTGTCAATATCGATTGGGCGTTGGCCATGCTGGCTTCGATGGCCGAAAGGTCGACGAAGCGTTCCAGTGCCTTATCCTTGAGGCTTTTCAGGGCTCTGCTGATGGTGGACAGGTGCGCGAATTCCTTTTTGCAGCCAATCAAATGAACCTCGAATTGGTAGCCATCATTGGCCGCAGTCATTGGAAAGGCTGCGAAATCTATGCTGTCCAGCGCGGTTTCCATGATGAAGTTGTATTTGTTGGCAAAGGCATACTGAAAAATTTTTGCGCCCAACGCCCAAGTGAACTGTTCGGTGTGCTGATACGCATGCAACACCCCGATACCCTCCATGTCTGCGTATTGAGGATGTTTTTTTCGATATTCCGGCAGGTACAGGCGAACATAGTTCGAATATTTTGGGTCTTTGAGCAGGGTGTTTTCTAGCAGGTATGTTTTACCGGAGCCTTGGACACCAGCGACGATCAGTGCTTTTGGGGTAGGGTTTGTGCTTTGGTCGATGTCTCGTGTTTTGTCAAATAGCTGTTCGGCTATTTCGTTGAAAGCACGATCTACGTCGTCGGGTGTATAGGAATAGTTAACGCGGCTAGTCATGTAATGGCCCTGAATGAATGGCGAGTGGTTTTAATGTCATTAGACGAATCGACGTAAAACCATTCTTGTCGTTAATTCAATTCATGGATCGTTTCAGGATGTTCCGCGCAAGTACCGCCGCGGGGGGCAGTTCCCTATGACCAACGATGAATCGGCCATCCTGCCTTTTCCGCGTGTTCGCGCAACGCTGAGTCAGGATTCACAACATGCGGATACTCAACCTTCAGCAACAACGCCAAGTCGTTGCGCGAATCTGAATAAAAGCTCGCGCCGTCTAGGGTTTCGCCTTCAGATTCCAGCCATTCCATCAAGCGGGTGACTTTGCCTTCGCGGTAGGTCAGCACGCCGGTGGTGGCGCCGCTGTACACGCCATGCTTGACCTCCAGTTCGATGCCCAGCACTTCGTCTATGCCGATGCGTGCGGCGATAGCTTTAACCAAGTGGGTGCCCGAGGCGGATATCACCAGAATTCTGTCCCCGGCTGCGCGGTGGTTGGCGATAGCAGTGCAGGCGTCGCTGAAGATGATCGGTTCGATGAAGTCTTCGACCCAAGGTTCGACCAGGTGATCGACTTCTTCCGGGGTACGACCGGCCATGGGTTCCAGGCTGAAGGCCATGTAGTCTTCCATGGCCAGTTGGCCGGCGCTGTAGGCGGCCATGAGTTCATCGTTTTTACGCAGGAACGATTCTTTGTCGGCCCAGCCGAGGCGGACCATCTGTTCGCTCCACAGGCTGGCGCAGTCGCCGCCGATCAAGGTCTCGTCTAGGTCAAAAATTGCTAACGCCATTACTGCTGTCCTCTGAATGTAGTGCTAGTGCTTACGCGGTGCCTTGTGGGGAATTCTATGTTTGAAGGCAAACCCCACCCCGTTATTCCTCAAATCTGTGGGAGCAGCCTTGCCTGCGAATTGGCTTGACTCGTGGTGCCTGATCCAACGCGTTCGTTGGCAAGCCAACGCCCACAGCGACTTGGTGCGAGGTATTGAATCGCCGCCTTCGGCAGCTCCCACCGGTTTGTCAGGCTACCTCACACAGCGCCGAGGGGTCGATGGACAGGCTCACGCGGCGACCGTCGGGGTGCAGGTCGGCGGCGGAGCGGTTGAGCACGTCCACCACCAATTCCACGCCTCGTGCTTCGACACGATAACGAATGACGTTGCCCAACAAGCTGTGGCTGCGCACTTCGCCGTCCAGCGCACCCGTGAGGCTCAGTTCAATGGCTTCCGGGCGAACGGCCAGGCGGCTGGTGATCGGCCGTTGCAGCAGGCGGCTGGCGGTGGCTGCGTCCAGCAGGTTGTAGTTACCGATAAAGCCTGCGGCGAACACATCAACGGGGGCGGTGTACAGGGTTTCGGCGTCGCCACTTTGCACGATCCGGCCCTGGTTCATCAGGAAAATCCGGTCGGACATGGTCAGGGCTTCTTCCTGATCGTGGGTCACGAAGATCGTCGTCAAGCCTAGCTCGCGCTGAATCGCACGAATCTGTTCACGCAGGTGTTTACGAATGCGTGCATCCAACGCCGACAGCGGCTCATCCAGCAGCAACAAACGTGGCTGAGTGACCAGCGAACGAGCCAACGCCACGCGCTGGCACTGCCCACCGGACATTTGATGCGGGTAACGGCTGGCGAAGTCAGTCAGTTCCACTAGGCGTAAAATCTCGGCGACACGTTTGCGGCTTTCGTCCGGATTGATTTTTTGCATGCGCAAACCGAACGCGACGTTCTGCTCGACGTTCATATTCGGGAACAGCGCGTAGCTCTGGAACACCATGCCGATGCCACGCTTTTGCGGCGACACCGGCACCAGGTCTTGGCCGTCTAATAGAATCTGTCCGCTGGTGACCGACGTCAGGCCGGCGATGCAGCGCAGCAGGGTGGATTTACCACAGCCGGAGGGACCGAGGAGGGTGACGAATTCACCTTTTTTGATCTCGCAATTGATGTCACTGAACACGGCGGTGCTGGCGTAGTTCTTTTGCAGGTGTTCGACGCTGACGAAGCTCATTGGCTTTTGTCCTTGTTCAGTAAATTGGCAACCCAGGTCAATACCAATACGAACAGGAAGTACGAAATCACCAAGGCGCTGGTGAAGTGGCCGCTGCTGTTGCGCATGTTGTTGAGATAGACCTGCAGGGTTTCGTAGCGGGTACCGACCAGAATGTTGGCGAACACGAATTCACCGAACAGGAACGAGAACGACAGCAGCAGCGCGACCATCAGCCCTTTGCGCAGGTTTGGCAGCACCACCAGAATGGCGGCTTGCCAAGTGCTGGCGCCGAGCAACTGGGCGGCGTCCATCAGGTCGCGCAGGTTGATCGCTTGCAAGTTATTAGTGATCGCCCGGTACATGAACGGCAGCGCCACGGTGAAGTAGCAGCCGATCAAAATCCACGGTGTGCCGACCATCGCAAACGGCCCAGAGCCATACAGCTGCAACAGCCCCACCGAGGACACCACCGGCGGCACGGCGAACGGCAGCAGGATCAGGATGTTCATCAGCGCGTCGAGCTTGGGGAAGTGGTAATGCACCACGAACAGCAGCGGCAGGATCAAGATGACCGAGAGGATCAGCGAGCCGACGCACACCAGCAACGATTGCCAGAACGCGTGCAGGAAGCGCGGATCACTCCACAGTTGCTCATACCATTTGAAGGTGAAACCGCTGGGCAGAATGGTCGCCGACCAACTGCTGGCCAGCGAGTAGATCAAGGTCCCGGCCAGTGGCAGCAACAGAATGATGAATAACAGGTAAACCACGACTCGGTGATACACGACGGCGGAGCCGGATTCAGCGCGCGACATGGTAGCTCCTCTTCAATAGCCATTGGTGGACGATGGTCACCAGGGTCATCAGTCCCACCAACACCACGGCAAGGGCGCTGGCCATGTTCGGATCTAGGGTGATGTCGCCGGAAACCATGGCCGCGATGCGAATCGGCAGCACGTTGAAGTTACCGGTGGTCAGCGCGTACACCGTGGCGTAGGCGCCAAGGGCGTTGGCCAGCAAAATCACAAAGGTACCGATCAGTGCCGGGGTCAGCACCGGTAAGCCGATGTACCGCCAAAACTGCCAGCTACTGGCCCCAAGCAGCGAAGCCGATTCGCGCCAGTCTTCACGCAGGGCATCAAACGCCGGGTACAGCAGCAACACGCCCAGTGGGATCTGGAAGTAGGTGTACAGAATAATCAGGCCGGTTTCGGAGTACAGATTGAAGTCCTGAATCACCCCGGCCTGCTTGAGCATGATGGTGATGGTGCCGTTGAACCCCAGCAGGATGATGAAGGCAAACGCCAACGGCACGCCGGCGAAGTTGCTGGTCATGTTGGCGAAGGCATTGACGAAATTACGCAGCCGCGAATCGACTCGGCGCAGGGAGTAGCTGCCGAGGACCGCGATAAGAATCCCGAACACACTGGACCAAAAGCTGATTTCCAGGCTGTGACCGATGGCTTGCAGGTAAAACCGCGAGCTGAAAATTTCGGTGAAGTTCGCCAACCCCCAGCCTTCGTCTTCCGATTGCACGCTGTTGATCAGCACCCACACCAGCGGCGCGATCTGAAACACAATAAAAAATACGGCGAAGGGCACCAGACAGAGTACGGCCAGCCATTTGCCTCGGACTGATTTCACTTCAACAGCTCCCTGCATACAGGTTTATCGTGAGCAATACCGAGTAATTCGCAGATGGTGCCGCACAGGTCTGTCTGCTTCGGGGCGGCGTTTGCATCAAGGCTGAAAGCGTCGCCAATGAGAAACAGCGGCACTTCGCGCTCTTCCGGGAGCAGGCCATTGTGCGAGCGGTCGTTGTTCATGCCGTGGTCAGCGGTCACGACCACTTGATAGCCGGCGTCGATCCAGTCTTTCAGGTATTCGGCGAGAATCATGTCAACGGTCCGCGCGCTGTTGCGGTATTGCGGGGTGTCGATGCCGTGCTTATGTCCGGCGTCGTCGATGTTCATGGTGTGCACCAGCAGGAAGTTAGGCAGGTGACGCAAACGCAGGCTTTCGGCATCGACGAACAGGTGCGAGTCAGGGTAGTGATCGGAGTAGTAAAAGTGCCCGTGCTGAATCGGCAGGCTGGGCTCATCGATATGACGATCGCGGGCCGGGTTAAACGGCGAGCGGTTATACAGCTCGCTGACCCAATGGTAGGCCGCGGCGGCAGTGGTGAGGCCTGCCTCTGTGGCGTAGTGAAAGATACTGCGCTGGTTCGACAACCGCGTTACGTTGTTGTGGACAATACCGCTGTCGATCGGCTTAACGCCGGTCAGAATGCATTCGTAAAGTGGTCTGGAAAGTGAGGGCAACTCACATTCCAGTTTGTACAACACCGCGCGTCCTGCACTGGCATAGGCCTGAAG
This sequence comes from Pseudomonas sp. CCI4.2, assembly GCF_034350045.1. NCBI lineage: Bacteria > Pseudomonadati > Pseudomonadota > Gammaproteobacteria > Pseudomonadales > Pseudomonadaceae > Pseudomonas > Pseudomonas sp. CCI4.2. Next base: position 5,243,027 of record NZ_CP133781.1, on the reverse strand, counting down.
ATGGCCCAAGGTATTTCGGGCGACCTTATGATTTAGCCCATCGAGTAGCACCAGGATGACGTTGTGTTTCATGGGGATCACTCCAGCTTTAATTGGACGCTATACCCTGTAGGAGCTGCTGAAGGCCGCGATAGTTTTATAAGCTGATCGCAGTCTTCGGCAGCTCTTACAGGTGATGGATTGCTCCCGTTATTTCTGGAGCAGGGACATCACTTCATATCAATAATGACTTGCTCGTTCCACTTCTTCGGCAGCGACTTGGAGGTTTTTTCCCAAGCATCTGCGTCCTTGATCGGCGTCACTTTCTTGTATTGCTCATTGGGCAGCAGTTTGGCTTGCACATCCGCTGGCAGCGTCAGGTGATCAGCACGGATCGGACGCGCGTTGCCACGGGCCAGGTTGGTTTGCCCCGCATCACTGAAGATGTATTCACGCGCCAGTTTGGCCGCGTTCGGGTGTTTGGCGTATTTGTTGATAATGGTGGTATAGCCTGAAATTACCGAGCCGTCAGACGGGATCAGCACTTCGTAGTCATCTTTATTGACCATCTTGTCGCGATAGCTCAAACCGTTGAAGTCCCAGACCACGCCGACTTCAATTTCGCCTTTTTCCATGGTGGCGATGGTGGTGTTAGCCAGTGACAAGCGGCCTTCTTTAGCGAGCTTGTTAAACATCAGCAGCGCGGGCTCGATGTTCTTTTCGTCGCCACCTTTGGCAATCGCTGCTGCGAGCACGCCGTTGGCGGCCTGTGCTGCGGTGCTTACGTCACCAATGGAGACTTTGTATTTGCCCTTTTCCAGGTCAGCCCAGCTTTTTGGGGCATCAGAACCGTGCAGCAACTTCTTGTTGATGATGAACGCGATGGTGCCGGTATAAGCCAGCGCCCAGTTGCCGTCTTTGTCTTTTGCCCACGCCGGGACTTGATCCCATGTGCTTGGTTTGTACGGCTGGGTAACGCCCTGTTTCACAGCGATTGGTCCGAAGGCTGCACCAACATCGCCGATGTCCGCACTGGCGTTGTCTTTCTCCGCCGCGAACTTGGCAACTTCTTGGGCCGAGCTCATGTCGGTGTCGATGTGTTTCAGGCCATAGGTTTTGGCCAGGTCCTCCCACGTGCCTTTCCAGTTAGCCCAGTCATCGGGCATGCCGACGCTATTAACCGCACCTTCCGCTTTAGCGGCGGCCTCCAGGGTTTGCAAGTCGGTGTCAGCTGCCATGGCTGCGGTGCACAAGGCAATGGTCGAACCTAACAGTGATGCCAGGAAAATATGTTTCATCCGAAGCTCCTTTGGGCGTTTTAACGCTGCATTTTTATCGACGGTGATGCGGTTGGGTTGGTCTAGGTCAGCAATACCTGAGCCAATCTAGGCTTGGCGCATGACACTTTAATGTCGGCATCAGTCCTGCAAGGGTTTTGCTCAGCTAACGTCAGGCCGTGCTCGGTAAGCGTAGACCATGGTTAAGCTATTGATGTTCATAAGGTTAATTTTTTTAAAGGACTGTTTGAACCACCTCAGCCCGCAGCTGTGTCATCTTCCAGTCATGAGTATTGACTACGCTTGTTGAGCGTCGCAGGGCAGTGTTCGCCCTCGGTGTGGTCCAATCACTGCGCTGGACTAGTCCAGATAGGTAACGTTGATGCGTGACGATGCACCAAAAGCGGTGACAGCCATCGGTCTGGCCTTGCAGGAACAGATTGAACATGGCTTGTTGCCACCCAGTAGCAAGCTGCCCGCTGAACGCAAGCTTAGCGAACTCTTCAACACCACACGGATCACCGTGCGCGAAGCGTTGCTGCAATTGGAAGCACAGGGGCTGGTGTACCGCGAGGAACGGCGTGGCTGGTTTATTTCGCCGCCGCGCCTGGCGTACGATTTGATGCGCCGCAGCCACTTTCACGCCATGGTCGGCGCTCAAGGGCGGGTCGCTGAAACCCTGGTTATCTCTGCGCGCTTGCAACCGGCGTCGGCGCAGATGTGTGGGTTGCTGCAACTGCCCGCATTTTCCAGCGTGATCCAGATCTGCCGCGCGCGACGGATTGATCAACGGCTGGTGCTGTATGTGGAGCACTACCTCAACCCAGAGTATTTCCCACAGATATTGGACTTCGATCTGAATCAGTCCCTGACTGAGTTATATGCGAGCCACTATGGCATTCGGTACGGGAAGGTTCGCTTTGAAATGGTCCCGACCGCGTTACAGATCGACGCGGCGGCGGCGTTGAAAGTGTCGCTGGGCAGTCCAGGATTACGTATCGAACGGGTTAACCATGATCAGCAGGGCAGGCTGATTGACTGTGATATCGAATATTGGCGGCATGATGCGATACATGTGAGCGCGGTGGTGGAGGGGTAAAAACACCCTCTGTAGGGGCCAACTTCGGCTCCTACAGAAATCTGTGCATCGCCAACATCTGTGAGACCGAATTTATTCGGGAAGGCTTCAGTCCTGACACCCTGCAACCTCAAACCACACAAAGTGCCACACAGTTTGCTGCGCGACAGCGCGGCGTCGAAGACGTGGCGGACCCTCCTACAGATTTTCCCCGACCTTGGTCACGCTACCTGCCACTGCATTCACTTGCACACTCAACCTCGGTGTTGCCAGGTCCAGACCCGCCTCATCCAGGTGCCGCTTCAACGACAGGTTGAACGCCCGGGACACTTCCCATTGTTTGATCGGGGCGGTCTTGAAGCGGGCCCGTAATATCGCGCTGCCGGACTCAAAGCTCTCGATGCCTTGAATCTCCAGCGGCGACCAGATGTTGCGGCGCTCCAGCGGGTCGGTGCGCATTTTGTGGCCGACTTCGCGGACTACCTTGATCGCGTCATCAATGTTCATGTTGAACGGGATGGCGATGCGGAAGATCGCGTAACCGAATTCCCGCGAGTAGTTTTTGATGCTTTTGATTTCGCTGAACGGGATGGTGTGGACGATACCGTCGATGTCGCGCAAGCGCACGGTGCGAATGGTCAGCCCCTCGACGGTGCCCATGTGTCCACCGACGTCTACGTAATCATCGATGGCCAATGAGTCTTCGATGATGATGAACAGGCCGGTGATTAAGTCCGCCACCAACGATTGCGCACCGAAGCCGATGGCCAGGCCGATGACACCCGCGCCGGCCAGCAGCGGGGTCACGTTCATGCCCATGTTCGCCAGTGCGACAATCAACGCGATGATGAAAATCGCCACGAACAGCACGTTGCGGATCAGCGGCATCATGGTTTGTGCGCGGGCGTTGGCCAGACCTTTGCGCGAACGGGTCAGCGCGTGATGCACGGCGGTGTCGCTGAGAATCCACACCAGCCAGGCAAACAGCAGCGTCGCGCCGAGGCTGAACAGCTTGACCACGATTTCGTGACCGTCGCCTTCGGCGAAGCGAATCAGCGACATCCCCCATACGCGCAGGCCCAACTCGGTAAACAGCAGCCAAACCGCAAGGTGTGCCAGGGTGTAGATAAAGTTTTTCAGCCGTTCCGAGTACAGCGCATGGCGTTTGTGCCCGTGATGCGGTCGCAACGCATGACGCCGTACCAAACCGTGGATGACCATGCACAGCACCAGCAACACTGTGCAGATGAGCGACTGGCGCAATGCGGTGCTGGTATCTCCGGCCGAGAAAAACGTCGCAAACAACGACACGCCCACCAGCATCAGTGCCGGCACGTACCAATAGGTGCCGAGAATCTCGATGGTGTCGCTCAATGCGCGGCGGGTCAGGCGGCGAGACAGCGGCTGATTACGGATCAAATGGGCAATCGGCCGACGGAATCGCAGGATGAACAGCCCGGTGGAGATCGCCGCCATTACATTGGCAAAGGTGGCGGCGGTATGCGCCAGGTGCTCGCCGAGGCTGGCAACCAGACGAGGGTCACTCAATGCCTCGCCGAAGGCGGCAAAACTGCCGATGGTCCACAGCGGCCGAAACGCCTGATGGCGCAAGATATACAGCGCGCGATGGCGGTGAGGGCCGTCCAGCAAGGAAAAGGCAATCACGCACACCGCTGAAAACAGCGTGCCGACCACCAGCGCGTAGGCCAAGACCATTGCCAGGTCCTTGCCCAGCGAGGAGGGCAGGGAATAGCTCAAGTACACCGTGATGATCAATGCCACCAGCCACGGCCCCAGTTTTCGCAGGGCGAAGCGCAGCATGTCCCAGAGTCGCGGGTGTTGCGGCAGGTCTTCGGACAAGCCGTAACGAACACGCACTCGGTGGCCAAACCAGATCAACCCCGCCGCCAGCAGGCCCCAAATCATCAACACCACGGCGAAGCCGAGAATCACTGGCAACCACTGATCGGCCGGCGGGGTAAGCGCTACCAATTCTTCTCGGGCCAGGGAGAACTCTTCGGACCAGCGACTCGCCGGGCTCTCCTCGCCTGAAAATTGTTTTTCGAAACCGCTGAAGGTGCTGCCGATCAAACCGAGCACGCCTTCCTCGGCGGGGGGTTGGGCTTTTCTGGCGGTGTCGCGAAGCTTTTTCAGGTCATCGAGCAGTTTAGTGCGCTGTTGATCGTTTTCCAGGGTCTTGATCACGTCGTCGAGAGACTGCCCTAACGGCTCCTGCGCCTGCGGTTGGGCCTTTGACGAACCCGCAAGAATGCCCGGCAGGCTCACCGCCTGAGCGGTGGTAAAGGGCAGTAGCCCCACAAGACAGAGCAGCAATAGACGCAAGAAAACAGGCACTGGGCAGAGAACCTCAAAAGCGAAATGACTGTTGCGTAACAAACACAGGGGGTTGCGTTACGGCAAATCATGGCTCGCATAAAACGCGGTAAGCACTTTTACCAGATGCGCCAGGTCATGGCTGCCTGCCAGTTCACGGATCGAGTGCATGGCGAAGGTCGGCAAGCCGATATCGACGGTGCGAACACCCAAATGACTGGCGGTGATCGGGCCGATGGTCGAGCCACAGGCCATGTCGCTGCGCATCACAAAGCTCTGCACCGGGACTTCTTGGGCCATGCATAAATGGCGGAAAAAACCGGCCGTCTCGCTGCTGGTGGCGTAGCGCTGGTTGTTGTTGACCTTGATCACCGGGCCGGCATTGAGTTTCGGGCCGTGATTGCTGTCGTGCTTCTCGGCGTAGTTGGGGTGGATGCCATGGGCATTGTCCGCCGAAACCAGCAGGGATTTTTGAACAGTGCGTACGTAATCTTCGCCGTCAGGCAGCAGGCGCTGAAGAATCTGCTCCAGCATCGGGCCGTCTGCGCCACAGGTAGACGACGAGCCGACTTCCTCGTGGTCCGTGCACACCAGCAAGCAGGTCTCGTCGGTTTCGGCGGTCAACAATGCCTGTAAACCGGCAAAGCACGACAGCAGGTTGTCGAGCCGCGCACCGGCAATAAAATCACCGTGCAGGCCAATAACCGCGGCGCTTTGGGTGTCGTAAAAGCTCAGTTCGTAATCCAGCACCACGTCGGCGTTGAGACCGTGTTCGCGGCCCAGTTGTTCTGTGAGCAAGGCACGGAAGTCTACGCGTTCATCACCGGCGACCTGGGCCAGAATCGGCGGCAACTCGTTTTGGGCATTGATCGCCCAGCCTTCGTTGGCGGTGCGATTCAGGTGGATCGCCAGGCTTGGAATGATCGCAATGGGTAACTGGAAATCGATCAGTTGGCTTTCGACCTTGCCGTCACGGCGGAAGGTCACCCGACCCGCCAGTGACAAGTCGCGGTCGAACCACGGGGCGAGCAATGCGCCGCCATAGACTTCGACGCCCAACTGCCAGAAACCCTGGCGTTGCAACTCAGGCTGTGGCTTGACCCGCAGGCAGGGGCTGTCGGTATGCGCACCGACCAAGCGGATGCCGCCGGCCACGGGCGAAAGACGTCCCAGCTTAAACGCGACAATCGCCGAATCGTTACGAGTAACGTAATACCGGCCACCGGCTTCGGTGGTCCAGGTTTCACGTTCGTCAAGACGCTGATAACCGGCCGCTTCCAGTCGTTGGACAAGACTGGCGGTGGCATGAAAAGGGGTGGGGGAGGCCTTGAGGAAATCGATCAGGCCTTGATTCAACGTTTCGCGCATAAGTGACTCCAGACAGCGATGGCGCGAGTTTACCGTATTGGCCTGCGTCGTGTGGTCACACGGTGGGGTTTTATGGTGTCTGTACTGATGCCTTCGCAGGCAAGCCTGCTCCCACCGGTCGCGGTTAACCCTGTGGGAGCAGGCCTGCGAAGGTCGCGAAACAGTTTCAACTTAAAACGGCGCAGGGCACTCAAAACGCAACCGCTCGCTGGTTTGCGGATGGGTGAAGCTCAGCATGCTGGCGTGCAGGCACAGGCGCGGGAAGGCCGCCAATGCTTGGGGGTGCGCGTACAAACCATCGCCCAACAGGGGATGACCGATGGACAGCATGTGTACCCGCAACTGATGTGAACGGCCGGTAATCGGTGTCAATTCCACGCGGCAGTAATCGCCGCAGCGTTCAAGCACTTTCCAGAACGTCAGCGCGTGTTTGCCGAATTCATGATCAACCACATGCCGGGGTTTGGTCGGTGGGTCGTAACGCAACGGCAAATCGATGCTGCCGCTGTCCAATTCCGGTTGGCCCCAGCACAGCGCGGTGTAAGCCTTTTCCGTTTCACGGTCATGAAACTGCCGCGACAGTTCGCGATGGGTATCCGGGTCCCGTGCCAACAGAATGATGCCCGAGGTTTCCCAATCCAGACGATGGACGATGCGGGCTTCGGGGTAACCGTTTTCCTGCAAGCGAGTAATCAGGCAATCCTTGTTGTCATCGGCACGGCCGGGGACGGAAAGCAGCAGGGTCGGCTTATCGACCACCAGAACGCCGGCGTCCTGATGAATGATGCGGATGTTCGACAACGGCATGTGCAACAAACCTCGAAGCGCTAGAAACGCCAACGGCGGTAGCGCGCACCAACTGAATCAAAGGGTGCGCGCTACCGCCGTGGGCAACTGCTTGATCAACGATCGGGCAGGGTGATATTGAGTTCCAGAATCGAACAGCTGCCCTGGCTTTCCAGGGCGACGTGCACTTGGTCGGACTCGATGTTGACGTACTTGCGAATCACTTCCACCAACTCTTTTTGCAGCGCGGGCAGATAGTCCGGTGTGCTACGTTGGCCGCGTTCATGCGCCACGATGATCTGTAGACGCTCTTTCGCTACCGAAGCAGTGCTTTCTTTTTTACGGTCACGAAAGAAGTCAAAAATATTCATTCACGACCTCCAAAGACCCGCTGGAACCATCCTTTTTTCTGCGCATCGATAAACCGATGAGCCACTTCTTTGCCGAGTAAACGGTCCACGGCATCGCTGTACGCCTGACCGGCGTCGCTCTGGTCATCGAGAATGACCGGAATGCCCTGGTTGGAGGCCTTCAGCACCGCTTGCGACTCAGGAATCACGCCCAGCAAACGAATGGCGAGGATTTCTTCAACGTCTTCAACGCCGAGCATTTCACCTTTGGTGACGCGCTCAGGGTTGTAACGGGTCAGCAGCAAGTGCTCTTTGATCGGGTCTTCGCCTTTCTCGGCACGACGGGACTTGCTAGCCAACAGGCCAAGCATGCGGTCCGAGTCACGTACCGACGACACTTCCGGGTTGGTCACGACAATGGCTTCATCGGCGAAATACATCGCCAGGTGTGCGCCTTTTTCGATGCCCGCCGGGGAATCGCAGACCACGTATTCAAACGTGTCTTTCAATTCCATCAGGATTTTCTCAACACCTTCTTGGGTCAGCGCGTCTTTATCGCGCGTCTGGCTAGCGGCCAACACGTAAAGATTTTCCAGGCGTTTGTCTTTGATCAGGGCCTGGGTCAGTGTCGCTTCGCCGTTTACCACGTTGACGAAGTCGTACACCACGCGGCGTTCACAGCCCATGATCAAATCGAGGTTACGCAAGCCGACGTCGAAGTCGACAATCACTGTTCTGTGGCCGCGCAATGCGAGACCGGTACCGATAGCGGCGCTGGTGGTGGTCTTACCCACACCACCCTTGCCGGATGTAACCACGAGAATCTTGGCCAAGGTGTTTCACCCCTAGAGGAAAAAGGACAGTTAGTCCCTGAAGGGCATCCCTTTGAAACGGCAACCACCGAGCAATGCTGGAAATCGTGAAGCCTGAATCAGGTTTAACGGGCAGATAATCCTGGTTTTTCTCGATTTCCGACGACATTTGCTACGATTTTGCAACGAATCAGAGATGCTTTAAAAAAGCGGCAGTATCCGTTAAAGACGGGTGATGTTCAACACGTCACCGGACAGGCTGACCTGTACCCCGGCACCCCACAGCGGATCTCTGCGCAGGTCTTCGGAAACCTTGTATTGCCCAGCGATGGAAACCAGTTCAGCGCCCAGTTGCTGGCAAAAAATGCGTGCTTTGGTGTCACCCTTGATTCCGGCCAGCGCTCTTCCGCGCATTGGGCCATACACATGGATGTTGCCATCGGCCAGAAGTTCCGCGCCGGGACTGACCGAGGCGATGACCACCAGGTCGCAGCCCTGAGCGTAAATCTGCTGGCCGCCGCGCACGGGCGAGGTAATGATCTTGGTCGGTTTGATCGTCGGCTCAGGCGGTTTTTCCGGTTTTTTCTTCGCCGCTTCACCGTCCGCAGGCTCTAGCTGGCGCTCCCGTGCGCCTGACGGTGGCAGTACCGGCAGATCGATGGCAATTGCCGCGGCGATGTCTTCAATGCGATTGGCGCGAATCGCCAAGGTGCGCAAGCCGTGTTGACGGCAGACGCGCATCAGGCCGGGCAAGTCCACTGCGCCTTCACCGGCCGGTAGCTTGTCCAGCGCCAGCACCAGCGGCGTATTGCTGAAAAAATTGGGGGCCAGGGCGACCTTTGCCGCCAGTTGGCGATCAAGGGCTTCGAGGTTGTTTCGGGCCAGCTCAAGCACCGTGATGGCAAGCATGCTGCCCTTCAACTGGAACACTGGATCCTGGTCTTGCAATTCGATTTGGCTCATGGTCGGCATAAAGCAGCTTGTCGCTAAAAGTGCCGAGACTTATAACGAGAACGCCCGCAGGCCGCAAGCCAAGCTGAACAATGTAGAATGCGCGGCCACTGTCTTGACGGAAGCTTTAATGGACCGCCCGCGATTTCGAGCTCACTTTCTTCATCCACGCTTTTGGCCGCTTTGGGCGGGCCTGGGCTTGCTCTGGCTGGTCGTTCAGTTACCCTTTCGAGTGCTTGTGGCAATTGGCCGGGTGCTGGGGCTGGTGATGTACCGGTTTGCCGACGACCGTCGACGCATTGCCGGGCGCAACCTCGAGTTGTGTTTTGCGCACCTTTCATCCGACGAACGTAAGCATCTACTCAAAGAAAATTTCGCCTCCACCGGCGTCGCTTTCTTCGAAATGGCCATGAGTTGGTGGTGGTCCCCTCAACGATTGGCCAAGCTGGCGCACATCGAAGGTCTGCAGCACCTCAAGCAAGCGCAGTTGGACGGTCAGGGCGTGATCCTCATGGCGTTGCATTTCACCACGCTTGAAATCGGCGCGGCGTTGTTAGGCCAGAAGCACACCATCGATGGCATGTACCGCGAGCACGACAACCCGCTGTTTGATTACATCCAGCGCCGTGGTCGTGAGCGCCACAACCTTGATTCCCTCGCGGTAGAGCGCGAAGACGTGCGCGGCATGTTCAAAGTCCTGCGCGCTGGGCACGCCATCTGGTATGCACCGGATCAGGACTACGGCGCCAAACAAAGTGTGTTTGTGCCGTTCTTTGGCATTCCGGCGGCGACGGTCACGGCCACCAGCAAGTTCGCCAAACTGGGCCGCGCGCGGGTAATTCCGTTTACTCAGCAGCGTCTGGACGACGGCAGCGGTTATCGGCTGGTGATTCACCCGCCGTTTAGCAATTTCCCCGGCGAAAGTGACGAGGTCGATTGTTTGCGGATCAACCAGTTTGTCGAGCGCGCGGTACTTGAGTGTCCGGCCCAATACCTGTGGGCCCATCGACGCTTTAAAAGCCGACCACCGGGGGAGCCGAAGCTGTATAAGAGGCGGGATCTTCAAAAGAAAGGTTAATCAATAAAAAATGCCGACCGCCGCCGCAGAACAAATCATCACCCACACTGGCGAGTTAGTCGGTGGCGTTGCTGTCAGTAGCGCGGCAGAGCCCATCACCGGGCTCATCCTTTCGGGCGGCGGCGCGCGGGCGGCCTATCAGGTTGGTGTCCTTGCCGGAATCGCCGAGTTGCTGCCTGCGGGCGCACCCAATCCCTTTCCGGTGATCGTGGGCACGTCGGCAGGCGCCATTAACGCGGTCAAACTGGCGAGCGGCGCGGCACATTTCTGTACCGCGATTCATCAACTGGTCGACTTTTGGCAAGGCTTTCGCAGCCATCAAGTGCTGCGCAGCGATTGGGCTGGAGTGATTCGGCAGGCCGGTCGCTTCGTCGGTCACAGCTTGTTAGGCGTGGGTTCGCAAGTTCCGGTGGCGTTGCTTAACAGCTCGCCGCTGCGTGATCTACTCAGCTCGCGGCTGGACCTTGACGGGATTGATCGCGCCATTGCCGCCAAGCATTTGCGCGCCGTGGCAGTGACCGCTTTCGGTTACGAGTCGGGGCAGGCGGTGACGTTTTATCAGGGCAAAGGCACGATTGATTCGTGGCTGCGTCATCGCCGGATCGGCTTGCCGACCCAATTGACGGTGGATCACCTGCTCGCCAGTTCCGCGATTCCTCTGCTGTTTGCACCGGTCAAAATCGAGCAGGAATTTTTTGGCGACGGTGCCGTGCGGCAATCCGCGCCGATCAGTCCGGCGCTGCACTTGGGGGCCAATCGGGTATTGGTGGTGGGGGTCAGCGGCAATCCGCGTGGCGTTGAAACCAATAATCCGCTGCAACGGGTGATGGTCGGCGCGCAACCGACCCTTGCGCAGATCGGCGGGCACATGCTCAACAGCACGTTCATCGACAGTCTCGAAAGTGATATCGAGCTGCTGGAGCGGCTTAACATGTTGAGCCATATGTTGCCGGGAGAACAGCCGGTACGCACCCTGGGCCTGGCGCCGGTGGAGGTGTTGGTAATCTCGCCGAGTCAGCCCATTGATGAGATCGCCGCCCGTCATCGCCATGAACTCCCTCCCGCGCTGAGGATGTTTCTGCGCGGGCCTGGCGCGACAAAAACCAGTGGCGCCGGGGTGCTCAGTTATTTGCTATTCGAGGCGGGTTATTGCAGCGAATTGATCGAACTGGGCCGCCGCGATGCCCTGGCTCAGAGTGATCAACTGAAGCAATTTTTGCGGTTGGGGTGAGGCTTCGCCGGTACCTGCGAAACCTGTGCAGCCTGTGAGAGCGAATTTATTCGGGAAGCGGGCGGCGCGGTCTGTCTGAAAGACCGCGTTGTTGCATTCGCGAATGAATTTGCTCCCACAGAGTCTGCACAGAATCCATATTTTTTGAGCGAATTAAGCCGTCAGCTTGTCATCGCGAAAATCCCGCAATGCCTGTTCGATCTCTTCCCGGGTGTTCATCACAAACGGACCGTACTGCACGATAGGCTCACGCAGCGGCTTGCCGGCAATCAACAACACCTTCGCACCCGACGCACTGTGCAGCTGCACAGCGCCGTCCTCGGACAATCTGGCCATCCGACCGGCACCAATCGCTTGCGGCTGGCCCGCCAGCTCAACAGTGCCTTCATACACGTATAGAAACACCCGGTGGCCTTTCGGTATGTGTGGACTGACGCCGGTGCCTGCAGGCAGGTGCAGGTCGAAATAAAACGGCTCAGTGTCCGGCCGTTGCACCGCACCGGCCTGTTGCACCTGACCGTCGTCGAAGGTACCGGCCATCACCGTCACAGTGACGCCCGCTTCAGTGGTCAACCTGGGCACGTTTTCCGGCTGTATATCCTGGTAGCTCGCAGGGCCAAGCTTGGTCTTGCCGGGCAAATTGACCCACAGCTGAAAACCACGCATCGTGCCTTCTTCCTGTTCCGGCATCTCGCTGTGGATAATCCCGCGCGCGGCGGTCATCCACTGTACGCCACCGCCTTGCAGCAGCCCGACGTTGCCCATGTGGTCTTCATGGCGCATACGGCCTTCGATCATGTAGGTCACAGTTTCAAAGCCACGGTGCGGGTGCGACGGGAAGCCGGCGATGTAGTCGTCCGGTGTGTCCGAGCCAAATTCATCCAGCATCAGAAACGGATCAAACAACTCCGCGCTCTGCCCGCCGAACACCCGGGTCAACTTTACGCCAGCACCGTCGCAAGTCTGCTGGCCGGTATGAATTGCCAACACGTTGCGAAATTGAGTCATTGCGGCAACTCCTGATCAAGTGGGAATGGCCGCCATGCTATGCCGAACGGGCTGATCAATGGATGGGTTTTTTGCGGGGTGTCGATCGGATTTGTCGATGGGTTGGATTGTTGATGCAGTGTCTTACGGTTGGTGTTGGATATTCCTACGCATAATTGGGGAGGAGTCTGGCATACAGAAAAATTGATTTCTTTATATTGCGTGCCCTGAGTTCTTACTTAAGGTATGTGATGGATGGCTATGTTTTTTGATGTGATTTTCAACTGTACAGACTTTAGTGGGCGCGCACGTCGTAAGGAGTATTGGATTTATACGCTGTGGACGCTGCTGGTGGGTGTGCCGTTATTTATCGTTGATGTCAACTTGGACTTGTATAATCGGGATTTCGGTTTTGGTCCAATTTCCGGCATCTGGTTTCTCCTGCTTTTCTTGCCAACTACGGCAGTGACGATTAGACGCCTGCACGACAGTGACCGAAGCGGTTGGTTATTCCTGGTCTCTCTGGTTCCGATTGCGGGCCCTCTCATAATGCTAGGGTTTATGTGTACCCCCGGGACTGTCGGAGAGAATAAATACGGGGAAGATCCGTTGATAGAGGGTGATGGTGATGCAGGTAAGTCGGTGCAACCGCGCTAGTTATATAGCCGTTTGCGTCTGATACATGAATGAATTCTGTCCCACGGATTATGGCGATGCACACATTTCTGTAGGAGCTGCCGAAGGCTGCGATTGGTATGAGCCCACCTCAATCTCGGTGGGAGCGAACTTGTTCGCGAAGAAGCTGATAAAAGAATTCGGCCCCACGCAGCCTGTACGGTTGGCATGCGATTCTGCATTGGGATGCAGTCTCTGTAGGAGCCAACGTGTTGGCGATCATGCAAACGATGCGGTACCTCTGGGATACCGCAGTGCTGCCCTCGCCAACAAGTAGGCGCCTACAGAAAGGGTGCGAAGAAGTTATCCACAGGCTGTTACTCAGCTATCTGCAACTTGCGCGCTTCGGTGTACACATAACGCACTTTCTCGTATTCGAACGGCGAGTTCAGCGATCCGTAACGGAAGGTGGTGATGTAGCGCTTGTCGATGGCGCGCAGTAGGTAGATTTCCGGGTGGTTTTCACTGACCTGTGACACGTTCAGGAAGTTGATCTGCGATTCGGCGGTGAAGTCAAACACCAGGCCACCGGTGTCACGCAAGTTCGATGGGCCTAGCAGTGGCAGTACCAGGTACGGGCCATCCGGGACGCCATAGAAGCCCAAAGTCTGACCGAAGTCTTCGCTTTGGCGGGGCAGGCCCATCGACGTGGCAGGGTCCCACAGCCCGGCAACCCCGAGGGTGGTGTTGAGCAGCAGGCGTCCGGTGGTTTGCAGCGAGCGCTTGCCCTTGAATTGGAACAGGCTGTTCAGCAAGTTGGAAATGTCACCCAAGTTGCCGAAGAAATTGCTCACGCCGGTGCGTAAGAAGCTTGGGGTGACGTATTTATAGCCATTCACCACCGGCAGGAACACCCACTCATCAAAGCGATAATTGAAGTGGTAAACCCGACGGTTCCACGACTCGATGGGGTCGTACACGTTGAGTGCGTTTAAGGTGGCGCGCTCAAACTCGCGCTGGTCCAAACCAGGGTTGAACTTGAGTGATTTCAACGGCTCGGTAAAACCGTCCGGGTCAGAAGCTCTGGCAACCGTCGCAGGGTGCGCGGCCGGAGTGACATCTGCCGCATGAGCAACGCCTGCGCAGAGCAGGGCAGCGATTAACAAAAGACGTTTAGCCACGGAAGAACTCCAGCATGGCGTCGCTGTTGACGCGGTAATTAAGGTTGCCGCAATGGCCGCCGTACGGGTAAAGGGTCAAACGGTCGCCGAAGGTCTTGCGCAAGAAACCGAGGTCGCCAGCACCCAGAATCAAGTCGTCAGCATTGGACATGACCGCTATTTTCGGGCTGTTGTGCAGGTAATCCTTGAGGGCATAGAGGCTCACTTGATTCACCAGTTGCAACAAGCTGCCGCCGTCGGTCCGAGCGCGCCACATTGGGATCACCTGGTTGGTCAGGTAGCAGTCGAAATCACATTGCAGCGCACGCTTGAGAAACGGCGTCAGGCTGGTGCCTTCGGTGATCGGGTACTTGGGCGGCGTAATCAGCCCGCGACGGTTGATCAGGTCAGAGGTGAAGGCGATGTCGGCTGCCGAGAAGCGAAACGAGGTGCCGATCAGCATTGCCATCTGTTCATTGGTCAAATGCTGCTTGGATTGCTGGAAGTCGAACAGCAACGCGTCGTTAAGGTCGATGTAGCCTTTCTGTTTGAAGTAACGGGTCAGCTTGCCCAGTACCAGTTCATAGAACGTGGTGCTGTTGTTGATGCCTTTGACTTCGGTCTGCACCAGTTTGTCGAGGTTGCTGATCGAGGTGTAAAGGTTCACGGGCGGGTTGAGCAGCAGCACGCGCTTGAAGTTGAAGCTGTGACGGGTTTCATCCAAGTGGCTGACGAACGCCGCGTCCAGCGCGCCCAGGCTGTAACCGGTCAGGTAGTAATCGGTGACCTGCAAGTCCGACTGTTGCGCGCGGACCGCTTGCATGACCCGGTACAGGTCCTCGGCGTCATCTGCGGTTACCCCTGGGGTCGCGAATCGTGAGGCGGCGCTCATAAAGTCGTAACTGGTTGGCGACGACAACTGCACGACGTTATAGCCAGCGCCGTAATACAGCTTCTTCAGGAATTCGTTGATGGTGCTGGTGTAAGGCGCGCCCGTGCCCGCGATCAAAAAAATCAGGGGGGCAGGGTGGTTTTGTTTCGCCAAGCGGTAACGCAATTTTTTTACTGCCCAGAAGTTATCCGGCAGGGTGAATTCACGCTCAGGACGCAGGTTGAGCGTGTAGTCCGACTGATTGATGTCTGCATCGGCCGGAAGTTTCGGCTGCAGGTCCAGTGGGGTTGAGGCGATTGTCGCTTCAAACGGGTTCGTCAAAGGGTAGCCATAGGTGGCAGGGTCGATATCGACCGCCAAGGCAGACGCACTTAAAACGAGGCCACCTATAAAGGCAGCGAAGCGCTGATAACGGGGCATGACGAAATCCCTTAGGGAAGGTCTGAAATAAGACCTTCTTTTTCTGGCAAATCGGGCGTCAAGCGCTCCGAAAGAAAGTACTTCACTGAAATTTCGAAAATATCGGCTTTTATTGATGAATAAGCCGGTTTTAAGCACTTATTAACCCTTAATTTCCATACTGCGGACGCACCTGTCCTATAGGCTCCATCAAATGTCGGCGCGCCATCCACAGATTCGACAGTGCAAACAGTGTCACCAACTGCGCCGTGTTCTTTACCAACCCGCGAAACCGCACCTTGGTGTAACCAAACTGGCGCTTGATCACCCGAAACGGGTGCTCAACCTTGGCCCGAGTTTGCGATTTGGCGTATTCAATCTTGCGCAACGCACGGCCAATGACGCTTTTTTCTCCATGTTTGCGGCGGCTGCTGGGCCTGGCGGAGATCGACCAGATCATCTCGCGCCCCTCATGTTCAAGCCGCTTTTCTACGCCGGTGTAGCCCGCGTCGCCACAGAGATGGGTCTCTTCGCCGTGCAGCAACTGATCGACTTGAGTGACGTCCGCGACATTGGCTGCCGTGCCCACCACGCTGTGCGTCAGACCCGTATCAGCGTCTACTCCGATGTGCGCTTTCATCCCGAAAAAATATTGATTACCTTTCTTGGTCTGATGCATTTCGGGGTCGCGTTTACCCTCTTTATTCTTGGTCGACGTCGGCGCATGAATGATCGTGGCATCAACAATTGTGCCCTGACGAAGCATCAAACCTCGGTCTCCCAGGTAGCCATTAATGACCTCCAGGATTCCCCCGGCAAGATGGTTTTTCTCCAGCAGGCGACGGAAGTTGAGAATCGTGGTTTCGTCGGGAATGCGTTCCAGATTCAACCCCGCGAACTGGCGCAGAATCGTGGTCTCATAAAGAGACTCTTCCATTGCTGGATCGCTATAGCCGAACCAGTTCTGCATCAGGTGCACACGCAACATGGCCATCAAGGGATACGCCGGGCGGCCCCCTTCGCCTTTTGGATAATGCGGCTCGATCAAAGCGATCAACCCCTTCCAGGGGACGACCTTGTCCATCTCGCTCAGGAAAATCTCACGGCGGGTTCGCTTACGTTTACCGGCGTACTCGGCATCGGCGAAAGAAATTTGCTTCATGGGGGGCAACCGCTCGGCTCATGTGATGGGGGACATTTCACCAGATTTGAAAACCTTTTTCAGAGTTTCCTTAGGAAAGTGCAGGATGAGATACGCAGGCTATGACCACGGGTGTAGTGCCAAAGTGCCGCACTTGCAAGGAAACGCCCAATAAATAAGTCGCGACGATACACGGTCCCCCCGTGCGATAAACAGTACGCGTGGTCTTAAACTTGATTCAGTGTCTTGCATACCGGCGTTGGGCGATTATGCTGGGCGCCGTTTGGCGTTCGTTCGTTGGTTTTCTGGAGTACTGCATGTCCCGCCGTTTGCCGCTGATTGTGCTGCTTATTGTTCTGCCACTGTGGTTTGCCGCTAGCTATGGCGTGCGTTTTTCGTTGATGGAAGATGCGCGCTGGGTGGGTATTTGCGCCAATGAGGCGTTGGATTGGCAGTGCCAGGCGCGGTCCAGTATCGGGCTGATGATCCACTTTGGCACCATGGGCTGGGCGACGCTGATTATTTCGATCATCGCGTTCTGCGTGCCGGGTCGTGCGGGCTGGGCGTTGGCGGTGCTGGCGATGCTGTGTGGCATTCCAGCGCTGGTGCTCTACAGTGCCGGCCTTGCGGTATTCGGGGTGGTGATTGCGGGGCTGCGGTTGGTTCGGGCCGGTCGAACCAATCCTCGGTAGGAGCATCGCCCGAGAAACCGGTGGGAGCAGGCTTGCCTGCGAAGAGGCCCGTCATCGCGCCGCTGATGTCGACCTGAAACCTGGGTTGCCTGCAATGACGCTTTCGTTGGCACGCCATCTCCCACAGAAGCTTCGGCAGGCACGGACCGGTAGGCACTGAATATCTGATCGCTGCCATCGGCAGCGCCCGCAAAAATTCTCAAACCCCAGACAGCACTGAGGGGAGCCTGGGCTCCCCTCTAATCGTATTGCGTGCTCTATTTTTATTATTCTAGGGCGGCCTGTTATTGTTTTTGGCGACCAATCCCTTACTGCTGTTCGTGTGATCCCCATTCAGGATCAAGAGCAAACGTATTTTTTTGAGCGCTGTCCTGCTTTCATCACTTGCGTGATCCAACCAGTTCGGGAGCTACCTGACGGTAGTTTTATTGTTCTCTGCCCGGTTGTGGGATCGAAATCCCAATAAAGCATTTCCACTCCAAAAAAATCTGTTAGCTACGCCTCTGTCCGTGTTGTTCTTGTTATGTCAGAGCCGATACGTATTGTTTTTATTGGGTGCTGCTGCGTTTCTTGTTTTTGTTATGCAGTAAAGATAGCAGAACCCGTGCCAACTTTATAAATTCCTTATAAATCAAAAGCTTGAAAAATTCAGATCAAAAGAGCCAACGAACAAAATCAGATTTTGTTTCCGTGTTACCCGCTTAAGCACCGGCCGTTGTGGGGCCGGTAACACAATTTTCACACTCAGCGGTTACGCACACCTAGGCAGCGCCAGAGTGCGGCAGTGGTGAGCAGGCTAACCAGCGCCCAGCCCCAGGCTTGCTGGCTGAGTAACCCTTCCTGATATAACTGCGGGGCGATACCGGCACCGACGATAAAGGTCAGCAAGGCGATTTCTCTGCGCGGCACCGCCACCGGCCGGAACAAGTAGAACATCGCCGGAAGTAACAACGCTGGCGTTGGAAAGCTGCGGTAACGGGCGTCGAACACCAGTCCCAGCATCGTGACGGCGGCGACGAAACCGGTGGCGGCTACCCACCAACCGGCCCGGGTTTGGAACCACATAAACGCCCGTGCGCGCCATCCGTCTTTTGCCGACAGCGCCAACGCCGCGTGGGCCAGTACCACCAGGTTCAGGCCGACCAATGCCGCCGCCCAGACCCACTCGCCAGTGAAGCGTGAGGTGACCCGCGCCAATTCACCCCAGGTGCCGATAGAGCAGGCACCCAGCGCCGCCAATAATGGCAAGACCAGCGCCGAGCGGGTGGTCGATACACGTCCGGCCAGCGCCAGGGTCAAGACGAACAATAGGCCGCTGACCGACAGCCAGAACGGCCAGTACGCCAGGTTCGACACCGGACCGTCGAGCACGCCTTTTTCCTGGCGATCCGCATCGAACAAACCCCAATAACCACCGACTGCGCCTTCAGACGCCCGCTTCCAGGGTTGGTCGAAGGCTTCGATCAAGTTGTAATGCCAGCCCATCTGTTCAGCCATCGCGACGAAGCCGCGAATAAAGCGCGCTTCGTTAACCCGGCTTGGCACGGCGGCTTCACGTTGGCGGCCTTCGCTGGGCCAGCCGGTTTCACCAATCATGATGTCTTTGGGCGCGTAGTGTTTAGCGAAGGTCTCACGGATCTGCGCCACGTTCTTTAGCGCATCATCGATGCCGCTGGGGTTATCGTCCCAGTAAGGCAGCAGGTGGATGGTCACGAAATCCACCACCGGCGCCACTTCGGGGTATTGCAGCCAGAGGGCCCAAACGTCGGCGTAGGTCACCGGCTGCTTGATCTTGCTTTTGACCTCAAGGATAAGTTTGACCAGTTGCGCCCCGGTCACTTCCTTACGCAGCAACACTTCGTTACCCACGATCACCGACGTCACCACATCCGGGTTGGCATTGGCCGAAGCGATCAAGGCGTTGATCTCCTTCGCCGTGTCCACTGGATTGGCGTTGACCCAAGCGCCGATCATCAGCTTCAGGCCATGTTTACGTGCCAACGCGGGGATGTCTTCGAGGCCCGTCATTGAGTAGGTACGAACGCATTGGAAGTCTTTGGCCAGCAGCGCAAGGTCGGCGTCCATCCGCTCCGGGCGCGGCGTGAACGGCTGATCGAAAGGCGATTGGTCTTTATCAAACGGGGTGTAAGACGCGCACTGCAATTTATGCGTAGGAGTGGCGGCGTCTGGCAGGATTACCGGCTTGCCCAGGCCATACCAAAAGACACACAGGGCAATCACGGCGAGGACGCAGGCGAATAGATAAGGTGCAACGGGAAAACGTGAAATGGCAGGCATGATCGGGCCGAAATGGGGCGAAGGCCGGCATGGTACCTGTATTTATCCTGGGGCTGGCGAGACCTAGGCAATTGACGAAAGAGGGTCAATGGGAAAAGACATGCAAGGTTCGAGCGGACCCGGTCATTTATTTGCGTCGGTTTGTCGTTAGTAGCATCGTGATGTCGTTTCTCGCTGTCTTGAGGTCGCTGACAGAGCAGGAAGGTTCCCATCGCAGGTTGATTATCAGGGCGCCAGCACACTGCTACTCTCGCGAGCGGTGAACGGGTGAAGCGTGAAGGGGCGGCAGCGCTCCAAAACCGGGCATGAACAGCGGTCCCTTAAAAAAACGTTAAAGATGCCCGACACTCGTCGGGTGCAGCATTTTGGGGAAGTAACGATGAAGATGCGACTAATCCTTGGCGCAGGTGCTGCTCTGGCACTGGCGATCAGTTCCACGCTGGCCCTTGCAGACGCAAAACCCGAACTGTCGATCGGTTATGTTGACGGCTGGTCTGACAGCGTTGCAACCACTAACGTAGCCGCCCAAGTGATCGAGCAGAAGCTCGGTTACCCTGTCAAACTCCAGGCTGTTGCGACCGGGATCATGTGGCAAGGTGTTGCGACCGGTAAGCTTGACGCCATGCTCTCCGCTTGGCTGCCCGTGACCCACGGCGAATACTGGACCAAGAACAAAGACTTGGTGGTCGACTACGGTCCTAACTTCAAGGATGCAAAAATTGGCCTGATCGTGCCTGATTACGTGACCGCCAACAGCATTGCCGACTTGAAAACAGACACCAGCTTCAAAAATAAAATCGTCGGGATCGACGCCGGTTCAGGCGTGATGCTCAAAACCGATCAAGCAATCAAAGACTATGACCTGACCGGCTACAAACTACAGGCCAGCTCTGGCGCCGCGATGATTTCCGAGCTGACCCGTGCGGAAAACAAGCATGAATCCATCGCCGTAACCGGTTGGGTTCCGCATTGGATGTTCGCCAAGTGGAAGTTGAAGTTCCTGGAAGATCCAAAGGGCGTTTATGGCGCCGCCGAGACGGTTGACAGCATCGGTAGCCTGGGCCTTGAGAAGAAAGCACCTGAAGTGGTCGCTTTCCTGAAAAAATTCCAATGGGCTTCCAAAGATGAAATTGGAGAAGTCATGCTCGCTATTCAAGACGGCGCCAAGCCTGAACAAGCTGCCAAGGACTGGGTTGCCAAGCACCCAGACCGTGTTGCTGCGTGGACCAAGTAATCGACTGCAACGTGTCTAGTTAGCACCTTTCAAGGCCATCTGACGTTATCGTCAGGTGGCCTTTTGCTTTCATTCTGAAATTCCTCGCGTCAATCCCCTTCGCTTATCTTCCCAGACACTACGCTAAGTACAGGCGCTGACGACGTTCACGACAACTGCCTTTCTACTACTAAAGTCGTCTGGAGTGCGGGCTAGAGCACATTCAAAGTGCAATGCGTTACATCTCATCTGTGCTGAGGATAAAAATAATGAATGACAGCATTTACCTCTCGATTCAAAAAAGTCCGCTTTTCAAAGAGCTGGTTTCGAAAAGAGAACGTTTCGCCTGGATACTCTCGGCGATCATGCTTGGGCTATACGCCGCCTTCATCTTTCTGATTGCTTATGGACCGCATGTACTCGGGGCAAAAATAAGCCCTGGCTCATCGATCACCTGGGGAATTCCCATCGGAGTGGGCCTGATACTTTCAGCGTTCATCCTGACCGGGATCTATATTTACCGTGCCAACGGTGAATTTGACGACCTGAACAAAGCAATTCTAAAGGAGGCTCAGCAATGATCCGGCGTCTACTAGCGGCCCTTGGCCTGGCAGTATTCGCACCGAGCCTGTGGGCGGCCGAGGCCATCTCCGGACCTGTGCAAAAACAACCCTTAAACGTATCGGCGATCGTTATGTTCGTCCTGTTCGTGGGTATCACCCTTTGCATTACTTACTGGGCGTCCAAGCGCACTAAGTCGGCAGCGGATTACTACTCAGCGGGCGGCAAAATCACCGGTTTGCAAAACGGCCTGGCGATTGCTGGCGACTACATGTCGGCGGCGTCCTTCCTGGGTATTTCCGCGTTGGTGTACACCTCCGGCTATGACGGCTTGATCTACTCGATCGGCTTCCTGGTGGGTTGGCCGATCATTCTGTTCCTGATCGCCGAACGCCTGCGTAACCTGGGCAAATACACCTTTGCTGATGTGGCGTCCTATCGCCTCAAGCAAAAAGAAATCCGCACCCTGTCCGCCTGCGGTTCGCTGGTGGTCGTGGCGTTCTACTTGATCGCGCAGATGGTTGGCGCTGGCAAGCTGATCCAGCTGCTGTTCGGTCTCGACTACTACGTAGCGGTGATCCTGGTCGGTATTCTGATGTGCATGTACGTACTCTTCGGCGGTATGTTGGCCACCACGTGGGTACAGATCATCAAGGCCGTGCTGCTGCTGTCTGGCGCAACGTTCATGGCGATCATGGTCATGAAACACGTCAACTTCGACTTCAACACCCTGTTCTCCGAGGCGGTCAAAGTTCACCCTAAAGGTGACGCGATCATGAGCCCAGGTGGACTGGTGAAAGATCCAGTCTCGGCGTTCTCGCTGGGCTTGGCATTGATGTTCGGTACCGCTGGCCTGCCACATGTGCTGATGCGCTTCTTCACCGTGAGCGACGCTAAAGAAGCGCGTAAATCGGTGCTCTACGCAACAGGCTTCATCGGTTACTTCTACATCCTGACCTTCATCATCGGCTTCGGCGCGATCCTGCTGGTTAGCACCAACCCAGTCTTCAAGGACGCTGCAGGCGCTCTGTTGGGTGGTAACAACATGGCCGCGATCCACTTGGCCGATGCGGTCGGTGGCAGCTTGTTCCTGGGCTTCATCTCGGCAGTGGCATTCGCCACTATCCTGGCAGTGGTTGCGGGTCTGACCCTGGCCGGTGCGTCGGCGGTGTCCCATGACCTGTATGCCAGCGTGATCAAAGAAGGCAAGGCGAACGAAAAGGATGAGATTCGGGTTTCCAAGATCACTACGCTGGTGTTGGCAGTCGTAGCGATCGGCCTGGGCATTCTCTTCGAAAACCAGAACATCGCGTTCATGGTTGGCCTGGCATTCTCCATCGCGGCAAGCTGTAACTTCCCGGTACTGCTGCTCTCCATGTACTGGAAAAACCTGACCACCCGTGGCGCCATGATCGGCGGCTGGATGGGCTTGATAACAGCGGTTGGCCTGATGATCCTCGGCCCAACCATCTGGGTGCAGATCCTGCACCACGCTACACCGATCTTCCCGTACGAATACCCGGCGCTGTTCTCCATCGCCGTGGCCTTCATCGGTATCTGGTTCTTCTCGATTACTGATAAATCGAAAGCAGCAGAGGGCGAACGTGCCTTGTTCCTCCCACAGTTTGTGCGCTCGCAGACTGGCCTGGGTGCAACCGGTGCGGTGGCTCACTAACACGCATTAAAGCCGCTACGAAAAAAGCAGCCCTAGGGCTGCTTTTTTTGTGCTTTCAATTCATCCTGGTTCTGACTCCGCAAGCTTAGATCCTGCCGAGCAAGACCAATATCAATAGGATGACCAGAACCGTACCGATGATGCCCGATGGCCCATATCCCCAGCTTCTGGAGTGTGGGAATACAGGCAGGCCGCCAACTAGCAGGAGGATCAGGATGATGATAAGAATAGTGCCGATGCCCATGATGAGTTCCTTCTTTTCTTTATGGATGGCTTCTACAGGTCGCACGCTGGACGCTTAATGCGTAAAGCATGTACTGCGTGACTATTCCGACTGTCGTCGTTTTATAAAAGTTCGTAGCACCTGAAGTAAAAACGTTAGAAGAGGGTGAAATATGCTTTATCGTCTGGCGGCAGACGCGGTAGTGGTTCTGCACCTTTTGTTCATTGCCTTTGTGGTGATCGGTGGGGTGCTGACTATTCGCTGGCGCTGGTTGATGGCATTACACCTTCCGGCGGTAGTGTGGGGCGCGGTTGTTGAATTCTTTCACCTGTATTGCCCGCTGACCCCTCTGGAAAATGCGTTGCGGTTACGGGCCGGTGAGCAGGGCTATAACGGCGACTTCATTGAGCATTACCTGATTCCACTGATCTACCCGGTAGGGCTCACGCCGCAGACTCAGTTATGGCTGGGCGCGGTCGTGGTGGTGATCAATGCAGCGGTTTATGTCGGGCTGTTAAGCGCCTGCCTGTCTCGGCGCAAAGCCTTATAACCCGTGGGTTTGCCCTTGGCATTCAGCATTCTGATGGTAGGGCGCGGCGGCGATAACCTTCGCTACACTGCGGCTCAACTTCCCCAGAATAACAAGGCAGTTCCCTATGCAAAATCGCATGATGATCACTGGCGCCGGGTCGGGTCTGGGCCGTGAAATCGCGTTGCGCTGGGCCCGCGAAGGCTGGCAATTGGCGTTGTCGGATGTCAGCGAGCCCGGCCTGCAAGAAACCCTGAAATTAGTGCGCGAGGCGGGTGGTGATGGGTTTGTTCAGCGCTGTGACGTGCGCGATTACAGCCAATTGACCGCCTTTGCTCAAGCCTGTGAAGAGAAGTTTGGCGGCATTGACGTCATCGTCAACAACGCCGGTGTGGCGTCTGGCGGGTTCTTTGCGGAGCTGTCGCTGGAAGATTGGGATTGGCAGATTGCAATCAACCTGATGGGCGTGGTCAAGGGCTGTAAGGCGTTCTTGCCGCTGCTGGAGTTGAGCAAAGGCAAAATCATCAACATCGCGTCTATGGCAGCGTTGATGCAAGGTCCGGCCATGAGCAACTACAACGTAGCCAAGGCCGGAGTCGTGGCGTTGTCGGAAAGCCTGCTGATCGAGTTGCGGCATCAGGACGTGAGTGTCCACGTGGTATGCCCGTCGTTTTTCCAGACCAATTTACTTGACTCGTTCCGTGGCCCGACCCCCGCGATGAAAACCCAAGTGGGCAAACTGCTGGAAAGCTCACCGATCAGTGCCAGCGATATTGCGGACTACATCTTCGAACAAGTAGCCAAAGGCGAGTTCATGATCCTGCCCCACGAACAAGGGCGCATGGCGTGGCAGCTGAAGCAGAAAAACCCACAGTTGATGTACAACGAAATGGCTTCGATGTCAGACAAAATGCGCGCGAAGTTGTAAAGCGGCGCTTAAGGACCCACGCCGCTGCACATCCCGTAGGAGTAGGCTTGCCTGGAAGAGGCCCGTCATCGCGTTTCGGATGTCGACTTGAAACCCAGGTAGCCTGCAATGATGCCTTCGTTGGCAGCCAACTCACACAGGGGTCTTCGGCAGGTCTGGAAGAGTAGGCACCGAACATTCATTACAGCCTTCGGCGACTCCTACAAAAGTGTGCATTGCCCGAGAAAACGGTGGGACCGAATTTATTCGGGAAGCAAACGACGCGGTTTTTCTGAAGCTCCTCGCCGTTGCCTTCCCGATATAGGTCCTGCACAGGCTGCACAGTGCATACGAAATCGCGCATTCCTTGCTCTGCCGTGCCCATCTCGCTAGGGTTACCGCCACTCATTCCTGCGAGTTCTCGCCGTGCTCAATTACCTTTGGTTTTTCCTCGCCGCGCTGTTCGAGATCGCCGGCTGCTATGCGTTCTGGATGTGGCTGCGGCTTGGCAAAAGTGTTTTGTGGGTTATTCCGGCGCTGGTCAGCTTGACGCTATTTGCCTTGCTGCTGACCCGGGTCGAGGCGACGTATGCCGGTCGGGCCTACGCTGCTTATGGCGGAATCTATATCGTTGCGTCGATTGGCTGGCTGGGGTTGATAGAGCGCATTCGGCCTCTCACGTCCGATTGGCTGGGCGCGGCGCTGTGTGTAATCGGCGCCGGCATCATCCTGTTCGGTCCGCGATTCTCACAATCGTAGGCGACCAAACCCGGCAGCACATGCGGACTTTTCCCATACCTTTACCTCAAAATAGGGCAATTCCGTAGGAACGGTCTGGCGCTGCCGAAGGGCGTTACTGATTTGCTTCTGACGGATTGAAGGGGGCAATCGGGCAGGGCAATCTGCTCTCTTTGTAACAAAAAGAGGGCAGGCAAAATGCTTGTATTGACGCGAGAAGTTGGTGAGACCTTCATCATCGGCAACAACATCACCGTGCAGATTCTGGCCGTGAACGGTAATCAGGTTCGTCTAGGAATCACTGCGCCCAAAGAAGTGAAGGTCAATCGTATGGAGGTGCATTACCGCATCTCCCGACGGCTGGCAGCGGAGAAATCATCACTGCCACCCACCCCATAACCTCAGTCGAGCCATTCTTTGGGTACGTCGCGCTTAAGCATCAACTGGCACTGCTCGCTTTCCGGCTCGAACACAATTACCGCCTGGCCTTTGCCAAGGGCGTGGCGCACCCGAAGTACCCGAGTTTCCAGCGGCGTTTCATCGCCGTTGTCGGTGCCGTCACGGGTGACGAAGTCCTCGATCAAGCGAGTAAGGGTGTCGGCTTCAAGTTGGTCGTAGGGGATCAGCATGGCGTTCTCACATGAATTCCCGGCGATGCTAACGCGCTTGGTACCGACAGGCTACAGCGGGTGAGGACCTTTCAGTCAAGACGGCGCCCAGTTTCGCGCCGCCCTACGGGTTAGGTCTCATCAGTCCTCTGCCCAACCAGGCTTTCCACCGCCGGCACGCGGGTATCAGATTCCATCTGCGCATCGTGTTCGATCTGATGGCTAAAGCGCTCCAGAGAACTTTTCGCCGGTTGCGCGTCGCTGGCAAACACCGGTGGGCTGAGGATGTACGCAGCTAACAACCGGCTCAATGCGTTGAGGCTGTCGATGTGCGTGCGTTCATAACCGTGGGTCGCATCGCAGCCAAAAGCGAGCAGCGCGGTGCGAATGTCATGCCCGGCCGTGACCGCTGAATGGGCGTCGCTGAAGTAATAGCGGAACACGTCCCGACGAATTGGCAGTTCGTTTTCGAGCCCCAGTTGCAGCAGGTGCCGGGACAAATGGTAATCGTACGGGCCGCCAGAATCCTGCATGGCCACGCTGACCGCGTGTTCATTGGAGTGTTGACCGGGCGCGACCGGGGCGATGTCGATACCGACGAATTCACTGACGTCCCACGGCAGCACGCCCGCTGCGCCGGTGCCGATTTCTTCGGTGATGGTGAACAACGGATGGCAATCGATAAGGGGTTCGGCGCCGCTGTCGACGATGGCCTTCAACGCAGTAAGCAGTGCCGCGACGCCGGCCTTGTCATCCAGATGACGAGCGCTGATGTGGCCGCTTTCGGTGAACTCTGGCAGCGGGTCAAAGGCCACAAAATCGCCAATGTTGACACCCAGCGACTCGCAGTCGGCGCGGGTTGCACTGTAAGCGTCCAGGCGTAATTCGACGTGGTCCCAGCTAATAGGCATTTCATCCACGGCGGTGTTGAACGCGTGACCAGAAGCCATCAACGGCAGGACGCTGCCGCGTATAACCCCGGTGTCGGTGAACACGCTGACGCGGCTGCCTTCGGCAAAACGACTGGACCAGCAGCCAATCGCCGCCAGCGAAAGACGTCCATTTTCCTGCACCGCCCGCACCGTTGCGCCAATAGTGTCCAAGTGCGCAGAGACGGCGCGGTCCGGGCTGTTTTGCTTGCCCTTCAAGGTGGCGCGAATGGTCCCACGCCGGGTCAGTTCGAACGGAATACCGAGGTCTTCCAGGCGCTCGGCGATGTAACGCACGATGGTGTCGGTGAATCCGGTGGGGCTGGGAATCGCGAGCATTTCCAGCAGGACTTTCTGCAGGTACGTCAGATCCGGTTCGGGGATGTTTGCAGGTGTCATGTGGTGGCTCCTAATACGAGACGACGTTGACGCGGCAAAATTGGCCAGATATTTGTGGTCTTGAACGTCAGCTGTGCGCGGGCAAACTGTGGGGGAACAACAGGTCTACAAACCGCTCGGCGGTGGGTTGGGGTTCGTGGTTGGCGAGTCCTACACGCTCGTTGGCTTCGATGAATACATACTCCGGTTGGTCGGCGGCGGGCACCATCAGGTCCAGGCCTACCACCGGAATGTCCAAGGCCCTGGCAGCCCGTATCGACGCATCGGCCAGCACCGGGTGCAGAATCCCGGTGACATCTTCAAGGCAGCCGCCAGTGTGCAGGTTGGCGGTGCGCCGGACCGCCAGACGTTCATTGGCCGGCAACACGCTGGCGTAGTCGTACCCGGCGTCGTGCAACGTGCGCTCGGTTTCTTCGTCCAGCGGGATCTTGCTTTCGCCGCCCGTGGCCGCGGAACGACGCCGACTTTGGGCGTCGATCAATTCGCCAATGCTGTGGCTTCCATCACCCACCACTTCAGCCGGGCGGCGGATCGCAGCAGCGACTACCTCAAATCCGATCACCACTACGCGTAGGTCCAGCCCTTGGTGGTAACTCTCAAGCAGCACCCGGGTATCGAAGGACTGAGCGCGTTCGATAGCCGCCTCCACCTCTTCTATCGTGTGTAAATCCACCGCAACGCCATGGCCTTGCTCACCGTCCAGCGGCTTGACCACGATGTGTTTGTGCGCTTCAAGAAAAGCCAGATTGTTGTCGGTTTCACCGGCCAACTGTTGCGCCGGTAAACGTAAGCCCGCAGCCTTGAGCGCGCGATGGGTCAGGCTTTTGTCTTGGCATAAGGTCATGCTCACTGCGGTGGTCAGGTCGCTTAATGACTCCCGGCAGCGCACCCGACGCCCGCCATGGCTAAGGGTGAACAAACCAGCGTCGGCATCATCGACCTGCACGTCGATGCCGCGTTTATGCGCCTCTTCGACAATGATTCGGGCATACGGATTGAAGTTTGCCTGCGGGCCAGGACCGAGAAACAAACGTTCGTTGATGCCATTTTTTCGCTTGATGGCAAAGGTTGGCAGGTTACGAAAACCGAGCTTGGCGTAGAGCTTTTTCGCCTGTTGATTGTCGTGCAACACCGAGAGGTCGAGGTAACTCAACCCCCGGCTCATGAAGTGCTCGATCAAGTGCCGCACCAATACTTCACCCACCCCAGGCCGCGTGCACTGCGGATCAACCGCCAGGCACCACAAACTGCTGCCGTTCTCGGGGTCGTTGAAGGCTTTTTGGTGGTTAAGGCCCATGATGCTGCCAATCACTGCGTTAGTACTTTCATCCTCCGCCAACCAGTACACCGGCCCGCCCTGGTGGCGCGGGGTGAGCAGCGCAGGATCGATGGGCAGCATCCCGCGCGTCAGGTACAAGGTGTTGATCGACTGCCAATCGGCCTCGTTTTGTGCCCGTCGAATTCGATAACCCCGAAACACTTTTTGCGCCGGGCGATAATCGGTGAAACACAGCCGCAAGGTGTCGGACGGGTCGAGAAACAGGTGTTGCGGCGCCTGCGCCAAGACTTGCTGGGGTGCGGCGACGTACAGCGCAATGTCGCGCTCGCCAGGCTTTTCGTTGAGCAGTTCTTGGGCCAGCGCGGCCGGATCGCGGTAGGTGTGGCCAATCAGCAACCGACCCCAGCCGCAATGCAGCGCGAGCGGTTCGGTGCCGAGGTTGCTGCCGTCTTCGGCAAGTTGTGCCTGCAGGCGTTCATAAGACGGCGATTGACCGCGCAACAGCCGTTGGCCAAACACGGAAGCGTTATGTTTCATGGGTCAAAGTCCTTGCTCGCTGAGCCATAGGTTCAGCGCCGCGAGCTGCCATAGCTTGGAGCCGCGCAGTGGGGTCAGTTGACCGTCAGGATCAGTCAGCAGACTGTCGAGCATCTCGGGCCTGAACAGACCACGATCCTGGCTCGGGTCGAGTAGCAGTTCACGCACCCACTTCAGTGTGTCACCTTGCAAATGCTTAAGGCCAGGGACCGGGAAGTAACCCTTTTTACGGTCGATGACTTCGGCTGGAATGACCAACCGAGCGGCCTCTTTCAACACCTGCTTGCCGCCGTCGGGCAGTTTGAATTTACCCGGCACCCTGGCAGACAGCTCGACCAGACGGTAATCCAGAAACGGCGTGCGCGCTTCCAGGCCCCAGGCCATGGTCATGTTGTCGACGCGCTTCACCGGGTCATCGACCAGCATCACCGTACTGTCCAGCCGCAACGCTTTATCCACCGCCGCATCGGCCCCCGACTGGGCAAAATGTTCGCGCACAAAGTCGCCCGCAGCATCGTTCGCGGTCAGCCATTTGGGTTGTACGGTGGCGGCGTATTCGTCGTAAGTGCGGTCAAAAAACGCGGCACGGTAGGCCGCATACGGATCACTGGCGCCGTCCACTTGTGGGTACCAGTGGTAACCGGCAAACAGTTCGTCAGCGCCTTGCCCGCTTTGCACCACCTTGCAGTGCTTGGCGACTTCCCGCGACAGCAAGTAAAAGGCGATGCAATCGTGACTGACCATCGGCTCGCTCATGGCACGGAACGCCGCCGGCAGTTGCTCGATGATTTCGTCTTCGTTGATTCGCAGTTGGTGGTGTTGAGTGCCGTAGTGCTGGGCGATCAAGTCTGAATATTGAAACTCATCACCGCGTTCGCCGCCCGCGTCCTGAAAGCCAATAGAGAACGTAGACAGATTCTCCACGCCCACTTCACGCAGCAGACCGACCAATAAGCTTGAGTCGACACCGCCCGACAGCAGAACGCCCACGTCCACCGCCGCCCGTTGCCGAATCGCCACCGCTTCTCGGGTGCTGTCCAGTACCCGGTCGCGCCAATCATTCAAGTTCAGATTGGCTTCATCGGGGTGTGGTCCGTAGGGCAGGCGCCACCAGACTTTCTGCTCCGATTTCCCGCGAGCATCGATGCGCATCCACGTGGCGGGCGGGAGTTTTTCAACGCCGGCCAACAGCGTGCGCGGTGAGGGCACGACGGCGTGAAAATTCAAATAGTGGTTCAGCGCGACCGGGTCCAGCAACGGGCTAATATCTCCGCCTTTGAGCAGCGCCGGCAGGGTCGAAGCAAAACGTAAACGTTTGTCGGTCCGGGACAAATAAAGCGGTTTGACGCCCAAACGGTCGCGGGCGATGAACAATTCTTCTGTGTCCCGCTCCCAGATGGCGAACGCGAACATGCCGTTGAGCTTGGGCAGTAAATCGGCGCCCCAGGCGTGGTAGCCCTTAAGGAGCACTTCGGTGTCGCCACCGGAGTAAAAGGTATAACCGAGGATTTCCAGTTCGGTGCGTAATTCCGGAAAGTTATAAATGGCTCCGTTAAACGCCAACGACAGGCCAAGAGAATGGTCAACCATGGGCTGCCCGGAGGCGTGCGTCAGGTCCATGATTTTTAGCCGACGATGACCGAGGGCAACCGGCCCCTGACAATGAAAGCCCCAGGCGTCCGGGCCGCGTGGGGCCAGTTGATGGGTAATCCGCTCAACCGCAGCGAGGTCTGCGGGTTGATGGTCGAAGCGTAGCTCACCTGCTAATCCGCACATAAAGTCCTTACCGGGTGTCCGTTGGGGAGGGCAGACGATGCGTCGCCTACACCAGAAACTGACCCGTGAGGTTTGCGAATGTTTTAGATCGATCGGGAATAAGACAGTTTTATAACTGTAGGAGCGAACTTGTTCGCGATGCGCTATTCCTGACACAACCGTCAGACGCCTCGCCAACAAGTTGGCTCTTATCAAACTGCTTTTTTATCTTTTAAAACAGTGGGTTGGCGCTGTGTTTTGTGTGTATATCCGGCATTTGTGGTTGCTGAAAGTAGGGTTTCGCTTTTACAGCGAGTCACCTTTTTCAAACGCCAAAAAGGTAACCCAAAACGCTTGCCCCACCATGCGGAACCTCGCTTAGGCTCGGTCTTCCCTCGCTCCGGCGTCGCTCCGGGGGTCGCCGTGAGCGGCCATCCCTGGCCGCGCACGGCTTACTCGGCATTCTTGCCTCGTCACCCCCTGCGCAACGCCTGCGTTCGGCCGCATGGTTTCACGGGGCCTCTTTCCGTAATTTGATATTCAATTCACTGGTGATTCTTCGGACCTATCGCAGCCTTCGACAGCTCCTACAGAAATCTGTGCAGCGCCAGAATCTGTGGGACCGAATTTATTCGGGAAGGCTTCCGACCTGACACACTGCAACCTCAAGCCATACAAAGTACCGCCCAGTTTGCTGCGAGACAGCGCGGCGTCGAAGACGTGGCGGACCCTCCTACAGGGGGTGGTGACTCAATACCCTGTCATCTCCAGGTATCCGATGCCTTTTTGATTGCCGGTTACGGTTACCGGGCCTTCCCAGTAGGGAATTCGCAGGTCCATCCAGGCTTTTGGGTTTAGCGCGGCGGTGACGATATCCAGCTGTTTGCCGGGGATTTTGACTGACCAGCGGGTGGGCATTTCATGGTCTGCGATGTCGCTGGTGGACATCGGGGTGAGTTGGATCTGCGAGCCGTTTAGCAATTGGGTCTTGCCGTCGGCGTCGATCCAGGTGCCAGTCACGTACGGCTCGCCGCTCTTCTGGCGCATGCGGTACAGCATTATTTGCGCGCCGCTTTCCAGGTGCACGGAAAACCAGTCCCAGCCGGTTTGATTGGCAGTCAATGGTTGGCTGCTCCATTCCCGATCGAGCCAGGCGGGACCGCTGACGTGGTAGGTTTTACCGTCGATGTCGAGGCTGCCCGACGCCTGAAAAAACGGCTGGCTGTAGTAATACGATGCTTGGCCTTGTTCGGATTTTTGACTAAATCCCTGCGCCCCTTGCAGGACCAGGGGCTGGGTCGAAGTGAGGTGCAATTGATAGCTGAACGACGGCCCTCGAGCGTGCAGTTGCATGTCGGTCAGCGGGTTGTCGCCGGTCGATTGGCTGTCGAATGTCCAATCGTCGATCCATGCCTTGAATGGCGCGCCGCTGACCCCGGCTTGCCCAACCCCGCCTCGGGCGTAGCGCTCGGCGGCGAAATGCTGAGTGGCCGAGGTGACGGCGGCGTGGCCCATCCAGAGGGTTTGATCGCCCCAGCCTTGTTGTTCAGGCCCGGCTTTTAGCGCACTGCGAAACAGCGTCCATTGCACGCCGAAATCGTGGCCTTGGTCATCCTTGAGGTTGGCGGTGACGTACCACCACTCGATGCGGAAACCATCATGCGGGCCGTGGTCCTCAGGAAAGCTGAAGACTTTGCCAGGAACCACTTGAGCAAACGCCGCCGCGTCGTTGCCCAGCCCGGCAAAACCGGTGGCCGGTGCCTTGTCGTCATCGCAGGCGCTCAATAACAGGACGCTCATCGCCAGCAGCAGCCAGTTAATCTTCATTGGCGAAGGTCCTCAGCAAATCCGCTGGGCGGCTGCGATACAACTTGATCAGGGGCCAAGCCGAGGCCAGCAGCGTGGCCAACAACGCCAACGCCATCAGTTGCAGCAGTTGCGCGGGGAATATCTGCAACGGCAGCCGCCAGCCAAAGGCTTGCACATTGATCACCGCGTCCAGGCACCCTGCCAACAGCAACCCCAGCGGCAGTGCAAGTACCAGTGTCAGCACCGCCAGCAGCCAGGTTTGCCCGAGGTTGAGCAGCATCAGTTGACGTCGGGTTACGCCCAGCGCCCACAGCGGTGCAAGCTGGCCAAGACGACTTTGGCTTTGGGTCAGCAAACTAATAAACAGCGCCACGCCGGCCACGCCCAACGTCAGGCTGTTGAGCGCGGCAGTGGCGGCGAAGGTGCGTTCAAAGACTTGGGTTGACCAACCCTTGAGTTGGCTTTGGTCGACGATGCGATTGTCTTCCAGCGCAAACCGCGACTGAAGGTCATGCACCAGCGCCGGCACCGAGGCCGGGGCGATGCGCAGATTGAATCGGTTGGGCGACAGGTGCGGCCAATAGCGCAGCAGGTGTTGAGCGTTGACCAGCAAATGGCCCTTGGGATTACCGTAGTCGGCGTAGATCGCGACGACGCGGGGCGTCCAGTGGCCTTGAGGTGTGGGAATCGTCAGTTGATCACCGACCTCGACTTTCAACCGTCGCGCCAGTTGTTCGCTGAGCATCACGGTGTCGTCCTGAGCCAGTTGATCCCAAGGATCGCCCGCTGCCGATTGCAGCAGCGGCCAGTGTTGACGATAGGTGGGGTGGTCGATGACCCCGAACAGGTCTGCTGGCCAGCCCTGCAACTGAATCGAAACTTGCCAGTTGGGTAGCACTGCAGTGACTGACGGTTGGCTGCTAAGCCAGGTCTGCATGTCCCGTGCCTGGGCCGGGTTTTGCGGGTTGAGGTACAACTCGGCGGTCAGGCGTTGCTCCAGCCAGTTGGTAAAGGTCTGGCGGAAACCAGAGGTCATGCTGCCCGCGCCGATATTGGCCGCCAACGCCAGCAACAGCGCCATCAACGCCAGGCTCAAGGCGGGTAACTGTTGGCGGCAATCGGCGAGAAACCATTGACCGAGAACCGAACGGCTTCGCCCCAGTAGCCGATTGAGCAGGGCGTTGAGCAATACCGGCAGCCCAAGCGCGGCGCCGAGCAATAAGGTGCCCATCAGTACAAAACCGCTGGTCAAACTGTCGCCAAAAAGTAACGCAATCAACGCCACCAGCATCGCCAACCCTGCGACCCAGGCTTGTCGACGCAGCCAACGGCTGTGCGCCTGGTGCCAGGCTTGTGCATTGGCCAACGCCAACAACGGCATGCGGGCGGCGCGCAACAAACTGTTGGCCCCGGCCAGCAGCGCGCCGAGCAGGCTTAAACCGACTCCGCTGGCCCACCACCACGGGCTCAAACTCAACTGTCCCGCCACTTCGGCGCCGTACAAGCCCCGCAGGCTGGCGGCGACATCGGGCAACAAGACACTGGCCAGCACATAGCCGCTGATGACCCCGGCAATCCCGCCGAGCACGGCCAGGCAACCCAGTTCGACAGCCAGGCTGATGATCAACAACCGGGCGCTGACCCCGCACGCCCGCAGGGTTCGCAACAGGCCCCGGCGTTGTTCAAGGGCCAAACCGATGGCGGCGTGGACGATGAACAACCCCACCACGAACGATAGGAACCCCAAGGCATCGAGGTTCAGGTGAAAGCTTTCGGTGAGGCGCTCCAGGTTATTTTCTTCGCCACTGGTTTTAAGGATCAACTGGCCCATCAGATTGGCCGGTAACACCGGTTTGTTGTCCGCGAATGCCTTGGGCAATAGAAGCCGGGAAAGCTGTTGCGGCGCGTCTAGCAGGTGTTGCGCGAAGCCGATGTCCACCAACAACAAACCGGGCGCCATGTCGGTCTGACTGTGCAGCGGTGGCAAGGTGCGGCCGCTGTCGGTCAACGGCGTGTCACCTTCGTGAAAACCCAATGCCAGTAAGGTCTGCGGCGCGATCCAGGTGCTGCCCGGCGCGCTGAAAAATCCGACCATCTGCGCAATGTCTAAGTCTTTGCCCGCCACCGCCGCACCGTCGGGCAGCGACAGCGGCTCGATGCCCATCAATTGCAGGCGTTGGTCTTCATGACCTTTGAGCGTCACCCGCGCCTGCAATACCGGTGACACCGGCCAACCCGCACGGCGTAGGCTGATGAACAGCGCTTGAGGAAAGGTAGCGCCATTGGGTGCGCTGAGGCTGGCCTGAGGTTCGCCGCCGATCAATTGGCTGGCACGTGCATAACTTTCCCGCGCCTGACTGTTCAGCGCTTGCACCCCCGTCAGCAAACTGGTCGCCAGCCATAGCCCGGTGAGCACGCTGAAAAACTGCACTGGGTGCCTGCGCCAATGGCTCAGCAGTGCACGCAATGTCCAATAAAAAACCTGCACGTTAGCGTTCGCCTGCAGCGGCCAAGCGCCCGGCATGCAGCACCACTTTGTTCGCCAGGCGAGCGGCGATACGCGGACTATGGGTCACCATCAGGAGGCTGGTGGGGCTGTCCCGGAGCAAATCGAGGAGCAACTGAAGGACTTCATCGCTGGTGGCTTCGTCCAGGTTGCCGGTGGGTTCATCGGCCAACAATAAACCGGGACGCGAGGCGAGGGCGCGCCCCAGGGCGACGCGTTGTTGTTGCCCGCCCGAAAGTTGTTCCGGGTAGCGTTTGAGTAAATCGCCGAGCCCCAGGCGCTCGATCAGTTGCGCTTGCCAGACCGGATCGAATCGACCGGCCAGGCGTGCTTGAAAGGCCAGGTTGTCTTCAACCTTGAGGCTGCTGATCAGGTTGAATTGTTGAAATACCAGGCCGATTTCGGTGCGTCGCCAGTGGGCAAGTTGGGTTTCGTTCATCTGGTCCAGCCGATGGCCGCCGATACGGATGACGCCGCGATCAACGTTGTCTAGCCCAGCGACCAAGTGCAACACGGTGCTTTTACCGCTGCCTGATTCGCCCATCAATGCGAGGCTGCTGCCGTGTTCAAGGTTCAAATCCACCCCCTGCAACACCGCCAATGGACCTTGTGGCGTGGGGTAACTTTTGAACACGGCTTGCACTTGCAGCATGGAGGTTCGCCTGGGCAATTGGGGTGGGGAGAGGATAGCTGGTGTGGGGTTTAGTGGCATTGATTTTGGTGAAAACGCGACTTGGTGGCGTCTGATTCGCCGCTTTCGTCGGCAAGCCACAGTCTCTATGTTTGTCTGCGGTACTGTGGGAGCAGGCTTGCCTGCGACGGGCCTCTTGCCGACGTTTGATATTCAATTCACAGGCGACCTGCGGGCGGGAGGCCATCTGTAGGCGTCAATCGCGCAGCGCCAAAAACAACCGCCTCACGCCTTACCCCGTATCAACCCTCGCAACGCAAAACGATTCGGGTGACAGGCTTCGGCGACGCTGCGGGGCAGTGGCAGCGGTTCGTTGTCCAGCCAGGCGGCGAGCAGTTCGCCGGACAAGGGGGCGGTGATCAATCCCCGAGAACCATGGCCGCTGTTGACGTACAAACCGTCAAGCCACGGGCATTGGGTATCCGGTACTTGGCGGGCGTCTTTGCCCAGCACGGCGTAGGCCTCGACGAACGCGTCTTTGTCCGCCAGCGGCCCGACGATGGGCAAGTAGTCCGGGCTGGTGCAGCGGAAACCGGCGAAGCCGAGCAAGTCCTCGGGGGCTAAGGTATCGGCGCCGAGGCGTTTCACCAGGTCGACAGATATTTCTTGCAGCAGTTGCAGGTTGTCCAAATGGTCGGCGGTGGTGGGCGTCAGGTCATTGCTCTTGAAGTTGAAACTGGCGCCCAGCGTGTGTTCGCCAGAGCGGCCCGGTGCGATGTAGCCTTCAGCGCAGACCACGGTACTCAGCGCCGCACTGGCCGGGGTTTCAGTCAGTCGGGTGATTTGTCCGCGAATGCGTTTGAGCGGCAGCTCGGCGCTGGCTGGAAAGCGCTTGACCTCAGCGGCCCCGGCCAACACCACCACCGGTGCCTGTTCCAGCATATGCTCGCCGGCCCACGCTTGCCAACGTTCGCCATCACGGCGCAGTTCCAGCACATCGTGGTGGGTGAGCAATTGGATGTTCGGGTGCAACGCTTGGAGTCGGCACAGCGATGGCGGGTTGACCCAGCCACCTTCGGGGAAAAACAAACCGCCGCAGGCCAGGGTGATACCGGCTTTCGCCTGGGCCGTCGGCAAGTCCAGCAGTTGCAACAAGTCGGCAGGGAATGCCTCGGCCAACTGTGCCTGACGCTCGGCTTCCTTGTCATTGAACCCCAGTTGCAACACGCCGCAAGCGTCCCAGTCGAGGCCGCGTTGCAGGCGCTCCAACAGCCGCCGTGTATGGCCGAAACCACTGACGATCAGCTGCGACAGCGCGGTGCCATGGGCGGACAATTTCAAATACAGCACGCCCTGTGGATTGCCCGAGGCTTCCTGGGCGACGTCGTTGTGACGCTCCAGCAAACTCACCTGCCAACCGCGTGCCGCGAGGCTGGCGGCGGTCGCGCATCCTGCCAGGCCTGCGCCAATCACCAGCGCTTTACGTGGGCCAGTGAAGGGCGCAGGACGGGCGAACCAAGGCTTGGCCGCCAGCGGTTTAATCGCATCGTCCGGCCAGCCGACAAATGTCCCGCGCAGCACTTCCCACTTGTGGCCGATCCCCGGTGTGCGTTTCATCTTGAACCCGGCGGCGTTCAATGCCCGACGCACCCAACCGGTGCTGGTAAAGGTGCTGATGGTTGAATCAGGGGCTGCCAGTCGCGCCAGCTCGGCGAACAGTTCCGGGGTCCACATGTCCGGGTTTTTTGCCGGGGCGAAGCCGTCGAGGAACCACGCGTCGATCTGCCCGTCCAGTTGCGGCAGCATCTCCAGCACCTCACCGATCAACAGGGTCAGGGTCACTCGCCCGCCATCGAATACAAACTGCTGGAAGCCTTCATGCACGGCCACGTACTGCGTCAGGAGTTGATCGGCAAAGACGGTCAGTTCCGGCCACAAGCGGAGGGCGCGTTGCAGGTCGCTGTGGGTCAGCGGAAACTTTTCAACGCTGACGAAATGCAACCGAGCTTCGGCCGGGGCGCACTGGGCAAACAGCTGCCAGGCACACAGAAAATTCAGCCCTGTACCAAAGCCGGTTTCACCAATGACCAACCGCGCGCCTGCCGTTAACGCCGTGAAGCGCTGCGCCAGGTTGTTCTGCTTTAGAAAGACGTGGCGGGTTTCATTGAGGCCCGATTGCGTCGAGAAATAGACATCCGAAAACGCCGGCGAGTGGGGGTTGCCCTGTTCATCCCATTCGATCTGGGCGTTGCGGGTGAGGGTCATGGCGGGCTCGACAGAGTTCAGAAGCGCGACATATTAACGTAATCACCGTGGCGGCCAAGGTATGGGGAGGGCGTCGCGAATGAAATCGCCCTTCCGTTGACCCATCGCAAGGATTGGCTGTCTTAACCGGACATTGATTCACGCTATCCGTTAGTCTTGGGCGATCTTGAAAGAGGAATGTGTGCATGTTCGAATCCGCCGAAATCGGTCACGCCATCGACAAAGAAACTTACGACGCCGAAGTGCCCGCGCTGCGCGAAGCATTGCTTGACGTGCAGTACGAGCTTCAACAGCAGGCGCGTTTCCCGGTGATCGTGTTGATCAACGGCGTTGAAGGCGCGGGCAAGGGCGAGACAATCAAACTGCTCAGCGAATGGATGGACCCACGGTTGATCGAGGTGCGTACATTCGATCAGCAGACGGATGAGGAATTGGCCCATCCGCCGGCTTGGCGTTATTGGCGGCAATTGCCAGCCAAAGGCCGCATGGGGATTTTTTTCGGCAACTGGTACAGCCAGATGATTCAGGGCCGGGTCCACGGTACGTTCAAGGACGCCAAACTTGATCAAGCGATCAACAGCGCCGAGCGTCTGGAAAAAATGCTGGTCGATGAAGGTGCGCTGATCTTCAAGTTCTGGTTTCACCTGTCCAAGAAACAGATGAAAGCTCGGCTTAAGGCGCTTGAGGATGACCCGTTGCACAGCTGGCGCATCAGCCCGCTGGATTGGCAGCAATCGAAAACCTACGACAAGTTCGTGCGTTACGGTGAGCGCGTACTGCGCCGGTCCAGCCGAGATTACGCGCCTTGGTACGTGATCGAAGGCTTAGACCCGCATTACCGCAGCTTGACCACTGGACGGTTATTGCTCCAAGGCATGCAGGCCGCGTTGGCCAATGGCAAAGCCAAGTCGGTGCCGACGCCTTTGGAGCCGCAAGCGCCCACCGTCAACGAGCTGAGCCTGTTAACCAGCCTCGACATGACTCTGCACTTGGACAAGGACGACTACGAAGAGCAACTGATCACCGAGCAAGCGCGGTTCTCGGGCAACATGCGTGACAAACGTATGCGCAAACACGCGCTGGTGGCGGTGTTTGAAGGCAACGACGCGGCGGGTAAAGGCGGGGCTATTCGGCGTGTCGCAGCGGCGTTGGACCCACGTCAGTACGCGATTATCCCAATTGCTGCACCCACCGAAGACGAACGTGCGCAGCCCTATTTGTGGCGCTTTTGGCGGCAGGTCCCGGCGCGGGGCAAATTCACCGTGTTCGACCGTTCCTGGTATGGCCGAGTGCTGGTTGAGCGGGTCGAGGGATTCTGCAGCCCAGCGGACTGGATGCGTGCCTATAGCGAGATCAATGACTTCGAAGAGCAATTGACCGAGGCCGGCGTCGTGGTGGTGAAGTTCTGGTTGGCCATCGATGAAAAAACCCAGCTGGAGCGCTTCGAAGCACGGGAGAAAATTCCGTTCAAACGCTTCAAAATCACCGACGACGATTGGCGCAACCGTAAAAAATGGCCGCAATACCGCGCGGCAGTGAATGACATGGTTGACCGCACCAGCACCGAAATTGCCCCGTGGACCTTGGTTGAAGCCAACGACAAGCACTGGGCGCGGGTCAAGGTGTTGCGCACCATTAACGAAGCACTGGAAGCGGCATTCGCCAAGGACAACAAATCCAAGTGATCCGATGATTTTCCATACAGCCAATGAATGATCATCGCGCAGTGCAGTGACCTGGACTTATGCTCAAGGGAGTTTTAGCAACCTTCCTCGCCCCAAATAAGAACGGAGATGTGCCATGCGTGAAGTGGTGATTGTCGACAGCGTGCGGACTGGCCTGGCCAAGTCGTTTCGCGGCAAGTTCAACCAGACCCGTCCCGATGACATGGCGGCGCATTGCGTCAACGCGCTGTTGACGCGTAACGGTTTGGACCCCGCGCTGGTAGAAGATTGCATCGTTGGTGCGGGCTCCAACGAAGGCGCTCAGGGTTACAACATCGGGCGTAACGTGGCGGTGCTGTCGAAGCTGGGGATTAACGTGCCCGGCATGACCCTCAACCGTTATTGCTCGTCGGGCTTGCAGGCGATCGCTATCGCGGCTAACCAGATTGCTTCCGGATGCAGCGACGTCATCGTCGCGGGCGGGGTTGAGTCCATCAGCTTGACGATGAAAAGCGTCAATATGGACAACCTGATCAACCCGCTGCTGAAAGAGCAGGTGCCCGGCATTTATTTTCCCATGGGTCAAACCGCTGAAATCGTGGCGCGGCGTTACCACGTCAGCCGCGAGCAGCAGGACCTTTACGCCTTGCAGAGCCAGCAACGAACGGCGGCGGCTCAGACGGCTGGGCTGTTTGATGACGAAATCGTACCGATGAAGGTGACCTACCGCGTGGAGGATAAAGCCACGGGTGCGATCAGTTTGGTGGAAGGCATCGTTGATCGTGACGACTGCAACCGCCCTGACACCACGCTGGAGAGCCTGGCCAGTCTGAAACCGGTGTTTGCCGAAGACGGTTCGGTGACAGCGGGAAACTCGTCGCAATTGTCCGACGGCGCGTCAATGACGCTGATCATGAGCCTGGATAAAGCGCTGGAACTGGGTTTGAAACCCCGGGCGTTTTTCCGTGGTTTCACCGTGGCCGGATGCAACCCGGATGAAATGGGCATCGGCCCGGTGTACTCGGTGCCCAAACTGCTGAAAGCCAAGGGCCTGCAAGTCGCTGACATCGACCTCTGGGAACTCAACGAAGCCTTCGCCTCACAGTGTTTATACGCCCGTGACCGGTTGGGCATCGACAACGAAAAGTACAACCTCAGCGGCGGCTCCATCTCCATCGGCCACCCCTTCGGCATGACCGGCTCACGCCAAGTCGGCCACCTGGTCCGCGAACTGCAACGCCGCAACCTGCGCTACGGCATCGTCACCATGTGCGTCGGCGGCGGGATGGGTGCTACGGGGTTGTTTGAGGCGGTGAAGTAAAACGGTATGGCCTTTTCCCGATATGAATTGGTGCCCATTTATGGGGAAGCGAATGACGTGATCGCCCTCGTTGTGAATGACACACATTCTGTGGGAGCAGGCTTGCCTGCCAATGCCATTACTCGATCTGCCTGACTCTCCTTGGAGTGTCGCCCGCGCAGATCTGCTCCTTCAGAGATTTGACTTGTCTGAGCGTCTACCGCTCCCTCATCGCCTCGGTATGCGCTTTCAGCACCGGCTTGAGCAGATAGTCCATGACGCTTTTTTCGCCGGTGATGATGTCCACGGTGGCGACCATGCCGGGGATGATCAGCAGCGGTTTGGCGTCGGAGCCCAGGTGGTTTTTGTCGGTGCGGACTTGGATTAAATAGAAGCTGTTGCCCTTGTCGTCGGTGATGGTGTCGGCGCCGATCAGTTCCAGTTTGGCTTTCAGGCCGCCATAGATGGTGTAGTCGTAGGCGCTGAATTTGACCATCGCCGGTTGTCCCGGGTGCAGGAACGCCACGTCTTGCGGGCGGACTTTGGCTTCGATCAGCAGGTTGTCTTCCAGCGGCACGACTTCCACCATGTCGCTGCCAGGCTGAACCACGCCGCCGATGGTGTTGACCTTCATCACCTTGATGATGCCGTGTACCGGTGAGACCACCGTGGTGCGGCTGACTCGGTCGTCGATGGCGATGCTGGTGGCCGTGAGTTTCGACAGGTCGGTGCGTTTTTGATTGAGGTCTTTCGAGGCGTCGGAACGGAACACGAGTTCCGATTCCTGGACCTTGCTTTTGATCTCGTTGATGGCTGCTTCAGCCCGAGGAATCGCCAAGGTAGTGGCGTCCATGGAACCCCGCGCTTCGACGGCATTGCGTTTCAACCGGAGAATTTCCACCGGTGATACGGCGCCGGTGTTCACCAGCGGTGCCGACATGTTCATCTCTTGCTGAAGCAGGCTCAGGCTGTTGCGGAATTGCTCCTGTTTGGAGCGAAACTCGGCCAGCTCTTGGGTCTTTTGCAGCAGTTGCTGGTTCAGCGTGCGTTGTTCGCTGCTCAGGCGCCGCTGCCGGGAGTCATACAAGGACTGCTCATCGGCGGCGACCTGTGGGGCTTTTTTTATCACCTCGTCCGACAGCTTGAACGGCCGGCCCTCGGCTTCCGCCGACAAACGCTCAACCTGGGCGATAAGGGCGTATCGGTCGGCTTCGCTTTCGCCTTTGTTTGACAGAAAACGCGTGTCGTCGAGGCGCAGCAGGGTGTCGCCCTTGTTCACCATTTGCCCTTCATGGACAAAAATCTCGGTGACGATCCCGCCTTCCAGGTTCTGAATGACCTGCACTTTGCTCGACGGAATCGCTTTGCCCTCGCCCATGGTGACTTCTTCGAGCACCGCGAACTTGGCCCAAACCAAGGCCGCGATGATCAACGACGCGGCAATCCAGACGGTCAAGCGTGAGCCTCGAGGCGAGTCCTGGGCGGCAACCCCGGCCACTTCAGGCATGAATTCGGTGTCGGCGGATTTGCCGAAATGAAAGTAGCCGCGTTGGCCGGTCGTTGCTGACATATGAGGGGCTTCCTAGACCGCTGCCGAGCCGACGCGGCCCTTGCGTAGTGCTTCGATGACGATGTCTTTTGGGCCATCGGCGACGACTTTGCCGTTGTCCAATACCACTAACCGATCCACCAGACTGAGCATTGAGGTGCGGTGGGTGACCAGTAATAAGGTTTTGCCTTGCATCCAGCCATGCAGGCGCTGACGCAAGTCCTCTTCGCTGCTGTTGTCCATGGCGCTGGTGGGTTCGTCGAGCAACAAGATCGGTGGGTCCAGCAGTAACGCCCGGGCCATCAATACCGCTTGGCGTTGTCCGCCGGAGAGCAGTTGCCCGCGTTCGCCCACCGGCCGATCAAAGCCCTGCGGGTGTTGCCGGGCCAGTTCACTGACGCCGGTCATTTCCGCCACTTCAAGCATTCGCGCATCGCTGACGTAGCGCGCGCCCAAGGTCAGGTTATCGCGCAGGCTGCCGGCAAGCAGCGGCAAGTCATGGGCCACGTAACCGATTTGTTGGCGCAGATCTGCCACGTCCAATTGACGCAGGTCCAGACCGTCGAGCAATAGCTGGCCTTCTTCCGGGGCGTAGAAGCCCATGACCAGTCGCGCCAAGGTGCTTTTGCCTGAGCCGCTGCGGCCGATGATGCCGATTCGCTCGCCGGGTTTTACCGAAAAGTTGACCGCGTGCAGCGCCGGGGTGCTTTGACCGTTATAGCGGAAGGTAACGTGATGTGCCTCCAGCGCGCCTTTAAGTTGGGTGCGTTCCAAAGGTCTTTGCTTAGCGTCGCGCTCTTGCGGAAGGGCCATCAGCGCGTCGGTGCTTTTCATGGTCAGTTGCGCTTGCTGGTAGCGCGTAATCAACCCGGCGATTTGCCCGAGCGGCGCCAGCACCCGGCTGCCGAGCATGTAGGTAGCGACCAGCGCACCGACGCTCAAATTACCGGCGATGATGCTGTACACCCCGGCAACAATGGTCGCCATGCCGCAAAACTGCTGGATGAACAGCGTGCCGTTAGTGGCCAGCGCCGAGAGGTTGCGAGCATGGCTGTCGAGGCGGGTGAGGGCACCGTGGGTGGTTTCCCATTTGTGTTGGCGCTCACTTTCGGCGCTGCAGGCCTTGAGGGTTTCCAGACCGCCGAGGGTTTCGATCAGCAGTGCCTGGCGTTCGGCGCCCAAGGATAAACTTCGCTGCACGGTGTCGCGCAGTCGTGCCTGGATCACCAGGGCGAAGATGATGGTGATCGGAAACGCCACCATAGGAATTACCACCAGCCAACCGCCGAGCAGGCCGATCACGCCGAGCATTAGCACGGCGAACGGCAAGTCGATCAAGCTGGTCAGGGTGACTGCCGTGAGAAATTCCCGCAGGCCCTGAAAGTCATGAATGCTTTGCGCGAAGCCGCCGATGGTTGCCGGTCTGGCCTTCATCGCCATCCCGGTAATGCGTTCAAACAGGGTCGCCGAGAGGATAACGTCGGTTTTCTTGCCGGCTTGATCCAGCAGATGCGCGCGAACCAACCGCAGGATCAGCTCGAATACCGTACCGACCAACAGCCCGATGGATAACACCCACAGGGTTGAGGTGGCTTGATTGGGCACGACTCGGTCATAGGTTTGCATGACGAACAACGGCACCATTAACCCGAGTACGTTTATGCACAAGCTGGCGAGAATCGCATCGCTGTATAGCCAACGCGAGAGTTTCAGGGTGTCGCGAAACCAGGCTTCAACCCGAGGCACCAGCGGTGAGCGCAAGTCTTCGAGTTCGTGGCGCGGGCGGGCGAACAAGGCTTGGCCGCCGTAATTTTCCAGCAGTTCTTCGCGGCTAACCCACTGCTCGCCGCCCTCGGCTTCGCTGGGCAGAATCAGCGCCTGCCCGTCGTCGGACCACCGCCTGAGGATGGCGCAGCGGTTATTTTTCAGCACTAACAGCACCGGCAGGCTCAAAGCCGACAGGTCATTGAGTTCCCGTCGCAACAGGCGCGCTTGCAAACCCGCGCGAGCGGCAGCCCGAGGCAGCAGATCAAGGGTCAACCGCTGCTGCTTCAGTGGCAGGCCAGCACTCAGGCTGGCCCGACTCACAGTGCAGTCATGCAGTTTGCAGAGAATCAATAGACCATCAAGCAAGGGGTCATCGAAGCTCAACCGAGGGTCAACTGACACGTTTTCCATGGTGGTCAAATTAGGCTACTCCGGACGACAACCGTCATTTCAGTTCGGGCAAATGGGCTTCGCTTTTGACGTCCGAGAGCGCCACGGCTTCGGCGGGTAACACCACGCGCAATTGACGCAACAAATCGCCAGTGGTCGCTAGCACGCGATACATGGAGTACTCCTCGGTGTAACGCACCTCGGTGTAGCGGCGGGCGGC
This sequence comes from Pseudomonas sp. CCI4.2, assembly GCF_034350045.1. NCBI lineage: Bacteria > Pseudomonadati > Pseudomonadota > Gammaproteobacteria > Pseudomonadales > Pseudomonadaceae > Pseudomonas > Pseudomonas sp. CCI4.2. The sequence continues at coordinate 5,198,145 of NZ_CP133781.1, read as the reverse complement.
ATTGAACAGTTCGTTTTCACTGTCCAGCAAGTCGAGCAGGGTCCGCTGGCCGAGGCCGAACTGATCCTGATACGCCGCGCGAACCTTGGTCGTGGTTTCAGCATATTCCCGGGCGATGGGGGTCTGGACGTGGGCGTTATTCATGGCATGCCAGGCCAGCGACAGGTTTTCGTTCAGCGTGCGCAGGGCGTTGTCGCGAATGTCCATGGACTGATTGATGCGGTATGCGTCGCCCTGCAAGCGGGCCTTGTCACGGCTACCGTTGAACAGGTTGTAATTCATCACCACGGCTGCGCGCCATTCATTGTCGTAGCCGGGTTCGCCTTGCAAGTTTTCGTTGGCGCCGGTTGCCAGCTCGGCATCGAAACGCGGGTAGAACGGTGATTTGGCGACTTCGTATTGGCTTTCTGCTGATTGCACGTCGGCTTGGGCTGACTTCAAGTACGGGTTGTTTTCCAGCATCGAGTGCTGGGCATCCACCAAGTTGACCGGCACTTGGCCTTTGATGGTCGGCGGGGTCTCCAGCTCGTCGGGCATACGGCCCACGGCACTGAAGAAGTTCGCCTCTGCATCAGCCAGGTCTACCTGAGCGGTATAGAAGTTATCTTCTGCCAAGGCGCGACGGGCTTTGGATTGGTCGAGGTCGGCATTGGTGCCTACACCCCGGGTGCTGCGTAAGCCGATCTGATCATTGATACGCAGGTGCGCTTGAAGGTTGTTCTTGGCAAGGGTCAACAGTTCTCGCCGCTTCAGCACATCGAGGTACACCTCGATGGCGCGCAACGCGACATCTTCCGATACGCCTTGAACGTAATAGGCACGGGAGTTAACCACCGACTGGGTGCGTTGAACTTCGTTGGGTGTATTGAACCCATCGAACAGCATTTGCCGCAACCGCAGCTCAGACTGGGTGTAGTTGAGCGTCTCTCTACCGTTGTTACCGGTCAGCGCTCGGCTGGTGGGGCTGTCGGTGCCCTCACGGCCGTACCCGGCAACTAAATCCACAGTCGGCAGGTACCCGCCCTTGGCAATTTTGACGTCTTCATTTGCGGCCAGTCGATTGTTCGAATTGGAGTGAATCTCCGGGTGATATTGGATAGTGCTTTGTATCGCCTCGGTGATTGACATGGCTTGAGCATTTGCACAGGTCATTGCTAACAAAATTGCGCTGCAGAGGGGGTTTAAAACGCGCATGTACTTCTCCCTATAACTCAATGAAGTGTCATCGTCGCCAATAAATTGGCGAAAAACACTGCTAAAACCGTATCAGAATTGTAACAACAGGGTTAAGAAGTTTTTGACGCTCCGTTAAGACGATTTTTTCATAACGTTTATGCCAAAAAAAACTTATGCGTCGTTCTGATTTACGGACATTGTTCAACTCTTAAAACGCTTTATCGCTAGCGCCATAGGGGTTTTAGTCGATTTCAAGCAAACTTCAAATACGATTAAAAAAATAAAATGAAAGTGTAAAAAGGGTCAAAAACAAGGTTATACGAGGTGACGGTTTATTGTCACTTTGCTGCTGGCCTAGTGATATTGCGTTGCTTTTTGTGAACGGTTTTCGGTCGATATGTAACGTTTAGTTCGGGATTTGTAAGAAAGCCGCTTTTTAAAGTCCGGCGTTTTTACAGATCCAATAGCCGACAGACGTCGGTAACGGAGGAGTGGATATGGCCAAGTTGATCGGTACCATCACGCACGTTGTGGGTGAAGTCTTCGCGGTGGCAGGTGATGGGGCCCGCCGTGCTTTAGTAGCAGGTGATCGGGTGTTCGCAGGCGAGCAGCTGCAAACCGGACCCCTAGGTGCTGTTGCCGTGCACCTTGCGGACGGTGGCGAACTGACGTTGGGGCGAGACAGCAGCATGCCGCTGACCCCCGAAATTCTGGCCAACCATGCAACACACATCGACACTCCGGACACGATGGCGCCGAGCCAGGCGCAGTTGACCGATGTGCAAGAATTGCAACGCGCCATCGCGGCCGGTGATGACCCGACCAAAGTCGCTGATCCAACCGCCGCAGGTCCCACCGTCAATGGTGTTCCTGGCGAGCAAGGGGGCGGGCACTCCTTTGTATTGCTAACGGAAGTGGGTGGGTCAGTTGCGCCGACAGTCGGTTTCCCGACGGCGGGATTGAGCAGCTCAGCGATATTTCCTGAAGGTCAGGTCGCTACTCTTCCCGATAACGGCTCGGGCACGCCGGCAGTGGTCGTTGCGCCGCCTGACACCAGTATCAGTATCGTCGGATTGGACGTGAGTGGCGGCGAGTTGACTGTAAACGAGGCCAATTTACCTTTGGGGTCGGCGTCCAATCCGAGTGCTTTGACCCAAAGCGCAAGCTTCACGATCAACGCGGCGGACGGTGTGAAAGGTTTGACCATTGGCGGCGTCAGCGTTATCACCAACGGCACGGCCAGTGGATTTCCCCAAGCGATTGATACCGGGCTCGGCAATACCCTGACTGTGACCGGCTACAACCCGGTGACCGGCGTAGTCACCTACACCTATACCCTCAACGGCGCCGAAACCCACTCACCGGGCGATGGTGCTAACAACCTGATTGACCATCTGCCGGTGGTAGCGACCAACAACGACGGCAACGTGGCCACTGGCAGTGTCGACGTCAACATCACCGATGACGTGCCCACTGCGATCAACGACAGCAACCCCGGCACCGCCACCGAAAACCTGATCACCTTGGCCGGCAACGTATTAACCAACGACATCCAGGGCGCCGACCGAATCCCGACGGGACCGATTGTGGCCGGGACGTTCGTCGGAACCTACGGCACCCTCGTGCTGGCAGTGGACGGCACTTATACCTACACCCTCAATCCCAATAACCCGGGCTTCGTCGCCTTGCACGGCGGCAACGGTAACGGCACGGAGACGTTCACCTATACGCTTAAAGATGCCGACGGCGATACCAGCCAGGCGAACCTGGTGTTGCAGATCCACAACAACGATAACGGCGTGATTATTGCTGGCCTGAATGGCGAGGGCACCGACGCCACGGTGTATGAGAAAAACCTCGCTACCGGCAGCAGCCCGGACGCGACCGCGTTGACCCAAAACGGCACCTTTACCGTGACCGCCAACGACGGGGTCCAAAGCTTGTCCATCGGCGGCCTCAACGTGGTGGTGGCTGGCGTGGCCAGCGGTGTTGGCCAGTCGTTGACTACCGGATTGGGCAACACCCTGACCATCACCGGTTACAACGCTGGAACCGGGGTGGTCAGTTACAGCTACACCCTGAACGGCGCCGACACCCACCCAACCGGCAATGGCGCTAACAGCCTTACCGAGCATTTCGCCGTGGTCTCCACTGACACCGGAGGTTCGGTGGGCAACGCTTCGTTGAACGTCAGCGTGGTCGATGACGTGCCCACTGCGATCAACGACAGCAACCCCGGCACCGCCACCGAAAACCTGATCACCTTGGCCGGCAACGTATTAACCAACGACATCCAAGGCGCCGACCGGATCCCGACGGGACCGATTGTGGCCGGGACGTTCGTCGGAACCTACGGCACTCTCGTGCTGGCAGTGGACGGCACGTATACCTACACCCTCAATCCGAATAACCCGGACTTCGTCGCCTTGCACGGCGGCAACGGTAACGGCACGGAGACGTTCACCTATACGCTTAAAGATGCCGACGGCGATACCAGCCAGGCGAACCTGGTGTTGCAGATCCACAACAACGATAACGGCGTGATTATCACCGGCCTGAATGGCGAAGGTCCCGACGACACGGTGTATGAGAAAAACCTCGCTACCGGCAGCAGCCCGGACGCGACCGCGTTGACCCAAAACGGCACCTTTACCGTGACCGCCAACGATGGGGTGCAAAGCTTGTCCATCGGCGGCCTCAACGTTGTGGTGGCTGGCGTGGCCAGCGGTGTCGGCCAGTCGTTGACCACCGGATTGGGCAACACCCTGACCATCACCGGTTACAACGCTGGAACCGGGGTGGTCAGTTACAGCTACACCCTGAACGGCGCCGACACCCACCCAACCGGCAATGGCGCTAACAGCCTTACCGAGCATTTCAATGTTGTGGCTACCAATAACGATGGTGACACGTCGAATGCGTCTTTAAACGTCAACGTCATTGATGACGTGCCCACCGCCCACGGTGATAGCAACCCGTACTCCGCCACAGAAACCAACCCGGTCTTGATGGGTAACGTGCTGATCAACGACGTTCAAGGTGCAGACCGGATCGCCAGCGGGCCAATTGTCGGCGGCACGTTCGCCGGTACCTACGGCACGTTGGTGCTGGAGACCGACGGTTCTTATACCTACACGCTCAACCCCCACGATGCGGATTTCATCGCCCTGCACGGCGGCGCCAATGGTACTGAAGTGTTTACTTACACGCTCAAGGATGCCGACGGCGATACCAGCCAGGCGAACCTGGTGCTAACCATTCATAACAACGGTCAACCGGTGACTGTCGATGGCCTGAACGTGTGCGGCGGCGAGCTGACCGTTTATGAGAAAAACCTCAGCAACGGCTCCAGCCCGAATGCAGCGGCACTGACCCAGCACGGCGAGTTTGTGGTTCATGCCCCGGATGGGTTGCAGAGCCTCAATGTCGGCGGAATCAACGTCGTCAGTGGTGGGGTGGTGCAAGGCTTCCCTGGCTCGGTTTCAACGGTCATTGGCAGTTTACTAACGGTGACCGGTTATAACGCCCAAACCGGCGTGGTCAGCTACAGCTACACCCTTCAACACAACGCATTGCAGGCCGACGACAACGGTGCCAACAGCATCAGCGAACACTTCACGGTGGTCGCCACCGACAGCGACGGCAGCTCGGCGTCTGGCGTCATTGACGTCAATGTGGTTGATGACGTGCCGACTGCCCATGCCGATACTGTCGGCGTGGTGGAGGGCGGGACCGTCAGCGGCAACGTATTGATCAATGACGTCATGGGGGCTGACGGACCTGGCGCGGGAGGCCCGGTGGTGGGCGTGCGTGCCGGTGGTGACACTTCGCAAGCAGCCTACGGAGGCTTGGGCGCTTCCATCGACGGGGTTTACGGCACGCTGGTGCTGGATGCATCGGGCAATGCGACCTACCACAGCAATCAGGATTCGGTGGGTCATTCAGGTGCGCATGATGTGTTCACTTATTCAATCCGCGATGCAGACGGCGATGTCAGTACCACGACGCTCACTATAAACGTGTCTGATTCCTGCCTTAAGGCGGTCTCCGCCCAAGGGGTCACGGTGTTTGAAAATGCCTTGGACTTGACCCAAAGTGGCCACGACCTGGCCCCTGGCACGGTGATTGGTAGCACGCCGGATTCCCCCGCGGAAACCGCTTCTGGCACGTTGGTGGGCGCGGTGTCCGGGGCGGTGGGCGCGGTCAGCTTCAGTTTGGTCGGCAGCGCTGACGGAACGCTGGTGGGCCAATACGGAGAGATTCATCTCAACGGCGATGGCACCTATACCTATACCCTGACGTCCGCACCAAAAACCTCGCCCGTTGCTAACGATGGAGCAAACGTTGAGCACGAGATCTTCACTTACCAGGCCACCGACGCCTCGGGCAACTCGGTAAGTAACTCCTTGGTCATCAACATTGTCGATGACGTGCCAACAGCCGTTAGCAGCGAACGCACCTCGACCGTGGTGGGGGTCGATTCGAACGTGCTGCTGATCATTGATGTCTCCAGCAGCATGGCCGATGCGTCGGGCGTTTCCGGCTTGTCACGCCTGGACCTGGAGAAACAGGCGATCAGCACGTTACTCGACAAGTATCAGGACTTGGGTGATGTGAAGGTTCAGATCGTTACTTTCAGCGATTCGGCGGCGGACAAAACGCCAGTGTGGGTCGATGTCAGCGCGGCCAAAGCGATCATTGGCACACTGACCGCGGGCGGCGAAACCAATTACGATGCGGCCGTCGCGGCAGCCAAGCAGGCATTCCCCACCGACGGTGCAATTGCGGGTGCGCAAAATGTCGCGTACTTCCTGTCAGACGGTAACCCGACCATCGGCGAGAACCTGAGTCCGTCCGACGAGGCCGCGTGGAAAGCTTTCCTCAATTCCAATGACATCAAGGCCTACGCGATTGGCCTGGGCTCCGGCATCACCAACACCTACCTCGATCCTTTGGCGTATGACGGCAGTACTCACACCGACACCAATGCGGTGCTGGTCACCGACTTGAGCGCACTCAATTCGGTTCTGAGCGGTACGGTGCAAAGCACGCCTATTACCGGCAGCCTGATGACCGGAGGCACTTTTGGTGCCGATGGTGGGTTTATCAAGGCGATCGTCGTTGATGGGACGTCCTACCTCTATGACCCCAAAGCCAACAACGGACAGGGCGGCCTTAGCGTATCGGGTACCAGCCACGGCACGTTTGACTCAAGCACTCACAGCGCCACGGTCGCTAGCAACGATGGCGGCACGCTGGTGGTGGACATGGACAATGGCCAATACACCTACACGCCGCCAAAAATCGGCAGCACGGCGGTGACAGAAACCTTTGGTTTTGTGGCGAGCGATAACGACGGCGACACGGCTGGCGCCAATCTGGTGGTTCACGTCAATCCGAGCGCCGCCCCGGTGGCGGTGGCGGTGGCGGACGTGGCCGTGGCGCTGGCCGACAATGTCATCACCAACATTCTGTCGCCGACCCTTACGGTGGCGGCGCAGTTGTTGTTGGCCAATAACACCGATTCTAATGGCGACAAACTGACGACCACTTCCACCACCTTCACCACGGGGTGGGCGGCAAAAGGTGCCGACTTCACTGCGACCAATGCGAACGCCATCAACTTTGCCAGTACCAGCAATAGCAGCGCCAATCAGCTGAAAACCGTGGAGCGCAGCGACTTTTTCAACAGCGCCTCGGCGTTGACGGCATTGGTGGTGCTTAACGGGTATTTGGGCGCAACCAACGCTGAGGCTGCCAACGCGCAAGACACCTACACCGTGACCCTGCACAAAGGCGAAACCGTGACCCTGAATAACTCTCAGGATGACAGTCACGTTTCAACGCAATGGCAGGACGGCAATGGTGTGCTCTCCACCATTGCCGATGGGCATTCGTTTACGGCCACCGACGATGGTGTGTATCACCTACATGTGACCAACATCGTCAACACCAGCGGTGCGACGAGCGCAACGGGGGACGAAAACTACCAACTTCAATTGACGGTCAATTACGCCGGTGCGCAAGACGTGACGGCGGATTCTCACGGCAGCTACACCGTCACTGACAGTCACGGTGGCACCAGCGTCGCGGACGTCGCCCTGCATTATCAAGCGGGCGACACGGTGCAAGGCACCAACCACAACGACATATTGATCGGCGGCCCAGGCGACGTTCATCTGCACGGCGGCGATGGTGATGACGTGTTGCAGGCCGGCAGCGGTAATAACGAGTTGTTTGGCGACAACGGCAACGATGTATTGATCAGCGGGCCGGGTAATGACTTGCTCGACGGCGGCGCGGGCAACAACACCGCCAGCTACGTCAACGCCACGGCGGGGGTCCATGTTGATCTGAGCATCACCACCGCGCAGAACACACTCGGCGCCGGGACCGATACCCTGGTCAACATCCAAAACCTCATTGGCTCGCACTTCAACGACACCTTAATCGGGGACGGTGGCGATAACATCATCAATGGCGGTTTGGGCAACAATACCTTGACCGGTGGTGGCGGCAACGACACCTTCAAATGGGACCAAGGCAATGTTGGCCATGACCTGGTAACGGATTTCAGCATCGGCGTCGACAAGCTTGATCTGTCGCAATTACTGCAAGGTGATAACTCAAGCTCGGCGTCACTGGATGACTATCTGCACTTCAAAGTCACTGGCGCCGGGGCAAGCGTGGTTACCACGATTGAAGTCAACCCCATCGTTGGCCAAGCCCCGACCCAAACCATCGACCTGGCGGGGGTCGATCTGGCGAATCATTACGGCGTAACGCCGGGGTCGGGCGGGATGGTTGCGAGTGGGCATGACACGGCGTCCATCATCACCGGCATGATCAGTGATCACTCGTTGAAGGTGGATACGGTGTGAAATACAGCGGAGGATTCGGTGGGCGAATTTATTCGCGAAGGGCTTGAAACGGGTTGCCTGAAAAATCGTCTTCGTCGGCAAGCCAACTCCCACAGAATCCGCGCTTGGCTGCATCTGGGTCTGGTTGCAGTTCTGTGGGAGCAGGCTTGCCTGCGAAGGTAACGGCGCGGTGTGTTTGGTAAACCGCGTCGTGTGCTTCGCCAACACGTTAGTCCTACAGAGACTCTGCACCTGGCAATAGTCTGTGGGAGCAGGCTTGCCTGCGAAGGTAACGGCGCGGTGTGTCTGGTAAACCGCGTCGTTTCACTTCGCTGTAGGAGCCAACGTGTTGGCGAGAGGCCTTTGGATCAGTGATGGCGGGGTTTGAGGATCGCTGGAGCGGGCTTTTCGTCGGGTGCCTGGCACAGCAGGTACAGAGCAGTCAGGGCTTCCGGGATCTGTACGATCATGTCATCCATCAGGTTCGCATCTTTTGCGATGTCCTCGAACTCCGGTTGTTCGTCAAACAGGCCCGAGCCAACCATGATGGGCAGCAGCATTTCGCTGACTTCTTCTTCAGCGCTTTCAAACCAGGCGTTTTCACGCAAGAACACGCCTTCCATGAAGCCGATGCACCAGCCGCGCAACTCGGAGTCATCCGGATCTTCGCCCAGGTCCAGGTCGCATGGCAACTCGAATTCTTCGTCTGAAGCCAGTTGGCGCGCGATGTGCGCTTGCAACTGGATCAACGTGGCTTCGATTTCCTCGCGTTGAGCGTTGTCGGTGTATTGCGGTGGCTCAGAGAACAAGGTGTCGATCCATTCACGGCTCGGCACTGTTTCGGCACAAATCGACAGCGCGGTCAGGTAGCCATGGGCGGCCACATAGTCCAACGCTTCGTCGTGCAGCTCGTCGGCGTCGAGGAAAACTTGCAGGCGGGTTAGTTGCTCAGCGAAGGACATTGAAAGACTACCTTGGGAATAAACGATGCTGAATTCTAGGCTGTGTAAGGCCTGCGCGCCAGCGAGACAGGTGTTAGAAACGGTTACAGGTTTAATTTCGACCACTGATGTCACTGCCGTCCCTGGCCTGGAAACCCTCGGGTATAATGCCGCGCTTTGCGATGCTGCCAAGGGTCGCGACCGGCTGTAGCAGGTTGTTTCTGCAATTTTTGGGGTTTTTATGCTCGAACAGGCTCAACGCGTACTTAAAGACATCTTCGGCTACGACAGTTTTCGTGGTCGCCAGGGTGCCATTATTGAACGCGTTGCCAACGGCGGCGATGCCTTGGTATTGATGCCCACCGGTGGCGGCAAGTCCTTGTGTTTCCAAGTGCCTGGGCTGTTACGCGATGGCTTGGCCGTGGTGGTTTCACCGCTGATTGCATTGATGGATGATCAGGTGGCAACCCTTGAAGAATTGGGTGTTTCAGCAGCGGCGCTGAACTCCACGCTAAACGCCGAGCAGCAGCGTGATCTGGCCAATCGGATTCGTCTGGGCGAGATCAAAATGCTTTACCTGGCGCCTGAGCGGCTGGTCCAGCCGCGCATGCTGGCGTTCTTGCAGAACCTGAAAATTGCCTTGTTCGCCATTGACGAAGCTCACTGCGTGTCGCAATGGGGTCACGATTTTCGCCCCGAATACCTGAAGCTGGGGCAGCTCGCTGAACTGTTCCCCGACGTGCCGCGTATTGCCCTGACCGCCACGGCCGATAAACGCACCCGAGAAGAGATCGTCGAGCGTCTGCATTTGCAGAAGGCCGAGCGTTTTCTGTCCAGTTTCGATCGCCCGAATATCTTTTATCGCATCGTGCCCAAAGAGCAACCGCGCAAGCAGTTGTTGGCGTTCCTCTCCGAGCGACGCAGCGACGCCGGTATCGTGTATTGCCTGTCGCGTAAAAAGGTCGATGAAGTCGCGGCCTTCCTGTGTGAAAACAACTACCCGGCCCTGCCGTATCACGCGGGCCTGCCCAACGAAACCCGAGCCGCCAACCAAAAGCGCTTCCTCAATGAGGAAGGCTTGATCATGGTCGCGACCATCGCCTTCGGTATGGGCATCGACAAACCCAACGTACGATTCGTCGCGCACATGGACTTGCCCAAGTCACTGGAAGCCTATTATCAGGAAACCGGCCGCTCGGGTCGCGACGGTCTGCCTGCTGATGCGTGGATGGCTTACGGTCTGCAAGACGTGTTGATGCTCAAACAGATGCTGCAAAACTCCGAAGGAGACGAACGCCATAAGCGTCTTGAGCAGCACAAGCTTGATGCCATGTTGTCGCTCTGTGAAGAAACCCGTTGCCGTCGCCAGACGCTGTTGGCGTATTTCGACGAAGACATGCCCAAGCCGTGCGGCCATTGCGATAACTGCGTCGATGGCGTGCAAACTTGGGATGCCACCGAGCCAGCGCGTCAGGCGTTGTCGGCAATCTACCGCACCGGCCAGCGCTATGGCGTGGGGCATTTGGTGGACGTGCTGCTGGGCCGCGACAACGACAAAGTGAAAAGCTTCGGCCATCAGCACTTGGCGGTATTTGGCGTTGGCAAGGCGCGCGCCGAAGGTGAGTGGCGTTCACTGTTTCGCCAATTGGTCGCTCGCGGTTTGGCTGATATCGACCTCGAAGGCTATGGCGGTCTGCGCTTGAGCGACACCTGTCGACCGCTGCTACGCGGTGAAGTGACGCTGGAATTACGCCGTGACCTGAAACCACAAACAACCCCGAAAAGCGGATCTGGCAGCAGCCCCGCCAGCCAGTTGGTTCGTGCTGAAGAGCGCGAACAGTGGGAGGCCCTGCGTGCCCTGCGGCGTAAGTTGGCCGAAGAACATGGGGTGCCGCCTTACGTGATCTTCCCCGATTCCACGCTGCTTGAAATGCTTCGTAGCAAACCCGGTTCGATGTCGGAAATGGCCCAGGTCAGCGGTGTCGGTGCGCGCAAACTCGAGCGGTATGGCGAAGCGTTCCTCGAAGTGCTGGGTGGCACGGCCGAGGCGCCAAGGGTCGTCGCTGATCTGCGGCATGAATTGATCAGTCTGGCCCGTGCTGGCATGACCCCGTTGCAAATTTCCGGTCAGTTGCAATGCTCTGAAAAGAACGTCTATACGATGTTGGCCGAGGCCATTGGCAAACAGCAGTTGTCACTGGAACAGGCGTTGGACCTTCCCGAGGATTTGCTCAGCGAAGTGCAGGACGCATTCCTTGATGGCGAAGGTGAGTTGCCGTCGGTGTCTGCCGTGGCTGCACAATTCGCCGGTCGCGTGCCGGAAGGCGTGTTGTATTGCGTAAGGGCGGCGTTGCAATCGGAGTTTGAAGTTTAATATTGCGCGGCTTCATTCCCGAATAAATTCGGTCCCAAAGTAATGGGCCAATCCCTGTAGGACCGAATTTATTCGGGAAGCTTTTTGCTTATAGCGCATCAATCGCCTCGTTAATAAGTTGTCCTACAATCAGTGCCACCATGGCACCTGCGACGATTCGCTACAAACGGGCCACTTGCCTCTGTGTAAGTGGCATGGTTAGCTTACTAATAATTAGTACAAGCCTCTAACCTTGAGTTTTCTATGCCCCTCACTGATCAACATCGCTTCGGTATGCAACTGGCGCACATGTCTCGCGGCTGGCGCGCCGAACTGGACCGACGTTTGGCTGACCTCGGATTGTCGCAAGCGCGCTGGCTGGTGTTGTTGCACCTCGCACGTTTTGACGAACCGCCGACCCAGCGCGAGCTGGCACAGAGCGTTGGCGTGGAAGGGCCGACCCTTGCGCGGCTGCTGGACAGTCTGGAAACCCAAGGGCTGGTTCGCCGTCAGGCAGTCGTTGAAGACCGCAGAGCTAAAAAGATCCTGCTAAGTTCCACCGCCCGCCCATTGATCGACAAGATCGAAACCATCGCCACAGCGTTGCGCAAAGAGTTGTTTGAGGGTGTTGACGAAGAGGAACTACGCATCTGCATGCAAGTTCACGCCAGAATCCTGTCAAACCTCGAAAAATCGTAAGCGTCAGTATTCAGCGATGGGGTGATTCTTATAAGCTTGAGCATTGTTTCACGCGTAAGAGGGTTGCGCTGGAATTGCCTCCGTACTAGCGCCATCTATGTGTAGATGTTGAGTGTGCCGAGAAGCGAGCTTTGGTTTCTATAGGGATTTTCATGCTGAAGAGTTCTCAGGTTGCGCTCCCCCGGGTAAATCGTCCGTCGCGGTCATTCGTGCGTCGTTGCTGTATGGCTGCGGCCGCAGCCTCGTTGTTGTACTCGGCTATGGCTTCGGCCTTGGGGCTGGGTGAGATCACGCTGCATTCGGCATTGGAACAACCGTTCAACGCCGACATAGAGCTGATTGAAACGGCTGGCCTGACTGCCGACGACATCCATGTAAGTCTCGCTTCGCAAGATGCCTTTAACCGAGCGGGCGTCGAACGGCTGTTCTTTTTGAATGACCTGCGCTTTACGACGGTCATCAATGGCAATCGTGGTGTCGTGCATGTGGTTTCGAAAAAGCCGGTTAGCGAGCCCTATCTGAGCTTTCTGGTGCGGTTGGCCCGCCCGAACGGTGATCTGGTCCACGCTTATACGGTGTTGATCGACCCTCCTGAATCTGCCCAAGGCCGGGCAGCGTCACGTGCCCGCTGGGTAGAACCCAAGGACAATAACCATGCGGATGCACGCATGCCAGTCGCGCCACCTCAGGCCGTGCAAGGGAATCACTACACGGTCGTCAGCGGTGACAATTTGGGCGCCATTGCGCGTCGTTTGCTCGGCCCAGGCAGTCAAACCTCCGCAGCTGATATCGCGCAAGGCATAAAGGCGCTTAATCCCCAGGCGTTTCCCAACGGTAGCGGCACGCGACTGAAAGTCGGCCAAAATTTATTACTGCCGGACAGCGCGGTATTGCCGCGCTCGGTAGCAGTGCCCGTTACTCCTTCAGCTAAGCCGGCCGTCGCCGACAGCACGGCGCCGGCCGCCGTTGTCAGTGATGAACAAAAAACCGCTGAACGGCTGGCGGCAGATGCCATTGAAAACCAACAACTGACGAAATCCGTCGGTGATTTGAAAGGCCAGATACAGGGCCTTCAGGACCAGGTGTCAGGCAAAGACAAGCAAGTCATCGAACTACAAACCGCGTTGGCAGAACTGAGAGCCAAACCGGTGGCACCGACTGCTGCTGTGCCTGCGGTAATGATTGCGCCCATTGTGGCGGCGCCTATAGCTGATTCATTCATCAGTATCCCCTTGCTGATTGGCGCGGTGTTGGTACTGCTACTGCTGCTGGGAGTGGCGTACTCAGTGCGACGCAAACGACTGAAAAGCGTACCGCCTGAGCAAGCGGTTCAGGTAACGCCGGACCCCACAACGCCCTCTCCCATGCGGGCTCGGGTGGTCGAGTCACCCAGGGTCGAGGCGGTGGTCGCGCCCGTGGTGCCCGCTGTCGTTGCGGCGAGTTCCTCAAGTCAGCGCCTTGCCGGCGCTGCCACCGATGCGTTGGACGGTGCAAGCATCTATATCGCGTATGGCCGGTTCACTGAAGCGTTAGGTATTTTGCGTGAGGCGTCGCTCAAGCAGCCGCAACGTACTGATCTGCGCCTGAGAATCCTGGAGCTGTTGGCCGAGCAAGGCGATGTCGATGGTTTTGCTCGCGAAGAGCAAGCGTTGCTTGATCACGGCATAAGCGCCGATGCCGTGCAGGAGGTTCGTGCGCGTTATCCGCAGATGTTCATCAAGCCTGAGCCGGTTGCAGTGCCGTTGCCGCAGGTGCCAGCCGAAGTTGTGTTGAAACCAGGCCTAGCGCCGGTGCAGTCCGATTCTCGGTTCGTTGAACCCGAAACTCCGATCCCAGTCGCTCAGCCTGTGGATGAATTCCACCTGAACCTGGATGATCTGTCGATGGACGCTGGATGGGATCTGGTCGATCCCTTCGAGCCCCCGCCGGCCCCGCGCAACAAAATTGCGCCGCAAGCTGAGCCGGAATTTGCATCCAACCTGACGGAGCTTCCTGAGGTTTTCGAAATCCCTGATGAGCTGTTTCTCAGCGACTTCGCCGAGCCTGAGCCTGAGCCTGAACCTGAGCTGGAACCGAACATCCAGTCCAACAACGACGCACTGGATGACGGTTTTCTTGACGGCTTCATGAACGACTCGACTGAGTTTGATGTGCTGGACCTCGCCGATGATGAGCCGCTGAGCAAAATCAACCACGCGCAACTTCTGATCGATGAAGGCGAGCTGGACGAAGCGCGGGCACTGTTACAAGAAGTGATCAAGGAGGGTGACGTCGAGCACCAGCGCAAGGCTCAGGACTTGTTAGCGGGAATCAGCTGAGGCCAGTATGCCCAACACCAAACCTGAAATTGTCATCACCTATTGCACGCAGTGCCATTGGCTTCTGCGTGCCGCCTGGCTCGCTCAAGAGCTGCTCAGTACCTTTACCGATGACCTGAGCAGGGTTTCTCTTGAACCAGCGACCGGTGGGGCGTTTCGCATCACTTGCAACGGCGTGCAGATTTGGGAACGCAAGGCCGATGGCGGCTTTCCCGAAGCGAAGGTGCTCAAGCAGCGCGTTCGCGATCAGATCGACCCGCAACGCGACCTTGGGCACAACGATCGCGTGCAAGACTAGTTGGCGGGCGGGCTTAAGGAGGCCTCACGCCAACTCAGGGTTTTCCTTGGCCGCTGATGCGTAAATCGAGTTTTTTGGGAACGCGAATACCCGCTCCAACATGGGTTCGAAGAAGCCCAGCGGCAGTGTGTCGTAACTGGGGTCAAACGCTGCGGCATCGTATTTGGCGCAGAATTCGATGGTTCGTTGGTACTGCGGGTGGTCCTTGAATTGTTCGCGCAACAGCCGATCCATGCCCAAATGGTGGAAAAAATAATAGCCCTGGAAGATCCCGTGCTTTTCCACCATCCATAAGTTTTCCGCACTGACAAAGGGCTTGAGAATGGCGGCCGCGATGTCCGGGTGGTTATACGAGCCCAGCGTATCGCCGATGTCGTGGAGCAGCGCGCACACCACGTACTCCTCGTCGCGACCATCGCGGTGCGCCCGGGTGGCGGTTTGCAGCGAATGGGTCAGTCGGTCTACCGGGAAACCGCCAAAGTCTCCGTCCAGCAGTCGAAGGTGGGTCAGAATTCGTCCCGGCAGTTGCTTGGCGTAAGCGGCGAAGTCCTTGGCAATAATCATCCAGTCTTCTTGAGTGCCGTCCTGCATGTGGGTGAAGCGCGCCTGAGTGTTCATCATCGGTCCTGTCGTTATTAGAAGTGGACGGGTTCAGTCTAGGCGTTGCAGGTTTTCCGGCAGTGGCCGTGAAGGACGCTTTGCTGGCCCAACGCGCCGTAGAACGCTAATGCTCTGCTAAAAGCGTACTTTGCCCAGCAACATCTCGTGGTACATGATTAAGCCTCCAGCGTATCCTTGGCCGCACTGGCTGCGGGACGCAGCTTATTCCGAATAAGAAAAATCATGAGCGAAAGAACGACTTCTGCCAGTTGGGCCATGGGTATCGTCAGGTCATTGGAGCTGGATGGCCTGGACTGCCGCGTACTGTTCAAGGAGCTGGGGCTTGATTACTCCGACCTGGACAACCCCGACGCGCGTTTCCCACAAGATTCCCTGACCCGGCTTTGGCAGCGGGCGGTTGCGCTGTCGGGTAATCCAGCGATTGGTTTGAACATGGCCAAAGTCGTCCGTCCGGGTTCCTTCAGCGTGGCGGGTTACGCACTGATGTCGAGTCAGACGCTCAAGGACGGTTTTTCGCGTTTGGTCAGGTACCAGCGAATCATCGCCGAAAGTGCTGACTTGAGTTTCCGTCTGCTGGCCGAAGGCTATGCGCTGATCTTGACCGTGCACGGCGATCATCTGCCGCCCACCCGGCAAAGCGCCGAAGCCTCGATGGCGTCGGTCCTGGCGTTTTGCAGTTGGCTCACCGGACGGACACTGCAACCGCGCCAGGTGCTGATTCAGGGTGATCCGCCCAAGAACATGGAACCGTACAAACAGGCCTTCCATGCGCCGATGACGTTCAATGCGCCCTACGACGCCCTGGTGTTTGACCGTGCCGACATGGACGCGCCTCTGCCCACGGCCAATGAGGCCATGGCGCAACTGCATGATCGTTTTGCCGGAGAGTACCTGGCGCGGTTTTCTGAAAGTCGTGTGACTCATCAAGCCCGTCAAGTGCTGTGCCGGTTGCTGCCGCAGGGCGAGCCCAAGCGTGAGATGGTTGCGCAACGTTTGCATTTGTCTCAACGCACGTTGCAACGACGTTTGCAGGAGGAGGGCACCAGTTTTCAGACATTGCTTGATGACACCCGCCGTGAACTGGCCGAGCAATACTTGGCGCAGCCGCAAATGACCCTGTTGGAAATCGCCTACTTGTTGGGCTTCGCCGACCCCAGCAACTTCTTCCGGGCTTTTCGTCGTTGGTTCGATGCAACGCCGGGGGAATACCGCGCTCGGATATAAATGGTAGTAATTAAATTATGCGCTCGCTCGTTAGTAGTAACGTACCCCACCTAGAATGACCGATCATTTTTTCAGGAGATACCCAATGGAGGCGCTCGACGCTTTGCTCAACCGCGTATCAGTCCCACGGCTGGTTGATCCGGCACCCGACGCCGCGCAGCGAGAACTGTTGTTTGCCGCAGCCCTGCGCGCGCCTGACCATGGTCAGTTACGGCCGTTTCGGTTCTTGACCGTCGAAGGTCATGCCCGAGAACAAATGGGCGAGTTGCTGGCGCAGGCGCTGCAATTCAGCGGTGCCGAGCCCAACACTCAGGCCTTGGAAAAAACGCGCCTTGGGCCATTACGCGCGCCGTTGGTGGTGGTTGTCATCGCCAAATTGCAGGATCACTTTAAAGTGCCCAAGCAAGAGCAACTGATCACCGCCGCCTGCGCTGCCCACGGCATTATTAACGCGGCTTTTGCATTGGGAGTGGGCGCTGTCTGGCGCACCGGCGAGCTGGCTTATTCAGCCCACGTCGCAAAAGGGCTGGGGTTGGAAGCAGGGGAAGAGGTCGTTGCGTTCCTCTACCTAGGCACCCCGCAAAACGAACCGCGCACCGCGCCTAAGCTCGATACCGCTGATTTTGTAAGCGCATGGGGGGTTCTGTAGGAGGGGCCGCCACGTCTTAGACGCCGCGCTGTCGCGCAGCAAGCTCGCTCCTACAGATGGCCACTAAGCAGCACTGGAAACTATCGGGTCTAGCGGCAAATCCATGCTTGCCACAAACCCGCCTTCAGGGTGGTTGGCCAGCGTCAGGTTGCCGCCATGGCGTTCTGCGGCGCGTTTGGCGATGGCCAAGCCCAAGCCGTAACCCGGCGCTGTCTGGCCGGGGGCGCGGTAGAAGGGTTCGCCCAATTGCGGTAAAAATTCTGAAGACACGCCGGGGCCGTGGTCACGCACGCTGATGAGTAACCGATCGCCGTCACGCTGTGCCAGAAACTCAATGGTTTTCCCCGCAGGGTTGAAACGCAGGGCGTTACGCAACAGGTTGTCCAGCGCCCGCTCAAGCATGTCGGGCCAACCTTGCAGTTCAACGTCGTTCTGAACATCGACCCGTACTTGCTGATCTGCGGCGCCGAGCAGGGCGTCGCTTTGCAAGTGGTGCAGCATCTCAGCCAAGTCCACTGGCTCGGCCTCGCCAAAATCCGCGTCCAGACGCGCCAGCACCAAAATCTCGCTGATCAAGGCTTCGAGACGGTCGCATTCCCGGGCCAGGCGCGGCCAGAGCTTCTCGCGTTCTGCCGGTTCGGCTCGCTCAGCCAGCGCCAACGCAATACGCAACCGCGCCAAGGGCGAGCGCAACTCATGGGAAACGTCACGCAGTAACTGACGCTGGCTACCGATCAAGGCTTGCAGGCGGGCGCCCATACGGTTGAAGTCGGTAGCCAGCACGCCGAACTCGTCACGACGATTTGCCAGTTGCGCCAAGCTGTTCTGTTGATAAGTGGTTTGCCCCAAATCATGCACCGCACCGCGCAACCGACTGAGCGGGCGAGTGATGGACAGCGTCACCATTAAACTGAACAGCGTCAGTACCACCAGCGCAATACCCAGAGCGCTGAGGGGCCAGATCAAGCTTTTACGGTGCCACGCATTCAGCTCCGGGTGGGGGATGCGGTAGATGAATAAATAGGTTTCGCCGCTTTTCGGGCTGGTGTACTCGCTGGTTAGACGACGCCACGGAAGTTGCTCGGGGTCGTTGTGCTGGCGCGCTTCGAAGGCCGCCGCCCGAGGTGGAAATGTCCCGCGTACCAGCGCTTCACCGCTTTCGTTGAGCACCTGAACATCAACGTGATAACGCCGTTTTCGCTGTTGCAGGTATTCCTGTGCGGTTTCTTGACCCTTGTCTTCATAGAGTTGCGTCCAGTTCTGCGCCAATTTGGCGATGCCTGGATGGCGACTGAGGATCCAGGCGTCCTTATTGAGCATGTGCCCGAGCAAAATCGACAGCCCTGCCACCAGGGCTATGGCTAACCAGAAACTTGCCAGAATTCGCCAGAACAATGAACGCACGTGAATTCCTCAAAACAATAAAAACCCGACACATTTAAATGTGTCGGGTAGGGCAAGCCAGCAGTTATTGAGCTTGCTGAGCCTTTTGCGCTTTCCATGCCTGGAACTCGGCGTGGTCGGCACGGCGTTGAGCTTCTTGTTGCTGGATCACGTCGAACTGTTTTTGCTGATCAGGCTTTAGCAGCGCACGGACATCGCTCTGGGCTTTGATGTGTTTGGCGGCTAGCTCGTCCTGCATGCTTTTCTGTTGGGCAGGGGTCAGCATTTGCAGGTAACGCTCGGTGACTTCGTCGCGGTTACGCTTCTGCTCAAACATGATCCGCCCGATTTGTTGGCGTTGATCCGGGGTCAGGTTCAATTGGCTGTAGGGGCTGTGGCTGTGCATGCCACCGCTATGACCGCCACCGTCTTCGGGAGGCATGGCCATCGCAACAGTAGGCAGAGCAGCAGCAAACAGCAGGGCGATTAAAGTCTTACGCATGGTGAATCTCCTTGTCTCGGATCCGACTCGATGCCGGTTGAGGCCAGTGTAGGGAGAACAAGGTCAACGGCGGTCAGGCGACAGTAAAGCTTGGGTAAAGACGAAATCACCTGGAATAGATTCCCGCCGCGTCCTTTGAATCGCGCTGTAAACGCTGTTTTCTGTAGCCAACTTGTTGGCGAAGGTCCTTCAAACCTTATCGCAGCCTTTGGCAGCTCCTACAGAATTTTTTGGGGTCAGTTCAGTCTGTGGGACCGAATTCATTCGGGAAGGCTTCAGTCCTGACGCTCTGCCGCCTCGAAGACACAAGCGTTTCAAACGCAGTAGTAATAACCGCGACTGCGCAGGGCGACGATTCTTGGGCGGCCGTCGGCGTGGGGGCCGATTTTCTTGCGCAGGTTGCTGACGTGCATGTCTAGGCTACGGTCATACAGCGTCAACTTGCGACCCAGTGCCAGCTGCGCCAGTTCTTGCTTGTCCAGCGGCTCGCCGGGTTGACGCAGCAGCGCTTCGAGCAAACGGCTTTCCGAAACGGTCAGGGTAAATTCATGCTCGTCGATGGTGACCACGCCGCGCACCGGGCTGAAACACAGATCCCCCAGTTCGAGCTGGCTGGATGCCGCCGAGGAGTGGCTGCGGCGCAGGACGGCGCGCAAGCGAGCGGTCAGCTCTCGCGGGTCGCAAGGTTTGGCCAGGTAATCGTCGGCGCCCAGTTCGAGGCCGAGAATGCGGTCCAACGGTTCGCCACGGGCTGACAGCATCAGCACCGGCAAATCAGGGTGGTCGGTACGCAATTGTTTAAGCAGTTCGAGACCGCTGCCATCCGGCAGCATCACGTCCAGTACGACGGCGGCTGGCGACGGCGATTGCGCCAATGCGCGTCGAGCGCTGCTGCCATCGTGGCAAGACTGCACCTGAAAGCCTTCCTGGCTTAGCCAACTGCTCAGAAGCTCACAGAGCTCCTTATCATCATCAATTAGTAACAGTTCGCTCATGACTCACTCAATTTAGCCACTGCCGACGTTGTCTACGCCAGCCGCTGGCAAAGATACCGCAAAGAAGGGCAATCATAGCGACACCGCCGCCAGTAACGAACCATTGTTGTTGCTCGGTGAGCATACGTTGCGGCGCGGCAGTCTGCGATTCTTTGAGTTGCAACGTGAGGCGTTGGTTCTCTTGGCGCAGTCGACTCAGCAGGCTTTCACGTTCAGTGTCTTTACTCAGGATTTGCTGGCTCAATTTCTCGCGCTTTTGCTCGCTTGCTGTAAGGCGCAGCTGCAAATCGGCGATCCGACTACCCGTGTTCAGCGGTACCGCAGTGGACACCGATGGAGTGGAGGGTTCTTCGGCCTGAGCGTTGACGCCAACGCTCAATAGGGCCCACAACAAATACATCGAACCTGAACGCATCTGAACGCCTTATATTTTTATTGAGTATCGGCGGGTTATCGGCAGGTTTAACGCAATCGTGAGCAATACCGCAATGATCCATGGGCGCCGCGCTCAAGCGCGGCGCCCGCACGCTGTGTTACGGCATTACTTGTTTGAACGGCTTGACCATCACGTTGGCATACACTCCAGCGGCGACGTACGGATCAGCGTCGGCCCAGGCTTGCGCGGCTGTCAGGGATTCGAACTCGGCGACGATCAAGCTGCCGGAGAAACCTGCGGTGCCGGGATCATTGCTGTCGATGGCCGGATGCGGCCCGGCCAAGACCATGCGGCCTTGTTCTTTCAGCAGGGTCAGGCGTGCCAAGTGATCAGGCCGGGCAGCCAAGCGTTTTTCCAATGAATTGGCGACATCGGTCGAAATGATAGCGTAGAGCATATTCAATCCTTGGTTTCAGGCGTTGAGGAATCCGCATCGTGCAGGTGGCGGGCGAGGAATATCCCTTGGCCGAGCAAAAACAGCAAGGTCATGCCGAGGCTGCCGAACACTTTGAAGTCCACCCAATAATCCTGATACGTGAAGGCCACGTACAAGTTGGCTGCACCGCAGAATACGAAAAAGATGATCCAGGCGATGTTCAGTCGGGTCCAGATCGCCTGCGGCAAGGTCAGTGCGTGGCCCATGATGCGTTGAATCAGCGGACGATCACCGATGAAGTGACTGCCGGCAAAGGCCAGGGCGAACACCCAATTGACCACTGGTGCTTTCCACTTGAGGACGGCTTCGCTATGGAAAGCCAAGGTCAAGCTGCCAAACACAAGGCAGGCGAGCAAGGTTAGCAACTGGCTTTTTTCCAGTCGGCGTTGAGTGATGAACAAAATGCCATACACCACGATCGAACTGATGATCAACATGGCCGTGGCGCTGAAAATGCCGCCCACCATGACGCTGTGGCCAAGAATGTCGACGGCGCGAGGATCGATTTTGTACACGATGAAAAACAGCAGCAGCGGAATGAAGTCGATGAATTGTTTCACAATGGCAGCCAGATGCAGGATGTGGCGGCATAATAACAAACATCAATGACAGCGAAAGCGCCACCTATGAATGTTGACCTGCACTGCCACAGCACTGCTTCCGATGGCGCACTAGCGCCTGCGGTCCTTGTTGCGCGTGCGTTTGAAAACGGTGTGCGGGTGCTCGCCCTGACCGACCACGATACCCTCGAAGGACTCGAAGAGGCCCGTACTGCGGCGCTTGCGCTGGGTATGCAGTTGGTCAACGGTGTTGAATTATCCTGTACCTGGGGCGGTGCCACCATCCATGTTTTAGGCTACGGTTTCGACATGAACGCGCCCGCCTTGGTCGACGCTATTGAGCGTTTACACCATGGTCGCTGGTTGCGCGCTGAAGAAATAAGCCGAAAATTGGCGATCAAAGGTATGCCGGGGGCACTGGAAGGTGCTCGCGCCATCCAGCAGGAGCTTGGTGACAGTGGTAATGCACCGGCTCGACCGCACTTCGCGGACTTTATGGTCCGGGCCGGTTTTGTCAAGGATCGCGCCGAGGCGTTTCGTAAATGGCTGGGCGCTGGCAAACTGGGCGACGTCAAACAACATTGGCCTACGCTGGAAGAAACCGTAGCGACCCTGCGCGAAGCCAAAGCCTGGGTCAGCCTGGCACACCCTTGGCATTATGATTTCACCCGCAGTAAACGTCGTAAATTGGTCGCCGACTATCTTCAGGCTGGCGGCCACGCGATTGAAGTAGTCAACGGCCTGCAACCCGCAATACAGGTCGGTGGTCTGGCTATTCTGGCTCGTGAGTTTGGTCTGCTGGTAACTGCCGGCAGTGACTTTCATGCCCCTGGCGCCTGGTCCGAGATTGGCGTTTACCGCCCGTTGCCTGAGGACCTACCGCCACTTTGGTGTCGATTCAAACATGACCAGCCTACTGCCGTCTGAACAGGAAGATACCGTGAGTCAATTTTTCCAGGTGCACCCGGAAAACCCGCAGGCGCGTCTGATAAAGCAAGCAGCTGAGATCATCAAGTCCGGTGGACTGGTGGTGTATCCCACGGATTCGTCTTACGCGCTGGGTTGTCAGATCGGCGATAAAAGCGCCATCGAGCGTATTCGCCGTTTGCGCCAATTGGACGACAAGCACAACTTCACCCTGATGTGCTGTGATCTGTCGCAGCTGGGTACCTATGCCAAAGTCGATACGGCGGCGTTTCGTGCGCTCAGAATCCACACGCCGGGGCCGTACACCTTCATTCTCAACGCCACCCGCGAAGTACCACGGTTGATCCTGCACCCCAAGCGCCGGACCATTGGCCTGCGCGTGCCAAGCCATCCGATTGCGCAAGCGTTGTTGGTGGAGCTGGGCGAGCCGTTGATGAGTGTGAGCTTGATCATGCCCGGCGAGACCGTACCCTTGAGCGACCCGTATGAAATGCGCCAACTGCTGGAGCATCAGGTTGACCTGATCATTGACGGCGGTATCGGCGGTATTTCGGCGTCCACTGTTATCAATCTGGCAGACGGCGAAGCCCAGATCATCCGGGTGGGCTGCGGCGACCCGCGACCGTTCGAGGTTGAGGCCTGAATGGCATCGCTTGAAACGCTAGACAGCCAAGCGGGCGCTCAGCAAGAGTTACCGTTCGCCATGGTCTACGGCCAAGCGGTAATGCACATGCCGCAAGACCTCTATATTCCGCCGGACGCGCTGGAGGTGTTTCTCGACGCGTTCGAAGGTCCGCTAGACTTACTGCTGTACCTGATTCGCAAACAGAACATCAACATCCTCGATATCCCAGTAGCCGAAATTACTCGGCAATACATGGGGTACGTCGAGCTGATGAAAACCGTGCGCCTAGAGTTGGCGGCGGAGTATCTGGTGATGGCAGCCATGTTGGCCGAGATCAAGTCGCGGATGCTGCTGCCACGCTCGGCGGAGATCGAAGCCGAAGAAGACGATCCACGCGCCGAGTTGATCAGGCGTCTGCAACAATACGAGCGCTTCAAGGCGGCGGCCGAAGGCATCGATGGTCTGAGTCGGGTTGGGCGTGACGTGGTGGTGCCTAAGCTGGACGCCCCCGAAGCCCGAGCGCGCCGACTGCTGCCCGATGTCAGCCTCGACGAACTGTTGATGTCTATGGCCGAAGTGCTGCGCCGGGGCGACCTGTTTGAAAGTCACCAGGTGAGTCGCGAAGCGTTGTCGACCCGGGAGCGCATGAGTGATGTGCTGGAGCGCCTCAAGGGCGGCGGATTCGTGCCGTTTTCCGAACTGTTCACCGCCGAAGAAGGGCGCCTCGGTGTGGTCGTAACCTTCATGGCGATTCTGGAACTGGTCAAAGAATCCTTGGTGGACCTGGTGCAAAACGAGGCCTTCGCGGCGATACACGTCCGGGCAAGAGCCGAATAACCGAGCAAAGAGCCAACGCATGAACCTGACTGATCCCCGCGAGCTGGCCCCCCTGCTCGAAGCTTTTTTGCTGGCATCTGGAAAACCTCAGTCCCTGGAACGGCTGTTCGAGCTGTTCGAAGACGGCGAGCGTCCTGAGCCCCCGGTGTTTAAAAAAGCCCTGCAATTGTTGGGGAAATCCTGCGAGGGCCGGGCGTTTGAATTAAGAGAAGTTGCCTCTGGGTATCGCTTGCAGATCCGCGAGCAGTATTCGCCATGGGTGGGCCGCTTGTGGGAAGAACGGCCGCAGCGTTATTCACGGGCAATGCTGGAAACCATGGCGTTGATTGCTTACCGCCAACCGATCACTCGGGGCGAAATCGAAGACGTACGGGGCGTGGCGGTCAACAGCCACATCGTTAAAACACTGCTGGAACGCGAATGGATCAGGATTGTCGGCTACCGTGAAGTGCCAGGCAGGCCTGCGATGTTTGCCACGACCAAGGCGTTTCTCGATCACTTCAACCTGAAAAACCTGGATGACCTGCCGCCGTTGGCTGCACTGCGCGAGCTGGAACCTGAGCCCATGCTCGATTTCGACGACGCCCCGGTGCCCGCCAACCTCCAAGCCATGGCCGACGCCAGCCTCGACCCGGACGCGGAACCTGAGCCGCCACGGGACGAAACCAGTTTCCGCAGTTTATTGGTCGAACTTGACTCCATGGAGTTGGGTCTCAAGACAGACTTCGACGACTTGCTGCGGGCTGATCTCGCCGAGCAGGACGAAGAAGGCGGCACCGAACCCTCAAACAACGAATAACGTATTGAATCACGGCTATTTGTTGTAGAAGCGCGCTCCCAAAGGCCTGTGTTTGCTTCGCCATTGCGCGGCGTGGAAGACACGGGCCCTCCTACAGAAAAACTTAGGACTCTTCCATGAGCAGCAAAAATCCCTGCATCAGCGTCTGCAAGTTCGATGACGATATCTGCGTAGGGTGTGGCCGCAGCAAGCGCGAAATCAAGGCTTGGAAAAAGCTCGACAAAGGCGACAGGCGCAAGGTGCTGGCCGATTCCGCCCAGCGTTTGATTCAAATGAAGGCGGCCGATCGGCGGAAAAAGAAGTAAGCCTACGCAATTGCACTAGTCTTTGGTGCGCAGTAGGCGCCTTGCGCGTATGATTCGCTACCTTTTGCGATTTCATACATCGCCATAGGCTTCAGATTCAGCAATCAGCTCGCGCCATTTCTCAGCGCGACCTGTTATCGACACACCGGGAGGTGCCCAGATGAGTGACAAAGACACGCTTGACAGCAAAGAAGACGGCCCAGCAGGCGAAAAACTGCAAAAGGTTCTGGCACGTATTGGCGTAGGTTCACGACGTGACGTCGAAGACTGGATCAGCCAAGGCCGAATCAAGGTCAATGGCAAAGACGCGACCCTCGGTCAACGCGTCGACCTGCATGACGCCATAAGCGTTGATGGCCGCGTGATAAAACGCGAAGAGACGGCCGAATCGGTACGTCGCGTCATCATGTACAACAAACCAGACGGTGAAATTTGCACCCGTGACGACCCAGAAGGTCGCCCGACGGTGTTTGATCGCTTGCCGCGCCCGAAAGAGGGCCGCTGGGTCAACATCGGTCGTCTGGACATCAACACCACCGGTTTGCTGATGTTCACCACTGACGGTGAATTGGCCAACCGCCTGATGCACCCGTCTTTCGAGATGGACCGTGAATACGCGGTCCGTGTGCGTGGCGAAGTCGATGACGACATGCTGCTGCGCCTCAAGACCGGTGTGGTCTTGGAAGATGGTCCAGCGCGTTTCACCGACATTCAGCAAGCGCCGGGCGGTGAAGGCTTCAACCATTGGTACCACTGCGTTGTGATGGAAGGTCGTAACCGCGAAGTCCGCCGTCTCTGGGAATCCCAGGGCCTGGTGGTCAGCCGCTTGAAGCGGGTGCGTTACGGTCCGGTTTTCCTTAACTCGGACCTGCCGATGGGTCGCTGGCGCGAAATGAGCCAGTACGAAGTCGACACCCTCAGCGCCGAAGTGGGCCTGACGCCGGTTGCTCAGCCGCAAATGAACGCCAAGACCAAAGACAAGATGGAGCGTCTTCAGCGTCAATCGTCGCGCCCATTGGGCAAAGGCGAGCGCGTTCGTACCTTGCGTCCGGCCAACCCGGGCGCTCCGGCACCGACTGGTGAGCGTGCGCCACGTCAGCCGCAAGTGACCGGTAGCGAGCGCGACCGTCCTCGTTCGGAAGGCAACCGTGACACGCGTCCGTCAGGCCCGCGTTCCGACTCGTCGGGTCGTGCTCCGCGCCCTGCCACCGGGCGTTCCGGTGCAGGCGGCGAGACTAATCGTCCGTTGCGTGGCCGCAGCGAAGGTGCTGAACGTCCTGCACGCAAACCGCGTGAAGACGGTGCCAGCGCTCCGCATACTCCGCGCAGTGATTCGGCCGAGCGTTCGCCACGTGCGCCGCGTGGTGATTCACCTCGCACTCCGCGTCCAGCCAACGGGCGTTCGGACAGCCGCGGCACGCCAGTCGCAGAACGTCCAAGTGACGTGAGCAAGCGCCCAGCCAAGCCTAAACAGCAGCGTGCGGGCATTGTTCTGGTAGACAACGGCAAGCCTTCGGGCAAACGCAACGGTCCGCCAGCAGGCTCTGGCCAGCGTCCAGGCTTTGGTCGTCGCAAACCGCAGTAATCGTCTGGCTTTAGCAGCAGATGTAAAAAAACGCTAACCGAGAGGTTGGCGTTTTTTTATGGGTGACAGGGACGTATAGCGGGGTCACGACGTCGCTAGAAGAAGCGGCCATAATTTTTGAGCAGCAACGACTTCTTCGGATTTTCGTTCATAACAGTCCTCAACTCCTGAATGAACCCAGGGCCCTTAGTGCTTAGGTCGGACTGGGTTGAGGTGTCATACAGCAGCATGTACAGGTCGTTCTCTATGATTGCGTTTTTCAGCGAGTCAGTGGACGACGTGTTCAAGTTCATTGCGCTGAAACGAAAGGAGTCATCTTCCAGGGCGGTTTCGATGATGTTACTGACGAGCGCTGAATAGGCGTCGGTGTAGCCGATGAGCACTTGTGGTTTAAACGTGTATTCGACGGCCGGGTGATGTTTCAGGTCGTGCAAAAAATGTTCGATTGCGCTGATCTGGTCCATGGATCCATCCCGTTGCGAGGAGGGGCAGCCAGGCGTTGCAGGTGCAGCACACCGCATCTGCTGGAGGGCGTGTTAGAAAAGCTGATTGAAGAGAAAGCGGCGGGCACATTCATCACCTTTAATTGCTTGGTTCTAAATGTCCCCGCCGAAAATCGCGCTAACCATGATTGGCCAGCAGACAGTAGAAAAACTAGTTTATGAATGTTTTATGCGCAATAAATTTTTCGAATGGTGTAACGCCAATGAGTCACTTACAGGCGCTGAAGCGTGGAGGTTTGACGGGCAGCCGGGGACCGAATGCAGTTCTGAATGAACAAAACTTATTTCGCGCCAAAATACAGTCAGCTATTTGTTTGAAGTGAGTGTGGACCGTTTCCCATCCGTTCGGTCAGGAACTAGTTACAGGTCTATGTAGGCGGTTGCAATAAATCGGTGGAGTGCGGCGGTGTACAATGTGCCACGTTTTAACTTCGTTCGTTGCAGATCGTTGAACGCTTCAGGACCATGTAATGCTCATATGCTGGTGATTTCCAATAACGTGCAGCTCGCCGATGCCGAGATCGAGTTGACGGCGATCCGCGCCCAAGGTGCCGGAGGGCAAAACGTCAACAAGGTATCGAGCGCGGTGCATTTGCGCTTCGACATCAACGCCTCGTCCTTGCCGCCGTTCTACAAGGAGCGCTTGCTCGCGCTGCGCGACAGTCGCATCACCGGTGACGGTGTGATTGTGCTCAAGGCCCAGCAGTACCGAACTCAAGAGCAAAACCGCGCCGATGCGTTGGAACGCTTGACCGAGTTGATCATCAACGCAACCAAAGTCGAGAAGAAACGACGCCCAACCAAGCCGACCCTGGGTTCAAAGAAACGCCGTTTGGAAGGCAAGACGCTACGCGGCAGTATCAAGGCTGGGCGTGGGAAGGTAGATTTTTAGCTGGAGGTCACTTAGCGCCACAAAAATGCGCCAGCAACCTGCATTTTCAGAAGCGTCCTACAGCCCTTCAGTCCGTTTTTCAGTAGCCTAAATAGCTATCGAAAAAAGGAATTGGGTTTATGACTCTGCACGGATACATGACGCTCACCTATGAGGCGATTGGCCCCGACTATCAGATCGGCCATTCCAACGAACAGAGCGGCAAGTCATGAACCCGAATCGTTATGACATCTGGAATGTAAAGCATACGGCTGGGGTGTTGTCATCTCAATCTATGTTGTCAGGCTATGCACATCTTACGGACGGCATTCTGCGACTCCAGTTCAATCGCGAAGTCGTTAACTATGCAAAACGTATTATCAATGACGTTGAGTTTGGCCATAAAACTCCAGAGCAAGGCATGGACGCACTGACGAAAGAATTGCGCAGCTTGATCGATCAATCGCGTGCCATAGACCTTGAAAACCGAGGCATGAAAGTTAATGTATCCGGACGCTTACGGGCGTATGACTTAAACCAAATGGCGGCACCGAATGGCGTGAGCTACTTAAGCGCATTTAACCGCATTCGTTCTGCAACCGGGCCCGACCCCGGACGTTTATTGCGCTTTGTCCATGCTCAACAACAACGACAACAGCTCGAAAGATCTGAGCAGAAGGCTATTAGCACAGCCCCGGCGGCACCTCGGCCAGCGCCGATAGACAAGTACAAAATGTTCCCACCAGAACAATGGCCTACCGTCGTCGAGCTATACGACCCAGGGTTCTACATCGTGCCCAATAGCACCACGCTCGAAAAGCTACAAGCTCAACTGTTTACATCTCCCACCCCGGCCGTTATCGCCAAGTTCAGAGCCCTTAATCCTGGGTTGGACCAAATAAAAGCCGGTCAGATGATTGTGCTCAGCGATCCTGAAAACTACCAATGCACAGATGAAGACGCTCGGCTGATGGCTGCGGCACGCAGAGTGAATGAAGCGCTGGCCGATCTAAGCCCGGAAGAGGCGGATTTTATGGTCCGCCACAGAGAAGAGATTGAAACGTTTCTTACACGGGGATCTACATCGATTGGAATAGGCGAGGCGATTTTCGCTGATAATTTGAAGACTGTTGGAATGCTATTTAGAAAGATTGATGACCTACATACAAGTAGTTTTCAAAAGCACGGACATCTGCGGTCAGCGGAATTCTTTTCTGAACGCAAGCGTCTGCTTGCCCAGCTCGACACCCAGCTTACGTCGATGACTAAAAAAGGCATCGGCTTCCCCGATCACCCGAAACTAAAAACCGCCCTAGGTATTTCCAGTCGTAGTTTGGTACACCGTTGGGGAAGAGCTGGCGACTACGGCATGAACTCCGGTTATGCCACTCACCTTGCCGGCGTGGCTAGGGCATCCAAATATCTCAAATACGGCGGGTACGTGGGGATAGCAATTGGCGGCGGAGCTTCTTACATGAAGGTTCAGGATGTTTGCGTAGCGGGAAATACTGAGGCTTGTAAAAAGGTGAAATATGCCGAGGGCGGAAGTTTTGTAGGTACGGTGGGTGGGGGTGCGTTAGGTAGTTTCGCATTAGTCGGCTCCACTGGCGTTATCTGTGCAGCGCTAGGGGTACCAACGCTTGGAGCGGGAACGCTTGTTTGCGGCATCGTAGTAGTCGGAGCGGGTTCTTTTGCAGCTGGCATTGGCCTCGCAATGGCAGGTGAAAAAGCGGGTGAACTCATTTACGAGAAAAGTAAATGAGCCTTAGTACTGGTGAAAACGGTTATCTCTACATAAGTTTAATCGGTTTTGTAGGCGTCTTCACTTGCATTGGCATAGCGTTGTATCTTGCATACAACAAAGTCGAACTGATGTTAAGCCATCTGAAAAATTGCCCCACTATTACCATTCGAGCATTTTTATTGCATGCAGGTCCATGGGGGCGGTTGCATCTTCTGGGTGCAATTATGGGATTAATGACCATGCCTCGTGTCCACCTCCGCGATGGAGGGGCTAGTGCCGAGGATTTGAAAAATTTCCCAGCTGACCTAAGACTGCAACTTGTCATGTTGCACTGGACCAGCGGGTTACTTTTATTGGTAATGATTGGGATGGGTATAGTTGCCAAGCTCGGTCTTGTTTAATTCTATCGGCGGTGGCACCTCGTACATGAAGGTTCAACATGTGTCCGCCGCGGGAAATACTGGGGCGTGTAAAAAGGTGAAATATACCGAAGGCGGGATTTTTTTAGGGACGGTATTTACCGGGGCTGCCGTCGGTGCTGGCAGTGGTGTTGCAACGGGTGTTATCTGTGCAGCCATCGGTCTGCCCACTGTTGGAGTCGGTACGCTTGTATGCGGAATTGTAGTAGTCGGAGTAGGATCTTTCGCAGCAGGTGCTCTAGCAGGGCCCGCCGGTGAGAAGTTAGGTGAGTTTATTTACGAGAAAAATAAATGAGTCTAACGGCTGGTGAGCATACATTTCTCTATATTGGCCTGATTGGTTTCGGTGGAATATTCGTATTTCTTGGCGTTGCGCTGTACCTGGTCGCCACCAAAATGGATCAAATGTTAGAGTCGTTAAAGAACTGTAAAACTCTCACAACCCGATCTTTCTTAATCCATGCAGGTCTGAAGGGAAAACTGCATGTATTAGGAATAATTACAGCCCTAATGATCGTACCTCACCTATACCTACGGGACGGTGGGGCTAGCGCCGAAGATTTAAAAAAATTTCCGGCCGATCTCAAGCGCAATCTGATCATATTGCATTGGGCCGGCTGGATTCCGATATTGGTAGTGCTAGGGTTGGGTTTGATAGTCAAGCTCGGTCTTATCTAATCCGCCCTGATGTGTCTAAAGCGAACTCATCTGCTTGCACTCGGCAAAACGCGCACACTGTAGGAGCTAACACGTTGGCTCGCTACGGCTTGTAATCCCGTAGATGTACCGCCTGGCGGTACAGGTAAACGCTGAGGATTAATCCGGTCAGCGCCGCCAAGGCGGCGAAGAGGAAGATTGAAGCAAAGCCGAAGCCCGAGGCGATGGCTCCGGCGACCGGGCCGGTGATGCCCAGTGACAGGTCGATGAACAGCGAGTACGCACCCACTGCTGCACCCCGGCTGGAGGCCGGTACCAGGTTCACGGCCTCTACCCCCAATGCCGGAAACACCAAGGAAAATCCGAAACCGGTGAGTGCCGCGCCGGCCAAGGCCAGCGACGGTGTGGGTGCGACCCATAACAGCACCAAGCCCAGCGTTTCGACGGATAGGCAAGCAATCGCCACGCGGAAGCCACCGAGGCGGTTGATGAATTTCCCGAACAGCAAGCGCGCACCGATGAAGCAGGCGCCAAACAGGCTCAAACACAACACTGCATTCGGCCAACTGTGGCTGGCGTAATACAACGTGATGAACGTGGCTATGGTGCCGAAGCCAATCGAACCCAATGCCAACCCAGTGCCATGGGGCAGCACGCGACCCAGCACGTGCATAAACGGCAAACGTTCACCCATCACGATGGGTGCTGGCTCCTTGTTCCAGGCCAGTTTCAGGCCCAGAGCCGCGAGCAGGATAATGCTGAATCCCATGCTCCATAAGCCAAACTCCTGGACCAACAACACCCCAAGCGGTGCGCCAATCGCTAGCGCGCCGTAGCTGGCGATGCCGTTCCAAGAGATCACTTTGGCCGTATTAAGCGCGCCAACCTTGCCGATCCCCCAGCCAATGGAGCCGGAGCCCACCAAGCTTTCAGCGCTGCCTAACACCAGTCGACCGATGAACAAACAGATCAAGCTGAGCATCGGCGCGTTGTGCAGCCAAGCGGACACCAGCATGAACACACCGCTGAGCCCACACCCCGCTAAACCGTAGATCACGGCTTTTTTGCTGCCACGGTTGTCGATGATCCGGCCGGCATACGGGCGGCTGAGCAGTGTCGCCAGGTATTGGACGCTGATCACCAGTCCGGCAGCCACGGCGCCAAAACCCAGATCGGTGTGGACATAGCTCGGCAGGACCGCCAACGGGATACCAATGTTCAGGTAGCCGATAAAGGTGAACAAGACAATGGAAACAACCTGCAGGGTGACCGCCATCGGTCGTTCTGCGGCGGCGGGCGAGGAGTCTGGCATGGGTAAAAATCCACGTTTTAGCAGGAAATGGTGGCGCGCAACGCGTTGCAGAAGAAACGTTTCAGCTTTAGGCGCGATCAAGGCTGCTTATCATAGCGGCGGTTGAGACATCGCTGGAGATTGGCTTAGAAAAAATACGGAAAAATCTAGCGGACTGTTTTGCCAAAGGCAAAAAACAGATCAGCGTTTGGCAGGGTTAAGCAGTTGGGTCGTGACCAGTGCGGCGAGCGCGGTTTCTTTGGTGCCGAAGCGCTGGAGTAAAGCCGTCTGTTTTTCGGTGCTGAGGCGGGACCATATTTCGACCATTCTTTCAGTGGTTTCCATCACGACGCGGGCGGTGGGGTCGGAAAGGTTAGCCATTTCACTGCTCACTTGTGTTGTTCAGAGCGATGCACGAATGCGGGGGGGGGCAGGAGGCATAACAGACCGTATGCAAACAGGCGCAAAACACTGGTTTGGCATACGGTCTGAATAACTGCCGTCAGTCTCGGCTTTTAGCGCGTTGGCTATCTTTAGCTTTGACCGGATTGGCTTTCAACTCGGCTTGTCGGCCGGGTGCTTGTTGGGCCTTGGGGGATTGCTGTGGTTCGTGAAGGCTTGGGTAAGGGAAGTTCGGTATTTCATGCATCGTCGTCGCTCCGCGCAAGATCTGATTGAAGGTGCTGGAAAGATCCGTGCTTATGTAAAGCTTGGGCAGGATACAGCACTGGAAATGACAATCAGACTTTATCTGCCACTCTTTTGCCATTTAGCGACAGGCTGCTTGGGTGGCACAACGCAATCGCGCCCAGGAAGGGCGCGATTGATGACAACGATAGGAAAATCCTGTCAGTCGTGACAGACGTCGGCGATTGCCTGGGCCAACAGGTCGAGGCGCGAGGCATCGATGCCGGCAATGTTGGCGCGTCCAGCGCTGACCAAATACACGCTGTGTTCATAACGCAATCTGGCCACCTGAGCGTCGTTCAGTCCGGTGTAGGAAAACATCCCGCGTTGCACGCCAATGTGCGCAAAACGTTCGCCCAAGCCCAGCGGTGTCAGAGCCTCGACCAGACCTGCACGGAGCTGCGCAATGCGCGCGCGCATCTCTTCCACCTCATCCATCCACAGGCTTTTCAGCTCAGGGTCGCCGAGGATTTCAGCAACGATGGCGGCGCCATGGTCCGGCGGATTCGACCACAAATTGCGCGCGGTGGACGACAACTGACTGCGCACATCCAAGAGCTTTTCAGCGGTGTCGGTGCACACGATCAATGCGCCGGTGCGCTCGCGGTACAGGCCAAAGTTCTTTGAGCACGAGCTGGTAATCAGCAATTGCGGCAATGCGTCGGCAAACAGTCGCACCGACCATGCATCCTGCTCCAGGCCGTCGCCGAAGCCTTGGTAGGCGAAATCAATCAACGGCAGCAGATCGCGGCGGCGCACAATCTCCAGCACTTGCCGCCAATCGTCTTGGGACAGATCAAAACCTGTCGGGTTATGGCAGCAGGCGTGCAGCAGTACCACATCGCCACGTGGCACCTGATTTAACGTGGCAAGCATTGCCTCGACGTTCAAGCGGTTGTCGCTGCCCACGTACGGGTAATGACTGACATTGAGCCCGGCTGCGCTAAAGATGGATTCGTGAATCGGCCAGGTCGGATCGCTCAACCAGATACCGCGCCCCGGCAGACAACGGGCGATGAAATCCGCACACAGACGCAAGGCGCCGGTACCGCCTGGCGTTTGCGTTGCGCCGACCCGCTTCTGCGCGAACAGGGGTGAGTCCTTGCCCAGCACCAGTTCGCTGATGAGGGTGCCGAAATTCGACTGGCCGTGGCCACCGATATAAGTCTTGGTGGTTTGCTGATCCACCAGACGCTGCTCGGCCAGTTTGACCGAGCGCAGAATCGGCGTCAGGCCCGCAGCGTCTTTATAGACGCCCACGCCAAGGTCGAATTTGTTCGGGTTCGTATCAGTCGCGTACGCCTCGATCAACCCCAGAATCGGATCGCCTGGTACTCGCTGGATATCGTTGAAATGCATTACTTGCGGCCCTCGGCACCTTTGGCCACTTCGTCAGTGCGGGCGGCCATAATGAAATCGTTGCGGTGCAGCCCTTTGATCGAGTGGCTCCACCACGTCACGGTTACTTTGCCCCATTCGGTGAGCAAGCCAGGGTGATGACCCTCGGCTTCGGCAATTTCGCCGACCGCGTTGGTGAACGCAAGCGCGAACTTGAAATTCTTGAACACGAAGACCTTTTCCAGCTGCATCACGGCATCGCGTACTTCGATGTTCCAATCCGGGATCTGCTTGATCAGAACAGGCAATTCTTCGTCGCTGACCTGTGGCGCGTTGGCGTGGCAGGCTTCGCAGTGGGCTTGGTTGAGGGTGCTCATAAAAAGATTCCTGATCAGGCAGCTTTGATTTTTGGTGGGAATTTCGGGGCGTGCAACCCGAGCTGCATACCCTGTCGAACCAGGCCCATGATGTCTTCGTGGGCGAGGTCGAACAGCCGCTTCAAGCTTGGCAGGACAAAATACAGCGGCTGCAAAATATCGATTCGGTACGGCGTGCGCATCGCTTCCAGAGCGTCGAACGCCTGATGTTCCGGCGCGGAGGACAGGCTGTAAACCGTTTCTTTGGGTGAGGACAGAATCCCACCACCGTAAATTCGCCGACCCTGGGGCGTGTCCACCAACCCGAACTCGATGGTCATCCAGTACAGGCGCGCCAGATAGACACGCTGTTCCTTGCTCGCGCTCAAACCCAGCTTGCCATAGGTGTGGGTGAATTCAGCAAACCACGGGTTGGTCAGCAGCGGGCAATGGCCAAACACCTCATGGAAGATGTCGGGTTCTTGCAGGTAATCCAACTCTTGCTGACTGCGAATAAAGGTCGCCACCGGAAATTGTTTGTTAGCCAGTAATTCGAAGAACTTTTGGAAGGGGATCAATGCTGGAACGCGAACGACCTGCCAGCCCGTGGTGGCGCCCAGCACCTTATTGACCTCGGCCAATTGCGGAATGCGGTCATGGGGCAAACCCAGCTGTTCGATACCGTCGAAATACTCCTGGCAGGCGTGGCCTTCTATCACCTTGAGTTGCCGCGTGATCAAGGTGTTCCACACTGCATGCTCGGCAGGTGGGTAGTCGATAAAGCCATTCACGTCGGGCTCGCGGGCCACGTACGAGGTCTGCGTCATGCTGTTCTCCTCGGGGGAAGCTTCTTGTTAGGTATGACCTTAGAGATAACGCATTTGATGGCACCCGAATGCGGGGAAACAGCGGGAATAACCGTAATAAAACAGCTAGCCGTAACGAAAGGTTTACGTTAATGCCTATGTGTTCCGAAAAGACGGGGCGCAGGTGATGGGAATTGCCCGGCGGCTGTCACATAATCTTGACGACTAAAACAGCCGAAAAATAAAAAAGACCGTTTTTCAGGATCAAACCGATTATGCGCATCAAAGTGCACTGCCAAAACCGCATCGGCATTCTCCGCGACATCCTTAATTTGTTGGTGGAGTACGGCGTCAACGTTGCCCTAGGTGAAGTCGGCGGTGAGCGCGGCGACGCGATTTATTTACTTTGTCCGAACCTGATCAATCTCCAGTTCCAAACCCTGCGCCCTAAATTCGAAGCCATCACCGGTGTGTTCGGGGTCAAGCGTGTCGGATTGATGCCCAGCGAACGTCGACACATGGAACTTAACGCGCTGCTCGGCGCCTTGGAGTTTCCGGTGTTGTCCATCGACATGGGCGGCTCCATCGTTGCGGCCAATCGGGCAGCGGCGCAATTGCTGGGTGTGCGGGTCGACGAGGTACCGGGCATTGCGCTGTCGCGTTACACCGAAGATTTCGACTTGCCGGCGCTGGTTCGGGCCAACAAATCCAGGATCAACGGGTTACGGGTCAAGGTTCGGGGCGATGTGTTTCTGGCGGACATTGCACCGTTACAATCCCAGCACGATGACAGCGAAGCCATGGCGGGCGCGGTGTTGACCTTGCACCGGGCGGACCGCGTGGGCGAGCGGATTTACCACGTGCGCAAGCAGGAAATGCGCGGTTTCGACAGTATTTTCCAAAGCTCAAAAGTCATGGCCGCCGTGGTCCGTGAAGCACGGCGCATGGCGCCATTGGATGCGCCGTTGTTGATTGAGGGCGAAACCGGCACCGGTAAAGAGCTGCTGGCGCGCGCTTGCCACTTGGCCAGTCCGCGTGGGCAATCACCGTTGATGGCGCTTAATTGCGCCGGACTGCCGGAATCCATGGCCGAGACCGAATTGTTCGGTTACGGCCCCGGCGCATTCGAAGGCGCGCGGGCTGAGGGCAAGCTCGGTTTGCTTGAGCTGACGGCGGGCGGCACCTTGTTCCTGGACGGTGTGGGCGAAATGAGCCCGCGTTTGCAAGTGAAGCTGCTGCGTTTTTTGCAGGATGGCTGTTTTCGTCG
Organism: Pseudomonas sp. CCI4.2; assembly: GCF_034350045.1. Classification (NCBI taxonomy): domain Bacteria; kingdom Pseudomonadati; phylum Pseudomonadota; class Gammaproteobacteria; order Pseudomonadales; family Pseudomonadaceae; genus Pseudomonas; species Pseudomonas sp. CCI4.2. The sequence continues at coordinate 5,161,677 of NZ_CP133781.1, read as the reverse complement.
GGTGGGCAGCGATGAGGAGATGCACCTGGACGTGCGGGTGATTTGCGCCACCCAAGTCGACCTGTCTGAACTGTGCGCCAAGGGTGAGTTTCGTCAGGACCTTTATCACCGGCTCAACGTGTTGTCGCTGCACATTCCACCGCTGCGCGAATGCCTGGACGGTCTAACACCGCTGGTGAATCACTTCCTCGATCAGGCCAGTCGTCAAATAGGCTGTCCGCTACCGAAAATGTCACCAGCGGCGATGGAGCGTTTGAGTCATTACCATTGGCCCGGCAACGTACGCCAACTGGAAAATGCGCTGTTTCAGGCGGTGTCCCTGTGCGAAGGCGGTATGGTTAAAGCCGAACACATCCGGCTTCCCGACTACGGCGCACGCCAGCCATTGGGAGACTTTTCACTGGAGGGCGGTTTGGATGACATTGTTGGGCGTTTTGAAAAGGCGGTGTTGGAGCAACTGTATGCGCAACACCCGAGCAGTCGGCAATTAGGCAAGCGGTTGGGAGTCTCCCACACCACTATTGCGAACAAGTTACGCGGTTATCAACTGAGCGCCGAGAAGGCTGGGCGTGAAGATGAACACGATTAAGTTAATGTGCTGTTTTTGATAAACAGGGCGGCATAGAAAACAGGCGCGCAGTGATACCCAGAATGTGGAGTCTGTGGGTATTAAGTCGCCGGTTAATAGTTATTTCTTACGCGTAGACAAAACTACGCCCCGTTGGGATGACTCCCACGAGGCGTTTGGTTAGCGATGCTGCAGGTACAATCAACCTTCCATGCAACCGTTACCCATGGCGCGGTATTCAACGACGTGCTCTTTACCGGCAGAGTCGAGGTAGTCCATACGCGCTGGCACTACTTGGCAAGCATCCGAAGCAGGGCTCATGGAAATAACTTTCGCAACGTCCAGGTGGCTGGCGTAAGTGTATTGTTCAACAGGAAGGTTCGAACTTGCTGTTGCGTCAGGTGCTTCGGCGGCAAAGGCTGATGCGCAAAAACCACTCATGGCCAGAACTAACAGTGCAGCTTTCATCACTAAACTTCCTATATTAAGCGTGAGGGAAACCTGACCCTTGTGAAGCCAGGCATGTCACGAAGTGTACAAGTGGATTAACAAGCCTTTGTGGGGGCGTTACATGTTAATCAGTTGCCGGTTGGCGAGATTGATTCTATGCGTGTCGCGGCACTTCATATACGAGGGGTTCTGATAAAGCTATTGATCAAATTTGCAACAATCCCCGAAAACGATCGTATCGGGTGACTGGCTGCCCCGTCGAAGCCGATAACACGGGTTGTGGCCGCGCTGTTGCGAACCGGCAGAGGGCGTAGGATAGTGTGTGGTCCAAATCCGGTAAGACCATCGTCGAATGGCTTTACCGGGGGCGGACGCGATACAACTGGGCCCATATAAAAACAACTGTCCACCGAGGTACCAAAGATGAGTGCGGCTTCCCTATATCCTGTTCGTCCCGAGGTTTTAGCGACAACGCTGACCGACGAGGCGACCTATAAGGCCATGTACCAGCAGTCGGTGGTCAATCCCGATGGCTTCTGGCGCGAGCAAGCCCAGCGTCTTGATTGGATCACCCCCTTCACCCTAGTCAAGCAAACCTCTTTCGACGATCACCATGTCGACATCAAATGGTTCGCTGACGGCACCCTGAACGTCTCCTACAACTGTCTTGATCGTCATTTGGCCGAGCGCGGCGATCAGATCGCAATCATCTGGGAAGGCGACGATCCTTCCGAACACCGCGACATCACTTATCGCGAGCTGCACGAAGAAGTCTGCAAGTTCGCTAACGCCCTGCGTGGCCAGGATGTGCACCGCGGCGACGTGGTGACTATCTATATGCCGATGATTCCCGAAGCTGTGGTCGCCATGCTGGCGTGTACCCGGATCGGCGCTATTCACTCGGTGGTCTTCGGTGGCTTTTCCCCAGAAGCACTCGCCGGTCGCATCATCGACTGCAAATCGAAAATCGTGATCACCGCTGACGAAGGTTTGCGCGGTGGCAAGCGCACGGCACTGAAAAGCAACGTCGATCTGGCGTTGACCAACCCGGAAACCGCCAGCGTTCAGAAGATCATCGTGTGCAAACGCACCGGCGGCGATATCGCTTGGCACCAACACCGTGACATCTGGTACGAAGACCTGATGAGGGTTGCGTCGAGCCATTGCGCGCCGAAAGAAATGGGCGCCGAAGAAGCACTGTTCATTCTTTACACCTCGGGCTCCACCGGTAAGCCGAAGGGCGTGCAGCACACCACGGGCGGTTACTTGGTCTATGCGGCCATGACCCACGAACGTGTGTTCGATTACCGTCCAGGCGAAGTCTACTGGTGCACCGCTGACGTAGGTTGGATCACCGGCCACAGCTATATCGTTTATGGCCCGCTGGCCAACGGTGCTACGACCCTGCTGTTTGAAGGCGTGCCCAATTACCCGGACATTACCCGCGTGTCGAAGATTATCGACAAGCACAAAGTCAATATCCTCTACACCGCACCGACCGCCATTCGCGCCATGATGGCCGAAGGCAGCAAAGCGGTTGAGGGTGCGGACGGTTCAAGCCTGCGCCTGTTGGGTTCGGTCGGTGAGCCGATCAACCCGGAAGCCTGGAACTGGTACTACAAGACCGTCGGCAAAGAGCGCTGCCCGATTGTCGATACTTGGTGGCAAACCGAGACGGGGGGGGTGTTGATCAGCCCACTGCCGGGGGCGACAGCGCTTAAACCAGGCTCGGCGACACGGCCGTTCTTCGGCGTCGTGCCGGCGCTTGTTGATAATTTGGGCAACCTGATTGAAGGCGCGGCTGAAGGCAATCTGGTGATTCTCGATTCGTGGCCAGGTCAGGCACGTACGTTGTTCGGCGACCATGACCGCTTCGTCGATACGTATTTCAAAACCTTCCGTGGCATGTACTTCACCGGTGACGGCGCCCGCCGCGACGAGGACGGCTATTACTGGATCACCGGGCGTGTGGATGACGTGCTTAACGTTTCCGGGCACCGCATGGGCACCGCCGAAATCGAAAGCGCCATGGTTGCTCACCCTAAAGTGGCCGAAGCCGCTGTTGTGGGTGTGCCACACGACCTTAAAGGGCAGGGCATTTATGTCTACGTCACCCTGAACGGTGGCGAAGAGCCAAGTGAGGCGCTGCGCCTGGAATTGAGAAATTGGGTGCGTAAGGAAATCGGTCCGATTGCTTCACCGGACTTTATCCAGTGGGCACCGGGGCTGCCGAAAACCCGTTCGGGCAAAATCATGCGCCGCATTCTGCGCAAGATTGCCACCGGCGAATACGGTTCCTTGGGTGATATATCCACCCTGGCAGACCCAGGCGTAGTGCAACACCTGATCGAAACGCACAAGACCATGAACGCCTGAGTCCAGGCAGTTAAAAAAACGCCCCGCCCGGTGCTGCCGAGCGGGGCGTTTTTGTTTTGGCGAAGGTCCTTCGGACCTATCGCCCCTGCTCCAGACCACTTTCCCTTTAGATACCAACTTGTTGGCGAGGCGATTAGTGGGGGTGTCAGCTATTACGCTTCCCGAATAAGTTCAGTCCTGCAGGGGTCGCGGTTTATCTGTGGGACCGAATTTATTCGGGAATGGCGCCACGCGGTCATTCAGCAAGACCGCGCGGCGTCGAGGAGGGGACGGCATCCCCTACAGGATATTTATCGACGTTACTCAGACGTTTACGGGTAACCGAATGTGTAACCGCCAATCATTTCTTCGGGGTCTTAGGAAGCGATTTAACTTGAAATACTGACCTCCAAAATCTCGCCAAGCATTGTAACCATTGATATAGAGCCTTATCTGAATAAGCGGCGCGTTCTTTGCTGGTATAAACGGTTAAATTCCTTTTCGCTCCCCACGATTTTCCAACACTGTCAATATTCCAAATCCGCTTTTTCAGTGCATTTGTAACTAGTTGTCGCATTGAAGAAATATCGACTTTGGACCTCTCGTTAGAATGCCCCTCATTCGGCCCAGACGTTGCTGCCCTCGTTTTCCTTTGCCTATTGAGCCTGTGGCTCACCGCTGTCCTATGTCGGTTCACGCCGATGGAGCTCTAATAATGAAAAAATTCATGCTTCTCGGCGCTATGGCGTTGTCTGTGTTGGTGCAGCCCGTATTTGCGGATGAAAAACCGATGAAAATTGGCATCGAAGCGGCGTACCCTCCGTTTGCATCCAAAGCTGCGGACGGCAGCATCGTGGGTTTCGACTACGACATTGGCAACGCGCTGTGTGAGGAAATGAAGGTCAAGTGCACGTGGTTCGAGCAAGAGTTCGATGGCCTGATTCCGGCGCTGAAAGTGCGCAAGATCGACGCCATCCTGTCCTCGATGTCCATCACCGAAGACCGCAAGAAATCGGTCGATTTCAGCAATAAGTACTACAACACCCCAGCCCGATTGGTCATGAAAGACGGCACGGTAATCAGCGCCGATCTGACCGAACTCAAAGGCAAGAAAATCGGCGTGCAACGCGGGTCGATTCACGACCGTTTCGCTCAGGAAGTCCTGAAGCCTTTAGGCGCTGAAATCGTACCGTACGGCTCACAGAACGAAATTTACCTGGACGTTGCTGCCGGTCGCCTCGATGGCACCTTGGCTGACGCCACCCTATTGCAAGACGGCTTCCTCAACACCGATGCAGGCAAAGGTTATGCCTTCGCCGGTCCGGCCTTCACCGACACAAAATATTTCGGCGATGGCATTGGTATCGCTGTACGCAAGGGTGACAAGGCTGATCTGGACAAGATCAACGCGGCCATCGTTGCCATTCGTGCTAATGGCAAATACAAACAGATTCAGGACAAATACTTCAACTTCGATATTTACGGCGAATAACGCTTGTGGCGGTGCTGCCAGCAGAGACTTGTTGGCCTGCGCCGTTGTTCATTGTCGTGCTTGGAGGACCTGAATCATGTTGAACGGCTACGGGGCTGTCATCCTCGATGGCGCATGGCTCACGCTGCAACTCGCTTTGTCGTCCATGGCCTTGGCGATCGTTCTCGGACTGGTTGGGGTGTCGTTGCGGTTGTCGCCAGTACGTTGGCTTGCCGGCTTGGGTGATCTGTATTCCACGGTGATTCGCGGGATCCCCGATCTGGTGCTGATCCTGCTGATTTTCTATGGCGGCCAGGACCTGCTGAACCGTGTCGCACCGCTCTTAGGCTTCGACGATTACATTGATTTGAACCCGTTGGCGGCCGGTGTTGGCACCTTGGGGTTCATCTTCGGTGCGTACCTGTCAGAAACCTTTCGCGGTGCGTTCATGGCGATACCCAAGGGCCAGGCGGAAGCGGGTATGGCCTATGGAATGAGCGGTTTCAAGGTGTTTTTCAGGATTCTGGTGCCGCAGATGATTCGTTTGGCAATTCCTGGGTTCACCAATAACTGGTTGGTGCTGACCAAGGCCACGGCGCTAATTTCGGTGGTCGGCCTGCAAGACATGATGTTCAAAGCCAAGCAGGCGGCAGATGCGACTCGACAGCCGTTCACCTTTTATCTAGCCGTGGCGGGGATGTACTTGGTGATTACCAGTGTGTCGTTGCTGGTGCTGCGCTACCTCGAAAAACGCTACTCAGTAGGCGTTAGGGAGGCTGACTTATGATCTTCGATTACAACGTCGTCTGGGAAAGCCTGCCGCTGTACCTTGGTGGTTTGCTGATTACCCTCAAATTACTGGGGATTTCCCTGGTGTTCGGCCTGCTGGCGGCGTTGCCGCTGGGGTTGATGCGGGTGTCGAAAAACCCTTGGGTCAATCTGCCCGCTTGGCTCTACACCTATGTGATTCGCGGCACGCCGATGCTGGTGCAGTTGTTTTTGATTTATTACGGTCTGGCCCAATTCCAAGCCGTGCGCGACAGTTTTCTCTGGCCATTTTTGTCGAGCGCGACGTTTTGCGCGTGCCTGGCATTCGCGATCAATACCAGCGCCTACACCGCTGAAATCATCGCAGGCAGCCTCAAATCGACCCCGGCCGGGGAAATAGAGGCGGCCAGGGCCATGGGCATGTCCCGCTCGAAAATGTACCGACGGATTCTGTTGCCGTCGGCATTGCGTCGGGCGCTGCCGCAGTACAGCAACGAGGTCATCATGATGCTGCAGACCACCAGTCTGGCGTCGATCGTGACCCTGATCGATATCACTGGCGCGGCACGCACGGTCAATGCCCAGTTCTATTTACCGTTCGAGGCGTACATCACCGCTGGCGCGTTCTACTTGTGCCTGACCTTCATTCTGGTGCGACTGTTCAAAATGGCCGAGCGCCATTGGCTGGGCTATCTCGCCCCGCGCAAGGCTTGAACCATGACCAGCGCCGCGAACTGTTTTGTGAGAACCCAACGATGAACAAGCTAGAAGTCCACGACCTGCACAAACGCTACGGCAGTCATGAAGTGCTCAAGGGCGTGACCCTGACGGCCAAGGCGGGCGATGTGATCAGCATCATCGGTTCCAGCGGTTCGGGCAAAAGCACTTTTTTGCGCTGCATCAACCTGCTTGAACAACCCCATGCCGGCAAAATCGTCCTGAACAACGAAGAGCTGAAATTGATGGCGAACAAGGAGGGCGGCTTGAAAGCCGCTGACCCGAAACAGCTGCAACGTATGCGGTCGCGGTTATCGATGGTGTTCCAGCACTTCAATTTGTGGTCACACATGACAGCCTTGGAAAACATTATCGAAGCGCCCATCCATGTGCTGGGCATGTCAAAAAAAGACGCCCTGGAAAAGGCCGAGCATTACCTGTCCAAAGTCGGCGTTTCGCACCGCAAGCATGCGTATCCGGGGCATATGTCCGGCGGCGAACAACAGCGCGTAGCGATTGCACGGGCGTTGGCGATGGAGCCCGAGGTCATGCTGTTTGATGAGCCAACCTCGGCGCTTGACCCTGAGTTGGTTGGCGATGTGCTGAAGGTGATGCAAGCGCTGGCACAGGAAGGGCGAACCATGGTGGTGGTCACGCACGAAATGGGCTTTGCCCGTGAAGTCTCGAACCAGCTGATTTTTCTGCACAAGGGTCAGGTCCAAGAGCGCGGCGACCCTCGTGAGGTATTGATAAACCCTCAGTCAGAGCGTCTTCAGCAGTTTCTGTCTGGCAGCTTGAAGTAACGAAACATTTTTGACTGTGCCTTTCGCACCAGAACACGTCATGCTCCGCGTCACCGCAAGACTTGGTTCCACCGATAAAGATCGAGCGCACTGATGCTCGACCCACAACCGCCATACGTTTCGGATTGCACGCTATGACTGCCCATCGAATTGGTTTTCTCATCTGGCCCGGCACCAAAGCCTTGACGCTGGCACTGGCCGAGGAAGCCTTGCGTGTTGCACAGCGCGTCCACCCAGAAGTGGTTTACGACTTGCTGTTTTTGCAGGCCGAACCGCCCGTGGAAGGTGCCTGGCAATTGCCGGGTGAACCATGGCTGGGGCGTCTGGAAGGCTGTCAGAAGTTGTTTCTGCTGGCCGATGAGCCACCGGCGTCAATGACCTCGGCACTGAGTGCCTCGCTCAAGCAACTGGTGCGTGCCGGGTGTGTGATCGGCGGGCTGTCTGCCGGGGTTTATCCCTTGGCCCAGCTCGGTTTGCTCGACGGTTACCGTGCGGCGGTGCACTGGCGCTGGCAGGACGATTTTGCCGAGCGTTTTCCAAAGGTGATCGCCACCAGCCATTTATTCGATTGGGACCGCGACCGTTTGACCGCCTGCGGCGGGTTGTCGGTGCTGGATCTGATGTTGGCCGTTTTGGCCCGTGACCATGGCGCCGAGCTGGCCGGTGCGGTGTCGGAAGAATTGGTGGTGGAGCGCATTCGCGAGGGCGGCGAGCGCCAGCGGATTCCGTTGCAAAATCGTCTGGGGTCCAGCCATCCGAAGCTGACTCAGGCCGTGTTGCTGATGGAGGCCAATATCGAAGAGCCGCTGACCACCGACGAAATCGCTCAGCACGTGTGCGTGTCACGTCGGCAACTGGAGCGGATTTTCAAGCAATACCTCAATCGCGTACCAAGCCAGTACTACCTGGAGCTGCGCTTGAACAAGGCGCGGCAGATGCTGATGCAGACCAGTAAATCGATTATCCAGATCGGTTTGTCCTGCGGATTTTCCTCCGGGCCGCATTTCTCCAGCGCCTACCGTAACTTCTTCGGCGCCACCCCTCGAGAAGACCGTAACCAGCGCCGCAGCAGCAGCCCGTTTGAATTGTCATCGGTGCCGTCTGAGCGAGGTTGATACCCGTAGATTGCGGCTCAAACCATGAAAACGTTTAAACTGCCTTTTTCCGACGTTATATGTCGCATTGCCGAAAGCCACTGATAAACACGGTTTTGCGCTGTAACAAGTTGTCGCTTGGCGGCAAGGTCGGACCCACATCAGTCCTTACAATCCTCCCATCGTTTGCCCGTTTCAGGCAGACGTACCTCTTCAGGAGACTCCGATGTCCGTTGAGCATGCTCAGGTGCAACGCACCGATTTTGACCAGGTAATGGTCCCTAACTACTCGCCAGCGGGCTTTATCCCTGTGCGTGGTGCGGGTTCCCGCGTCTGGGATCAATCGGGTCGCGAATTGGTGGATTTCGCCGGCGGCATCGCAGTAAACGTGCTCGGCCATGCCCACCCGGCATTGGTCCGTGCGCTGACCGAGCAAGCCAATACCCTGTGGCACGTGTCCAACGTATTTACCAACGAACCTGCCCTGCGGCTGGCGAAGAAGCTGGTCGACGCCACTTTTGCTGAGCGTGCGTTTTTCTGTAACTCAGGTGCCGAGGCGAACGAGGCTGCATTCAAGCTGGCGCGTCGGGTCTCTCATGACCTGTACGGCCCGGAAAAATACGAAATCATTGCCGCGCTCAACAGCTTCCACGGTCGCACCTTGTTCACCGTGAACGTTGGCGGTCAGTCCAAATATTCCGATGGCTTCGGTCCGAAAATCGTCGGCATCACCCATGTTCCGTTCAATGACCTGGACGCGCTGAAAGCGGCGATTTCCGACAAGACCTGCGCCGTGGTGCTAGAGCCGGTACAAGGCGAGAGCGGTGTTATTCCGGGTGAATTGGCCTATTTGCAAGGCGCGCGGGATGTGTGCGACAAGCACAAGGCGCTGCTGATATTCGACGAAGTGCAGACCGGCATGGGCCGTTCCGGCGAGCTGTTTGCCTACATGCATTACAACGTGATCCCAGACATCCTCACCAGCGCCAAAAGCTTGGGCGGTGGGTTCCCGATTGCCGCGATGCTGACCACCGAAACACTGGCCAATCACCTGACTGTAGGCACCCACGGCACAACCTATGGCGGCAACCCGCTGGCCTGCGCCGTGGCTGAAGCGGTGATCGACATCGTTAATACCCCGGAAACACTGTCGGGCGTTCACGCCAAACGCGCGCGGTTCCAAGCGCGTCTGGAACAGATCGGCAAGCAATACGGCGTCTTCACCCAAGTGCGTGGCTTGGGCCTGTTGATCGGGTGTGTGCTCAGCGATGCCTGGAAAGGCAAAGCCAAAGACATCTTCAATGCCGCCGAAAAAGAAGGCGTGATGGTCCTGCAAGCCGGTCCAGATGTGATCCGTTTCGCGCCAAGCCTGGTGGTGACTGAAGTCGATATTGATGAAGGCTTGAACCGTTTTGAACGCGCTATCGCCAAGCTGACTCAGGCGTGAAGGGCTGCTGATATGTTGTTGCTGTTGTTCTAAAGCGGTACCCCTCGGCGTTGGTCATATTGCCAGCGTCGGTTTTTTTTCTGTGTCGGCGATGCCGGCCTGTATTTTTGGTAAGGAGTGACACCATGCTGGTGATGCGCCCCGCGCAAATGGCTGATCTGGGCGAGGTACAGCGTCTGGCCGCAGACAGCCCGATTGGTGTCACTTCCTTGCCGGACGATGCTGACCGTTTGACCGACAAGATCGCGGCTTCGGAAGCGTCGTTCGCCGCTGAAGTCAGTTTCAACGGTGAAGAAAGCTACTTCTTCGTGCTCGAAGACAGCGACACCGGGCGCCTGGTGGGGTGTTCTGGGATTGTCGCATCAGCGGGCTATTCCGAACCCTTCTATAGTTTTCGTAACGAGACCTTTGTTCACGCGTCTCGCGAACTGAAGATTCACAACAAGATTCACGTGCTGTCGCAATGTCACGACCTGACAGGCAACAGCCTGCTCACCAGTTTTTATGTGATCCCGGAATTGGTCGGCACCCACTGGTCTGAGCTCAATTCCCGTGGGCGCCTGCTGTTCGTCGCCGGTCATCCGGAGCGCTTTGCCGACTCGGTGGTCACCGAAATCGTCGGTTACAGCGATGAGCACGGCGACTCGCCGTTTTGGGACGCCATCGGCCGTAACTTCTTCGACCTGAACTACGCCGAGGCCGAGCGTCTGTGCGGCCTGAAAAGCCGGACCTTTCTCGCTGAATTGATGCCGCATTACCCGATATACGTGCCATTGCTGCCTGACGCCGCGCAAGAGTCCATGGGTCAAGTGCATCCGCGTGCGCAGATCACTTTCGACATCCTGATGCGCGAAGGTTTTGAGACCGACCATTACATCGATATTTTCGACGGTGGCCCGACCTTGCATGCGCGAGTGTCCGGTATCCGCTCGATCGCTCAGAGCCGATTGGTCCCGGTGAAGCTCGATACGGTAAAAACCGCTGATATCGGCAAAGGCGGGCGCCAATATCTGGTCGCCAACGGCCAATTGCAGGATTACCGCGCGGTGCTGTTGGAGCTCGACTGGGCGCCGGGCAAACCGGTCAGCCTGAGTCTGGAAGCCGCCGAGGCACTGGGCGTGGGTGAAGGCGCCAGCGTTCGTATCGTGGCGGTTTAACAGGCGCCGTTGGCGTCTGGTTTGCAGGTTTAGCGAGATTCGCGGGTTCCCACGGGTGCCCGGTTGAGGAGAAAGCATGATCGTTCGTCCCGTACGCAGCAGCGACTTACCGAAACTGATCGAGTTGGCGCACACCACTGGCCCCGGCTTGACCACGCTGCCGGCCAATGAACAGCGCTTGGCGCACCGAATCAGTTGGGCCGAGAAAACCTTTCGTGGCGAAGCCGAGCGCGCCGACGCTGACTACCTGTTTGTCATGGAAGACGATGACGGCCACGTGGTAGGTATTTGCGCAATCGCCGGTGCCGTTGGACTGCGAGAGCCTTGGTACAACTACCGCGTAGGCCTGACGGTCAGTGCGTCTCAAGAACTGAACATCTACCGCGAAATACCGACGCTGTTCCTCGCCAACGACCTGACCGGCAATTCAGAGCTGTGTTCGTTGTTTTTACGTGGTGACAGTCGTACCGGTGTTAACGGTCGGTTGCTGGCCAAAGCGCGGCTGCTGTTTATTGCGGAATTCCCGAAGCTGTTCGGCAATAAGATCATTGCCGAAATGCGCGGCATGTCCAACGAAGCCGGGCGTTCACCTTTCTGGGAAAGCCTGGGGCGGCACTTTTTCAAGATGGAATTTAGCCAGGCGGACTACCTGACGGGCGTGGGCAACAAAGCCTTCATCGCCGAACTGATGCCCAAGTTCCCGCTCTACACCTGCTTCCTCTCCGAAGATGCGCGCAACATTATCGGCCGTGTACACACCGACACCGAACCGGCGTTGGCAATGCTCAAGAGCGAAGGCTTCAGTTATCAGGGTTATGTCGACATCTTCGACGCCGGCCCAGCCGTTGAATGTGAAACCACCAAGATCCGCGCCGTACGCGACAGTCAGGCATTGGTCCTGGCCATCGGTACGCCGGGGGACGACGCGACGCCGTTTCTGATTCATAACCGCAAACGCGAAGACTGCCGCATCACTGCTGCCCCGGCGCGGTTGGCCGCCGGCACGCTGGTGGTGGATCCGATGACCGCAAAACGCTTGCGGCTGAGCGCCGGTGATCAAGTGCGTGCGGTGCCGTTGTCCGCCACAAGGGAGGGTGTGTGATGAGCACGCTGTATATCGCGGGTGCCTGGCACGCCGGGCAGGGTGAACCGTTCGAGTCGTTGAACCCGGTCACTCAGGCGGTGGTGTGGTCTGGGCAAGGCGCCAACGCTGAGCAGGTTGATGCCGCGATCAAGGCGGCGCGACACGCATTCCCAGCCTGGGCCAAACGTTCGCTGGATGAGCGCATCGTGCTGCTGGAAGCGTTTGCCGCGAGCCTGAAAACCCATGCCGACGCCTTGTCTCGCTGCATTGGCGAAGAGACCGGTAAACCGCTGTGGGAATCGGCCACCGAAGTCACCAGCATGATCAACAAGATCGCGATTTCGGTGCAGAGCTACCGTGAGCGAACCGGCGAAAAAAGCGGCCCATTGGGCGATGCGACTGCCGTGCTGCGGCATAAACCCCATGGCGTGGTCGCGGTGTTTGGTCCGTACAACTTTCCTGGGCATCTGCCCAATGGCCATATCGTGCCAGCGTTGTTGGCGGGTAATACGGTGTTGTTCAAACCAAGCGAGCTGACCCCAAAAGTCGCCGAGCTGACGGTCAAGTGTTGGGTCGAAGCCGGTTTGCCAACCGGGGTGTTGAACCTGCTGCAAGGCGCTCGGGAAACCGGCGTTGCGCTGGCGTCGAACCCTGGCATCGACGGGTTGTTTTTCACCGGGTCCAGCCGTACCGGAAACTTGCTGCACCACCAATTTTCCGGACGCCCGGAGAAGATCCTGGCGCTAGAAATGGGGGGCAACAATCCGCTGATCGTCGATCATGTTGAAGACATTGAAGCCGCTGTGTACACGGTGATTCAGTCGGCCTTTATTTCTGCCGGCCAGCGTTGTACCTGCGCCCGGCGTTTGTTGGTGCCCGAAGGTGCATGGGGCGATGCGTTGCTTGCACGGCTAGTGGCAGTGACCGCAACGATTGAAGTCGGTGCGTTCGATCAACAGCCAGCACCGTTCATGGGTTCGGTCATTTCCTTGGGCGCGGCGCGTGCGTTGCTCGATGCCCAGGAGTTGCTATTGGCCAATGGCGCCGTGGCCTTATTGGAAATGACGCAGCCGCAGGCGAACGCCGCATTGCTCACCCCAGGGATTCTCGACGTCAGTGACGTGACTGATCGGGCCGATGAAGAGTTGTTCGGACCGCTGCTACAAGTGATCCGCTATGCTGATTTTGAGGCGGCCATCGCCGAAGCCAATGACACCCACTACGGCTTGGCGGCGGGGCTGTTGTCCGACTCCGAAGCGCGTTATCAGCAGTTTTGGCTGGAAAGCCGGGCGGGTATTGTCAACTGGAACAAGCAATTGACCGGCGCTGCAAGTAGCGCGCCGTTCGGCGGGGTCGGCGCCTCGGGCAACCATCGCGCCAGCGCCTACTACGCGGCAGATTATTGCGCTTATCCGGTGGCCTCACTGGAAGCGCCGCGCATCAGTTTGCCGGAGACGTTGACGCCGGGCATCACGCTTTCCTGATGCAGCATTTCTGTGGGACCGAATTTATTCGGGAAGCCGGCTATGCGGATTGTCTGACTTGACCGCGTTGTTGCCTTCCCGAATGAATTCGGTCCCACCGGAATTTAGGTGATTCACAATAGCAGTCATAAAAAACACATTTACCGACCGAGCCTTGCCGATGAAACCCTATGAAATCCTATGAAGTCAATTTTGACGGTTTAGTGGGCCCGACCCATAACTACGGCGGCTTGTCTTACGGCAACGTTGCGTCACAGAGCAACTGCCAGCAGTCTTCCAATCCCAAGGAAGCCGCGCTGCAGGGCTTGGCCAAGATGAAAGCGTTGATGGAAATGGGGTATGTCCAAGGCGTCTTGGCACCTCAAGAACGTCCGGATCTGGCCGGATTGCGTGCCCTTGGGTTCACCGGCAACGACGCGCAGGTGATCGAAAAAGCGGCCAAAGACGCGATGCCCTTGCTGGTTGCCAGTTGCTCGGCATCCAGCATGTGGGTGGCCAACGCCGCCACAGTCAGCCCAAGTGCTGATACCGCTGATGGTCGGGTGCATTTCACCGCCGCCAACCTGAACTGTAAATACCATCGCAGCATTGAACACCCGACCACCAGCCGCGTACTGGGCTCGATGTTCGCCAATCAGCAGCACTTCGCCCACCATGCGGCGTTACCCGCCGTGGCGCAGTTCGGCGATGAGGGCGCGGCTAACCACACGCGCCTTTGCCACGATTATGGCCAGCCCGGCGTCGAGTTTTTCGTGTTCGGGCGCAGTGCGTTCGACACCCGTTACCCATCCCCGCAGAAATACCCTGCGCGACAAACCCTCGAAGCTTCACAGGCGGTGGCGCGTTTGCACGGTTTGAGCGAGGAGGGTGTGGTCTTTGCCCAGCAAAACCCGGCGATGATCGATCAGGGTGTGTTCCATAACGATGTGATCGCGGTGGGGAACGGTGAAGTGCTGTTCTATCACGAGGATGCGTTTCTCAATACCGACCATATGCTGGCTCAATTGCACGACAAACTGAGCCGTCGCGGTGGGCGTTTTCGGGCGATCTGTGTGCCACGCGCCGAAGTTGCAGTGGAAGACGCCGTGCGCTCTTACCTGTTTAACAGTCAGTTGCTCTCGCGTGCCGATGGATCGATGTTGCTCATCGTTCCCGAAGAGTGCCGTGGCAACGAGCGGGTGTGGCAGTATTTGCAGCGCCTGCTGGCCGACGACGGCCCTGTGGCAGAAGTAAAGGTCTTCGACCTCAAGCAAAGCATGCAGAACGGCGGTGGCCCGGCGTGCTTGCGTTTGCGCGTCGCGCTGAACGAAACCGAACTGGCAGCGGTGAACCAAGGCGTTATCATGACCGCGCCGCTGTACGGCACGTTGACGCACTGGATCGAAAAGCATTACCGCGACCGTGTGAGCGAAAACGACCTGGCTGATCCGACCTTGCTGGTCGAATGCCGTGCGGCACTGGATGAACTAACCCAGCTCCTTAAGCTGGGCTCGGTCTATCCTTTTCAACTTAATTGACTTTCAATCCTTTTACAGAGCACTGAATCATGAGCGACACCCTGCAGTTAATCCTTGAAGACACCGATGGCACCCAGCTGGAAACCACCTGCACCCGCGTGGCCGTTCTGTGGCAGGGCAAGGAATTGTGGATTCAGCACGACGGCCGTGGCCAGTTATTGATTGGCGTTGACGTTGAAGAAGGCGATGCCGAATACGCCAACCTGTTGCTGCGTCCGCTGGCGACCAACCTGGTGAGCCTGCAACTGGAAATGGAACCGGCCGACGTCGGCGACGGCCAAGAGCACGTTCACGGCCCTGACTGCGATCACGACTGAATCAATCTTCCTGACGTCGCTCAATTAGGTGCATGACTTATGCTCGCTCTCGGCAAGCTGCTTGAACTGACCCTGGCCGGTCGCGAACCGGCGCAAAAGACTCAACTGACGGTTGATGGCGTGCGCTTGCATTGGCTGAGCGAAGGGGCCCTTGAAGTGAGCCCAGCCGAAGGGCAGGACAACGGGATGGACTTGCTGCTGTCTGCCGGTATCCACGGTAATGAAACGGCGCCCATTGAACTGCTTGATCAATTGCTGCGCGACATTGCGTGTGGCGATTTAGTGCCGCGGGCACGCATTCTGTTTCTGCTGGGTAACCCTGAGGCCATGCGTCGGGGCGAGCGGTATATCGAGCAGGACCTGAATCGGCTGTTCAACGGTCGGCATGAGCAAGCAACGGGTTTTGAGGCACTTCGCGCCTGTGAACTGGAGCGTCTGGCAGACAGCTTTTTCAGTCTGCCGCGTCGCCACCGCTTGCATTACGACCTGCACACGGCCATTCGTGGTTCGAAGATCGAGCAATTCGCGCTGTATCCCTGGAAAGAAGGCCGTCGGCATTCACGCCGGGAACTTGCGCGTTTGCACGCAGCCGGAATAAAAGCTGTCGTGCTGCAGAACAAACCCTCCATCGTGTTCAGTTCCTATACCTACGACAAACTGGGCGCTGAGTCTTTCACGCTGGAGCTGGGCAAAGCGCGGCCATTCGGGCAGAACCAGCAGGTCAACCTGCTGCTGTTGGAAATCTACCTGACAGAGTTGATCGAAGGCATAGAGCCTGAAGGTGCAGATTCGTCGCTCAGGGGTCTGCAGTTATTCAGCGTTGCCCGGGAAATCATCAAGCACAGCGATGCGTTTCAGCTTAATTTGCCTGCGGACGTCGAGAATTTTTCGGAGTTGAAGCAGGGGTTTGTGTTGGCTAACGATTTGGCGAGCAGCCTTTGGGTCGTTGAAGAGCAGGGCGCCCGGATCATCTTCCCCAATCCCAAGGTCAAGAATGGGTTGCGGGCGGGGATTTTGATCGTGCCAAGCAAAGGTGAAGCATTGGTTTGATGCCGCTCAATCGGTAGGAGCCAACGTGTTGGCGAGGCATTAGACCTGATACACCTCATCAGACCTCTCGTTTACACGTTGGCTCCTACAGAGGTGGTTACCTTTAAACCGCGACGCGCTGCGGCAGTTCGTTACGGCGCAGGCTGCGGATTTTGTGCAGGGTGTCTGCACAGGTCTCGGCCGCTTCTGCGCCTTTTTGCACGAAGTGGTTGAAGAAGAACTGCTGGTGTTCGTCCCCTGCGTGGAAGTTATGAGGGGTGAGCACCACGGAAAAAACCGGGACCTCTGTTTCCATCTGCACTTGCATCAGCGCGCTGACCACCGATTGAGCGACGAACTCATGGCGATACAGACCGCCATCGACCACTAAACCAGCGGCGACGATGCCGGCATAGCGACCGCTCTTGGCCAGCAACTTGGCGTGCAGAGGAATTTCAAACGCACCGCCGACTTCGAAGAAATCGATATCGGTCTCGGCGTAGCCATGGTTGGCGATCTCGGCGATAAAACCTTTACGGCTTTGATCGACAATATCCTTGTGCCAGCAGGCCTGGATGAAGGCAATGCGTTCGTTGGGATGGCTTTTGTTTTTGCTATCGATTGCGGTGGGTTGCATCAGTTCTGACTCCTGTTTAATGAAAAAAACAGGGCGTTTGGATCGAATGGGATGCCAAGGTACGTCGAGATCACGGCCGCAACAAAAAAGCTGTTCACGACGGTGCGCACGATACGACCCAGTGGTACCAATCCCGTTCTCTCTTCATCCGGACTATGACCGTCGGCCCCGGAATCAAACCGGGTCTGCTGACCTTGTCAGTGCGAAAACCGAAGCTTTACGCACCACAAGCGCTCGCGGGCTAAGCGCATTGCGCGCCATTACCGCCGGTGGGGAATCGCACCCCGCCCTGAGAACGTTGCCAACAGCATTTCCTGTCGGCGGTGAGTTTTTATCACAGATTCTCTGGCCGTGCTTGGTCACTTTCGTCTATGCACCCGGACATTCCCTTATATCGAACCCATAGGTTCATTGAGTGCAGACCTTGAATAAGCAACCCGGTGACCTCAGTAATGACCTATCCCCAATTCGTCCTTCGACTTAATATCGACGTCTTAACTCTTTCAGGAGCTTCACCGTGACGGCTATTGATCTGCGCAGCGACACCATGACCCAGCCGACTGCCGGGATGCTTGAGGCTATGTCTAGCGCGGCGTTGGGCGATGACGTGTACGGCGAAGACCCGACGGTTAACCGGCTTGAAGCCTCCCTGGCTGAGCGTTTGGGTTTTGCCGCCGGCCTGTTCGTACCCAGCGGCACCATGAGCAACCTGCTTGGGTTGATGGCTCATTGCGGACGCGGCGAGGAATACATCGTCGGCCAACAGGCGCACACCTATAAATACGAAGGCGGCGGCGCAGCGGTGCTCGGTTCGATTCAGCCGCAGCCACTGGACTTCCAAGACGATGGTTCGTTGGACTTGAAACAGGTGCTGGCCGCGATCAAGCCCGATGACTTCCACTTTGCCCGCACCCGGTTATTGGCGTTGGAAAACACCGTGCAGGGCAAGGTGCTGCCGCTCTCGTACCTGGCGACTGCGCGTGAGTTCTGCGACGAACACGGGCTGGCACTGCACTTGGACGGCGCGCGGTTGTATAACGCCGCAGTCAAACTGGGTGTCGATGCCAGAGAGATTACCCGTCATTTCGATTCGGTCTCTGTGTGCCTGTCCAAAGGCTTGGGTGCGCCGATCGGCTCAGTGCTGCTGGGCACTGCTGAATTGATTGGCAAAGCTCGACGTTTGCGCAAGATGGTGGGTGGCGGTATGCGCCAGGCCGGCGGACTCGCAGCGGCCGGGCTGTATGCCCTTGAGCATCAGGTCGAGCGCTTGGCTGACGATCATGCCAACGCCAGCGCCTTGGCCGAAGGCTTGCGGGGCTTTGGTTATTCAGTTGAGCCGGTGCAGACCAACATGGTGTACGTGCAGCTGGGTGCGCGAGCTGACGGGCTTAAATCCTTCTGCGCCGAGCGGGGGATCAAACTCAGCGCGGCACCTCGTTTGCGGATGGTGACGCATCTGGACGTTTCGTCGGCCCAGATTAAGCAGGTGATCGCAGCTTTTGCGGACTTCGCCCGCCGCTAAACACGCCGACAGTCCAATTGCCGGCTGACAATGTACAAACACGCTGTGCCGAGCGGCCAACGCCTATATAATGCGGCCCTTTGCAAGTCGCACCCTCTTTTGGACGTTTTGCACTTGCCTTTGGCAGCAGTCTCCGTGGAAGAACCTATGAAAAGCGCAGAAATTCGTGAAGCCTTCCTTCGTTTCTTCGAAGAGAAAGGTCACACCCGTGTAGCTTCCAGCTCGTTGATTCCGGGCAACGATCCCACCCTGCTGTTCACCAACGCAGGCATGAACCAGTTCAAGGACTGCTTCCTGGGCCAGGAAAAGCGCGCCTACACCCGCGCCGTCAGCAGTCAAAAATGCGTACGCGCCGGTGGCAAGCACAACGACCTGGAGAACGTCGGTTATACCGCGCGTCACCACACTTTTTTCGAGATGCTGGGTAACTTCAGCTTCGGTGATTATTTCAAGCGCGACGCGATCACCTTTGCCTGGACCTTCCTGACATCGGTGTTGGGCCTGCCCAAAGACAAACTGTGGGTTACGGTCTACGCCAGCGATGACGAAGCCTACGACATCTGGACCCAGGAAATTGGTGTGCCAGCTGAGCGCATGGTCCGTATCGGCGACAACAAAGGCGCGCCTTACGCATCCGATAACTTCTGGACCATGGGCGATACCGGCCCGTGCGGCCCCTGCACCGAGATTTTCTACGACCACGGCGCTGACATCTGGGGCGGCCCACCCGGTTCACCAGAAGAAGACGGCGACCGTTACATCGAAATATGGAACAACGTGTTCATGCAGTTCAACCGCACTGCGGATGGCGTGCTGCACCCGTTGCCAGCGCCGTCGGTGGACACCGGTATGGGCCTGGAACGCATCAGCGCCGTACTGCAACACGTGCATTCCAACTACGAAATCGACCTGTTCCAAAGCCTGTTGGCGGCATCGGCCAAGGCCGTTGGTTGCACGAACGACGCGCAGCCGTCGCTTAAAGTCGTGGCTGACCACATTCGTTCGTGCGGCTTCCTGATCGCTGACGGCGTGCTGCCGTCCAACGAAGGGCGCGGTTACGTGTTGCGTCGGATTATTCGTCGCGCCTGCCGTCATGGCAACAAACTTGGCGCCACCGGCAGCTTCTTCTATCAGATCGTCGCGGCGCTAGTCGCGGAAATGGGCAGCGCGTTCCCTGAACTGACGCAGAACCAGTCGCACATTGAGCGCGTACTGAAAGCTGAAGAAGAGCAGTTCGCCAAAACCCTGGAACAGGGCCTGAAGATTCTGGAGCTGGACCTGGCTGAACTGAAAGGCACGGTGGTGCCCGGCGACGTCGTGTTCAAGTTGTATGACACCTACGGTTTCCCGATGGACCTGACAGGCGACATCGCTCGGGAACGTAACCTGACCCTCGACGAAGTAGGCTTTGAGCGTGAAATGGACGCTCAGCGCGTGCGCGCTCGTTCAGCCAGTGCGTTCGGCATGGATTACAACAGCCTGGTCAAAGTTGACGTACCGACCGAGTTTCTCGGTTACGGCGCGACCCGAGGCACGGCCAAAGTGGTTGCTCTCTATAAAGACGGCCAAGCGGTTGATCAGTTGAGCGAGGGCGAAGAGGGCGTTGTGATCCTCGACCAAACCCCGTTCTACGCTGAGTCCGGCGGGCAGATCGGCGATTGCGGTTACCTCGAAGCGGCCGGTGTGCGCTTTGATGTGCGCGATACAACTAAAACCGGTGGCGCGTTCCTTCACCACGGTGTGCTCGCTTCAGGCAGTCTTAACGCAGGCGCCGAGCTGACCACCGAAGTTAATGCCGACGTTCGTCATGCCACCTCCTTGAACCACTCGGCGACACACTTGCTGCACGCGGCATTGCGCCAAGTGTTGGGCGAGCATGTGACGCAGAAAGGTTCGTTGGTCGACAGTCAGCGCTTGCGTTTCGACTTCAGCCACTTCGAAGCGATCAAGCCAGAGCAGTTGAAAGCGCTGGAAGAAATCGTCAACCGCGAAGTGCGTAAGAATTCTCCGGTAGAAACCGTGGAAACCGATATCGAGACCGCCAAGAAGAAGGGCGCCATGGCGCTGTTCGGCGAGAAGTACGGCGATAACGTCCGTGTGCTGAGCATGGGCGGTGATTTCTCCGTTGAGCTGTGTGGCGGTATTCACGCTAATCGCACCGGTGACATCGCGCTGCTGAAAATCACCAATGAAAGTGGTGTGGCTGCGGGGGTTCGACGCATCGAAGCGGTGACAGGGGCTGCGGCACTGGCGTACCTCAATGCTGCCGAAGATCAACTCAAGGAAGCCGCAATTCTGGTCAAAGGCAGTCGCGACAACCTGCTGGACAAGCTTCTCGCAGTGATTGAACGCAACCGTCTTTTGGAAAAACAGCTGGACCAATTACAAGCCAAGGCGGCGAGCGCAGCGGGTGACGATCTGTCATCGGCCGCGCTGGACGTCAAAGGGGTCAAAGTCCTCGCCGTGCGCCTTGACGGTCAGGATGGTAAAGCCCTGTTGGCCTTGGTTGATCAGTTGAAGAACAAACTCGGCCGCGCAGTGATCCTGCTCGGCAGTGTCCATGAAGATAGGGTCGTACTGGTTGCAGGCGTAACCAAGGACCTGACTGGCCAACTCAAGGCCGGTGATTTGATGAAGCAAGCGGCCGCCGCCGTTGGAGGTAAAGGCGGTGGTCGTCCTGACATGGCTCAAGGTGGCGGCGTGGACGCCGGGGCGCTGGATGCAGCGCTGGCGTTGGCCGTGCCTTTTGTCGAGCAGGGTATCTAGTCGTCCTCCAGGCCTGCCGCATGCGGCAGGCTTTGGCGCTTGGGGTATGAATGTTTATTGGGCGCCCTTCATGGGCTGAGGCGGCTTTAAGATGGCTTTGATCGTACAGAAATTTGGGGGCACTTCGGTTGGCTCTGTCGAGCGAATTGAGCAAGTGGCCGACAAGGTTAAGAAGTTCCACGATGCAGGTACTGAGCTGGTCGTTGTGTTGTCGGCCATGAGCGGCGAAACCAACCGTCTGATCGGCCTGGCGAAACAAATCAGCGATCAACCGGTTCCGCGTGAGCTGGACGTGATCGTTTCCACCGGTGAGCAGGTGACCATCGCCTTGCTTGCCATGGCGCTGATCAAGCGCGGTGTGCCTGCGGTGTCCTACACCGGCAACCAGGTGCGCATCCTGACCGACAGCGCGCACAACAAGGCGCGTATTCTGCAGATTGATGATCAGAAGATTCGTGCTGATTTGAAAGCAGGCAAAGTAGTGGTCGTCGCTGGCTTCCAGGGCGTCGACGAGCACGGCAATATCACGACCCTGGGTCGTGGTGGTTCAGACACGACAGGCGTAGCCCTTGCGGCTGCACTGAAAGCGGATGAGTGCCAGATTTATACCGACGTCGATGGCGTCTACACCACCGACCCGCGTGTGGTGTCGAGCGCTCAACGGCTGGACAAGATCACCTTTGAAGAGATGCTGGAAATGGCCAGCCTCGGTTCAAAAGTGCTTCAGATCCGCGCGGTCGAGTTCGCCGGTAAATACAACGTTCCGCTGCGCGTATTGCACAGTTTCCAGGAGGGTCCGGGCACCCTCATTACCATTGATGAAGAGGAATCCATGGAACAGCCGATCATTTCCGGCATCGCCTTCAACCGCGACGAAGCCAAGCTGACCATCCGTGGCGTGCCAGATAACCCTGGTGTGGCTTTCAAGATTCTCGGCCCGATCAGCGCCGCGAACATCGAAGTGGACATGATCGTGCAGAACGTTGCGTACGATAACACCACCGATTTCACCTTTACCGTACACCGCAATGACTATCAGGCCGCCTTGTTGGTGCTGGAAAATACCGCGCGTGAAATCAGCGCGCGGGAAGTCGTTGGCGACACCAAGATTGCCAAGGTGTCTATCGTGGGTGTGGGTATGCGCTCCCATGCAGGAGTTGCCAGCCGTATGTTCGAATCGTTGGCCAAGGAGAGCATCAACATTCAGATGATCTCCACGTCTGAAATCAAGGTTTCAGTGGTCATCGAAGAGAAGTATCTGGAGCTGGCTGTACGTTCGCTGCACACTGCTTTTGAATTGGACGCACCGGCCCGCCAAGGCGAGTGACGCGTTGCCATAAGGCGCGGTGAAACGCGCCTGTAGTTTTTGCAGACTGTTGTCCCTGAAAGCAATGCATGAGGAGAAAGGTATGCTGATTCTGACTCGTCGGTGCGCAGAAAGCCTGATCATTGGTGATGGCGAAATCACTGTGACTGTGCTCGGCGTTAAAGGTAATCAAGTACGAATCGGCGTCAATGCCCCGAAAGAGGTTGCGGTTCACCGTGAGGAAATTTACCTGCGTATTAAGAAAGAGAAGGACGAAGAACCAAGTCATTAATTTTTATTGAAATTTAGGCTTTGCAAACGGGGGAAAGCTGGTTATTATACGCCCCGTGTTGCGGAGAGGTGGCCGAGTGGCCGAAGGCGCTCCCCTGCTAAGGGAGTACACCTCAAAAGGGTGTCGGGGGTTCGAATCCCCCCTTCTCCGCCATTATTTATGTAGTGCGTTGTAATCTGGCTTGAGCGGTAAGTGTCTGATTTTACTAGCAAAAGTTCTTGACTAAATGATTTAACGACCTATAATGCGCGGCAACAAATGCACTCGTAGCTCAGCTGGATAGAGTACTCGGCTACGAACCGAGCGGTCACAGGTTCGAATCCTGTCGAGTGCACCATTTCAAAGGTTGTTTACAGTGATGTAAGTAACTTGCTTCAACCAGCGGTGGTCTGGTTTATCAAACACAAAATGCACTCGTAGCTCAGCTGGATAGAGTACTCGGCTACGAACCGAGCGGTCACAGGTTCGAATCCTGTCGAGTGCACCAAACACCAAAAAGCCTGCATCTTGATGCGGGCTTTTTGCTGTCTAACGTTTGCCTTTTACGCATCCTTCCTCATCGAAAACAACTTGGCTGCTGCGTCCATTTTTTGGCTCGTACGTATAGCGAGTTTCTCCGTTGCGACTCACCACTTTATCCGGCTTGCCCAAAGAGCTTTCTACGTCGCGCAGCGTCATGCCGACGCGGATCTGCTGCTGAATAATCGCGCGACGTCGTTGCTCGCTGCTCAACACATTTCCACAGCCATCATCATGTCGCCCTACAACGACTAATTCTTTATCGGTTCGCTGTGAGTCTGTGCGTGTTACCCGCCGGTCTCGAAAGGGCTCGGCTTCGGGCAAAAGCGACATCGTGCTGCCGGGTGTGGGGTTGTAAGCATTTTGCGACTGCATGCGATGGCCGTCGGGGCAGCCGTGATAGGTGAAGCTGACACGACCTTCGGGGTCCTCGCAGCGCTGAACGGTGGTGGCGGGTGCTGAAGGTGCGCAACTGAGCAGGGCGGCGATTAGCGTTGTTCGGGCAGTGGCAAGCATTTGAGGTCCTCCGTGACGCTCGCCTCCAAGCTTAACGCTTGGCCTAATGTGTAACCCGCGTGTTTTCTTCGCAGGATGTAACGTCACAGCACTGTTGAATTAATTGTGCGTCGCAAGCGCTTGTTCTTGCCAAGATTTTATAGGGTGCGAAGGCGGCATGCGTGTATCATTGCGCCCGTCAGCCCCGCCGGGGCTTGTGGAATACCTCCATGGACTTACCCAGTAGTAACTCGGCAACACGTTTTACCAATCATGAATTGACTGATTGATCTCCCCGGCGTGCTCCGCTGCTGGGAGTGGAGTTCGCCTATGACCGAAACAGAAGTAAAAAAATCGCAAGACAGCTTGCAGGACCGCCTCGCTCAAGTCATTGAGTTGCTGCAGCGGCAGCGAGTGGTCGAAGACCTGACTCATCGTCAGGAAGGTCAGCACCACGACCGTGTTGAAAACCTTGTTCACCGGCAGAACGTCGTCGAGTTGCAACGCAAGCTTGATGACCTGCACTCTGCCGACGTTGCCCACATCCTAGAAGCCTTGCCACTCGAAGATCGTCTGACGGTCTGGCAGTTGGTCAAAGCCGAGCGTGACGGAGACATCCTTCTCGAAGTTTCAGATTCCGTTCGTGAAACGCTGATCGCCGACATGGACGATCACGAACTCCTGGCTGCGGCCAAGGAAATGGACGCCGACGAACTCGCTGACCTTGCCCCTGAATTACCGCGTGACGTCGTTCACGAACTGATGGAGGCACTGGACGTCCAGCAGCGTGAGCGTGTGCGCTCTGCGTTGTCCTACAAGGATGATCAAGTTGGCGCCCTGATGGACTTCGAGATGGTGACGATTCGCGAGGACGTCAGCCTGGAAGTCGTCTTGCGTTACCTGCGCCGGCTCAAAGATCTGCCAGGCCATACCGATAAATTATTTGTGGTCGACAACGACGGCATACTCAAAGGCGTGCTGCCACTCAAGCGGTTGTTGGTCAACGACCCTGAGAAGCGAGTCGCGGCGGTCATGGCCAATGACACCGTCAGTTTTCACCCGGACGAAGACGCTTACGACGCCGCTCAGGCCTTCGAGCGTTATGACCTTATTTCTGCCCCCGTGGTCGACAAGAACGGCAAGCTGATCGGCCGTTTGACCATTGACGAAATGGTCGATTTGATTCGTGAGGAGAGCGAAAGCGAAGTCCTAAACATGGCGGGTCTGCGTGAAGAAGAAGACATCTTCGCGTCGGTCTGGAAGTCTCTGCGTAACCGTTGGGCGTGGCTGGCAATCAATCTGATCACCGCCTTCATCGCCTCACGGGTCATTGGCCTGTTCGAAGGCTCGATCGAGAAGTTGGTGGCTCTGGCCGCCTTGATGCCCATCGTCGCCGGCATTGGTGGCAACTCCGGCAACCAGACCATCACCATGATCGTGCGTGCAATGGCGCTGGATCAGGTCAGTACCGGCAACACCTCGCGCCTGATGCGCAAAGAGCTGATCGTCTCCTTGATAAATGGGTTGGTCTGGGGTGGGGTAATCGGTGTGGTTGCCTACTTGCTTTACGGAAGTTGGTCGCTTGGCGTGGTGATGACCGCTGCCATGACTCTCAACCTGTTGCTGGCGGCACTGATGGGCGTATTGATCCCGATGACGCTCGTGCGTATGGGGCGGGATCCGGCCATGGGTGCAAGCGTAATGATCACCGCGATGACCGACAGTGGCGGATTTTTTATCTTCCTGGGGCTGGCGACGATATTTTTGCTTTAAGCCAGCCTCGGATGTTTTACCCCCGTCAGATGGCTACGCTGGAAGGTGTAGCGACAGGTGCCAGACAGAATGATTGAGCAATAATTAAGCCTGATTCATGTTTGTGTCACATATTGATAGGTATTATCCGGCCGCGAAAAGCACTGCATTTATGTTCATTGAAAAACACATGAAGGCTGTTCGTTTTGCACCCTGACATCATCTTAACCTTACCAAAGGAGATCCCCATGGACCCTGACCATTCTCGGTGGGTCACACAGTGGGATGCCAGACCGGATGCAGTAGGTGCGCGGATCTATTCAGCGATTTGGATCACTGAATAGCGCGATCACTTCTGTAATGCCAGCTAGCGTTCGTTTGCGTGGCCAATCTCCGTCGTTTTACAGCCTCAATACAGTGTGCTGGGTGTCGATTGCCTGCTGGCAGTTACGCGCAATTTGTGCTCTGGAGGACGTTGGTTTGTGATCTGTGATCACGCCCGGAACGCTACTGGAATCACCGAACATGAATAAAGTATTCCGTCATTACATCCCCGCAACGGCGCGACGGCTGCTGCCCAACCGCTGGGATTTGGTAGCCATGCCATTGGTTATCGGGTTTTTGCTGTTCTTCTCGATCGGCGCACGTGAAACGTGGGCGCCGATTTCAACGTTGCAAAGCGAGGTGATCTCCCTCGACCCGTCCAATCTGCCCGAGTACGCGATACGCACCACCTTGCGCATGCTCGCAGCCATGGTTGCATCACTGATATTCACCCTGATTTACGGGACGCTGGCAGCAAAAAGCCGACGCGCTGAGAAGCTGCTGGTGCCGGTTTTGGACATCCTGCAATCGGTGCCTGTGCTGGGCTACATTTCGTTCACCGTCACGTTTTTCCTGCTGCTGTTTCCGGGGCGCGTGTTGGGCGCGGAATGCGCGGCCATTTTCGCGATTTTTACCAGCCAGGCGTGGAACATGACGTTCAGCTTTTATCAGTCGCTGCGGATGTTGCCCCGTGATCTGGAAGAGGTGGCGCAGAATATCCAGCTGTCCGGCTGGCAAAAATTCTGGAAGCTAGACGTGCCGTTTGCGATGCCAGGACTGGTGTGGAACATGATGATGAGCATGTCGGGCGGCTGGTTTTTTGTGGTGGCCTCGGAAGCTATTACTGTCGGAGACAAGACCATCACCTTGCCGGGCGTAGGGTCTTATCTGGCCACTGCTATTCAACAGCAAGACATGCACGCTGTGGGCTACGTAATTTTAGCGATGGTGGCGGTAATTCTGATTTACGACCAGTTTCTGTTCCGGCCGCTGGTGGCGTGGGCGGATAAGTTCCGCATGGAAGACACTGCGTCTCAAGGCGGATCACCTGAGTCCTGGGTGCTAAATTTGATTCAACGGACTCGCTTCATTCAACGAGTATTGCGTCCGTTTGCGCGCGCGATTACCCGAATCGGTCATATGCGCTTGAGTCTGCCGCGCTCCAAATCAGCCCCGGTCCACTACAGTGAAGCAAGGTCGCGGTTGATCGACTTTATCTGGGGTGTCGTGATCGCGGCGCTTACGCTCTACGTGTTGTACCGCATAGCGATTTACGTCAGCACCGAAGTCACCTTCGGCGAGGTGTGGCACGTGTTCGGGTTGGCTATGATTACGTTGCTGCGAGTGGTGTTGCTGATTGTGGTCGCTTCGCTGATTTGGGTGCCGCTGGGCGTGCTGATTGGTTTGCGGCCGCGGCTCGCGGGCAAGATTCAGCCGTTGGCGCAGTTTCTAGCGGCGTTTCCGGCGAACCTGTTATTCCCGGTGTTTGTGATCGTTATCCTGCACTACAACTTGAACCCGGATATTTGGCTGAGTCCGCTGATTGTGTTGGGTACGCAGTGGTACATCCTGTTCAACGTCATTGCCGGTGCCAGTGCGTTCCCCAATGACTTCCGTGAAGCGGCCGCCAACTTCCGCATTCGCGGCTGGCTGTGGTGGCGCAAAGTCATGCTGCCGGGCATTTTTCCGTACTACGTGACCGGGGCAATCACGGCCTCGGGCGGCGCATGGAACGCCAGTATCGTTTCTGAATACGTTTCGTGGGGCCAGGACAAAGTAGTGGCGCACGGTCTAGGCGCTTACATCGCTGAAACCACTGCCGCCGGTGACTTCCCAAAAATCACGCTGGGCGTGGTGGTGATGTCGCTGTTTGTCGTGGCCTTCAATCGCTTGGTGTGGCGCCCGATGTACGCCATCGCTGAAAACAAACTCCGTCTGAATTAATTGGAGTCGATCTTATGAATACTTTCACCGAACACACTGGCGTACCACGCGAAATTTACTCTCTGAGCGAAGTCAGTCGCAGTTTTGGCAAAGGCAAAGATGAGTTGCAGGTACTTAGCAACGTTGACCTGACCCTGCGCGAAGGCGAAATCGTTGGCATGTTGGGCCGTTCCGGGTCCGGAAAGTCGACGCTGCTGCGGGTTATCGCCGGGCTGATCGAGCCGTCATCTGGAGAGGTCCGCTATAACGGTGAGCTGTTGAACGGCCCTGCGGAAGGCGTGGCCATGGTTTTTCAGACCTTTGCGCTGTTCCCGTGGCTGACCGTATTGGAAAACGTCGAGGCCGGTCTTCAGGCGTTGCAGGTAGAGCCCAAGGAGTCGCGTAAACGCGCGCTGGCCGCGATTGACTTGATTGGTCTCGACGGTTTTGAAAACGCCTACCCGCGAGAATTGTCGGGGGGGATGCGCCAGCGCGTGGGTTTTGCCCGTGGTCTGGTGGTGAATCCGACCTTGTTGCTGATGGACGAACCGTTCTCGGCACTGGACGTGTTGACTGCTGAAACACTGCGGTCCGATTTGCTGGATCTGTGGAGCGGCAAGCAACTGCCGATCAAATCCATCCTGATCGTGACCCACAACATCGAAGAAGCCGTGTTGATGTGCGACCGCATTCTGGTCCTGTCATCGAATCCCGGTCGGGTCGTGGCGCAAATCAAAGTGCCGTTTGGCCATCCGCGTAACCGCCTGGACCCGACGTTTCGGCACATGGTCGACGACATTTACGCCTTGATGACCCACCGTCGTAGTGCGGATGCCACTGCGGGTAAAGCCGAACTTCAGATGGGCAGTCCGTTGCCGGATGTTTCCACTAACCTGATGGCGGGCCTGATCGAGGCGCTGGCGGCTGAGCCTTACCACGGCCACGCGGGATTGCCGCAAATCTCTGCGCGGTTGCTGCTGGAGGTCGATGATTTGTTTCCGGTGGCAGAAATGCTTGAGTACTTGGGCTTCGCCGAACTCAAGGGCGCGGACATCACGCTGACAGAAACAGGGAAATTATTCGCTGAGTACGGCACACAGGAGCGCAAAAAGGTTTTTGCCGAACACCTCGTCAAGCATGTGCCACTGGCTGCCCGCATACGGCAGGTACTGCAAGAGCGAAACGGGCATTGGGCGCCGCGTGTGCGTTTTGAGCAGGAACTGGAAGACTCGCTCAACGAGTCCATCGCGAAAGAAACGCTCGACAGCGTCATCAGTTGGGGACGATACGCAGAGATTTTCTCGTACAACGACCACACTGAGACGTTCAGCTTGGAAGACATGGAAGGCAGCTTATAAATTTGCTGCCTTCTCTCTAGGAGCTTACTGGGTGGCGAAGGACCCAGCGCGGTTTGCCCGGGACACCGCCTCACGAACAAGTTCGCTCGTACAAGCAATTTTCAGCGGGCAAAAAAAAGCCAGCTAAATGCTGGCCTGAATGGCTGAGCGGGCTGTCAGGACTCGTCGTCTGCAGCCAGCTCATTGTCATGAGCAATCAACGAAACAAGTGCGTTCTGTTGACGGTGTGAAAGTTGACGAAACCGTTGAAGTAATTCGCGCTCATGCAAGGACAGCTCAGGGCTGTCAAGGCGTAAGCTAGGCTCATCGCCCAAAGCGCCTTCCTGAATTAAACTCTGCTCGAGACGAGCAATGATTTCGGAATTCATGCTGCGGTGATGATTTTTTGCTACTTGATAGACGCGATCACGCATGCCATCAGGTAGTCGAACAACAAATTTATCAGCCGTTCGGCTGGAATAAATAGCCTGTTTCATAGGGCTCATAAGATTAACCGGATAAGTTCAGAGGGAGCGGTTTCTAGCATTTGGCCGCCAGACGTCATTCTGTGACAGTCCTTTTGGGCAAATGTTCAACCTCAGTTGTTAAGAGGCCAGCATCATGCCTCAAATTTGCCGGTTCCTTGGCGCCAATTCTGTGACAAATATTGAACTCAATAAAGGCGCTTAGCCAGTACCAATTATCCAAAATGTCGACTGTTTTGCAAAGAATCCGGTTTCATTGACCTAAACGGCAGTTTCAGAGGGGTATTCTGAAGCTGATACTACGTAGCCATCAATTGAGCGTAGAGCTGTTTTATGGATTTGCTAGCAACGCCAGTAAAATGCAGCCCAACGGAGAGGGCCGGGTTGAGCTACCGGAGCAGCGGATCAAACTTGATCCTGCGTCCCACCACCAAGGCTGCGATAAACAGAATAAAAAAGGTGCCCGTGGCAATTTTTAACACCAGACTCGCTACGTTTTCGTCGTAAGGGAGTGAAATGTCGAATGCGAGTGCCATCACCGTCAAGATTAGAAACGACAGGGCATATTTTGACATGGCGATTCTCCAAGCGAACATCACGAAATTACAAAGCGCCCAACCATTGGTTCAAAACACCCAGCGTTCTGAACGGTCAACCGACGTCGGCGTGGCTTCATTGCTGTCTTTTGCGAGCATCGCCTGGATGCCGCGCTGCTGATGCATCACCGCAACCTGTGCCGATTGGTGCATGACATGTGAAGACTGGGCTTGAACCTGTTCAGTTTCCTTCCCACTGCCTTGAAATTGAAAACTCACCAAAACGACCAGTGCAACGGCGTTTAGAAATGAAAGAACAATGTTGTTCATGTCGTGCACCTTCGCTTGGAACTTTTGTAGGAATTATCTGTATGCCTAATTTATTGCACGCCCTGTGCCAAGCGCTGACTATATAGAAAATTGTTAAAAATCAATAGGTTAATCGTTGCTATGAAAGGAGTGACGTTGCAGTTTGCAATGGTGGCAATTTGGGGTATTGCAAATTGCACGACGACTGCATCACTGGCTGGATTGGACAACCTTGGATGGCAATGGACTACAGGTTAAAAAGCCACGGACGACATGACAAAACCGGGCCGTGCCGTTAACATGCACGCCGTCCTCGCTGGCACCTTCTCTGCGTGTTGGCACCTGTGTCTCAGTAGCTCAATTGGATAGAGCATCCCCCTCCTAAGGGGAAGGCTGGCAGTTCGAACCTGCCCTGGGACACCATATAAAACACAGCCTCCATATATATACAGTTTGAAGGAGATTGTTGGGATAGCGCCGGGCTAGCGTCCGGGGCAGGGTGGTGACAGAATTATATTGTCATGTCGTTTGTAGTAGCCCTCCCGCTCCACAAGTTCGTTGCTCGTTCTAACCCCCTTTAGCACCCGGTGCTCGTCCTCCGTCTTGGATTCGCCCTGTAAGACTTCAAGCAGTCCCACGCTGCCGAGAGTATCTGCCAGAGCTGTCAGCAGCTTTCGCGGTAGTGTCATGGGTAGGGTGATAGCGAGTAGATGCCAGCGCATCGCAATTCTCCAAAAAAATCACACCGTGAGGCCTGATAATAGCGTCAGCCGGTGACGTGGCCTGGTGGCCAGCCAATCGTTACCTTGGAGCAGATAGATCAGGTAGTTGACCGTTTCGAAGGTGTGTTGAAGGGTTACTCTGCTAGCCAGTAGTTACTGCTTGTCAGAGCAATGTCCGTCGCCAAAAATATTCTTATAGCGGATGTGGATGCCTCCTATGAATTGTTTTATGTAGTTCAGCTCAGTTTTGACCAGCGACTGGACCTCACGCTGACGCTGATACTTATTGGGGGGAGCCTGCTGGTTGCCACGCTGGTGTGCACGAAGTTTTGCGGTATACGCGAAGACGTATTCGACTTGCAGCGCCAACTGCATGGTATGGCCTATAACGATACGTTGACTGGTCTGCCCAATCGGCGCGCATTTATGGAGCGGCTGACCGTGACATTGGCCGACAGCTCTGCACCCGCGCCGTTGTTTTTCTTGATGCTCGACATAGACGACTTCAAGAGGATTAATGACGGCTTTGGCCACGATGTCGGCGATCAAGTGTTGGTGGAGGTATCCAAGATGCTGCGACACCGGAGCCAAGGCCATAACTTTTGCCCGGCTGGGCGGTGAAGAGTTCGCAGTCGCTGCGCGGGTGGCGAATGTCGCGGTGGCGCAGGAACTGGCGCGGAGCATCGTCAACGCAGTCAACTCAAGCCAGTTGTTCGGCCTGAGCTTGTCCATCAGCGTGGGATTGGCGAATCACGAACCGGAGGAGTCCATTTTCAGCTTGATGCGTCGCGCTGATGTGGCCCTGTATGACGCGAAAAGCGCAGGCAAGAACAGTTACTCAATGGCTGCGCAGGTGGCGTTCAATGTTTGATTGATGAGTGGCAGTGTTGGGTAGGTATGTGGGGGTCAGTTCATTCAGGTATGCCTGGCGGGGCTTTTTATTGATAGTCTTCGCGGGCTAGAGTGGGCGCCTCTTTACGCTGGCTTGTCGATCATCGATTTGGGGATAGCCAGAATCAAGCCGCCACTGACGAGTAAGCAAAGCGCCAGGACGTAGGTGCCGTTGTTAATGTTTCCCGTAAGATTTTCAGCGACGGCGGTGATCATCGAACCGGTTAAGCCGGACAGGTTCGCAATGCCGTTGCCAGCGACGTCGATGTCATTTACCCCTACGAAGCGCCCTTGAAGCATGGTGCGGGCTTCATTGTGCTGAGCGGAAATTTTTTCGACAGTGCGATCATGAAAATGTCAGTGGTGGGCGAGGCCTTTCGCAAAACCTACCTGTCGGAACCTGGCGCGGAAAACACCTTTGAGGCGCGCGCCATTGTGTTTGAGGGGCCTGAGGATTATCACGCTCGAATCAACGATCCTGCCTTGGAAATCGACGAGCGCTGCATCCTGGTGATTCGTGGTGCGGGCACCGTCGGCTACCCCGGCAGCGCCGAGGTTGTGAACATGGCGCCACCTGCCAGCCTGATCAAACAAGGCATCGATTCTTTGCCGTGTTTGGGGGATGGTCGCCAGAGCGGCACGTCTGCGAGCCCGTCAATTCTCAACATGTCTCCCGAGGCAGCGATTGGTGGCGGCTTGGCGCTGCTGCGCACAGACGACCGGCTACGGGTCGACCTCAACAAACGCTCGGTTAATGTATTGGTCAGCGATGAAGAAATGGCCGAACGCCGCAGCACTTGGAAACCGAGCTATCCACCTTCGCAAACGCCTTGGCAGGAGCTCTATCGTCAGATGGTGGGCCAGTTGTCCACGGGCGGTTGTCTGGAACCGGCCACCTTGCATTTGAATGTTATTGCGCGATCAGGCGGCCAACCACGTCACTCGCACTGATCTTTCAGTCAGCGCCTATACGCCAAATTGACCCCCGTTGATTTGGCGTAGGTCTGCGCGTGAACATTTTCAAAACAAGAGACTGCTGTGCGACCGAATGGCGGTTTGGATAATGCAGTACGCCTACCCTATTGGCAGCCCTACTAACCAGACTTGGCGTGCGCTGGCCAACATCGTTAGAACCTCCCCATAGAGCCAGTCGATCACTTCATCGGTACAAGCGATTGGACTGTGGCAATTCGACTCAGTTAGCGTGCTGATCGATTTAGTCTATGAATTGATTGTTCCCTGCCTTGCAGCTCTGTTTCTCCTGCCGCTACACCTTGGACATGCCATCTTGTTCATTCAAGTTGCGCATCAAGACTGGACTCTAAAAAAACTAATTTTCGGCGTTTAACCAGGTCACGTCGCTCCCGCACGTTGCCTTGGCTGCCGTCCAGCCTGAGACCAATACCATGCCCGTCAATTCACCTCTACAAATTGCTGAAATGACCGTCGAAGCCGGGGTGAGGAAAGCTCACTTACCGATGCTCTCAATTCTCGTTTTAGGCTTTCTGGCCGGCGCTTTCATTGCGTTAGGCTTTCTACTGGATATCCACGTCAGCACCATGATTCCTGCGCAATGGGCGTCGTTGGGCAATCTGCTGGGCGCAGCGGTGTTTCCCATCGGTCTGATTCTGGTAGTTCTGGCGGGGGGCGAATTGCTCACCGGTAATATGATGAGCCTGCCCATGGCAATGTTCGCCGGAAGAATCCGACTGTCGGCGGTGGTGCGTAACTGGCTGGTGGTCACACTTGCCAATCTGCTCGGCGCGCTTTTCGTGGCCTATTTCTTCGGCCATTTTCTGGGCCTCACCGAAGGCCCGTACCTGGCTAAAACCGTGGCTGCAGCGACGGCTAAAGTCAGTGCGGACTTCGGACATGCCTTCATCTCGGGTATTGGCTGCAACTGGCTGGTGTGCCTGGCGGTCTGGCTGTCTTATTCCAGCAAAGACGCCGCCGGTAAGATCCTGGGCATGTGGTTCCCGGTGATGGCCTTTGTCGCCATCGGTTTCCAACACGTGGTCGCCAATATGTTCCTGATCCCGGCAGCAATTTTCGCAGATGCCTTGAGCTGGGGTCAGTTCTTTGAAAACTTTGTCGCGGTGTTCCTCGGCAACGCGGTGGGTGGTGCGGTGTTCGTCGGCTTGGCGTACTACGTGTCGTATACCAGCGTAAGCACCGTCCAGGTTGCGCCGTTGGAATACGGCGTGTCGGATTCAGCAAGCGTGTAAACGATCCAGCAAAAAAAGAAAGCCCTGCTCAGGTTCATCCTGGCAGGGCTTTTTTGTTTTGAGCATAAAACCTTCAGTTACAGCGCCCGACCCAGCTTATCCCCGCCCCACGCACCACAACATCGAGAACTCACACGCATTTGGTTGTCACAGGGTATGGCATCGCCATTTTTAAAGGCCTGCGAACTTCATTTGCTTTGAGAAGGAATTATCCACATGTCCAGAACCATCGCCGACCATCTCGCACAGACCCTTGCCGCAGCAGGCGTCTCTAACATATGGGGCGTAACCGGTGACAGCCTTAACGGCCTGACCGAGAGCCTGGAGCAACTGGGTTCTATCCGTTGGATGCATACCCGTCATGAAGAAGTGGCTGCGTTCGCCGCCGGGGCGGAAGCGGCAGCCAGCGGCAAACTGGCGGTGTGCGCGGGCAGCTGCGGGCCTGGCAATCTGCATTTGATCAATGGCCTTTATGACTGTCATCGAAATCAAGTGCCCGTGCTGGCCATTGCAGCGCATATTCCGTCCACCGAAATCGGGCTGGGTTATTTTCAGGAAACTCACCCCACCGAGTTGTTCAAAGAGTGCAGCCATTTTGTCGAATTGGTGACCAGCGCTGAACAATTTCCCCGGGTGCTGGAGCGGGCAATGCGGGTCGCCATTGGCCAGCGCGGGGTCGCCGTTATTGTGTTGCCCGGGGATATAGCGCTTAGCGAAGCACCGGACATCACTGCGAGCTGGGCCGCTGCCGCAGCGCCAAACGTGACGCCTGCCGACGAGGAGCTCGAAAAGCTTGCCAACCTGTTGAGTCAATCCAAAGCCGTGACCTTAATGTGTGGCGCGGGATGTGCGCAGGCCCATGATCAGGTCGTTGCCCTGGCAGACGTGCTGGGCGCGCCAATCGTGCATGCCTTGCGCGGCAAGCAATACGTGGAATATGACAATCCGTTCGATGTCGGCATGACCGGATTGATTGGTTTCAGCTCCGGCTATCACGCCATGATGTCGTGCGACACCTTGGTGTTGCTGGGCACCAACTTTCCCTATCGCAACTTCTACCCGACCCACTCCAACATCGTGCAGATCGACATCGATCCAGGCGCACTTGGACGGCGTACGCCGTTGGCGATGGGGTTGGTCGGTGGCATTCGGGAAAGCCTCACCGCTCTGTTGCCAAAGCTCGAACGCCAGCCGGATCGACGCTTTCTTGAAACAGCTCTGAAACATTACGCTAACGCCCGCAAAGACCTGGATGAACTGGCACGGCCCTCGGCGGCTGGTCAACCGGTCCACCCGCAATACCTGACGCACCTGATCAACGAAATGGCCGATCAGGACGCCGTATTCACCGCTGACGTCGGTACCCCCACGTTATGGGCTGCGCGTTACCTGAGCATGAACGGTAAGCGGTCGTTACACGGCTCGTTCAATCACGGGTCGATGGCCAATGCCATGCCTCAAGCGCTGGGCGCACAGGCTGCGCATCCCGGCCGGCAGGTGATTGCCCTGTGCGGTGACGGCGGGTTGTCGATGTTGCTGGGCGATCTGCTCAGCACCCGCCAGTTGAACTTGCCAATTAAAATGGTGGTATTCAACAACAGTTCGCTGGGGTTCGTGGCGATGGAAATGAAAGCCAGCGGTTATCTGCCCCACGATACTGATTTGCAGACCACTGACTTCGCCGCCATCGCCAAGGGTGCAGGGATTCTGGGAATTCGCGTCGAATCGTCTGAAGCGCTGCCCGAGGCGCTGCGTCAGGCATTGGCCCATGACGGCCCGGTACTGATCGACGTGGTGACAGCCAAGCATGAGTTGGCAATGCCGCCGAAAATAAAATGGGCTCAGGCCAGGGGTTTCAGCCTGTATATGCTCAAAGCAGTGCTCAGCGGACGGGGTGATGAGGTGCTCGAACTGGCGGAAACTAATTTGCGTTAACCACCGCAGGAGCTGCCGCCCAGTCTCGGACGCTCGCGCTGTCGCGCAGCAAACTGGGTGGCACGTGTGTGGTTCAAGTATTCGCCTCCAAGGCAGCGAAGCTTAATAAGTATCGTCAGTCTCAGGGGTCTTATTTCGAGACTGAACAGGCGCGCCAAAATACCTTCCTAAAATAGATGAAGGTCAAAAAAAGGCGAAAGGATTCAATAGTTCGATTATTTTTTTAATTTTTCAATCACTTACATCTCGACAGTTGAGTGCATGCTTTTTGGGTCACCGTACAGCACTGTGAGCGCCTAATAATTATTTAATCCAATGTTTACACTGGATTTTACACGTCACGCCTTGCGCGGACATTCGCGCAACGTTTCATGCTGCTTATTTTGCTTCCCACAAATAGTTGCTACACGTAAAATCAAGTCTGAGCATTAGTACCAACGAGAAACAGTAATGGAAGATGTACAGAAATTTCCAAGCCCACATGCCTCTAGACCTAAGCGTCCAGCACAAAGACTACTTGTCGTTTCAGAAAATCAAGAATTGTCGCTTTTTTTGAAAAGTGAACTTGAGAAACACTCATTTGAGTATCTGTTAAAAGTTGATTTCTGCTACACGTCCGTCAATCAGACTCCGCAACAAATGATTGAAATAGGTGCAGAAAAAATTAACGTGAAAGATGAAGCGACTATAGACAGAGTAATAAAAGACTATGATTTGGCCTTTAGTCTACATTGTAAGCAAATTTTCCCTAAACGGCTCGTTGAAAATATATGCTGTATAAATTTTCACCCGGGTTTAAATCCTTATAATCGCGGCTGGTTTCCACAAGCTTTT
Source organism: Pseudomonas sp. CCI4.2 (assembly GCF_034350045.1). Lineage (NCBI taxonomy): Bacteria > Pseudomonadati > Pseudomonadota > Gammaproteobacteria > Pseudomonadales > Pseudomonadaceae > Pseudomonas > Pseudomonas sp. CCI4.2. Next base: position 5,124,606 of record NZ_CP133781.1, on the reverse strand, counting down.
TCGATCGTGAATGGTTTGCCCACTGGCTCAACTATTCATCTAATGGACGCCGAAGTGGATCATGGCGAGATTATTGACCAGAAAATTGTTGATATCCATATTTCAGACACCTCGCTTGAGGTTTACAGGAAAATCATACAGGCAGAGAAAGATCTTATTCAAAAAAATATCTTTAGTATTATTCAAGGTGTGTTTGAGACAACGACACCAACAGAAGATATAAACTATAACGGTATTAAAGATTATCGAGCGATGTGTGAGCTGTCCCTTAAATCAATTGGTTCGCTCGGTGAGCACATAAATTTATTGCGAGCGACCTCGCACGGCGATTTTAAGAATGCCTACTTCACTGATATTGATGGGAAGAAATATTTTATAAAGGTTGTTATAGAAGAAGACGCTTGATCTGACGGTGGTAGCGTTAAATATGGCTGGACGTCGTCAATGTACCGCCGCGTTTTCGCCGCAGGGTTGTTTTCGATCGGCTGCCTAGCAGTCCTTAGATCAGCGATTCATTTCTTTCAATTGGAGCTGGGCCGGTTTTTGGGACCGCTTCAGTCGAGCGCGACCCCCGGGCCTATCCAGAGCATCCCGTTCCTACAGTTTAATAGCTGTGACTCAATAAGGTACGCGTCGTTTTGAGAAGAGAACTACCGAAGGCTAATCAGCATTTTCTGCGTGTGCGCAGACAGGTAGGGCTGTGTATATAAATAATTATTTAAGTAAATTAATATTTACATTGCTAGGTCGCTGTTTATTTTATTAAAGAAAGTCAGGTTTGTTAACGACACATTTTTCTCATTTACCTAACAACCTCATGACGAACGATCAGTTAAATTCAGGGCGCGCTGATTGCCACGGGCGTCCCACATTCAGGTTTGATCGATCGACCTATGAAAAACTTTAGTATTATATTAGTTAATTACAAGTCCCTCGAACTGACTAAGGCGTGTTTGGATTTGTTACGCGATGGGATGTGCCGTTGGGGTATTCCTGTGTTGGTCGTAGACAATTATTCTGCTGACGCCAGTACTGAGTATTTGCGTACGTTGGATTGGATCACGCTGATTGAGCGCGAAAGGGTTCGGGCGGAAGCCGGCAGCGTCGCACACGGGCGGGCGTTGGACCTCGCCTTAGAACAGGTCAAGACGGAATATGTTTTTTTATTGCACACCGACACTTTTGTGTACGACCTTTCTGTGTTTGACATGATGCTCAGTCAATGTGCAGGTCCGCGAGAAGTTGCCGCAGTGGGGTGTGTTGAACAATTAAATCGAGGCCTAGGTCGTTCCGCTTGGCGATTGGTTTCACGCTGTGTAAAACATTACGCGCGTCGAGCTTTCCAAGCCCTGGGCATAAAATCCAAAGCGCCGAAGCCATTTATGGAAAAGCACTTGAAGAGCTTTTGTGCGCTCTGGAATGTGAGGCTGGTTAAAAAACATGGCTTGCAATTTTTAATGGACGATCGTAACCCCGGTTATGAGTTGCAGGACAGAATGGTGGCGCTGGGATATACGATTAGGTTCATCTCGCCCAGGACGCTGTTTGGTTATCTGGATCACCTGCAAAGCGGCACGGTGTCAGCGGTGGGGGGTTACGCGGGGAGTCACCGAAGGGTCAAGGTCTACAATCAGATGGTTAAACACGCTGGCAAATAATGAAATCGACAAAGCCCGGCATTACGCCGGGCTTGGATTCGTTTGTAATCAGTCCTGCATGTCGATAACCACGCGTCCCTCGATCTGGCCTTCACGCATCCGATCAAACACCGCGTTGACGTTCTCCAGTTTCTCCGTTGAAACCGTCGCTTTTACTTTGCCTTCGCCGGCGAAATCCAATGCCTCTTGAAGGTCCTGACGGGTGCCGACGATAGAACCACGCACCGTGGTGCCGTTCAGTACCATGTCGAAGATCGATATAGGGAACTCACCTGCGGGCAGGCCATTGAGCGCGATAGTGCCGCCGCGACGGGTCATGCCCATGGCTTGTTTAAATGCTATTGGCGAAACCGCAGTAACCAATGCCCCGTGAGCGCCGCCGATGGCGTCTTTCAAAAAGGCAGCAGGGTCATGATGGCGGGCGTTAACCGTGACTTCAGCACCAAGCCTGCGGGCCAGGTCGAGCTTACCGTCGTCAATGTCGACCGCCGCCACGTTCATGCCCATGGCCTTGGCGTATTGAACAGCCATGTGACCCAGGCCGCCGATGCCGGAGATCACCACCCACTGGCCGGGTTTGGTTTCGGTCATCTTCAGGCCTTTGTAAACCGTTACGCCGGCGCACAGGATGGGGGCAATCTCAATGAAACCGACGTTGTCCGGTAATTTGCCGACGAAGTTGGCGTCCGCCAGGGTGTATTCGGCGAATCCACCGTTGACTGAATAACCGCTGTTTTCTTGTTTCTCACACAGGGTTTCCCAGCCGCCGAGGCAATGTTCGCAATGGCCGCAGGTTGAATAGAGCCATGGCACGCCGACCCGATCACCTTCTTTAACGTGTTTAACGCCCGGACCGACGCCGACCACATAACCCACCCCTTCATGACCTGGGATAAACGGTGGGTTGGGTTTGACCGGCCAGTCGCCCTCAGCAGCATGAAGGTCGGTGTGGCAGACGCCGGAAGCCGCGACTTTTACCAATACTTGGCCGTAACCCGGAGTGGGCACAGGTACTTCACGAATTTCCAGTGGTTTGCCGAAGGCATGGACGACTGCGGCTTTCATTGTTTTTTGCATGATAGAAATCCTTTAACGACAGTAGCAAGTAGGGGGTCACGCGTTGGTGATGGCTTCCGGGCTGGGGGGCTGGGGAGGGGCGTCATCGGACTGATTGGAACGCATAAATAAGATCTCCTTGGTTTTGTGTTTTTGTCGGAGCAAGCGTCGGTGCGCTTACAACTCACTCAGCAAGGATTAGGCCAGTGCCGTGAATGGCCTGATTTAGAGGGGGTTTCGAGGTAGGGGGTGGAAGGGCTATCAATGAGGCTGTGGCACATATGGCACAGCCTCAGTGATACGTTGTGCCGTTATTGGTACGGTAAATCGCGGTCAAGGGGATAGGAAAAATGCCGCGTCGGGTGACCCATTGCCCACCCGACGCTGTAACCGGCTTTCAGTTAATCGGGCCGGGCGGTGTGGCCGGCACGATGCGCCAAGGCTCGGAACATTGGCGCACGTTAGGGTAATAACCCTTGGTCGGAACGCAGTAATACCAGTTGGACGCCTGTGACATCGGCGGCGGTGCGGCCGTGGCAGGTTCGGAGACTGGCTGCGAATAGTACGGGTCAACCGCCGGAGCAGGCTGAGCCACCGGGTAGTAAGCAGTAGAAGGGTAGTAGTAGCCGGGTGCGGGGTAGTAATACGTCGGATAGTAATAGGAGTTGGCATACGTCGCGGCGGCATAGCCCACGCCTAATCCGATGCCCAGTCCCCACCATGCGCCGTTGCCATACCAGCCGCCACCGTGATATCCGCCGCCCCGATAATAGCCGCCACCGCCGTGGTAATAATTCCCGCCGCCGTGATACCCGCCACCGTGGTAACCACCGCCTCCATAGGACTGCGCAACCGCTGGGACCGATAATCCCGCGCCGATCACCACCAGTCCCGCAAGAACAAAACGTTTTATCGAATCAATGTTCATGATGTCTGCCAAAGAATTTCACTGCGGCCGTTTTTTGCTGCCTTGCCTTGGTTCTCTCCCGTCCGGTTGCGGACGTGTCAGGCATGCCCCGGGCCGCCGTCAAGGTCAGGAGTCTGTCGTACATGCCATCAAGAATAGGCCCAATTTCGCGATTGCGGTAAGCCAGATGTCGTCAAGTGCCGGCGATCATTCGCCTGATATTTCCTGTCATGCCATTGAGAGGATGCGAGCTGGCCCCTGAATAAAGTATTGTTGCTGCCATCGGATAGAAACGAAAAGCTTGGGTTGTTCAGGCGGTCTTTAAAGGTAGAGGGTGTCATGAGTTACGAAAGCATAAATTGGGACAAGCTGGGTTTCGATTACATCAAAACAGATCTGCGTTATCTGTCGCACTGGCGTAATGGCGCCTGGCAGGAAGGGACGCTGACCGAAGACAACGTGCTGCACATCAGTGAGGGCTCAACGGCGTTGCACTATGGTCAGCAGTGCTTCGAAGGGCTAAAGGCCTATCGTTGCAAAGATGGCTCGATCAACCTGTTCCGCCCAGACCAGAACGCAATGCGCATGCAGCGCAGCTGTGCGCGGTTGTTGATGCCACACGTGTCGACCGAAGATTTCATCGAAGCCTGTAAAAAAGTCGTGCGTGCCAACGAGCGCTTTATTCCACCTTACGGTACTGGCGGCTCCCTCTATCTGCGTCCGTTCATCATCGGCGTGGGCGACAACATCGGCGTGCGCACTGCGCCTGAGTTTATTTTTTCGATCTTCTGCATGCCGGTGGGTGCTTATTTCAAAGGCGGCCTGAAGCCGAACAACTTCCAGATTTCCAGCTTTGACCGCGCCGCCGCCAACGGTACCGGCGCAGCCAAGGTCGGCGGTAACTACGCAGCCAGCCTGCTGCCGAACTCCCAAGCCAAGAAACTGAATTTCGCCGATTGCATTTACCTCGATCCGCTAACGCATTCGAAGATCGAAGAAGTCGGTTCTGCCAACTTCTTCGCCATCACCCACGACGACGTGTTCGTCACCCCGAAGTCGCCGTCGGTATTGCCAGGCATTACTCGCCTGTCGCTGATCGAACTGGCGCAAAGCCGTCTGGGCCTTAAGGTCGTTGAAGGTGATGTGTTCATCGACAAGCTGAGCGACTTCAAGGAAGCCGGCGCCTGTGGTACAGCTGCCGTCATCACGCCTATCGGCGGGATTGATTACAACGACAACCTTCACGTGTTCTTCAGCCAGGAAGAAGTGGGGCCGATCACACAGAAGCTCTACAACGAGCTGACCGGCGTGCAATCGGGGGATATCGAAGGGCCTGAAGGCTGGATTGTTAAGGCCTGATGCCCACAATGACTCTGTAGGAGCCAACGTGTTGGCGAAACGGTGTACCTGACACACCACCTCGCCAACACGCTGGCTCCTATGTATGGACTCGCCTCCACTGTCAACCCGCTTTTAAACACCGCTACCCGGTTGCATCTATGTATAAGGCCTATTCGAGGAAGCCGTCTTCGGCTTCTGGCCAACATTGGTTCAGCTCGCGGTATGCCAATTACATTCAGGCCTCAAGGGCCAGTAGGAGCCAAGGCATCAATCCGCGACGGTCTGACCTGGGGTCAATGTTTTCTAGCAAGGGTTGAAGCGCTTTCGCGCCACGGTGGCAGAACTCTGTGGATCAGTGGCCCATCGCAGCTTGGCCATTGGCCGGTTGGCGGCGATAAGTCTGTTCATTCTGTAGCAGCGCCCAGACGATGCGCAGGTTACGGTTCGCTAACCGGACCGCCGCCTCTTTTCGACCCAGGCGCCCTAACCAGCGCAGCAGCCGCAGATCGTCGGGCTGCTGTGAATCAGGCCGCAGTTGCCTCAACACCGAATGGGCACCCTGAACCATCAAGCTGCGTATGTAGCCATCGCCTCGCTTGCTCATTTTGCCCAGGCGCACCTGCTCCCCGCTGCTGTGCTGCTCAGGCACCATGCCGAAGTAGGCGGCAAACATGCGCGCATTGGAGAAGCGTTCAGGTTCAGTCTGCTTGGCCAGCAGTGCCGTGGCGATAATCGGACCGATACCACGCACGGTCATTAGCCGTTTGGCGGTTTTGTCATCGTTCGCAGCAGTCTCCAGACGGCCAGTCAAGATGTTGATTCGCTCGCCCGTGTGGTGCCATTCACCCAGTAATTCGTCTATCAGTTCGCGCAACATATCGGGCAACGGCTGAGTAGCGTCTTCCAGCACTCGGGGTATGGTTTGGCTGATAGCAACATCGCCCTGCGCCAGCGCAACGCCGTGCTCTAACAGTAAGCCTCGCATCTGATTACTGATCGTTGTACGGCGGCGTACATAACCCTGACGAGCCCGATGCAAGGCCTGCATGGCCAGCGCTGCGGTGCTTTTGATGGGCACAGCCGCAATGCGGCTATCGCGGCCGGCACGCAATATCGCCAGCGCATCGTTGCGATCGTTCTTGGCACCGCTGCGATGATTAGCCACCAACCCCGCTGGAAGAATCCGCGCCAGATTGCCCTGATCCTGGAGCTGCCGCGCCCACGACTGAGCGCCTGGGCCAGTTTCCACCAGCACTATGACCTCTGGCGGCAGGTGACGCAGAAATGTAAAAAACGCTTCGCGCGACTTGATCCGCTCTTCGTAAAGTACATGGCCCAGGGCATCTTCCCCGGCGACCTGGAATACCCGCTTGGCAAGATCGACCGCCACTGTCGTGCAGGCCGATAGAGCGGCAGAAGACAAAGACTGATTAATCGTCGTATTCTTTTTCATGGACTCGCCCTCGCTGTCGTTGGCTTCTTAGACTGCCACCGTGGCGCATTGACGCCTCGGCTTGGGCGAGTCCATCCAATTACAGATTTCGACTTGCCCTTTGATTTTTTTGAAACATCTGGAACCAAACCCGATAAGTTATGTAATACTATAACAAATCGTGTCAGGTTCTCCTCCCGTGAAAGCACCCCTCGCTCCGTCTATTGCCAGCTCAGTGTTGGCCCAATCTGCCTGGAAACGGGTGCTGCTGGCGCTGGCCATGCTCGTGCTGCTATGGGTAGCCATCGTTTGGGCGGTGGCTATTCCATGAGCGCCGCCATCGCGTTGGACAATCTCACCGTCGCCTACGAGCGTCGCCCAGCGGTGCACCACATCAGTGGGCGCTTCGAGGCGGGCAGCCTGACGGCGATCGTCGGGCCAAATGGCGCGGGAAAATCGACCCTGATCAAAGCCATCGCCGGCACCATGAAGCCAGCGTCGGGGCGGGTTGACCTCGGTAAGATCGCCACTCGCACGCTGGGCTATCTGCCACAGGCTGCCGAGATCGACCGCAGTTTCCCACTGAGCGTTTCCGACACCGTGGCCATGGGCGCGTGGCGCAGCATCGGTCCTTTCCGTGGCCTGAGTCGCGACCAAAGCAAACGCACCCGAGACGCACTTCTGGCGGTTGGTCTAGAAGGATTTGAGGCGCGCAGCGTTGGCTCGCTGTCTTCAGGGCAGTTTCAAAGGGTGCTGTTTGCGCGGCTGCTGTTACAAGACGCTGCGGTCATCCTGCTGGACGAACCGTTCACCGCCATTGATGCCCGCACCACCCGCGATTTGCTGGAGTTGGTCCGCGTCTGGCATGGTCAGGGCCGCACGGTGATCGCCGTTCTTCACGACCTGGAGCAAGTTCGCAAGCACTTTCCGCAAACCTTGTTGATGGCCCGCGAAACCATTGCCTGGGGCGCCACCGCCGAGGTGTTGAGCGTCGAAAACCTGCGCAAGGCCCGCAACATGGCCGAATTCTGGAGCGCTGACGCCGACCAATGCGCGACCCACGACGATGACGCCGCAGGTGACCGGTCATGATGCTCTACACCACGTTGGTTGAACCCTTTGTCGAGTTCGGTTTTATGCGCCGCGCGCTGGTTGCGTGCCTGGCATTGGGCATCGGTTCCGGGCCAGTGGGCGTGTTGTTGATGTTGCGGCGCATGAGCCTGGTCGGCGATGCAATGAGCCACGCGGTGTTGCCTGGAGCCGCGGTGGGCTTTTTATTCGCGGGTCTGTCGCTGCCGGCCATGGGTTTCGGCGGATTAATTGCCGGCTTGGCGGTGGCGCTATTGTCCGGGTTGGTCAGCCGACTCACCGCCCTACGTGAAGACGCAAGCTTTGCCAGTTTTTACCTGACATCATTGGCGGCTGGGGTATTGATCGTCTCACTGCACGGTTCAAACGTGGACTTGTTGCATGTGCTGTTCGGCACCATTTTGGCCATCGACTCCAGCGCAATCTATATGGTCGGCGGGATCGCATCGTTCACCCTGATCCTGCTCGCACTGATCTACCGACCGCTGGTGTTGGAGTGTTTCGACCCCGGTTTCTTGAGGGCAGTGGGCGGTCGCGGTTCCCTCTACCATGTGCTTTTTCTGCTGCTGGTGGTGCTGAATTTGGTAGCTGGATTCCAAGCGTTGGGCACCTTGATGGCGGTCGGGATGATGATGCTTCCGGCCACGGCAGCACGTTTTTGGGCCACATCCTTGAGCGCCTTGATGATGATTTCGACACTGGTGGCCACGCTCTCTGGGCTCATCGGCTTGATCGTGTCTTATCACCTGGGCGTCGCATCCGGTCCGGCCATCGTGCTGACCGCCAGTGCGTTTTATGGCTTCTCATTGTTGTTCGGTCGCAGCGGCATTCTGCGTCGATTGTTCCCCAAACCTCACTTGGCTAACTGACCCAACTTTCTAACGCCAGTTCTTAACGCTGCTTCTTACGCAACTTCGAGGATTAACATGAAACAACCCATGCTATCGGGCGCCATGGCAGCCATTGTGCTGTCTGTGTTTTCTAGTTTCGCGTCGGCTAAACAGCTGGAAGCGGTGGCTTCCTTCACCGTCATCGCCGACATGGTGCACACCGTTGGCGGTGATCGGGTTCACGTGACCTCGCTGATTGGCCCCAATGGCGACCCCCACGTGTATGAGCCAAACCCGGCCGACGCTCAAGCGTTGAAAAAAGCTGATCTGACGTTTGTCAGTGGTTTGCACCTGGAAGGTTGGCTGGACCGTTTGATCAAAGCGTCCGGTTATCGCGGTGAGCCCGTGGTGTTATCCACCGGCATCAAGACCCGCAGCATGGAAGAAGATGGCAAGCGCATCACCGACCCACACGCCTGGAACAGCGCCGCCAATGCTGCGATTTACGTGCGCAACATCATTGCCGCGCTGAAGAAAGCCGACCCCGAAGGCGCCGATATCTATCAAGCCAACGGCGACCGTTACACCGCTCAACTGCAAGACCTGGACACCTATGCTCGCGCTCAAGTGCAGGCAATTCCCGTTGCCCAGCGCAAAGTGCTGACCTCCCATGACGCGTTCGGTTACTTCGGCGATGCGTATGGCGTGACCTTCCTCTCACCGCTCGGTTTCTCCACCGAAGCGGAGCCATCGGCGGCGGATGTTTCCAGGTTGATTCGTCAGATCAAGAGCGAGCACGTCAGCGCTTACTTCTTTGAGAACTCCGGTGATCCGCGTCTGGTCAAACAAATCGCCGCCGCCAGCGGCGCTCAACCCGGCGGCGAACTGTACGTTGAAGCCCTGTCCCCAGCCGATGGCCCCGCCGCGACTTATGCACAGATGTTTCGCTACAACGTCGACAAGTTGACCGCAGCGATGCGGAGAAAATAGGCTCACATCATCTTTGTAAGCCAACTTGTTGGAGAAGCGATGTGTCTGAGACATCGCTTCAACCGTTTCGCCAACAAGTTGGCCCCTTGGGGCTGTAGCAAACCAGAAAATATTCTATACAAACACTGCTCACTAACCCCTTGAATATCCTGAAATCGGCGCTGCAATAGCACCCATCTGCCATCATCCTGCCCGCTAATTCCTTCTCTCCCCACCTTGCTGACCTCCGATTCCTTTGCTACTTTATTTGAAAATGTTAACGATGACATTTTTAAAAAAAATAAAAACAAGAAGGAAATCGTCCATGGTAAAGCTCCCTAAAGCTCTGTGTTTACTGGCGTTAAGCATCAGCTGTGGCATCGCCACGGGTGCTTTTGCCGACAGCAAGACCGGCCCGCTGAAAGTCGGCGTGTCCTTCCAGGAAATCAACAATCCCTACTTCGTCACCATGAAGGACGCGTTGACCGACGCGACCAAAACCATCGGTGCGCAACTGATCGTCACTGACGCCGGTCATGATGTCTCCAAGCAGGTCAGCGATATCGAAGACATGCTGCAACAGGGCATCGATATTCTGCTGATCAATCCGACTGACTCTGTAGGTGTGCAATCGGCTGTACAAGCCGCACACAAAGCCGGGGTCGTAGTCGTTGCCGTAGATGCACAGGCGAAGGGGCCGCTGGATTCATTCGTCGGTTCAAAAAACGTTGATGCCGGCTACCAGGCCTGTGAGTACCTGGCTCAGCACATCGGTGATGCCGGTGATGTAGGTATTCTTGATGGCATTGCGGTAGTGCCGATTCTTGATCGCGTTAAGGGGTGTAAGGACGCACTGTCCAAACACCCGAAAATCAAGATTGTCAGCATCCAAAACGGCAAGCAAGAGCGTGATCAGGCGCTGACCGTGACTGAAAACATGCTCCAGGCGCAGCCGGGTCTGAAAGGCTTGTTCAGCGTCAATGACACCGGCGCATTGGGCGCGCTTTCCGCCATCGAAGCGAGCGGGCTCGACGTCAAACTGGTGAGCGTTGACGGCGCGCCGGAAGCGATCAAGGCCATCCTCAAACCGGGCAGCAAGTTCATTGCGACCTCAGCACAGTATCCTCGTGACCAAGTGCGTTTGGCGTTAGGCATCGCGCTGGCCAAAAAGTGGGGCGCGCAGGTGCCAGCCACTATCCCGGTGGACATCGCGCTGATCGACCAGAGCAAAGCGAAAGACTTTAGCTGGTAAGCGATACCTGCTCCGTGGCGGTTCACGGAGCAGGGCTTACGAACTCGAAGGATTGGCGCGGAGCACCTGAGCATGAGCAGTCTTCTTAAACTTGAAAATATCTGCAAGAGCTACCCCGGCGTGCAGGCGCTCAGCGCGATCAACCTGCAAGTTGAACGGGGCGAAATCCACGCCTTGCTCGGCGAAAACGGCGCTGGTAAATCAACCCTGATGAAGATTCTGGTGGGCGTCGAGCATCAGGATGAAGGCAGTATTTTGATCGATGGTCAGGCGCAGCAGTTCGCGACCTATAACGATGCGATTGCCGCCGGAATCGGCATCGTCTTTCAAGAGTTCAGCCTGATTCCTTACTTGGACGCCGTGGAAAATATTTTCCTCGGTCACGAATGGGTCAACCGTTTTGGCCTGCTGCGTAAAAGTGACATGGAGGTCAAGGCGCGGGAGTTGTTTAAGCGGCTCGGGGTGACCATCAACCTTCATTGCCCGGTGAAAGCCCTAAGCGTTGCCGAACAACAGTTTGTCGAAATCGCCAAGGCGCTGAACCTTGATGCGCGTTTGTTGGTGCTCGACGAACCCACCGCCACCCTGACTCCCAGCGAAGCCGAATTACTGTTCGACATCATGCGCGAACTCAAGCGCCAAGGCGTGGCGGTGATTTTTATCTCTCACCATTTGGAAGAGATTTTCCAAGTATGTGACCGCATCAGTGTGCTGCGCGATGGCAAAAACGTCGGTGTCACCGACGTGGCTGACAGCGACATCGACCGCTTGGTTGAGATGATGGTCGGTCGCCGTCTGGAAAACAGTTTTCCGCCGAAATCCCAGACCGAGCGCGGTGCGGTGCTGTTGCAGGTGGACGATATTCAACTGACCCGCAACGGTCCGCATAACCGCTTTGATTTGCATCAGGGCGAAATTCTGGGTTTCGCCGGGTTGGTGGGATCGGGGCGTACCGAACTGGCACTGGGCATTCTCGGTGCGATTCCGGTGATCGCTAAAACCGTACGGCTGCGCGGCCAGCAGGTGGCGTTGCGCGACCCGGCCGAGGCCTTAAAACTGGGCATCGGGTTACTGCCGGAAAGCCGCAAGAGCGAGGGGCTGATTGTTGATTTCAGCATCCGCGAAAACATCTCCCTGAATAACCTGAAGAAGTACGAAAACCGTGGCGGATTGCTGGACACAAGCAAAGAAACCCACACCACCCAAGGGCTGATGAGCCAGTTGGCAATCAAGGCGCCCAGCTGTGAAAGCCGGGTGTTCAACCTCAGCGGCGGGAATCAGCAGAAGGTCGTGATTGCCCGCTGGATTAACCATCACTGCGACATTCTGGTGTTTGACGAGCCAACCCGTGGGATTGATGTGGGTGCCAAAGCCGAGATCTACGCCTTGATGCGCAAGCTCACCGAGAAAGGTTTCGCGATCATCATGATTTCTTCGGAACTGCCCGAGATCATTGGCATGTGTGACCGCGTCGCGGTGTTTCACAAAGGGGCGATCGTCAGCGTATTGGAATCGTCCGACGTCAATCCGCAGGAGGTCATGCGCCATGCAACGGGGAACACTCAACGTGAATACGTCCATTAACACCCTCGGCGGCGCGGTGCTGCGCCTTAATCTGGCCAAGCTCATGCGCTCACCGGCCTTTCTGCCGTTTGTGGGCCTGGTGATCGTGACCCTGGTGATGGTCTTTGCCAGCGATAAATTTCTCACCTCGGCAAACCTGGCAAACATCGGTCGTCAGGTGTCGATCAACGCGATCATCGCCGTGGGCATGACCTGCGTGATTTTGACCGGCGGCATCGACTTGTCGGTGGGTCCGGTCATGGCCTTATCCGGCACCTTGACCGCAGGCTTGATGGCCGCAGGCCTGCCACCGCCGTTGGCGATTGGTGCTGGAATGTTGATCGGTATCGCTTTTGGCCTGGGCAACGGGCTGTTCGTCGCTTACCTGCAGATGCCACCGATCATCGTGACCTTGGCCACCATGGGCATCGCCCGCGGACTGGGCTTGATGTACACCGATGGCTACCCGATTTCCGGCCTGCCGGACTGGTTTGGGTTTTTCGGTCGCGAGAGCTTGTTCGGCGTTCAAGTGCCGATTTTGATCATGTTGCTCACGTACTTCTTCGCATACGTGCTGCTGCAACACACGCGAATTGGCCGCTATATCTATGCCATTGGCGGCAACGAAGAAGCGGTGCGTTTGTCCGGGGTACGGGCGGCGCGCTTCAAGTTGCTGGTGTACGGCATCAGTGGCCTGACCGCCGCCATAGCGGGTCTGGTATTGACCTCGCGATTGATGAGCGGCCAGCCCAACGCCGGGGTGTCGTTCGAACTCGATGCGATTGCCGCCGTGGTGCTCGGCGGCGCCTCAATTGCCGGTGGTCGCGGGGTGATTCTCGGGACGTTGGTGGGCGCATTACTGCTGGGCGTCCTCAACAACGGCCTGAACATGCTGGGTGTTTCGCCCTACGTCCAAAGTGTGATCAAGGGCGGGATCATTTTGTTGGCGATCTACATCAGCCGCCAGCGGCATAAATAGATCAAACCTGTAGGAGCGCGCTTGCCCGCGATGGACCGCGAAGCGGTCCCAATGTGCAACCCAGTTCAGACCGGAAAACCGAGTTGCCTCATTTTCAACTACTGCGTAGCCGATCGCGGGCAAGCGCGCCCCTACAACGATAACTACACGCTGATAAAGGTAGAGCCTCATGAACGATAAACCTGAACACGCCATGCAAGCCGTTGTTTGCCACGGCCCTAAAGACTATCGCCTGGAGCAGATCGCCAAGCCCCAAGCGCGGATTAACGAACTGGTGATTCGCATCGCCGCCTGCGGGATTTGCGCCAGCGATTGCAAATGCCACTCCGGCGCAGCGATGTTTTGGGGCGGCGAGAGCCCGTGGGTCAAGGCGCCCGTGGTACCGGGCCATGAATTTTTCGGCTACGTCGTCGAAGCGGGCGAGGGTGCTGAAGAGCACTTCGGCGTGCAGATCGGCGACAAGGTGATCGCTGAGCAAATCGTGCCCTGCGACAAGTGCCGTTTCTGCAAAACCGGCAAGTATTGGATGTGCGAAGTGCACAATATCTTTGGCTTCCAGCGCGAAGTGGCCGAGGGCGGTATGGCGCAATACATGCGCATCCCCAAGACCGCCATCGTCCACAAGATTCCCGAATCGGTGAGCCTGGAAGATTCGGCGCTGATCGAGCCAATGTCCTGCGCGATTCACACCGTTAACCGAGGTGACATTCAACTCGACGATGTGTTGGTCATTGCTGGGGCAGGCACCCTTGGCTTGTGCATGGTGCAGATCGCCGCGCTGAAGACCCCGAAAAAGCTGGTGGTCATCGACATGGTTGATGAGCGCCTGGAGCTGGCGCTGAAGCTCGGTGCCGACGTGGTGATCAACCCGTCCCGGGACAACGCCCGAGCGGTTATCAACAGCCTTACCGACAACTACGGTTGCGACGTGTACATCGAAACCACCGGGGTACCCGCAGGTGTCACCCAAGGTCTGGAGTTGATCCGCAAACTCGGTCGTTTTGTCGAGTTCAGCGTGTTCGGTGCTGAAACCAGTGCTGACTGGTCGATCATCGGCGACCGCAAGGAACTTGACGTGCGTGGCGCGCATTTGGGCCCGTATTGCTATCCGGTTGCCATCGACTTGTTCGAGCGCGGTTTGATCACCTCAAAAGGCATCGTTACCCACGATTTTGGTTTGGATGACTATGCCGAAGCCTTCGCCCTGGCAGACTCGGTGAAGTCAATCAAAGTGCTGTTGAAGCCCGTAATCTAGAGCGCGAACGCCATGATGAACTATGTAATCGGTGTGGACGTCGGCACGCAAAGCACCAAGGCGCTGCTGGTCGACAGCACGGGCAACATCGTCGCTCAGCACAGTCAAGGTTACCGGGTCGACACGCCAAAATTGCGCTGGGCCGAACAATGGCCGCAGGTCTGGCTCGACGCGGTTGAATCCTGCGTTGCGCGCTGCGTGGGTATGGCTGGCGTTGCGAAAGAACAGATCAAAGCGCTGTGCATCAGCAGTTTGTACGGCGGATCCGGGATTGCCGTGGACGCCAATATGCAGCCGCTGCACCCGTGCCTGATCTGGATGGACCGGCGCGCGGAAGAACAGGTTGAGTGGGTTCGGCAACACGTCGATCTGGAGCGCCTGTATCAAATTACCGGCAACTCGGTGGACAGTTATTACGGCTTCACCAAAATGCTCTGGCTCAAGCAACATAAGCCAGAAGTGTGGGCCAAAATGCGTTACCTGCTGCCGCCCAACAGTTACCTCAACTATTGCCTGACCGGCGAGATCGCCGTGGACCACAGTTCGGCGGGCAACATCGGCGGTGTTTATGACGTTGCTGAGCGTCGCTGGTCTCAAGAGCTGCTCGCGGCCTTGGGCATCCCCTCGGAAATGATGCCTGAGCGGCTGCTGTATTCCGGCGAAGCGGTGGGTGGATTGCTCGGCAGCTGGGCTGAGCGCTTGGGATTACAGACAGGAACACCGGTGTTGGCCGGTGGCGTCGATGCGGCCATGGCAACCTTTGCCGCCGGCGTTACCCAGCCGGGCAACCACGTGGCCATGATTGGCACCAGCATGTGCTGGGGCTATTTGAATCAGCAGGTGGATGCACGCCACGGGTTGGTCAGCATGCCCCACGTGTATAACGGTCAAAAGGACCTCTATATTTTTGGCGGAGCCATCACCGCCGGGGCGTCGATCAGTTGGTTTCGCGAGCAGTTTTGTCAGGCCGAAGAGCAGCAGGCGCTGGACACCGGGGAAGACAGCCACGTACTGCTCGAGCGTTTGGCGCAAAAGATTCCAGCGGGCAGCGAAGGTTTGCTGTTCTTGCCCTATTTGATGGGCGAGCGCAGCCCAATCTGGGACGCCAAAGCCAGCGGCAGTTTCGTCGGATTGACCCTGTATCACAGCCGTATTCACCTGTACCGCGCGGTGCTGGAAGGGGTCAGCTTTGCGTTGCGGCACAACATCGAAGCCGGGGCACGCGGCGCGCATTCCCTGGACCCTCGGTTGATTGTGGTGGGTGGCGCTAGTCATTCAGACCTGTGGATGCAGATCATCGCTGACATCACCCACTACCCGGTTTACACCATCGTCCAGGACGTCGAAGCGGCAATGGGCGCCGCCTTGTTGGCGGCGCACAGCGTGGGTCTGGTGGATGACCAGCAGGTTGATGAAGGCTGGATCAAGCTACGCCTGCGCGCTGAGCCGGTGGCCGAACATGTCGCCGTTTACGACGCGGCATTTGCCGACTACCTGAACCTGTACCCGGCGCTTAGACCGATCATGCACCGTTTGCAGCAGGCTTAATCCGGGTATCTGTAGGAGCCAACAAGTTGGCTCCTTGAGACTCTGTTTTATTGGGTAACACCACTCAGAGGTTTGCAGCATGGATCGGATGTCTTTCGACTTTAGTGATCAACGCTTTTTGGTGACCGGTGCCAGCAGCGGCATTGGTTGGGAAGTGGTGCAACAACTGCTGGCCGCGGGTGCCGAAGTCTTTGCGATTGGCCGTGAACCCTCGGCATTGAAGCAACTGGAAGCGCAGGGCTGCCATGTCCTGCGTTTGGACATCGCCGACAGTGCGGCCCTTGAAGTGGCATTGAGCACGTTTCCGGCCCTGCACGGGTTGGTCAATTGCGCCGGCATCGCCAACCTTGAAGCAGCTGATTCAGTCACCGCCGAGTCGTTTGATCAGGTGATGGCAGTCAATGCTCGCGCAGCCGCTCTCGTCGCAGGCCGGGTAGCGAAAAGCATGATCGCGGCGGGGATTGCCGGCAGCATCGTCAATGTGTCGAGCCAGGCGTCGCTGGTGGCATTGGATGATCATCTGAGTTATTGCGCGTCGAAAGCGGCGCTGGATGCCATGACCCGGGTGCAATGTGCGGAGTGGGGCAAGTTTGGGATTCGGGTCAACAGTGTCAACCCGACGGTAACCCTGACGCCCATGGCGCAACAGGTCTGGAGCGCCCCGGAAAAACGCGACCCAGCGTTGGCGGCGATTCCCCTCGGACGCTTTGCTGAAACAGCGGAAGTGGCCCGACCGATTCTGTTTTTGCTAAGCGAAGCCGCGTCGATGATCAGCGGCGTGAGCCTAGCGATCGATGGCGGTTACACCAGCCGCTGAATCCCGGTTTCCAACTCACCGACAATCACCACCTGTTCCTGCGGCGCATGGGGTTGGTGGATGCGTTTGAGCAACAGACTCACGGCGCTGGTGCCAGCCCGTTCGGCATCGTGAGCAATACAGGCAATCGGCACGCCGAAAATATCGGCAAACGGCAGCCGGTCGATACCGCAGATCACCACACTGTCGTGGGCGATATTCATGTCGCGCAATGCGCTCATGGCGCCCAGGGTGATGAGTTGATTGAAGCCAAAAATCGCGTCTGGCCGGCTATGAGCCAAGTAGGCGAGGGTGGCTTGGTGTGAAGGTTCAAGTGTGTAATCGCCAGGGCAAACGTCCACCTGCACCGGCCTACCGTGGCCTTCAAGGCCGGCGCGAAACCCACTCAAGCGTTGTTCGGTGATGTGTGAGTGCTCAGGGCCGGTCAACACAAGCAAACGCTCGATATTCGGGTTCTGCCCAAGCAGGTACCGGGCACCTTTGAAACCGCTTTGATAATTGTCCAGGGCGACCTGGCTGAACGCGCTGTTGTGCAGCACCCGGTCGAGCATGACGACCGGTGTTTCGCCTGAACTCAAGCGCGCCAGGTAATCCGGTTGATAGCCCGGCTCATCCGAGACCGGCGACAAGATGATCCCGGCCACACGGTAGCTCAACAGCGTTTCCACGGCTTTGGTTTCCAGCTCGTCCAAGCCATCGGTGTCCACCAGCATGATGGTGTAGCCGTGCTTTTTCGCTTCTCGGGAAATTGCCTTGATCATCACGCTGTAAAACGGGTTATCCACAGACGCAGTGATCACCCCAAGGATCAGGCTTTCACTGCTCTTCAGGCCGCGAGCAAACGCATTCGGCACGTAATCAAGCTCACGGGCCACCTCAAGTATCCGCGCCAAGGTGGCGGGCTTGACCAAGTCAGGCTTGTTCAACGCCCGCGACACCGTGGTCGGCGTCATATTCACCCGCCTGGCGATGTCGCTGATGCTGACTGGGATTTTTTTCATTGAGAGGCTTGAGGTCTGAGGAAAGTCTGGGTACCCATGAGTTCCGCCGTCAACATCATCTACGACGGTGTTGATGGCGAGAAGCCCAAGTGTACCCAGACATGACCGTTATCACTATCAGTCAGGCAACCAGGCGGCTAACCAATGATCAGCGTGGTCTTTATCGAGCATCCAATTGCCTGTGACCTGACGATGCAATTCATCACCCATGTGATCAGACGCGTCGGCGTCGTTGATATGGGCGCGGATGGCTTCTACCCATGCCGCAGTCGTGGTTTTTACCCGTGTGATGTTCAAACTATCTTGGAAACAACGGATGTCGCTGGCGATAACCGGTATTCCAAAAGCGCCGTACTTCAGCACCATCAGATTACTTCTGAGTTCGTTGGACAGGGTTTGTTTGAGCGGTATGAGTGCCAGGTCTAAGTTCAGGCTTGCCAGCGACGCGGGGTAACCTTCAACGAAGGGCAAGGGTCGACAATCATGGACATAGGGTCTTATTGCTAACGGACAATCACCCATAACGACCCATTCGACTTCATGGGCGAGAATTTTCACTACGTCAATAAGGAGTTCCAGGTCATCCAGTTGTTGCGCTTCACCCACCCAACCAACTCTCAGTTTATTGCCTTGACGGCGTAACGATTGATGGCCAAGCCACCAGTCCGACGTCAGGCGATCTTCCAAGATGTGAATATTTGAATGCATGCTCGACAGCGCATCAGCAAGCCCCGCCGAGGAAACCACAACCCTATCAACCAAATTCAAACAGCTGCGAAGCGCTTGGAGCGATTGCACGTTATCGACGTTATCTATGGAAAGTGGATATTCGTCCATTTCGTATACGGTGTAGGCTTTTGAATATGCGTGGAACAGGCGCAACGATTCCAGACCGTGTTCATCCAGGTGCCGCTGAAGAATAACTGAATCAGGATTGAACTGAGCCAGTTCGCTCATCGACAGCAGTGTTGGAGTGGACGCGCCGTCAAGGCGAAGGGTGTCGCGCAATGTCTCAAACGGTTTTATCAACCGATAGGCGGCAGAACCCCACGGTGCCGCTGGATGACACAGTACCACCGGCAGCGGCCGCCACGAGAGCGGTCGCCATGTCAGGTCACTGTTGAATTGCAGGTGGAAATCAGCGCCCGTCAGGGAGAAATTCTTATTGTAAGCAGGGTCGTTGCCGATAATGGGTAACCACTTGGCATACAGCCCCTCTTCGCCGTTTTTCAAATCCAGGGTGTCGGCTTCCTCCGAGCCTGCCGTATTTAAGCGTGGTTCATACAGCAGCGACGCATGCGGCGTCCAAACGACTAGAAGGTCGTGTGCCCCAACTTTCAGACACAGGTCGACATCGCTGTAGGCGCTGCCAAACTGCACTTCGTCCAAGCCGTCGACCTCGTTAAAGAGTGACGTGCGAACCATGAGACACGCGGCGGAAACGGCACTGTAATTCTGGTCCACCTCCAGGCGCTGCATATAGCTAGGGCCCAAATGTGGTTGTTGCATGAATACACTTTGCACCGGCCCATTTAACCCTAAAACAAAACCGGCATGTTGAATATTGCCCTCGGCATCTAATAACTTGGCACCTACAATACCGACCTCTGGGCGCATGGCGTGGTTGAGCAATTCATCAAGCCAGGAATTTTGGAGAATCGCCGTCTCATCGTTGAGCAGGACAAGGTATTCACCCTTAGCATGTCGTGCTGCCAGGTTGTTGCTCGCTGAATAATTCAACGTATGCGCACATCTCACCACTTTGATTTTTTCGCTGCCCATGCTCTCGATCCCGGCCAGCCAGTCAACGGTATCGGGGTCTTGGCTGTGGTTATCGATAATCAAGAGTTCGTATTGCTGGTAAGTGGTTTTTTCTAAAATGCTTTCTACGCAACGAATCAAGCTGTTTAGATGGCCGTTCAAGGTAATGACTATCGATACAACCGGTACAGCAGCATGACCGTATTGGATATGGTAGCGCCGGGGTAATGTCTGAATGACCTGGCTATTTTCATAACCCCGGACATGAAGGTGGCGTTGGAGCGTTGAGTGTTCATCAGCGTTTTGCTCTGCGCTAGGTGCATCGCAAACCAGCAAAGGCTCACTGATATGCCCGAATCCTTCCATCCCGTGGCGTTCGATCAATCTAAGAATTAGGTCGAACTCCAAGGCGTGAGGAACATGCGGGTCAAGTCCACCTACATTAAGGAACGCAGCCCGATGGAATAACCAGTGTTTGGACGTGACGAGGGGGAAACTTAGCAGGTAGTCAAGGTTGAAATCTGGACGCAGTACAGGTCCTGGTGCATCTCCAGGCTGGCGATAAAGTTCGTCGGCGTACACTGCTTGGTTAGTGGTAATGGCCGTCAATTGCAGGGCGACCGACTGTAGGCCACTGTGGGTAAACGTTGTGCCTGCGTCGATTAAGATAATCCATTGCGCACTACTGGACTGAGCAACCAAGTCATTGATAACCAGTGAGCGGTTATCCACCGTTGCTTCTGCCCACATCAATGCCGTGCCAAAATCTTTATCGGGAAGGTCGTCGTAAGCCGACAGCACAACAACGCACAGCCCGGTAATCTTGGATTCGTTCGTAGACAGGCTAGTCAACGAACTCAGTAATTTTTTCGCGTCGTTGTCCAAATTAGAAATGACAATTAGAAATGTGGGGGCTCCAGGTTTGCTTAGGCGCTGATCTAACAGCAGGCGCTGACCGGCAGGGGTTACTCGTTTTTTTAACCATCCTTGAACATTGATGGCGCTGTCGGTCGTAACAGCGTTAGGAACGAAAATTTTGAGCAGGTTGAAAGGTTTAAAATTCAGAGGGTCGCCAAACGGCGCTACGCCTATTAAACAATTAGCGATCTCGTGATTTATCCAGCCTAATTCGTCTAATGTTTGCTTGAGAAATTGATGGTCGTCCCACCCGAGGGTGTTATTCTCGCGCAGGTGGTGGCTGAACTGAACCGTGGAGATACGAAAGTAAGACAGTGTAGTTTTGATGATTGCCAAGTTGCCAGCGCGTAGCAACTTCACGTAAATGGTCAAATCTCCCAACGTTTTGCTGACTCTCCCATTTAATGACATGAGATCATCACCGAAGGCTAATACATCTGCCCGCCGAAACATGACGCATGAAGGTTCGCCGATAAAGTTAATAATATGTTGGCCTAAAAACGAAACCAACGACTTCCCTTCTATAATCGTATTTTGATCAAATGGAAAGAATATGGCGCGGTCTACTGGGCTAAAGTCATCATTTTCATCGATGAACTGGCGGCGCGAACTCGCCAAAATGACTTCAGGATTACGCTCCAGCACATCGACCAGCAGGCGCACGCAATCGGGGAGAATAATGTCATCGTCATATAAGAATTTTATGTAATGCCCTTTGGCCTCTGCAATGCACCGCGCCGCGTTCTTTGTTTCACCCAGCCGTACTTCATTTCGAAAATAGCGGATCGGCCAATGACTGGTTTTTTGTATTCTTTCGACAATGATGGCAATTTCTTCGGTTGGGCAATCATCACAGATAACGATTTCGATTTCATCGTAATTCTGACTCAGCGCGCTGGCTATGCTTGCCTCGAAGTAAATGGCTTTGTAGGCGGGAATAGCAATACTGACCAGTCGAGAGGGCTTCATCTATATACCTAATTCTAAAACAGGAATTCTTATTCAGGGGCATTCGATCATGACTCAAGCGCCGATTGGTCCATCGGCGTGAATCGGATCATCGGTCAGTCGGTCACATTTTTTGACCGACATGTAATACTGACTTTTCAGTAATGCCGTGCTCAGTGAACGTCCCACTGCCAAAGGCGCCACTTGCCAGAGAAATCACGTGGAAGCCGCCGGTCTTTAAACGATTCAAAAAATCGTTTTTAGCATAAAGACGTACATGGTCATCTTGGCAAAAACGCGTCCAGCGCTCATTGACGTCTGTTACCAGTGGGTCTTCATCTGTTTCGGTGGCCGTCAGCAGTATAGGTACCATGAGGATCGCTATTCCTCCAGGCGACAGCACTCGGTAGAGCTCTGCGATCGCGAGGGCATCATTAGGCACATGCTCCAAAACGTGCGAACACACGATGAAATCGAACGCGTTATCCGGGTAGATATACATATCCATGATGTCGACAGTATCATCCGCCAAGGGAGAGAACAGGTCGGCGGAGCGGTATTCAACATTGGGAAGCGCACGCAAGAATTTAGATAAAACCGGTGCGGGCGCAATGTCCAGAATTCGCATAGGGCTGTCATTGGAGCGGCCTAGTATTTGATTGACAAACAGGGCATAAAGACGGTCTCGGTCTGAGGCAGCGCAGTTAGGGCAACCGTATTGACCGAGGTTGAGCGTTTCAAAATCGTCCAAAGAATAGGCAGCATTTAAGCGATTGAATATCTCGAAATAGCTTGCAGGCAACGGCAAAAAATTTGGAAAGCGCGTTGAACAGACAGGGCATGTACGCATATTAAAGAGACTCGCTGGCGGCAGAGCTAATGAGATGAATGACCCGTTCAATCTCGTCATCCGTAAGGCTGTCAAAAATGGGCAGGCACAGTATTCGATGGGAAATATCGTCGGCGAAAGGCACGTTCGTTTTTCGCGCTGATTCCAGTCCCCGGTACATGGGGAATTCTGTAATCAGCGGATAAAAGTAGCGGCGAACCAAAATATTCTGTTCGCGGAAGCGCTCGTACAAAGCGTCTCTTGAGAGGCTGAAGCCAGGGCCCACGAGTATTGGGAAATAAGAATAGTTGTGGCCGTCTTGCACCGTCCAGGCCAGTTCGATGCCTGGGATCGCGGCAATGGCCTCACGATAAATGGTATCAACCCGCTTTCTTCGCTGTAGCGCAGCGTCGATATATTTGAGTTGCAGCAACCCAAACGCAGCGTTTATTTCACTCATCTTGCCGTTGATGCCGGGCGCGACTACAGTCACTTCGTCTGCGAAGCCGAAGTTTTTTAAATAATCGATGCGCTGTTTGGTCTTGGCATCGGGGCAAATGATTGCCCCGCCTTCAAAGGTGTTGAACACTTTTGTGGCATGAAAGCTAAGTATCGACATGTCGCCATGGCACAGCAGGCTCTGGTCGTTATGGCGGACCCCGAAAGCGTGTGCGGCATCGTAAATAACTTTGAGCCCGTAGCGATCAGCGATTTCCTGAATTCGCTCGACATTGCAGGGAATGCCGTAGCAATGGACCGGCATGATAGCGGTGGTCGCTGGCGTGATAGCTTCTTCAAGACGGTCCGGGTCAAGGTTGTAGGTGTGCGGATCAATGTCCACAAACACCGGTTTGACGCCGTTCCAAAGTAGAGAATGCGCGGTGGCTACAAATGAATAGGGTGTAGTGATGACTTCCCCGCTGATCCTTAACGCCTGCAGCGCGGTGACCAGTGCCAGGGTGCCGTTGGCAAATAATGAAAGGTATTTCACCCCTAAATAGTCCGCCAACTCCTTTTCGAGCTGTTGGTGAAAAGGGCCGCCATTCGTCAAACGCTTGGTCTTCCAGATTTCCTCGAGATAGGGGATGAACTCCTCTAAGGGTGGCAGCAGCGGACTTGCGACAGGGATCAGCGTTTTCATTAGTTGCCATACTCTTGCTAATTCGAGGAGTGTCACTCAGCCGAGCAGTTTGCTGATGCGCCGCTTGCGGATTTAAAATCACCCAACTGCCATAAAAATGGCAACTAATCGTAGGACGCTCTGGAACTAGCAATTTATCGGCCAATCCGTGGGTTTTGCGCTACTAAAAAACGCACTGAAAAGCCGTGCTTGAAATCTCGAACAGGTGATGCGTATTTTGTACGGGTTGCCGTTGAACGGCTTTTGTCGCTATCAAGGATTTGAATCATGACGGTTAATGACCACAGTTCATTCGCGCAGCGATTGGCAGGCATTGATGAGATTGAATGTGTAACGCCTGATCTGAACGGGGTGCCTCGGGGGAAGGTCATGACCGCCGAAGGGTTTCTTGAGGGTCGGCGGCTGCAATTGGCCCGTGGGGTTTTGCTGCAATGCATCATGGGCGGTTATCCGCCGGCACGCTTTTACGGCAGTGATGACGGTGATTTGGCACTGGTGGCAGATCCGACACAGGTTCATCGTCTACCCTGGAGCGTGCAGCCCAGAGCTATTGCGATCTGTGACGCCGATGACTTGGAGGGCGCAGGGTCCAGTCTGTCGACCCGCGTTCAACTAAAAGCGGTAATTGCACGTTATGCCGCTCTTGGGCTGGCACCGGTGGTGGCGACTGAGCTGGAGTTTTTTGTCTTTGCGCCCAATTCCGACCCCGCCCAGCCGTTCCAGCCACCAACAGGCCTGGATGGTCGTCGGGAAGACGGGCATTCGGCGTTCAGCATCAGTTCCAATAATGGCTTGCGACCGTTCTTTACCGAGGTCTATGCCTGCATGGCAGCGCTGGGTTTGCCGCGTGACACCTTCATGCATGAAATGGGCGTCAGTCAGTTTGAGATTAACCTGTTGCACGGCGATCCTTTGTTGCTGGCCGACCAGACGTTTCTGTTTAAGCACTTGCTCAAGGAAGTCGCGCTCAAGCATGGCCTGATTGTGGTTTGCATGGCCAAGCCGTTGGCGCATACGCCCGGCAGCTCGATGCACATCCATCAAAGCGTGGTAGACCTGCACTCTGGCAACAACGTGTTCAGTGACAAGCAGGGTAACGAGACGGCGGCATTCCAACATTTCATCGGTGGCCAGCAAGCGGCCATGGCGGATTTCACCGCGCTATTTGCACCCAACGTGAATTCTTATCAGCGCTTGTGCCATCCCTACGCGTCGCCGAACAATGCGTGTTGGTCCTACGACAACCGCGCAGCGGGTTTGCGAATTCCGGCGAGTGCGCCCGTTGCCAGAAGGGTAGAGAATCGTCTCCCTGGCGCTGACGCTAATCCTTATCTGGCCATTGCCGCGAGCCTTGCGGCGGGTCTGTATGGCATTGAACATGAGCTGCAACCCACGGCGGCCATGCAGGGCGAAATTGAAGTGCCGGATAACTTGTCGTTGCCATGTACCTTACATGCCGCCTTAGAGCGTCTGAAACGCAGCCAACTGGCGAAAGAGCTGTTTGGCGGTGAATTCATTGACGGTTACGTCGCCTCGAAGAGCATGGAGCTGACCAGCTTCTTTGATGAAATCACGCCCTGGGAGCGGCGCGTATTGGCCGCTCAGGCTTAGAAACTGTTGTTTGGGGGTTGCCCGTCCGGGTAACTCCTCACTTTTTATAGGAACGTCTGGACCGCAATGCGCCAAATCTGGAAATCTTTTCGAGCGCTTTATTTCGCCTCGCTGATGATGCTCATCGGCTCTGGTTTGTTAAGTACCTACCTCGCCTTGCGCCTGGGGGCAGAAAATGTCGACGGTCTGTGGGTGGGTGGGCTGATGGCCGCCAACTATTTCGGGCTGGTGCTGGGCGGAAAAATCGGCCACCGGCTCATCGGGCGTGTCGGACACATTCGCGCCTACGCAACGTGCGCCGGTATCGTCAGCGCTGCCGTGTTGGGACATGGGCTGATTGACTGGTTACCGGCTTGGCTGTTCCTACGGATGATTGTCGGCCTGGGGATGATGTGCCAGTACATGGTGATCGAAAGCTGGCTTAACGAGCAGGCTCAAGCCAAGCTGCGCGGCGCCGTGTTCAGCGGCTACATGATCGCGTCGTACCTGGGGCTGGTGCTGGGTCAATTGATTCTGGTCATCCATCCTTCGTTGGGGCCTGAACTGCTGATGTTGGTGGCGCTGTGCTTCGCCCTGTGTCTTGTGCCTGTGGCAATGACCCGCAGCATTCACCCGGCGCCCATGCACCCTGCGCCGCTGGAACCTCGATTTTTTCTCAAGCGCGTGCCGCAATCCCTGAGTACGGTATTGGCTGCCGGGTTGATCATTGGCGCTTTCTACGGCTTGGCCCCGTTGTACGCCTCCCAGCAAGGACTTCCCACCGAGACGGTGGGTTTGTTCATGGGTAGCTGCATTTTGGCCGGGCTGGTGGTGCAATGGCCACTGGGTCGCCTGTCGGATCGTTACGATCGGGCGGTATTGATTCGTGCGTTTGCTGCTGCGCTGGCGTTGATCGCGTTTCCGTTGGCGGTCATGCCTCAAGTGCCGGTGGAGGTTTTATTCGTCGTCGGCTTCTTTGCATCGCTGATGCAATTTTGTCTTTATCCGTTGGCCGTGGCCTTTTCTAACGACCACGTGGAAGGGGAGCGCCGGGTGTCGTTGACCGCGATGTTACTGATGACCTACGGCATTGGCGCCAGCATCGGTCCGTTGGCAGCGGGTGTGCTGATGAAGATGTTTGGCAGCAACATGCTGTACGCCTTCGTCTGTTTTGCCGCCTTGGCCCTGGCGCTAAGAATTCGACCCGACTCCGTGACCAACTTGCACCAGGTCGAAGATGCGCCGCTGCACCACGTCGCCATGCCAGACAGCATGTCCAGCTCACCGCTGGTGGTAGCTCTGGATCCACGGGTGGATGAACAAGTCGTTCAAGAGCAGATGCAAGCGCCGGTCGAGGGCGAGCCACAACCGGCAGAGAATGCTGAGAAAGAGTCTGTTTAAGAAAAGGAGCCGTCAACTGTGGGAGCCGGCTTGCCTGCGAAGAGGCCTGAATGGCGGCGCTTCTCTCGACCTAAAACCTGTGTCGTCTGCGTTAGCGATTTCGTTGGCAAGCCACAGGGACTCTACAATTTAATTATGACCGCTTCGGTAGCGGCCAGCTTGTTGGCGAAGCGTTTGCGGAGGAAATTGCGCCGGGCCCTTAGCCAACAGACACAGGTCTGATCAGAAGTCGTCGTCTTTATCGAATCGCCGCGCTTCGCGCTGCAATTGATACACAAAGCGCTCAACCTGCCGTTGCACCAGCCCGCTCATGTTGTGAAAACGGATACCGCCAAAGGTCACGTCGATGCGCTCTTCGTAGTGCAGGTAACGCAGCTCCACAGGCGCGGTCATTTTGCCAAAGGGCAGGGCGGCGATAAAGCGCTCATAAACCTGACCCAACTGTAGCCGGTCAGAAATATCACCTTCAAAACGCAGCTTGCAGCCGGTGGCGGAAATATCCAGCAACTTGCCATTAATAGGTGACAAGAGTTTGTCGCCGCCAATCTCCACATTTACCAACTGGGCCAGTTTCAGCGCTGCACGGAAGGCATTGCGGCGTTGGTGATAAACCACTTCTTTGGGCAGGACGCCTCTGTAGCAGCGGTGCTCGCCATCGTCGATAGTCAGGGCATCCACGCTTTCCCAAGCGATTCGCACGCCGTCGTGGAAGCCTTCGACGCGATAGGCTTCGCCATTGGTCAAGAAACGCTCACCGTCGCGCGGGATCATTTCATCAAGCGCAAGGCTGTTGCTGTCGCGGTCGACTTCAATCAGAAAACTCTGAAAGCGCTGGGTGCGTTCATGAAACGTAATGATCAACGGGTCGTGACTGTCCAGAAGCAACCGCAAATTAGCGGAAATCTCCAGCGACGTAGTGAGGACCTTTGGCGGTTGCGGAGCATCTTCCGCGTTTACGGCATTGAACACTGTTCATCATCCCAAGCAGAATACTATAGCTCTCAATCGCCAGCATTTTGCCAGCATGTGTAACGCCTTGATACAGGAATTTAAGCCTGGCTAAGAGGGCGCGGCTTGGTGAACCGGGAGGTAGATCCGCGATTGTCGTAGAGCGTTGGCGCATCGCCCCCGGTCAGAATCTTCATCTGGTTGGCGGTGGTCGCCTGTTGTAACTGAATCGATACGCCGTTGTGCTGGTTGGTAGTGCGGCACTCGGACATGAGGCCGGCCAACATATCGCCCTGCGTGAGGAGCGCTTCGCCTACAGACGAATGGCCTGCCAATTCAACAAGGCCGTCCCGGTCCGGGCTCAGCTTGAGGTCGATAAGAATTTGACTGCGCTTGCGGCCACGCTGCTCAAGCATGATCACCAGCGCCTGCTTTTGCGCGAGGATTTCCTCCAGCAAAAACAGGTCGCGGCCATGCAAAGCCAGGGATTCGGCCTGCAGTAGCTCCAGCAGATGTTGTGCTGGCGCCATGTCATCGTTGATCAGTTGCAGCAGAGTAGTGTCGTGCATGGCTGGCTCTGGGTTTTAAGCGTCCAAAAGCCCGCGCAAGCCTAAGGCTAGCGCTGGGCTTCGAAATTAAGCAGTTTGCTGGCGACGCGGCCGCTGTCGACTGTGTAGCTGCCGTCGGCAACGGCCTGCTTCAACTCGGCCACGCGGGCGCTGTTGACGACGGGCTGGCTGCGCACTTTATCGCCGATGGTTTGCAGTCGCTGAGCCTCATCACTGAGGTGCACCGCTTCTCCGCTGGACTGGCTGACGGTACTTGCTTTTGGGGTCGCGCTGGAGGAGTCCGCAACGGTGGTGCTGGTCTCCTTGGTGGTACCGGAGCGCGAGCTGCCCGTAGCAGGTGCAGTGCTGTTTAAACGACTAAAGTCGATGACCATTTTTAAAAACCTCTAAGTGTTTGGACGCTTGCCTTGTTTTCGGCCAAACACGAAATAACTTTAGCGCTTAATTGAAGTGAGGGTAACGCCGTCGCAGGCTGAATCAGTCTAGGAAACTCTGCACCATCACGCCAGCAATCACAAGGCGACTTCAACTTGTCCCGGTGCGGTTACCCGCGCTTTGATCACGCGTTGCGAATTCAAGTTCCGCACCCTGATTTGCTCGCTCATTCCACCGTCGGATAGCGCTTCGCCCGGCATACGCACCTGGAGTGTGCCGCTTTTAGCGGTGATGATCACCTGATCGCCCTTGCGAATAACCTCGGCTTGCTCCAACTGCAGCGGCGTAAGCACCTGATCGTTGATCATTTGTCGGGTCACTTTCTGCCCGATGGCATCATCAATCGAGGTCATAAAGCCCTGAGGCATTTGACTGATGTCACGTTCAGCCATGTAAACGTCATCTTCGCCAATGATCGAGGCGCGTTTGAGGGGGCGCTTCACAATCACCACCTGGCGAAATAAATGAACCTGTGCGGGCACGTAAACCGTCCACGGCAAGGTTCCTTCGCAACGAACTTTTACGGTGACACGGCCGATGGGTTGGGCAGGACTTTCGAGGCTGGCTGTCAATTCCTTGTCGCACTGGGTCAGCGTCATCCGTGGATCCAGTGTATTGACCTGTATCTGATAGCGGCCCTCTAAATGTGTCGTGGCCTGATAGTCCTCGACAGAGAATTCAAGAAACCCTTGGGTCGCGCCGATAAGTTGATCAGGCACGCTTAAAAGCACGGCCTGCGCCGGTTGGCAGACACTGAAAAAACACAGCGCGGCAACCGCGCAGTGTAAGCTGCCGGGAAATGATGCCATGCGTCGGGAAAATGTCGTTTTCGAATTCATAACAGTTAAAAAGCAAGCCCCGTGCCGCTTCCTCATGTGAGTGCGCTTCGGTTCGAAGCTTTTGGTCTAGGAGTCACGGCATGGCTGGTGTAATGGATTCGGTGAACCAGCGCACTCAACTGGTAGGGCAGAACCGCCTTGAGCTTTTGCTGTTCCGTCTCAACGGACAGCAGCTCTACGGGATCAACGTGTTCAAGGTCAAAGAGGTGCTGCAATGCCCTAAATTGACCGTGATGCCCAGGTCCAACCCAGTGGTGCGCGGCGTTGCAAATATTCGTGGGGCGACCATTCCGATCATTGATCTGGCGATGGCCACCGGCGCGCAGGCGTTGAAAGACGTCAGTAACACCTTCGTGATCATCACGGAATACAACACCAAGATTCAGGGTTTTCTGGTGCATTCGGTAGAACGCATCGTGAATATGAACTGGGAGGAGATCCATCCGCCACCCAAGGGGACCGGGCGCGATCACTACCTGACGGCAGTGACTCGAGTCGACAATCAGTTGGTTGAAATCATCGATGTGGAGAAAATCCTCGCCGAAGTAGCGCCCACCTCCGAGCATATTTCTGTCGGCGTGATAGACGTTGAGACTCAGGCGAAAGCAGTCACGCTGCGCGTCTTGACGGTGGATGACTCCTCGGTCGCGCGCAAGCAGGTCTCGCGTTGTCTGCAAACGGTCGGCGTCGAGGTGGTGGCCTTGAACGATGGCCGGCAGGCGTTGGATTACTTGCGCAAGATGGTTGAGGAAGGCAAGAAGCCCGAAGAAGAATTTTTGATGATGATCTCGGACATCGAAATGCCTGAAATGGACGGATACACCCTGACCGCAGAAATCCGCGCCGATCCGCGCATGCAAAAGCTGCATATCATCCTGCATACTTCCTTGTCGGGTGTCTTCAACCAGGCGATGGTCAAGAAAGTCGGCGCCGATGATTTTCTCGCAAAGTTCCGACCTGATGATCTCGCATCCCGGGTAGTTGCCCGGATCAACGCAGCGAAATAATCACCGCAGGCAGTGCCCTGCGGTGGTACATACGAGTTAAGAGGCGGTTTCTTTGTCTACGGGTAATTTGGATTTCGAACAGTTCCGGGTCTTCCTGGAAAAAGCCTGTGGCATCTTGCTGGGTGAAAATAAGCAGTACCTGGTTTCCAGCCGTCTCAACAAGCTGATGGAGCAGCAGGGCATCAAATCCTTGGGTGAGTTGATTCAGCGGATCCAGGCCCAGCCACGCAGTGGTTTGCGTGAGCAGGTAGTCGACGCGATGACGACCAACGAAACCTTATGGTTTCGTGACACCTATCCGTTCGAAGTGCTGAAAAACAGGGTGCTTCCGGAAGCGATCAAAGCCAGCCCCAATCAGCGTCTGCGAATCTGGTCGGCGGCATGCTCCTCTGGGCAGGAACCGTATTCGCTGTCGATGTCGATCGACGAGTTTGAGCGGACCAACATCGGTCATCTCAAAGGCGGCGTGCAAATCGTTGCCACGGATTTATCCGGGGCGATGCTGACCAACTGCAAATCGGGTGAGTACGACAGTTTGGCGATTGGGCGGGGGCTTTCTCCCGAGCGGCTACAGCGATTCTTCGACGTCAAGACACCGGGACGCTGGGCGGTCAAAGCACCCATCAAGAACCGTGTGGAATTTCGCTCGTTTAACCTGCTCGACAGCTACGCCAGCCTGGGTAAGTTCGATGTCGTGTTTTGTCGCAACGTATTGATCTACTTTTCGGCTGAAGTTAAAAAAGACATCCTGCTGCGCATTCACAGCACACTCAAGCGGGGTGGTTATCTGTTCCTTGGCGCCTCCGAAGCACTCAATGGTTTGCCTGACCATTACCAGATGGTGCAATGCAGTCCGGGGATTATTTACCAGACCAAGTAAGTGTCATCGCCACTTAAAAATGCCCCTGTCGCAAGATCGGGGCATTTTTGTGTGCGCAGATCGCGCGTTGCAAGGTTAAGCCAACGGCAACCGATGCCGGTGCCCATTGCCGCTTTACTGGCGGTCAGCGGAAATCCATTGCCGCTATTTTGGCTTGCCGCTTGGTCAACCTGCTTGAAGCCCTTGAATTACGGCTCTAAAGAAGCTGGCACGCTGATTGCTTTGTCTCAGATACGAAAACAGGTCAGCCGCTAAAGGTTTCCCGAGATGAGCATCAGCTTCGATAAAGCGTTAGGCATTCATGAGCAGGCGCTTGCCTTCCGCGCTCAGCGTGCAGAAGTGTTGGCCAATAACATTGCCAACGCCGACACGCCGAATTACAAGGCGCGAGACCTGGACTTCGCCGCCGTGCTCGCGGCCCAGGCCGACAAGAGTAAGAACGGCACGTTCGCGATGAACACTACCAATGCCGGCCACATCGAAGCTAACACCCTGGGCAACATGGACGGGACGTTGCTTTATCGCACCCCGAGTCAGCCATCCCTGGATCAGAACACCGTTGATGGTCAGGTTGAACAGGCCAACTACGCGCAGAACTCGGTGGGCTTCCAAGCCAGCTTTACCTTTCTCAATAACAAATTCAAAGGGCTTATGTCAGCCCTGCGAGGAGAGTAATTCATGTCCCTTGCCAGCGTTTTTAGCATTGCCGGTACCGGCATGAGCGCGCAGACCACGCGATTGAATACCGTGGCCAGCAACATTGCCAACGCCGAAACAGTTTCGTCGAGCGCAGGTGGGACCTATCGCGCCCGTCACCCGGTGTTTGCCACCGTCATGCAAGGTCAAACCGATGGCGACAGCGGTTCGCTGTTCGGTAGCGAGAGCGAAGCGGGCGAGGGTGTTCAGGTTGCCGGTATTGTCCAGGACCAGAGCAACCTCGACGCGCGCTATGAGCCGAACCATCCGGCTGCCGACAAAAACGGTTACGTCTACTACCCCAACGTCAACGTTGTGCAAGAAATGGCCGACATGATTTCTGCCAGTCGCTCGTTTCAAACCAACGCGGACATGATGAATACCGCCAAAACCATGATGCAGAAGGTTCTGACCCTGGGTCAGTAATAAGGGGCGCAGCTAATGACAACGACTACCGCGGTCGGCCAATCGGTCCTAGACCAGCTTTCAAAAACATCAGGGACTTCGGTCACTACCAATCCTTCCTCAGCGCTGGGCAAAGATGCCTTCTTGCAACTGCTCGTAACTCAGTTGAAAAACCAAGACCCGCTCACCCCGCAGGACAACACTGCGTTTGTGTCCCAACTGGCCCAGTTTAGCAATCTGGAGGCGACACAGAATCTCAACACTTCGGTCGGCTCGATTGCTACCACTTACCAATCGTCCCAAGCGCTGCAAGCGTCTTCACTGGTCGGGCGTTCGGTCGTCGTCGCGACCGGCACGGCAGTGGTCGATACCACTAAAGGGATGACCGGCTCGGTCGCGGTGCCCGCTTCTAGTTCTACAGTCGTCAAGATCAACGACGCCTCAGGCAATTTGGTCGACACCATCGACTTGGGTATTCAACCGGCAGGCACGACCAGTTTTACTTGGGACGGCAAGGCAAGTGACGGCACCGTTGCACCGGCGGGTACATACAGCGTTGTGGCCACGGGTACTGCTGGTGGTACGGCCACTGCATTGACGACTTACCTGCCCGCCACTGTGAACAGCGTGACGATGGGTTTGGCTGGCGCGGAAATGACTTTAAATTTGGCGGGTGGCAGCAGTGTTGGCCTGTCCAAAGTTCAAACAATCGGTATATAGAGCCGACTAGACGGCGTAGGAGCGAAACATGTCATTCAACATCGGTCTCAGTGGGCTCTATGCAGCAAACAAAAGTCTCGACGTCACCGGCAACAACATTGCCAACGTCGCGACCACCGGTTTCAAATCGTCCCGGACCGAATTTCAGGACCAGTACTCGGCGGCAGTCAGCGGTGCCTCTGGCGCCACTAACTCAGGCAGTGGCGTACGGGTTGCTGCTGTGTCTCAGCAGTTTACTCAAGGCAACTTGACCACCGGCACCGGGCGCAGCCTTGACTTGGCGATTCAAGGTAACGGCTTTTTCATGGTCAGCGACAACGGCGAGAAGCTCTACACTCGCGACGGCGCATTCTATCCAGACAAAGACGGCAACATTGTCAACAGCAGCGGCCAGAAGCTGCAGGGCTACAGCGTTGATGCGAGCGGCAAAGTGGTAACGGGTGTGTCGACCAATTTGGTCATCGACTCGTCGAACCTGACACCTAAGCCAACGAGTCTGGTCACGATTGCATCAAACTTGGACTCTACGGCGACTGTTCCTAAAGTGACTAGTTTCACTCCAGGCAACACTGCCAGCTATAACTTTAGCGTCAGTACACCTATCTTCGACAGCCAGGGAAATCAACACTCTCTGGACCAGTACATGGTTAAAACGGGCACTAACGATTGGACCATGTACACCTTGGTCGATGGTCGTAATGCTAAAGACCCGACATCGACAACGCCAGATTCTTTAGCGTTGACCTTTAACACCGACGGCTCGTTGAAATCGTCGGCATCGCCCACTGCCAACCTGGCGGTTAACACCGACGGTACCTATACCCTCAGTGGCTGGGTTCCGGCTACACAGTCCGGCACCCCGCTTGCTTGGGGGGCTAACGGAGCGAGCGGCAACACGGCCGGCATCCAGATCAATATGTTGACCACTACGCAGACTAACGCGGCCAGCGGTGTGGCCACCAAAAGCCAGGACGGTTATGCCACCGGCCAATTGGCTGGCTTGTCGGTAGACTCAACCGGTGTGTTGTTCGCCACCTACACCAACTCTCAATCCAAAGTCATTGGCCAGGTGTCGATCACTAACTTCGCCAACTCTCAAGGGCTGATCTCGGTAGGCGGCAGCAGCTGGAAAGAGTCGTTTGCATCGGGTGTGCCGGTTACCGGTGCGCCTCAAACCGGCACCTTGGGCTCCATCGTCGGGTCTGCACTGGAAGACTCCAACGTCGACTTGACCTCTGAGTTAGTGGCCTTGATTCGCGAGCAAAGTAACTACCAGGCGAACGCTAAAACTATATCAACTCAAAGCGCTATTATGCAGACCACTATTCAAATGGTCGGGTAAGACTGGTTAAGTTCACCTCTAAAAAGCCTCTTTTCGAAGGGGTTTTTTTATGTTTTTTTTTAGAGGTTCTAAGTAAATAAATCAGCCATTTCCTACTATATACATAGAAATTTCCTACTTTAGTTAATGCGAGAATAAAAACCGCAGATAGACACTGCGAAAAAAAACGCATTTAACGATAGTGCCATCGATGATGGTACGGGAGTCTCTATGTCATTCAATGTTGCGCTGAATGGGTTACACGCTGCCCATAAAAGACTGGAAGTGGCCAGCAATAATATTGCTAACGTCGGAACCCATGGGTTCAAATCATCGCGGGCAGAGTTCACGGCGCTGTATTCCGGCGCCATGCTGGGGCGCGTTGGCAATGCGGTAGGCGATGGCGTGCGGCTGGCGAACGTTGCACAGAATTTCAGCCAGGGGGAGATCGGCTCAAGTTCTGAGAGGGTGCTGGACTTGCGCATACAGGGAAAAGGATTTTTTGTGGTCAGTGATAGTGGCGCATTAAGTTACACCCGCGCTGGAGCGTTTATAAAGGACGCGAACGACTATATTGTGGATACTCAAGGCAGTCGTCTGCAGGGCTACGGTGTTAATGATAAAGGTGCCGTGGTTAATGGTATTCGTGCCGACTTGAAAATCAACACCGGTAACATGGCCGCTAAAACCACCAGCGTAATTGGCCAGACAATCAACCTGGACTCTTCGCTGCCCTCGCTGGCTGCACTGCCGAACTTCAACCGGGATGACCCTGCTACTTATTCCAGTGTGCTGACTAAAACTATTCAGGACGGCGGGGCGGCGGCAGTAGCGGAGGTCAAAGGAAAAGATGTTCAAGGTAACGAGGCGGTACGTGTTTCGGCCACGCCTGCGATTGCTCCAGCGGACCACGAACTTAAACAATACTTTGTGAAAACGGATGCTAACCGTTGGACGATGTACACGTTGATCAATGGCCGTCACCCAATTGATCCAGGCACTACCTCGCCGCTGGTGGCAACGATCACTAAACAGCCAGATGGCAGCATTTCATTGGTAAGCGAGGGCGACCTGATCAAGAAGACCTCTAACACGGAGTTTCCGTTGGCGGGTTGGACGCCTTCTCGTGAGGTTGATGGCATATGGTCCGCAAGCCCCGCCGTTAACAACGGTCCAATTGTGCTGTCGCTCAGCGAGGGAGGCGTCAACGGGCTTGATGAGGTAGGTGCGGTAATGAGCCGGAGCGTGCCGAGGTTCAATGCGGCCGATATCACCACGTTCAACAAGCTGTTTTCCACGGCGATCTTTGACAGTTTGGGCAATCAGCACGAGCTGACTCAACATTTTGTCAAAGACGGTACTAACAGTTGGAAGATGCATGTGCTGGTCAGCGGGCGCAATCCGACAACACCGGATCTAGAAGCGCCGCTTACCGCTAGCCTGATCTTCAATGCCGACGGCAGCGTTCGATCAATGACGGGAGGCGAAGGCTTGAGCGTGGAAAATAACGTTGTCACGTTAAAAAGCTGGGTCCCGGCCAGGGTGCTCGATGCAGGCAAAAGCAGTGAGAAGTGGACTACAAACGGCGCTCAGGGCAGCGTGGCCGGTATCGCCATCGATATGAAAAATCTCTCCCAACATAACGCAACCACCGGCCGCACCACCG
Organism: Pseudomonas sp. CCI4.2; assembly: GCF_034350045.1. Lineage (NCBI taxonomy): Bacteria > Pseudomonadati > Pseudomonadota > Gammaproteobacteria > Pseudomonadales > Pseudomonadaceae > Pseudomonas > Pseudomonas sp. CCI4.2. The sequence continues at coordinate 5,088,835 of NZ_CP133781.1, read as the reverse complement.
CCCAGCAAGACGGCTATGCGGCAGGGCAGCTTGAGGTGGTCAGCATCGGCGTTAATGGTGTGATCCAAGCGGGTTTCAGCAATGGCCAAAACAAGAGTATTGGCCAACTGATGCTTGCCACGTTTGCCAATGAGCAGGGACTACTGCCAGACAGCACAACCCGCTGGAGAGAAACCAGCGCTTCTGGCATGGCCAAATTGGACGCACCCGGATCGGGTGGAATAGGCGGCATTGTTTCTGGGTCATTAGAGGGCTCCAACGTCAAGCTGACCGATGAGCTGGTGGAGTTGATTCAGGCGCAAACGGCCTATCAAGCCAACTCTAAAGCATTGTCCACTGAGGCAACGTTGATGCAGACCTTAATACAAGCCATCTAAGGAAGGTCTGAAATAAGACCTTCTTTTTCTGGCAAATCGGGCGTCAAGCGCTCCGAAAGAAAGTACTTCACTGAAATTTCGAAAATATCGGCTTTTATTGATGAATAAGCCGGTTTTAAGCACTTATTAACCCTTAATTTCCATACTGCGGACGCACCTGTCCTATAGGCTCCATCAAATGTCGGCGCGCCATCCACAGATTCGACAGTGCAAACAGTGTCACCAACTGCGCCGTGTTCTTTACCAACCCGCGAAACCGCACCTTGGTGTAACCAAACTGGCGCTTGATCACCCGAAACGGGTGCTCAACCTTGGCCCGAGTTTGCGATTTGGCGTATTCAATCTTGCGCAACGCACGGCCAATGACGCTTTTTTCTCCATGTTTGCGGCGGCTGCTGGGCCTGGCGGAGATCGACCAGATCATCTCGCGCCCCTCATGTTCAAGCCGCTTTTCTACGCCGGTGTAGCCCGCGTCGCCACAGAGATGGGTCTCTTCGCCGTGCAGCAACTGATCGACTTGAGTGACGTCCGCGACATTGGCTGCCGTGCCCACCACGCTGTGCGTCAGACCCGTATCAGCGTCTACTCCGATGTGCGCTTTCATCCCGAAAAAATATTGATTACCTTTCTTGGTCTGATGCATTTCGGGGTCGCGTTTACCCTCTTTATTCTTGGTCGACGTCGGCGCATGAATGATCGTGGCATCAACAATTGTGCCCTGACGAAGCATCAAACCTCGGTCTCCCAGGTAGCCATTAATGACCTCCAGGATTCCCCCGGCAAGATGGTTTTTCTCCAGCAGGCGACGGAAGTTGAGAATCGTGGTTTCGTCGGGAATGCGTTCCAGATTCAACCCCGCGAACTGGCGCAGAATCGTGGTCTCATAAAGAGACTCTTCCATTGCTGGATCGCTATAGCCGAACCAGTTCTGCATCAGGTGCACACGCAACATGGCCATCAAGGGATACGCCGGGCGGCCCCCTTCGCCTTTTGGATAATGCGGCTCGATCAAAGCGATCAACCCCTTCCAGGGGACGACCTTGTCCATCTCGCTCAGGAAAATCTCACGGCGGGTTCGCTTACGTTTACCGGCGTACTCGGCATCGGCGAAAGAAATTTGCTTCATGGGGGGCAACCGCTCGGCTCATGTGATGGGGGACATTTCACCAGATTTGAAAACCTTTTTCAGAGTTTCCCTAAGCAGCGCAGGCGAGCAAGAGCCTCGACCTGTCGGGGCTTTTGTTGAGCGTGCCGTTCGGTTCAGAGCTTGCAGTCAGATTTTTTAAAAGGGCCGGCCAACCGAACCCAACCGGATCCTGGGCTGTTTTGCGCGCAGACAACCCGGGTTGAGCCTTGCCATGTATACCAAGGCGCAGGCCCAGCCATTGCCGCGCCGCAGGCGACTAGCAGACAAAGGGTTAGTGCGTGAATGAATGGCATAAAAGCCTCATGGGTCTGTAGGTTCACTTGTCTGCCGCGCAGTTTCTGCTTGTCGCGCGACCGTGCGCTTGCGTCGAGCGAGGTTTTTTTGGCGCGGTCCTTTTCATAGGATGAGCAAATGCGGCAATCCACCGCCGCGTTCGTTCGTTCACCGAGATCTGACGATTAGCCTTAGCCCATTAACATTGGCGAATCAACGCTTTGTATCAGTCCTGACAAGTTGGTTCGAATATTGCTTCTGCGTGATTAGAACATCTACATACGGCAAGCGTCTGTCAGAGGAGGAAAACTGTGGATAAGTTGCTTTACGTCGCCATGAGCGGAGCGTCTGAGAACGCGATAGCCCAGAAGGCTCACGCCAACAACCTGGCGAACATCACCACCACTGGCTTTCAGCGTGACCTCGAACAGGCGCGTTCGATGCCGGTGTACGGGGACGTCATGCCTTCGCGGGCGTACGCCTTGAGCGAACGTCCGGGAACTGATCTTTCTGAAGGCGCGATGATGGAAACCGGCCGTGATCTCGATGTTGCCGTCAAAGGCGGCGGCTGGATCGCGGTGCAAACTCCCGACGGTGGCGAAGCCTATACCAGTACCGCGAGCATGAACGTCGATGCCCTGGGTGTGTTGCGCAATGGCAATGGTTTGCCGGTCATGGGCAATGGTGGGCCCATTGCCGTACCGCCCGAGCAGCAAATCGAAATCGGTGCCGACGGCACTATTAGTATTCGCTCATTGGGCGAAAGCCCGAAAGTGATGGCACAGATTGATCGCATCAAGCTGGTCAAGCCGGACTTGAGCAACATGGAAAAAGGCCCTGATGGCCTGCTTCATACCAAGGACGGCAAGCCTGCCGCCGTAAACGGTGACGTTCAGGTCGAGTCCGGGTTCTTGCACGCGAGCAACGTTAACGCGGTGGAAGAAATGACCCAGGTGCTGGCCCTTTCGCGCCAATTCGAATTGCACATCAAGATGATGAAAACCGCCGAAACCAACGATGAGTCGGTGGCGCGAGTCTTGCAGAGCTAACCATTGATAGCTTGCGCCGAATACCAGGCGCTCGAGGAGAGAAATAATGCTTCCGGCACTTTACGTCAGCAAAACCGGTCTCGCCGCTCAGGACATTAACCTGACGACCATTTCCAACAACTTGGCAAACGTCTCGACCACTGGTTTCAAACGTGATCGTGCTGAATTCCAAGACTTGCTCTATCAGATCAAGCGTCAGCCTGGTGCCCAGTCGACGCAGGACAGCGAACTGCCGTCCGGCCTGCAATTGGGTACGGGTGTGCGCATCGTCGGTACGCAAAAGAACTTCAGCGCCGGCAGCTTGCAAACCACCGATCAGCCCCTCGACCTTGCGGTTAACGGTCGCGGTTTTTTCCAGATTCGCCAGCCTGACGGCACGGTCGCCTACACCCGCGACGGTACGTTCCACCTGGACACCAATGGCCAAATCGTGACAGCGAGTGGTTTCGCTCTGGAACCCGCTATCGTCGTGCCACAGCAAGCCCAGACATTCACTGTCGGCCAGGACGGCACGGTGTCAATCACCTTGGCGAGCTCCAGTGCCACGCCGCAGATCATCGGCAACATACAGACCGCTGACTTCATCAACCCGGCCGGTCTGCAATCGAAAGGCAGCAACCTGTTTCTGGAAACCGCTTCCAGCGGTGCGCCACAAGTCGGCACACCTGGCTTGAATGGCTTCGGTACCACTCAGCAGAACACATTGGAAGCGTCAAACGTGAGCACCGTTGAGGAGATGGTCAACATGATCACTACCCAGCGCGCTTATGAGATGAACTCCAAAGTGGTTTCTACCGCCGACCAGATGCTGCAATACGTCACGCAAAATCTGTAAAACCCTGATGGGCCACTTCGGCCTGTCACGTTACCTGATCAACTGGATGGGGTACCTGATAAGTACCTGCTGCACCGCGAGGTTTTAAGTGTCATGAAACGGCTTCCTGTTCTGCGGCTTGTCCGACTGACTGCTCTGTTGGTAGCCCCGTTTTGCGCAATCGCATTACTGGCCGGCTGTGTTGCGCCTGTGGCCAAGCCCAATGACCCTTTCTACGCGCCGGTGTTGCCACGAACGCCACTGCCCTCCGCTGCCAATAACGGTTCGATCTACCAAGCCGGTTTTGAGCAGAACCTCTACGACGACCGTAAGGCTTATCGGGTGGGGGATATCATCACCATCACGCTTTCCGAGAAGATGGCGGCCAGTAAAGCGGCCAGTGACGGCATCACCAAAAACAGCAGCAACAGCATCGGCCTGACCTCGTTGTTCGGTGGTGGCCTCAACACCAGTAACCCGCTGGGCGGCGGCGACCTGAGTTTGAACGTGGGCTATAACGGCGCCCGCACCACCAAAGGCGATGCCAAGGCGGCGCAAAGCAACAGCCTGACCGGCTCGGTGACAGTGACGGTGGCAGAAGTGTTGCCCAACGGTATTCTCGCGGTCCGGGGTGAAAAGTGGATGACTCTTAACACCGGTGACGAACTGGTGCGAATTGCCGGCCTGATTCGCGCCGATGACATCGCCACCGACAACACCGTGTCGTCGACGCGGGTAGCGGATGCACGTATCACGTATGCGGGGACCGGTTCGTTTGCCGATTCCAACCAACCGGGGTGGTTCGATCGTTTCTTCCTCAGCCCGTTGTTCCCTTTCTGATAGCGGGTGAGACATGACCACGTTCAAACAACTGATGGTGGCGATACTGCTCTCGTCTACTGCCCTCGGCGCACACGCCGAGCGGTTGAAAGACATCGCCAGTATTTCCGGGGTGCGGACTAACCAATTGATCGGTTACGGCTTGGTGGTTGGCCTCAACGGCACCGGCGACCAAACCACCCAGACGCCCTTTACCCTGCAGACTTTCAACAACATGCTGGCTCAGTTCGGGATCAAGGTTCCTGCGGGTTCCGGCACCGTGCAATTGAAAAACGTTGCAGCGGTGGCCATTTACGCGGACCTGCCAGCGTTCGCCAAACCGGGTCAGATGGTCGATATTACGGTGTCGTCCATCGGTAACTCGAAAAGCCTGCGCGGCGGCAGCCTGTTGATGACACCCATGAAGGGTGTTGACGGCAACGTCTACGCCATCGCCCAGGGCAACCTGGTGGTGGGTGGTTTCGATGCTGAAGGTCGTGACGGCTCAAAGATCACCGTTAACGTTCCCTCAGCCGGTCGGATTCCTGGCGGCGCCTCGGTCGAACGCGCTGTACCGAGTGGGTTCAATCAAGGCAACAGCCTGACGTTCAACCTCAACCGTTCTGACTTCACCACCGCCAAGCGGGTGGTCGACAAGATCAACGACATGCTCGGCCCTGGCGTTGCACAAGCCCTCGACGGCGGCTCGATACGGGTGACCGCGCCGATGGACCCAAGCCAGCGGGTTGAGTACTTGTCCGTGCTGGAAAACCTGGAAGTCGATCCAGGCCAGGCCTCAGCCAAAGTCATTATCAACTCGCGTACCGGCACCATCGTGATCGGCCAGAACGTTCGGGTTTCTCCGGCGGCCGTTACCCACGGCAGCTTGACTGTCACCATCACTGAAGACCCAATCGTCAGTCAGCCAGGCGCGCTGTCCGGCGGCCAGACGGCGGTGGTTCCACGCTCTCGACTCAACGCGGCACAAGAACTGCACCCGATGTTTAAGTTCGGTCCAGGTACCACGCTGGATGAAATCGTACGCGCGGTTAACCAGGTCGGTGCTGCTCCAGGCGACTTGATGGCGATTCTGGAAGCCTTGAAACAAGCCGGCGCGCTGCAAGCCGACCTGATTGTGATTTAAGGAGCCGCCCATGGACATTCCCTCCAGTGCCGCGCCAACCGCCGGCGATTCGGGTGCTTACTCTGACCTCAATCGCCTGAACTCCCTGAAAACCGGCGATCGCGACAGCACCGGCAACCTGAAAAAGGTGGCCCAGGAATTTGAGTCGCTGTTCGTCAGCCAGATGCTCAAGTCTATGCGCTCGGCTAACGAAGTGCTGGCCAAAGACAATCCGATGAACACCTCGGAAATGCGCCAGTACCAGGAAATGTACGACCAGCAACTGTCCGTCACCATGTCCCGGCAGGGCGGCGGTATCGGTCTGCAAGACGTGTTGATGCGGCAACTGTCGAAAATCAAGGCTTCCGAGACAGCTCCGGCGACCACCGCCGGCAACTTGACAACGTTGGGTGGCAAATTTACCGACCTGAAACGCTCGAACGTGCCGCGTCCAGACACCAGCCTTTTGGCCGATCAGGCCAGTCCGGATACGGATGCTGATGCCGTCAAAAGCACCGGTCTGGCGCTGCAAATTGCTCAGCGCCCGCTGTGGGCGACGCGCTCAGTGGCAGCGGATCATCGATTGGCGGCGGCGACTGCTTCCGCCGATGTGGGCTTGCATAACGACGTTGCGAAGCTCAATGCCCGTCGATTGGCGCTGCCCAGCAGCCTTGCCGATCGCTTGCTGGCCGGAATCGTCCCGACGACCACGCCAACCCTTGGCCAAGCGAGCGCGAGCGCCGGTACGGCAACCGCAGCGGCGCGCAATGGCGCGACCTACGCCGGGAATGGCGACTGGACTCAAAACCCGTCGCTGACAGCATCCGGGGGCGCGATGCAGATTTTGGGTCGGGCCATGGCCCAGATACCCTTGGCGCCGAGCAAGAAAACTTTCGCCAGCCAAGACGCGTTCGTCGCGACCATGTTGCCCCTGGCCAAGGACGCGGCCGCACGTATTGGTGTCGATCCGACGGTGCTGGTTGCACAGGCCGCGTTGGAAACGGGCTGGGGTAAATCCATCATGCGTCAACAGGACGGCAGCAACAGCCACAACCTATTCGGTATCAAGGCTCAGGGTGGCTGGCAAGGTCCAGAGGCGCGAGCAATCACCAGCGAGTTTCGCGACGGGCAGATGGTCAAGGAGACAGCGGACTTCCGCTCGTATGATTCCTACGCCGACAGCTTCCATGATCTGGTGACGGTGCTGCAGAACAATAGTCGCTATCAAGGTGTGCTGAAATCTGCCGATAACCCGGAACAGTTTGTGAAAGAGCTGCAGAAGGCTGGCTATGCCACTGACCCAGACTACGCCAGCAAGATTTCGCAAATTGCCAAGCAGATGAAGAGTTACCAAACCTACGCCGCAGCGGGCTCTTCCACGACTTTATAAGGCTTGAACCATGTCTCTGATTTCAATTGGGCTTTCGGGGCTGACTGCAAACTCTGCAGCGCTCAACACCATCAGTAACAACATCTCCAACGTCGATACCGCCGGGTATTCGCGTCAGCAGGTGGTTACCAGTGCTTCGGCGCCGCAGAACGTCGGTTACGGCTATATCGGTACCGGCACTACGCTGATGGACGTCCGTCGAATCTATAACAGCTACCTCGACAGCCAATTGCAAACCAGTACTTCGTTGAGCTCTGACACCACGGCGTTTCTTGGGCAAGTCAGCTCGACCGATACCTTGCTCTCCGATTCCAGTACCGGCGTCGCCAGCGTATTGACGACCTTCTTCACTCAGTTGCAAGCCGTCTCGACGAACCCCACCGATGCCGGTGCCCGCTCGCAGTTGCTCACCACCGCAGGTTCTCTGAGCAGCCGCTTTAACTCGATTTCAGCACAGCTAAGCAGCCAGAGCACCGACATCAATAGTCAATTGACTACCCTGGCATCGCAGGTCAATACGCTGTCGGCGTCGATTGCAAATTTGAACAAACAGATTACCCAAGCGTCAGCCACTGGCTCGACGCCCAATTCTATGCTCGACTCGCGCAACGAAGCGGTGCGCCAGCTCAACATGCTGGTGGGCGCAAAAGTCATCGACAACAATGGCAGCTACGACATCACCATTGGTACCGGCCAGACCTTGGTCAGTGGCACCAGCGTCAATACTTTGTCCGCAGGCCCGAGCAGCAGTGACCCGAGCCAATACAACCTATCGGTAAGCTACGGACAAAGTAGTACAGACGTGACCTCGGTAGTGACCGGCGGCAGCATTGGCGGCCTGTTGCGTTACCGCAGCGATGTGCTGGCGCCAGCGACCAACGAGCTGGGGCGCGTTGCGTTGACCGTATCGGATCAAATCAACAGCCAGTTGAATCAAGGCGTCGACCTAAACGGCGCATTTGGCTCCAATCTGTTCAGCAGCATCAACACGGCCACTCAGGTCAGCCAGCGCAGTATTGCTTCTATGGGCAACAGTGCCGGGTCGGGCAACCTGGATGTCACCATCGCCGACACCAGTAAGATTACCGCCAGTGATTATCAAGTCACCTTTACCAGCGCCACCGCTTACGACGTCAAGCGTCTGCCGGACGGCACGGACATGGGCGCGTACGACCTTGCGACCACACCGACACCCGTTATCGATGGTTTTTCCATCGCGAAAAATGGTGGGGCGTTCAGTGCCGGCGATAGCTTCAAAGTCACGCCAACCCGTAACGCTGCGGGTAACATAACCACGACCATGACCGACCCCAACGCCCTGGCGGCTGCAGCGCCCATATCCGCCTCGGCGGGCGCCAGCAACAAGGGCAGCACGACGATTTCGCAACAACCGACCATCACCACCCCGATCGATATTTACGACGCTTCTAGCAGCGCGGATCTGCGCACGGGCATTACCAATTCGACACCCATCAAGTTGGTTTTCGGTGCCGCGACTAGTGGTTCCCAGAGCTACACGATGTTCAACGCCCAAGGCACGTCGATTGGCAGCGGCACTATCGTCCCAGGCCAATCCAACACCTTGAACCTGAAGGTGCCGATGGTCGATGCCAGCGGCAATGCGATCAACACGACCGGTGCGTCGCCGGTACAGAAGACCTTCACCGTTCAGATGACTATTTCCGGAACACCTACCGCTAACGACAGCTACAGCCTGTCAATGACGGCAGCGGGGTCTTCCGATAACCGCAACGCTTCAGCGACCTCGGCCTTGCAGTCGGCACCAACGATAGGTGTCTCGGGCACCAGCACCGGTATCAGTCTTTCTGACGCCTACGGCAAGCTGGTAGGCACCGTGGGCGCGCAAGCGGCCCAGGCCAAAAGCGACAACGCCGCGACCACGGCCATCGTGACCCAAGCCAAGGCCGCTCGGGATTCGGTGTCGGGTGTCAACCTCGACGAAGAAACCGCCAACCTGGTCAAGTATCAGCAGTACTACACCGCCTCGTCGCAGATCATCAAGACTGCACAAGACATGTTTACCACTTTGATCAACGCTCTCTAAGGGGTCGTAAATCATGCGTATTTCTACAGGTCAGTTTTTCGACGCGAGTGCGGCCAACTATCAGCGCATCTACAGCAACACGCTGTCCACTGGCCAGGAAGTCAGCAGTCAGATCAAGCTTAATACCGCCGCTGATGATCCGGACGGCGCGACGCGTTTGCTGCAACTGGGGCAACAAAGTTCTCTGCTCGGTCAATACTCCTCGAACATGACAGCGGCCAACGCGACGATGACCCAGGCGCAGTCGGCAATGACCGGTATCCAAACCGCGTTGGGGCGGGCACAGGAATTGGTAGTCGGCGGTGCTAACGGCACGAACACCGATAAGGACCGTCTAGCCAACTCTGAAGAGTTAACCCAGATCCAGGCGCAAGTCTTGTCGCTGATGAACAGCCAAGATGCCAACGGTCAGTACATATTTTCCGGTTCCAAGTCGTCGACACCGCCTTATTCGCAGAACTCAGACGGAACGTACAGCTACAACGGTGACCAGACCTCGAGCAGCGTGCCGATCGGCAACGGCTTGTCGATTGCCACCAACACCACCGGTTGGGACGCGTTTGAACAAGCTACCAATACCGCCCGTACGTCCACGACCATGACTTCACCGACTACCGATGACGGGCGGATAAATCTGTCTGCTGGTCAGGTGACGAACAGCGTAACGTTTAACTCTGCGTTCGCCAGTGGTCAGCCCTACACAGTCAGTTTTCTCAGCAGCACCACGTACAAGATTACTGACAGTACAGGCCTAAACGTTACGTCGGCATCCAGCGGAAACGGCACGTTTAGCTCCACGGGCACGACCACCCAGACCATCGGGTTTCGTGGGCTTGAAATTAGCCTGAATACCAACCTGAGCACTGCCGACAAAACGGCGACGGGAACGCAGACGGCAACGCAAGTAGCCGACGCCGCAGTCGCGGGACACACGTTCCAACTGGCCGCAACCCCCGACACTTTTTCAACGTCGCGCAGCCCCGGCAATGCCTCGACTACGGTCATCACCAGTGCTGCCGAGACCGATGCCACCGCCTATAACAGCAGCTTCCCACCGGGCGGAGCGGTCCTGAAATTCACCAGTCCCACCCAGTTTGATTTGTATGCCGCGCCTATTACATCCACCAGCAAGGCGGTATCCAGCGGTACCGTAAACACCTCGGGCACCCCATCAATTACCACGGCCACGGCGGCCGGTATTACCTTCAGCCTCAGCGGTACGCCAGCGGCGTCTGATACCTTCTCGGTTCAGGCCAATACCCACCAGTCGCAAAACGTACTGAACACCTTGGCGGCCGCTGCGGCTGCATTGGCTGCACCGTCTGACGGCAACCCGGTTGCCCAGCAGAAACTGGCTGCATCCATGGATGCGGCCATCGGTAACTTGGATAAAGCCAACACCTTGGTCCAAAGCGCCATTAGTAACTCCGGTGCACGGCAAAAAATCATCATCAACCAAGGTGCTACCAACGACACCTTGGTCATTGGCAACACCGTCGCCCAAGGCGTGATTCGCGACTCGGATCCGGTCGAGGCCTACACCCGCTTGACGTTGCAGACCACCATGTTGTCGGCTGCACAGCTCGCCTTCAGCAAAATCTCACAGTTGGGTCTGTTCAACAAAGTCTAAAAACGCTCGTTCGACGTTACGACCGGCTACTAACGGCGGTCATGATTATCTACTGGTTCAGGGCGCTCGCTGGTCGAGCGCAGCGCCCGCCGCCCACCGCTTATGAGTTCTCGCCGTGAATCCACTTCCCCTCGTCAGTATTGTGATCCCCGCCTATAACCCACGGTTTTTTCAGCGGACATTGCACAGTGCGTTGAATCAGACATACACAAATTATGAGATTGTGATTTGTGACGATTGCCGTACGGAAGGGATCAAAGAGGTTGTTGATTCGTTTGCCGAATTCAGCGCGGTGCCAGTTCGCTATATCAAAAACCCGCAGCGTTTGGGGTTTGTTGGTAATTTGCTCAACTGCCTGAGTGAAGCCCAAGGCGAGTTCATTAAGTTTCTGTGCGATGACGATCAGTTGTTTCCGTTGTGTCTTGAATCGCAGGTAAAGGGCTTTACTGACTACAAAGATATTAATCTGGTGATTGGTCAGCGTTATTTTTGGGATGCCGACGACGTCCAACTGCCGGATCGCATCGGTAATATTGCGCTCTGTCACGTGAATAGCGTATTAAAAGGCGGGGACGTACTTGGTATCTTTGAGCTCTATCCGAATAATTTTGTAGGTGGTCTGAGCAGTGCGCTGATGCGGTGTTCGGTAGTACAGGAATATCTGCCTTTATTGGCAGAAGGGAACCAATTCGTCGCATTACTCGACATGATGTTGTACAGCTGCTTGTTGCGTCGCGGCAATATGGTGGCACTGTGTGACGTTTTAATAATTGAGCGGCTTCATCATGATCGTTTAAGCCACCAGCAGTTAATGATTGATGCGATGGTTGACGAAATTCCACTGGCTATAGCGATGTTGGAAGCGCGTAGCGGCGAATTGCCGCCAGCCTCAGGATACGTCCGTTTTGTACCCTTGGCTGCTGCGAACGCGGTGCCAATTGTCTGGTCCGAATTGGGTACAAGTCGTTCCTTGGGCAATCGAGTGGGGAGCATGCAGGGGAAAGTAGGGAGCTACAGTGAAAATTTTTCAGAGTTTTATGCTGAATGGCTGGCGTACAAAGTTATATCCGCAGGGCAGAAGAACATGCTGCCGGTCACACTGTCGCATTGGCCAAAACAACCCAAAATTGTTCCTGTCATCATTGATGACAAAGGCAGTCGTGCCAGTCTGGCGATTACCTCGCACAGTATTGCAACGCAGCTTTATGCTCCGGATTTAGTGATCGTTTTATCTGCGGGCTGTACCGAAACCTCTCTAAAGGGCAACGTATTTACGCTACCGTTGCAGGACGATTGGATTGCTCAGGTCAATGAGTTGTTGACGCAACTCAACGGCGCCGAATGGTTCTACCTGCTTCGGGCGGGTGATCGCTTGGTGGAGTCTGCGCTGTTAATGTTGGCCGACCGGGTGGTCAATAATGAGGCCATAAAGTGCATTTATACGGATGAAGGTGCCTTGCACAGCGGCGAGTCGGCAGAGCCCGTATTCAAGCCTGACTTCAATCTCGATTTGTTCCGCAGCTATCCTTTTGTAGGCCGGTGTTTGGCCTTTGATCGCGAAAGCTACTTAGCGCTGGGTGGTTTTGATTCAAACCATGGCGAGTTGGCGCCGCACGACCTGTTATGGCGTGTGTATGAGTGTCATGGTGAAAGGGCGGTACATCATATTGCGGATATCGTACTGGAGTCGCAGTTAACCTTTGCTCAATGGTTATCGTCGGCATCGGTTGTTGAGCAAAATGCCCGTGTTGTGGGTGCTCATTTGCAGCGTTCGGGTATCGCCTACAGCATCCAGCCCAACGTTGAGACAGCGGTCAACAAAATCACTTACCTGCACGCCGAGCGTCCGCTGGTATCGATTATTATCCTTCATACGGATCAGTTGATAGCCTTGCAGCGTTGTATCGAATCGCTCTTGGAAAAAACAGCCTATCCCCATTTCGAAGTGTTGATTGTCGACAGCGGCAGCATATCCGTTGAAGCCCGTGACTGGCTAAGTGGCATAGCGCAGATGAACTCGGACAAGTTACGCGTTCTTGAGCACTCAGAGCCTGCTAGCGTGCCCACGCTACGTAACTTCGGCGCCGCGCATGCGCGGGGCGACTATTTATTGATTCTCAGCACCTACATCGTTATCACTCAAGCCGAATGGTTGGATGGCCTGCTGAGCCATGCGCAACGTCCTGAGGTAGGTGTGGTTGGCCCCAAAGTCTTCAACCCGCAAGGTCTGGTTTTGCAGGCGGGTATCATTCTCGGGCTGGACGGGAGCGCGGGTTATCAGTTTTACGGCGAAAACAAGAATGCCAACGGCTATATGCATCGATTGCAGGTGCCACAGAATTTAAGTGCGGTAGGCTCTTATTGCTTGATAGTACGCCGGAGTCTCTTCGTCAGCATTGGCGGATTAGACGACGTTGAGTTCAGTGAAGGGTTCGACGAAATCGATTTATGCCTGCGAGTACGCGACGCGGGGTTTTTAGTGGTTTGGACCCCTGAGGTGCAACTGGCTATTGGTAGTCGACGTGTGGTGGGTTCGACTGAGGCGCAAGCTCAACGTAGGGCGCTACAGCAGGACGCCTTTCTTGAACATCGGTTAGCGTTAATTGCACATGACCCGGCCTACAATCAGAATTTTGCAATGAACGGTTGCAGCTATCGATTGGAATCCTGCATGAAAACTGGCTGGAGTCCATTCTCATCCACGTCATTGCCTGAACTATTAATTTTGCCAATTAACTCTTCGGCTGTTGGGCACTACCGCATGAGCGAACCTTTTTTTCAGCTCGAAGCGGTAGGCAGGGTCGTTGGGCAAATAGCTTATGAATGGCCCACCTTGGCAGAAATCCAACGTCGAGCGCCTGATGTTGCGGTGTTTCAAGGACGGTATTTTCAGGGCGGCGTTCTGCAAATCGGCTCGATGAAGAAGCATTTCAACACGCGGCGCATTTATGAGCTTGATGATAACGTCATCGAGGTCCCGAAGAAGAACGGACATATGCGCAACTCTCCCTCGGCCGATGTGATGACTGAAGTGATCCGTCAAGGTATTGCCCTTTGTGATCGGGTAGTCGTGTCTACTGCAGCGTTGGGCGATGTTCTTTCGAGTATGCACTCTGACATCAGGGTCGTGCCCAATATGCTGGCTACTCGGTTGTGGAGTAATCTTCGCGGTGCTCGCCAAACATCAACAAAGCCCCGGATTGGCTGGGGCGGTGGCACCAGCCACACCGGCGATCTTGAGATCATTGCCGATGTTATTCGCGAGTTGGCGGATGAAGTTGAGTGGGTGTTTTTTGGTATGTGTCCAAAGGCGCTACGCCCCTACCTGCACGAGTTTCATCCGGTCGTTGGTATGGACCAGTACCCAGCGAAGTTGGCAAGTTTGAACCTGGATCTTGCGCTGGCACCGCTGGAGTTTCATATTTTCAATGACTGTAAGAGCAATCTTCGGTTGTTGGAATATGGCGCGTGCGGTTTCCCGGTCATTTGTACCAACACCAAGGCGTATGAGGGATACATGCCATGTACGCGCATTTTGACAAATACGACCGATGAGTGGCTGCAGGCCATCCGCATGCACTTGGCCGATCCCGAGGCCAGCTACCGAATGGGCGATGACCTACGTGAGGTCGTTCTGCGCGACTACATGCTGCGCGACAACAATTTGCAGCAGTGGGTTACCGGCTGGTTGGCAGATTAACGTCGATTTTTTATAAAATGCAGGTCAGCTCGGGCAATCTGAGCTGGCATGCTTCCTGCTAAATCTCCCTCATGTGCCATAAATTGTTTAGTCCCGGCGCAGCAGCGAACGTTGCGCATCAGGTAGCAGACGGTACATTCATACGGTCTGCGAAGCCTATACCGCTTGGCTGAACCGTTAATGGAACAAGAGAGAGCAGGATGAAGGCAGTAATTCTGGCGGGCGGTCTGGGTACACGAATCAGTGAAGAGTCGCATCTCAAGCCCAAACCGATGATCGAAATTGGTGGTAAGCCAATTCTTTGGCACATCATGAAACAGTACTCGGCTCACGGTATCAACGACTTCATCATCTGCCTCGGCTACAAGGGTTACGCGATTAAGGACTTCTTCGCCAACTACTTTCTGCACACCTCGGACGTCACGTTCGACATGGTCGCCAACCGCATGGACGTGCACCAGAATTATAGCGAGCCGTGGCGGGTCACACTGGTGGATACCGGTGAAGACACTCAGACCGGTGGCCGTCTGCGAAGAGCTGCCAGTCATATTGAGAACGAAGAAGCCTTTTGTTTTACCTACGGTGATGGCGTCTCGGATCTGAATATCGGCGCGTTGGTGGATTTTCATCTGTCTCACGGCAAATTAGCGACCGTGACCGCAGTGCAACCGCCAGGACGTTATGGCGCCCTGGATCGCCTGGGCAATTCGGTACAGGGTTTTACTGAAAAGCCCCGAGGCGATGGCGGTTGGATCAACGGTGGCTTTTTTGTGCTTTCGCCAAAAGTTTTGCCTTTCATTAAAAGCGACTTAACCCCGTGGGAAGCTGAGCCTTTGGCAGACCTCGCGGCTGGCGGCCATCTAATGGCGTTCCAACATGATGGTTTTTGGCAACCCATGGATACCTTGCGCGACAAGAATCATCTCGAAGAGCTGTGGCAAAAAGGGGAGGCCCCATGGAAGCAGTGGGACTGAGCCCAGAATTCTGGCGTGGTAAGCGGGTTCTGCTCACCGGTCACACTGGCTTTAAAGGCAGCTGGTTAGCGCTCTGGTTAAAGAGCCTGGGTGCTAATGTCACCGGCTTTGCATTGGATCCTTCGACCGAGCCGAATTTGTATGCGCTTGCGCAGGTGGGCGTTGGCTTAAACGATCAGCGCGGCGACTTGCGTGACTTGGGCGCGTTGCTGGAAGTGATGACGGATGTCGAGCCCGAGATTGTGTTGCACCTCGCGGCCCAACCGCTGGTGCGCGAAGGCTATCGTGACCCGTTAGGCACTTATTCCAGCAACGTGATGGGCACCCTTAACCTGCTTGAGGCTATTCGTCAGGTAGGCTGTGTCCGGGCCTGCGTGTTAGTGACCACCGATAAGGTTTACGCCAACAAAGAATGGCTGTGGCCGTACCGCGAGAGTGAAGCGCTGGGTGGGCATGATCCTTACAGCAGCAGCAAAGCCTGTTGTGAGCTGTTGGCTCAATCCTATGCTGCGTCATTCTTCGCTGCTGATCGCTACGCCGAACATGGTCTGGCGTTAGCCACCGCGCGAGCCGGCAATGTGCTCGGCGGTGGCGATTTCGCGCCTGAGCGTTTAATCCCTGACGTACTTAAAGCCTGGTCAGCGGGCGAACCGGTCACGTTGCGTTATCCACAGGCTGTCAGGCCTTGGCAACACGCCTTGGAACCCTTGGCGGGCTACTTGCAATTGGCTGCTGCGCTGTATGAAAAAGGCCCGGAATTTGGCGGCCCCTGGAATTTTGGTCCAAGCGAGAGCGATATGTGCAGCGTCGGCGAGGTGGTGGATCAGCTCGCTCAACGCTGGCCGCTAGCGCCCGGACTGCGTATCGAACCCAGCGATTTGCATGAGGCCGCTCTGTTACGCCTCGACAGCAGTCGCGCTCACCAGTTGTTAGCTTGGCATCCACGCTGGTCGCTGCAGCAGGGTCTTGAACAGACACTGGATTGGCACTTGGCCTGGAAGGGTGGCGCTGACATGGGTGAGGTGACGCTGGCTCAATTGAATCAGTATCGAGGTCTGTCGGAACGAGGGCGCTCGTACCCTGTGCTCGCCGGAGTATTGCCATGAAGTGCAGAGGTTGCGCCACTCCACTGGCTTTTCCGTTGATTGATCTCGGTACGGCGCCCCCGTCCAACGCTTATATTACCGAGGAGCAACTTGGGCAATCGGAGCAGTGGGTGCCGCTCAAGGTTCAGGTGTGTCAGGCCTGTTGGCTGGTACAGACCGAGGACTACACCAGCGCTGAAAGTTTGTTCGACGCCGATTATGCCTACTTCAGTTCGTACTCCAGCACATGGTTGGCGCACGCCGAGCGATACGTGGCCAAGATGGTCGAGCGCTTTGGTTTAACCACGCAAAGCCGGGTTGTAGAAATTGCCGCTAATGACGGCTACCTCCTGCAATACGTAGCTCAACGTGGCATTGCATGTCTTGGGATTGAGCCCACCCACAGCACAGCACTGGCGGCCAGAGAAAAAGGCTTGGATATTCGTGAAATGTTCTTCGGTCAGACGGCCGCTGCGCAACTGTTGGCGCAGGGTTGGGCTGCGGACTTGATGGCCGCGAACAATGTCTTGGCACACGTCCCTGACATCAATGACTTTCTCAGCGGTTTTGCCCTGTTGTTGAAACCGAGCGGCGTTGCGACGTTCGAGTTTCCGCACCTGCTGACACTGATGGCGGGCGCCCAGTTCGATACGCTTTACCACGAGCATTATTCGTATTTGTCGCTGACGGCGGTCCAGCTGTTGTGCGAGCGCAATGGCCTGGAAGTTTTTGATGTGAGCGAGCTGCCTACACACGGCGGTTCGTTGCGGGTGTTTGTGCAACGTGCCGATGGGACGCGTCGGGCGCTTGAACCGGCGGTGCAACAAGTACTGGACATCGAATTGTCATCCGGGATGAAAACGCGTGAGTTTTATTCCACGCTGGCACCCGCTGCCGAGCAGATCAAACACGATCTGTTGCGGTTTTTGCTGCAAGCGAAAGCCGACGGCAAGCGTGTGGTGGGCTACGGTGCTGCGGCGAAGGGCAATACGTTGCTCAACTACGCCGGGGTCAAGCCTGACTTGTTGGCATGGGTGGCAGATGCCAACCCGCATAAACAGGGTAGATTTTTGCCGGGTAGCCGGATTCCGGTGGTGGCGCCTGAACGGTTGGCCATTGAAAAGCCGGATTACGTGCTGATTCTGCCTTGGAATTTGTTAAGCGAAGTCAGTGAGCAGCAGGCGCACGTTCGCGAGTGGGGCGGGCAGTTTGTCATTGCCGTGCCCAAATTGATTGTCCTGTGAAGGGTATGCATGGTCTGGTCACGGGGGCGACGGGGTTTGTCGGTCGCCCTCTAGTCGAGGCTTTGTTGGCGAGGGGTTGTCAGATTCGCGCGGTTAGACACACTGCTGTGCCAAGTGCATTAATGAAAATGCGACAGTTACCTTATTTTTGGTTTGCCGGTTGGGGAAGTTTATGAAAAACACGTACAGTCTTGATCTTGCATCGTCGTTGTCTGAGCGCCTTACGCTGGTAATAACGACTCACAATCGCCCGGCGTTTTTACTCAGGGCGCTGCAGTATTACGTTGATTTTCCCTGCAAGATTCTTGTACTTGATTCCTCCCCGGTGCTCTGTAAGGGACTCGCTGAACGTTTTCCGAATGTCGATTACCAGCATCTCCCGCAGTTTGGCTACGGTGTGTTGCAGGCTAAACTTGCTCATGGCGTCGCCTTGGTAACGACCCCGTATATGTTGTTCGCTGCTGATGATGATTTCATCTTGCACAGCGGGATTACCCAATCGCTGGAGTTCCTTGAAGCGACGCCTGACTATGGCGCCTGTTACGGCTATAGCGTGATGTATATGACGCAAGGCAATAAGGTCCAATATTATCGTCGCGATAAGAAAGTGCAGGAGGATTATTCATCTGACCGGCCTGAGCGACGTATTAGGGATTTCTTAAGTCAGTTCATACCGCCGTTCTATTCAGTAACACGGACAGAGATTCTACGTGATTGGTTCGCAGTAGTGCCTCTGGATATCGGTTTTGAGTGGGCCGAAATTGGCCATGCTTATTATCTTTCCATGTCCGCCAAAGTCAGGATTCTTCCGATTCCGTACAGTGTGCGTGAGACGAAGTATACGTCAGACCACGGAAGTAACGTAGTCAACGTTCTCAAACCGCTCGATCCTAAATTAGAGTCAGAGCGGCAGCACTACGCTGAGTTCTTCTCCAGCCTTTCTACGACCATCACCGATCTCAGCCTTGAGCAAATCAAGCAATCGACGCTGGAAAGTTTTGAAGCGATGAAGGAGGGGCTAATGACCGCAGTAGCGTTGACGGTGAAGCCTATCTTTGATTCGAGTTGGAGCAGTCCACTCGAGGGGCCACAACGACGTTTCAATCCTGAGCAGTTTGTTGAAATGCCTTTTTACAACAAGGCGTTTTTTGATCAACTGACTGATATTGAATTCTTGGCTCACGCCATGCCTGCGGGGCTGCTGCAGCTCGAGGTACTTGAGGGTATCTGGGTCCAGCAAGATGAGGCGCTGCGGGTACACGACACCGATAACCTTAAAACAATCACGGGGCGTTTGTGGCCAGCGATGGACCTTAGTCCGTTTAATAAACGGCTCGTTGAAACGCTCGCGAATAATCTGAAGCTGTTGGCGGAGCCGGAAGAGGCCGCAGCGATGTTTGATTGGGTGCAGCGGCTGGACGCTATATCGATTGAAGACCGCAGCGCCCAACTGGCAAGCATGCCCTCCGGTCGTTTATTAAAATGGCTTGAACAGCGTACGCCTAGCGTGGACGAGGCAGCGTTGATTGCCGGGCACCTTGAGATCCACCAGGGCGGCCCTCAGTTTTGCATTATGTTGTTGAACACCGACAACGACAACAGTAAGTTGCAGATCACGCTCGATAGCTTGATGGAAAGCGAGTTTAGAGCGTTCAAGATAGTCGTGTTTACCAACGGCATGCCGGCGACTACTACAACGGCACAAGACATGCTTCACTTCGTTAAAGTTAATGCTGATAACTATATAGATAAACTTAATCAAGTAGCACGGGAAACGTCCTGTGACTGGGTAATCTTGGCAAACGGTGGTGATCAGTTCACCCGCAGCGGTTTATTACGCACGAGCCTGGAGTTGTTGGCAGCACCTCAATGCCGTGCAGTGTTTGCCGACGAGATTCAACGCGTGCCTGGTGGCTCGCTACACGATGTGTTCCGTCAGGGATTTAGCTTGGACATGCTGAGAAGCCTGCCCTCATTAATGGCGCGGCATTGGCTGATCCGCAAAGACGTATTCGTAGAGGCCGGTGGTTACTCAGCCGATTTTTCCGGAGCATTAGAATTCGATTTGCTGTTGCGCATCATCGAACGTGGCGGTATGGATTGGTTGGCGCATTTAGACGAGCCGTTGCTAATTTGTGATCAGCCGTGGACAGATGAAAATAGCCATGAAAGCCTGGCGTTGAACCGTCACCTCACCAGTTACGGTTATAAGGCGAAAGTTAACTCCAAACTGCCGGGCACTTATCAAGTCGATTATCGTCACCGCACCCAACCCAAGGTGTCGATCATCGTGCAAAGCCACGATAACGTAGGTTCGCTTAAGCAATGTTTAACCAGCGTGTTGCTGAAAACTCGCTACAGACTGTATGAAGTACTGATTGTGGACAACCAGAGTACCGACCCAGAGACGGTTACGTGGTTGGGTCAACAGGAGCATGAAGGACGTCGAGTGCGCGTGTTACGCAACGAACAAGGCCTTAATGCCTCTGCGTTGCTCAATGAAGCCTGCCGCCAGGCAACAGGCGATTACTTGGTATTGCTGTCGGACGACGGTGAGGTCGTTAGCCCGAACTGGATCGAGTTGCTGCTTAACCAAGCCCAACGCCCTGAAGTCGGGGTCGTCGGCGCCAAGCTGATGGAGCGTGACGGCACAATCACCCAGGCCGGGTTGATTCTCGGTTTGAACGACGGCGTTGGTTCGCCGTTTGTGGGTGAAAAGGAAGACGCCAACGGATACCTGCAACGTCTACGGGTAGAACAAAGCTATTCCGCCGTGTCAGCCAACTGTTTGATGGTCCGCAAAGCACTCTTCGACGCCGTCGGTGGTCTGGACGAGACCGATTTCGCCGAGGCCTACAGTGACGTCGATCTGTGCCTGAAAATTAGACAAACCGGCCACATGACGGTGTGGACGCCACAGGTCGAAATCATTCATCCGGGCACGATGCCGAAGTCTGCAGGCGCGCTAGAAAAACTGCGCACCAAATGGAGCAGTCAGTTTGCCCACGACCCAGCCTACAACAGCAACCTGTCCCTGATAGGCAAGGGGTTCACCCTCGGTGACGCGTCCAGTGTGAACTGGGCTCCATTGCTCGTTTAAGTCAGGTATTGGTCTAAGGACTCACAGCATGTTCAACGGCAAATCGATTTTCATCTCTGGCGGCACGGGTTCATTCGGCCGTAATTTCATTCGTCGCTTGCTGGAACAGTACCAGCCCAAGCGCGTCGTGGTGTTTTCACGCGACGAGCTCAAGCAATACGAAATGCAGCAAACGTTCAATGCACCGTGCATGCGTTATTTTCTTGGCGATGTGCGCGATGCCGAGCGTTTGCGGGTGGCAATGAGAGGGATCGATTACGTGGTGCATGCGGCTGCTCTTAAGCAGGTGCCAGCAGCGGAATACAACCCGACGGAGTTCATCCGAACCAACGTCAATGGCGCGGAAAATATTATTGCCGCCGCCATCGACAACGGGGTGAAGCGGGTGATCGCCTTGTCTACAGACAAGGCCGCCAGCCCGATCAATTTGTACGGCGCAACCAAGTTGCTGTCAGACAAACTGTTCGTCGCGGCGAACAATATTGCCGGAGACCAATCGACCCGTTTCTCGGTAGTACGTTACGGCAACGTCGCGGGCTCCCGAGGGTCGGTAGTTCCATTTTTCAGCAAGCTGATCAGCGAAGGTGCGCGGGAACTGCCAATCACCGATGTGCGCATGACACGCTTCTGGATCACCCTCGATCATGGCGTGCAATTCGTGCTCGACAGTTTTGCCCGGATGCATGGCGGGGAAGTGTTCGTGCCGAAAATTCCGTCGATTCGGGTGGTGGATTTGGCCAAAGGCATGGCGGCGCATTTGCCGCACACGATTGTCGGTATCCGTCCCGGTGAAAAGCTTCATGAACTGATGGTGCCGTTGGACGACGCGCGCATGACCATAGAGTTCAAGGATCATTACACCATTCAACCGTCGATTCGCTTCACCAGCGTCGATGTCGATTTTGCCATCGACGGTGTGGGTGAGCAGGGCGTGGCGGTGAATGAAGATTTTGAATACCGCTCCGACATCAACCCCGAATTTTTGAGTGTGGGGCAGATTTCAGCCCTGCACGAAGAGTCACCTCCCCAGCGGCCGGTCGAGCTGCCGGCATGAGCACCTTTTCGATTCCTTATGGGCGACAGAACATCGACCAAACGGACATCGACGCCGTAGTGGCGGTTCTTAAATCGCCGTGGCTGACTCAAGGCCCGACCATTGAACGCTTTGAAGCGGCAATGGCCGAGCATTGCGAGGCTGATTTCGCGGTAGCGGTGTGCAATGCCACGGCGGCGCTGCATATCGCGTGTCTGGCTGCCGGGTTGGGCGAGGGTGACTGGTTATGGACCACGCCCAATACCTTTGTGGCCTCCGCCAACTGCGGACGCTATTGCGGTGCCGAGGTTGATTTTGTCGACATTGACCCGCTGACCTGGAACCTTGATGCGGATGTGCTGGCGAAAAAGCTCGTCGCTGCCGAGGCCGCTGGGGCATTGCCCAAAGTAGTGGTTGCGGTCGCTTTTTCCGGCCAAAGCTGTGACCTGCGCGCGATGGCGGCACTGGCTGAACGTTACGGATTTACGTTAATTGAAGACGCATCCCATGCAGTGGGCGCGACGTACCTTGGGCGTCCTGTTGGGTGTGGCGCGTACGCGGCGATGACCATTTTCAGTTTTCACCCGGTGAAGATTATTACCTCGGGCGAAGGCGGGATGGTCTTGACCAATCGACCGGCGTTGGCCGAACGGTTACGTCGGTTGCGCAGCCATGGGATTACCGCTGATCCGGCGCAGGTGTCGGTGCCCAGCGAGGGGCTTTGGTACTACCAGCAAGTCGAGCTGGGTTTCAACTATCGGATGACAGATTTGCACGCTGCGCTGGGGCTTTCGCAGATAGCCCGGCTCGAGGGTTTTATCGCGCGACGGCGCCAGTTGGCGGCTCGTTATGATCGACTGTTGGCCGGTCTTCCCATTCAGCTCCCCAGCGCACAAGCCGGTGCTGAATCGGCGTGGCACCTCTACGTGGTGCGGGTGCATTTTGATCGGCTCACACTCAGCCAGCGAGACTTGTTCGACGCCATGCGGGCGGCGGGTATCGGGGTGAACCTGCATTACATTCCAGTGCATCTGCAACCGTATTACCAAAGTATGGGCTTTGGCGAGGGTGATTTTCCGGTGGCCGAAGGTTATTTCGGTGAAGCAGTCAGCTTGCCGCTGTTCCCTGATCTGACCGATGAGCAACAAGACTATGTGATCGAGCAGCTGCGCCGCCTTTTGGCCTAAGCGTTGTGCGATTCGTTGATGAGAATGATCGATGCGTGACTTGAGTGAGCAAGAACAGTTCTGGCAGGGCGACTTTGGTGATCAGTACGTGGGGCGCAACCAAGGCCAGCCGCTGACCGCTGCCAACCTGGCGTTATTCGCCAAAGCGCTGGCACGCACGTCGCGGCTGAACAGTCTGTTGGAGCTGGGCACCAATACAGGCAATAACTTGCTGGCGCTGCATCAGTTATTTCCGAACTGCGTCTTGCAGGGCGTCGAGATCAACGCACAGGCTCAGGCCTACGCTCAAGCGCTGGGCATTGGAGATGTCTGGCACGGTTCGTTGTTCGACTATCCCCGTCAACGAACTTTCGACCTGACGCTGAGCAAAGGCGTGCTGATTCACTTGGCGCCTGAGTTACTGCCGGCGGCCTATGCGCAACTGCATGCCCTAAGCCAGCGTTACATTCTGATCGGCGAATACTACAACCCGGTGCCGGTTGAAGTGGCTTATCGCGGCAACGCCGGCAAGTTGTTCAAGCGTGATTTCGCCGGTGAAATGCTTGACTGTTACCCGGATCTGCAACTGCTGGATTACGGCTTCAGTTACCACCGCGATCCGCAATTTCCCACGGACGACATCAACTGGTTTCTGCTGGAAAAACGCCTATGACAGCGGTGGCGATAATCCCGGCCCGGGGCGGCAGCAAACGGATTGCGCGCAAGAATCTCAAGCTGTTCAACGGCGAACCGATGATCGTCTGGTCGATACGCGCCGCGCTTAAATACGGGTTGTTCGATCAGGTTGTGGTTAGTACGGATGACGATGAAATTGCAGCGATAGCCAGGGCGAATGGAGCGCAGGTGCCATTCATCCGCCCGGCACGTCTGGCTGATGATTTCACGGGCACGGCAGCGGTGATCGTTCACGCCCTAACCACGCTTCAGGAGCAAGGCCAGCGCTTCGAGTATGCGTGCTGCATTTATGCCACCGCGCCGTTACTGCAAGCCCGCTACCTGGCTGAAGGATTGACCCTCCTGAAGCAGCACCCCGAAAAATCCTACGCCTTTTCAGTGTGCGGTTTTGGTTTCGCCGTGCAACGGGCTTTAGGTTTGACCGAGGAGGGCGCCTTGCAATCGATGTATCCGCAATTCCGGGAAACCCGCTCGCAAGATTTGCCCGTGGCCTATCAAGACGCCGGGCAATTTTATTGGGGGCGTAGCGAGGCGTGGCTGCGTGGCGATGTGTTGTTTTCCGAGCAAAGTCTGCCGGTTATCCTGCCTCGGCATTTGGTTCAGGACATCGACAACGAAGAAGACTGGACTCGGGCTGAATACCTTTACGCCGCCTTGCTTGCGGGCGGGGAGCTGGCGCCGTGAACGTCCTGATTCGAGCCGACGCGTCCCATGCCATTGGCAGCGGCCATATTGCGCGCTGCCTAACCTTGGCAACGGTGTTGCGCAACAGCGGCGCGCAGGTCAGCTTTGCCTGCCGTTTATTGCCAGGGCATCTACTCGACCGGCTAGCCGCTCAAGGGTGGCGCACCTACGGCTTGCCAGCGGCGTATGCCGAAACGTC
The DNA here is from genome assembly GCF_034350045.1 of Pseudomonas sp. CCI4.2. Taxonomy (NCBI): domain Bacteria; kingdom Pseudomonadati; phylum Pseudomonadota; class Gammaproteobacteria; order Pseudomonadales; family Pseudomonadaceae; genus Pseudomonas; species Pseudomonas sp. CCI4.2. Next base: position 5,064,267 of record NZ_CP133781.1, on the reverse strand, counting down.
CGATGCCGGACAAAACATTGAAGCTGCATTGCCCTGGCAGGTCGATATCGCAGCGCTGCAACAGTTGTTGCCAGTGGATGAGCGCTTCGATTGGATCATCGTCGATCATTACGGCCTGGACCATCAGTGGCAGACCGCAGCGCGGCAATGGGGATTAAAAATTGCGGCCATCGATGACTTGGCCAATCGCCGTCACGCTGCGGATTTACTGCTCGACCAGAATTTCAGCGGCACACCCGAGGCGTACGATCCCTGGACTACCCCCGCATGCCGATGCTTATTGGGTCCACGCTTTGCGATGATTCGTGACGAGTTCAAGCGCCCCCCGGTACCGATTCGGGCGCAGGCTAAGCGGATTCTGGTGAATTTCGGCGGCTTCGATGCAGCGGGTGAGACCTGGAAAGCCATGTTGGCGCTTGTCGACTTTCATGAGCTGGAGATTGATTTTGTCGCTGGCACCGGCAACCCAAAAGGGGCGTCGATGCAGGCCATGGCGAGCACTCGGCCGACGTGGCGCTTTCAAGCTCACACGGAACACTTTGCTGAGCTGATGGCGCAAGCCGACCTGTTTATCGGCGCGGGCGGCGGTACCAGTTGGGAGCGCGCGGCGTTGGGATTGCCGACAGTTTGCATTGCCGTGGCGGCTAATCAACGGGCCAACGCCGAAGCCTTGGCCACGATTGGCGCGCATTTATATCTAGGGCCGAGTGAAGACGTTTCTGTCGGGGCGTTGCGGGATGCCATCGGTGTGCTGCTGACCAATCAAGGTATACGCCAGAGCTTCGCTGAGCGCTCCCGTCAGTTGGTCGATGGCCAAGGCGCAAGGCGCGTTGCGGCCGCGCTGGAAGGCGAGTTTCTGCAGATGCGTTTGGCAACCGTGGCCGACGCTCGTTTATTATTCGACGGACGCAATGCAGAGGCCGTTCGCCAATGGTCTGTGCAAGCGCAACCCATCGGCTGGGATGTTCACCTTGCGTGGTTGGCAGCCACGCTCAACAACGCTCAGCGATTATTGTTGATTGCCGAAGCGAGCGACCGGCCGGTAGGGGTCTTGCGTTATGACCTCGCTGGCGGTCGAGCCGAAGTGTCGGTCTATTTGCTCTACGGGCGCTTTGGTCTTGGTTGGGGCAGGGCGTTGTTGCTAAAAGGCGAACAGTTCGTCCGGGCGCATTGGCCTCAATTACACACCATTGACGCTCAGGTATTGCCCGCCAATAAAGCGTCAATTTGTCTGTTTCAAGAGGCCGGGTATGTTCAAGCCGACTGCCGCTTCGAGCGCGCTTTAAGGGATCATTCAGATGACTAGCTTCAAGATTGGCCAGCGTTCGATTGGCGCGGGCTCGGCGCCCTTTATCATCGCCGAGATGAGCGGCAACCATAACCAGTCATTAGAGGTCGCGCTGCAGATTGTCGAGGCGGCGGCCAAGGCCGGCGCTCATGCCCTGAAACTGCAAACCTACACCGCCAACACCATGACCCTGGACCTTGATCACGGCGAGTTCTTCATCAAGGATCCCGATAGCCTGTGGGCCGGTTCCTCGCTTTATGCACTGTACGAAAAAGCCCATACGCCCTGGGAATGGCACGCGCCGATTTTCGCCCGGGCCAAAGCGCTGGGTATGCTGGCGTTCTCGACGCCCTTCGATGAAAGTGCTGTGGACTTCCTGGAAAGCCTGGATGTTCCGGCCTACAAAATCGCCAGTTTTGAAAACACCGATTTGCCGTTGATTCGCCGCGTGGCTGCCACCGGTAAACCGATGATTATGTCTACCGGCATGGCCAGCGTTGCCGAGTTGGACGAAAGCGTCCGTGCTGCCCGTGCGGCCGGGTGCAAAGACTTGATACTGCTCAAATGCACCAGCACTTACCCCGCTTCGCCAGTGAACAGCCACCTGCGGACGATTCCACACTTGCGCGAACTGTTCGGGTGCGAAGTGGGGCTGTCCGATCACTCCATGGGCGTGGGCGTGTCCGTTGCGGCGGTGGCGCTCGGGGCAACTGTGATTGAAAAACACTTCACCCTCGACCGTTCTGCGGGCGGGGTTGATGCCAGTTTCTCGTTGGAACCGGCGGAGTTGGCCAGCCTGGTGATTGAGACCGAGCGTGCCTGGCAGGCCATGGGGCAGGTGCATTACGGGGTGACGGAGGCTGAGCGCAAGTCGCTGGTTTATCGTCGGTCGCTATATGTCACTCAGGACATGGCGGCGGGTGAGGTGTTCAGCGCCCACAATTTTCGGGCCATCCGTCCCGGCCTTGGATTAGCGCCCAAACACAGCGACGCGGTCATCGGTCGGCGTGCCAGACAGGCGTTGAAACGGGGTACTCCGCTGGACTGGTCGATGGTCGAATAACGGCTTGTGTCGATGATTCGGCAAAATAGAGTGACCTGTGAGTCATAACGCGCATCTTCACTGTATTGTATTGACCGGGGATGACGGCGCCTGGCTCCTTAACGGGTCCAGTGATTGCCTTTTACTCTCTCTCGTTGTCGCTCCTTGGGACGACATAATCTCTGATTGAAAGCCCCCTCGACATTCGCGAGTGGTGGTATTCAGCAGCACATGATTGGGAAGCCATAATGATTGGCATAAAAAGCATAGCGAGTTACGTGCCCGTAGCCGGCGTCGATAACTACGCACAAGGTGCCAAGTTCGATAAGAACGAAGACTTCATCCTCGGCAAGATTGGCTCTGCCTTTCTGCCGCGCAAAGAGGCTGAGCAAGAAACCTCGGATCTGTGCGTTGAGGCGGTGAACGCGTTGTTTGCGAACAACCCGGATCTCAAGCGCGAATCCATTGATGTACTGATCGTCGTTACCCAGAACGGTGACGAAGAAGGCCTACCCCACACGGCGGCCATCGTTCAGGACAAGCTGGGGTTGCCCACCACCGTCGCCGCCTTCGATATTTCCCTCGGCTGCTCGGGTTACGTCTACGGCATCTACGCGATCAAAGGCTTCATGGAAGCCACGGGCATGAAAAACGGCCTGCTGGTGACTGCTGACCCGTATTCGAAAATTGTCGACCCGCAAGACCGCAACACCACCATGCTGTTCGGTGACGCGGCCACCGCGACCTGGATAGGTGAAGACGCGGCGTGGCAGTTGGGCAAGGCCAAGTTTGGTACCGACGGCTCGGGCGCACCGCACCTGAAGGTCAGCAACGGCGTGTTTTTCATGAACGGCCGTCAAGTGTTCAATTTCGCGTTGGTAAAAGTCCCGGCGCATTTGCATGAACTGCTCGACGAGTCCGGCCTGACAGGCGACGACATTGACGCTTACTGCATTCACCAAGGCAGTGCGGCCATTGTCGATGCCGTGGCACGGCGCTTCGAAGGCGAGCCAGAAAAATTCATCAAGGACATGCTTGAGACCGGGAACACCGTGTCGTCGAGTATTCCGCTGTTGTTAGAGAAGCATGTATTGAATTCAACCTGGAAACGCGTGGCAATCAGCGGTTTCGGGGTGGGCTTGTCGTGGGGATCGGCGATTCTCCACCGCCCGTAAAGGCAGCCGACAGCTAAGTGGCGCTTCAGGTGAAGTAACCTGAAGCGCTATTTTTTTGCGCAGGGTTTGAGCGAGGCCGCATGAGCGAATGTTTTCAGCAAAATGCCACAGTCCTGGGTCGTCGTTGGCCGACGGTGTTGTCCCGCCTAGTAGCCGAAGAGGGTGAGGCATTGCAGATTGAGTGGGTGCAAGGGCTGGACTCAACCCTGAGAACCGGCGGCATCCAACTGACCAGTCGTCATGACCGCGACGCTGAGGCGCGGCTTCAGGCTGCCATCCTTACTGTTGAAAGTCCGCTGTTGCACGTTTATGGCACCGGCCTAGGCGATCTGCAACGGGTGTTGCTTGAGCGTCCAGCCCTTGAGCGTTTACACGTCCATATCCTCAATGGCGGGCTGTTCAAGCGGGTGCTTGAACTGCTCGACCAAACGGCATGGCTGAATGATCCTCGGGTAGCGCTTTGCTACGCGGCTGACTGCCCGGATATCCAGTTGCCGTTCTTTGCGTTGCCGGGTGAACTCGAGTTGGCGGATGGGCTAAATGCCAGAATTCGCGATCGGCTGATCAGCGAAGTGCACTTGAGCTTCAATAACCGCCATTTCGACCCGCAGGCTCCTGAGATCCTCCAGCGTTTGCAGGACAACCTTGAATGCGTGCGCGGTGATGCGGACGTCGCTGAGCTTTTCGCTACGCAGCCGGGGCGTGAGGTTTACGTGATCGGCACCGGGCCAACCCTGGAATTGCACTTTGAAAAGCTCTTGGCTCTCCGTGCGCAGTCGCCGCGACCGCTGTTCATCAGCGTTGATACGGCCTATCGGCCGTTGCTGGAGCACGGCATCAAGCCGGACCTGGTGGTCACCGTCGATAAAAACATCACGCTGCGGCATTTGCCGCTAGAGGGCTCAGACGATCTGCCGCTGGTCTACGTGCCCATGAGCAACCCAAGCGTAGTGCAGGGCTGGCGAGGGAAGCGCTACACCGCCTATTCCGCCAGCCCGATCTATGCCGAACTGCGCCAACAGCTCAGCAAAGCACAACTCAATGTGGGCGGCAGCGTGATGCACCCGGCGGTGGACCTGGCGGTGAAAATGGGGGCCACACAGATCACTTTGTTCGGTGCCGACTTCGCCTTTCCAATGAATAAAACCCATGCGGGTTGGAATGACGGTGATTTGGGCCCCGGTGCGGACCTGGCCAAACATTGGGTGCTCGATGGTCATGGGCAACGGGTCAAGACGCAACTCAACTTCCGTGGTTACCTGATCGTGCTAGAGCGCTACATTGCCGCACATCCCGACGTGCGCTTCTTCAACAGCAGTCGGGCGGGCGCCATGATCGCGGGCACTGCCTACGACCCGGAGTTTTGCCAATGAACCCTGCGCCAGAGTTGACCCTGGCAGCGCGCCAGTGCGCTGGGCTGTTTCGATTGGGACGGGATGTCGAGGCGGTGTCTGAGATGGTCGAGCTGTTTACCCGGCTGATGCCGCTGTTTTCTGAAGAGCCGGCCGAAGTGCAACAGGAATGGCTGCGGTTGCTGACAGTGATGTTGGCCTGCCAGGAGGCGCGCGACGTACTGGGGCTGGCGGATTATCTCGAATGTGAACTCGTTGAATTGTTGGGGTCACGTCCCTGAATTTCTGTGCCGTACCCAAACGCCTGAATCTGAGGAGCCAACGTGTTGGCGAGAAGGCTTGACGCGGTTGCCAGATACGCCGCCTCGCCAAAAAGTTGTTATCTACAGTAGCTCGGCCAGCCGAAAATTTTCGGCATTCATGAATGTCTGAATGTCTGAATGTCTGAATGGCTTGATGCGACCATCGATCAGTGTCGATCAGCTCACCTTCCCCACATTTCTTCCCTCTTTTCTTATATTTTTTCGCCAAAAAATAAATCCTTATAAAATCGCTGCTTATAACTTAAATACCCTACATATGTCGGGTATTGGTGCTTGCTAATATCCAAACAGTCTTAAAAAGCACATTAAAGCCACTTGTAATTTTTCCGATAACCATTTGTAGGCGTTCAGGGCAAGCCGGATGCAGCCCGCTTTTGAGCGCCAGCAATCTTTATTGAGAGGAATTCACCATGGCTTTAACCATTAACACCAACACTGCTTCGTTGTCGGTTCAGAACAGCCTGAGCCAGAGCTCTGATTCGGTGAACACCACCATGTCGCGTTTGTCTTCCGGCTTGCGCATTAATAGCGCTAAAGACGATGCCGCCGGTATGCAGATTGCGAGTCGCCTAACCACACAAATCAGAGGCATGACCGTTGCCATCCGAAACGCTGGCAACGCCATCTCTATCGCCCAAACCGCCGAAGGGGCGATGGACAAATCAGCCAGCCAGTTGCAGCGGATGCGCGAGTTAACGATTCAGTCTCAAAACGGCAATAACGGTCCCAAAGAGCGCATCGCTCTTAATGCCGAGTTCAAACAAAATCTGGAGGAACTCACCCGGGCTTCTAAGTCTGTGACCTTCGGTGGCGATTTGAACGTAATGGACGGCAGTGCGGGCACCTTGACCTTTCAAGTCGGGGCTAACGCAGGTTCTAACGAGAAGATCAGTCTCTCGCTGTCCGACGACTTTTCCTCAGAGTCATTATTTGTGGCGGCTAAAAATGTGGCCGCTGTCCAGGAGGACGCTACCACCACCGGTTCTAAAGCCATCGTGGCGGGTGAGTACACAGCGTTTTCAATCGACGGGAAAGGCAGTCGCAAGACCACTGGCGATGAGGTGCTGGAGGCCGCCGTTGCTGATAAAACCATAGCGTTGGACCTCTTAAAGGAAGAGCTGGCCGCGTTGCCCATGCCGCCCGCGCCAGCCGTTACCCCGCCTGGCGGCACCCCCCCTGCGCCTGACCCAGCCGCAGTTGCCTATGAGGCGAAGTTAGCCGAAGTCGCAGCTGCCCAAGAGGAGAAGAACGTGGCCGACGCAGCACTAAAAGTTGACCTGGACAAGAAGAAGCCCTTAATCGACAAGGCCATTTCCGACAACCTGGATTCAACCCTCAAAGCAATCGACGCGGCGCTGCAAAAAATCAACAGCGCCCGCGCCGAGTTGGGGGCCAAGCAAAACCGCCTGACCAGCACCATCTCGAACCTGACCAACATGGTGCATAACGCGACGTTTTCTCGGGGGCAGATCCAGGATGTCGACTACGCCGCAGAGACTGCCGAACTCACTAAGCAACAAATTCTGCAACAAGCTTCCACGGCGATTTTGGCCCAGGCCAATCAATTGCCGGCGGCGATTCTGAAGTTGCTGCAGTAAACAAAACGCCTTCGGGCAGCTGCCACCCTGACGTCCTTTTGGGATGTCAGGCCTCAAAAGATTGGGAATTGATGGTTTGAACCGGTAATGGACAACGAGGAACAAAGCCCTGCAACCCCCGACAACTGTAGGGATGTCAGGGTAATGGCAATTTTTTTTAAAAAAGCCCTCAAGCTCCGTGCGGTTACGACGATAACCATCATGAAGGTTCTCTAGCCATCCCGGCGGTTGCCAGGGCCGGAAGCCGCAATAACCAATCGATGAGGAATTCATTATGTTAGGCGTAAACACAAACATTGCTTCCCTGGCGGTTCAGAACAACCTGAACAGAGCGTCTGACGCACTGACCACTTCGATGACTCGTTTGTCCTCCGGCCTGAAAATCAACAGCGCTAAAGATGACGCAGCCGGCCTGCAGATCGCTAACCGCGAAACCAGCCAAATCCGCGGCCAAACCGTAGCGATCAAAAACGCTAACGACGGTATTTCGATGGCGCAAACCGCTGAAGGCGCGCTGCAAGAATCAACCAACATTCTGCAACGTATGCGTGAACTGTCAGTTCAATCACGAAACGACAGTAACAGCAGCTCAGACCGTGTGGCCCTGAACGCTGAATTCGGTCAAATGTCTGACGAATTGACCCGTATCTCTGCAAGCACCAGCTTGAACGGCAAGAACTTGCTGGACGGCTCGGCCGGTACATTGACCCTGCAGGTCGGTTCTAACACCGGTTCGGCTAACCACATTAGCTTGGCATTGGGTGGTAAGTTCGACGCTTCATCGCTGGCAGTTGCCAGTGCTTCAGTATCTGTTTCGGGTACTTCGGATACTCAAGCGATCGCTGGGGTAACGGGTCAGGCTTCTGCAGCTTCAGCTGGCTCCACCGCATCTACTGCATCCGTTGCTTCGGATGCTAGCCACCCTACCGGTCAGGCTTCAGCTGCTGCAACTACAGGGACAGCTTCTGTCGCTTATGTCGCTTCTGTAGCGTCTGCTCCATCTGTTGCCGGTACCGCTAGCGGCAACATCGACAACGCGATCACCGCGATCGATGCTGCATTGGCAACCATCAACAGCACCCGTGCAAACCTGGGTGCTTCGCAGAACCGTCTGTCCAGCACCATCGCCAACCTGCAAAACGTAAACCAGAACGCCACGGCTGCACTGGGTCGTATTCAAGACACTGACTTCGCATCTGAAACGGCTAACCTGACTAAACAGCAAACGCTGCAACAGGCCTCTACCGCTGTTCTGGCCCAAGCTAACCAACTGCCTTCCGCTGTACTGAAACTGCTTCAGTAATTTCGGAAAGAGTTTTAGCGGGGGAGCGCGTTTACGTGCTTTCTCGCTTTTTTGCTTTTAGAGGAGGTGATGGACATGGATATGAGCGCCAAGCTGAACTCGACTTACCCGACGCCCGTGCCCGTTACGACGGCTGCTGCCAAGCCCGCTGCGCCGCCTCCGGTTGCTACTCCTGCTACAACTGTTGCGGCAATGTCGGCAGACAAAAGCACGGACGCAGACAAATTGAAGTTGGCCGTCCAACAGATCGAGAAATTCGTGGATGCCGCCAAGCGCAACCTGGAATTTTCCATCGATGAGCGCTCGGGTAAGGTGGTAGTTAAGGTGATCGCCAGTGAAACCGGCGAAGTTATTCGGCAGCTTCCTTCGGCAGAGGTGCTGAAATTGGCAGACAGCATGAAGGATGCAAGCAGCGTGCTGTTTTCAGGCAAAGCATAAAGCTGGCATGAATTGTGTTTTAAGTTCTTTTGACCGCTTAGTGGTCAAAAGACTGTCGTAAAAAAGAAAGGAGATCCACCTAATGGCAAGTCCAATTACTACCAGCACGGGCCTTGGTTCAGGCCTGGACATCGGGTCGATTGTTAATGCATTGGTTGCGTCTGACACCATAGCCGATACGACCCAGATCAAGTCTCAAACCGCCGATGTAACGGCGAAGCTGTCCGGTGTCAGCCAGCTGAACAGCGCCATGGCGACCTTCCAGACAGCTCTAACCGCTTTGAGCAGCCCCACCGCTCCAGCGTTTACCGGTTTTTCTGCCTCTTCGTCGACTCCGGCAACCTTGACCACCACGTCAGATAACACGGCAGTGAGTGGTAACTACGTGATCGCCGTGCAACAACTGGCCACCGGTTCTAAAGTCGCCAGTGCCTCTTTTTCTGGCGGTGCTACCAGTGCCATTCCGACTGGGACCTTGAACATCAGTCAAAATGGCACTTCGTACAAAGTCACTATTCCAGACGGCTCGACGTTGCAGTCAACCCGCGATGCGATCAACACGGCACTCAAAGGTAACGGGATTACCGCCAACATCGTGACGGACGCCAATGGCTCGCGTCTGGTGTTGGGCTCTACCAATACCGGTGCTGGCAGCGACCTCAGCGTCAGCGGTATTGCGGGCCTTGAAATCAACGGCACTACGGCAATGGACGGCACCTCCGGCAGCGCTGGTTATGTCGGGGCTGTTGCTCAGAATGCGAAGTTTACCGTCGACGGTTTGGCGGTGAGCAGCGCCAGCAACACCGTGACCCCTATCAGCGGCATCAGTATGACGCTGCTGGCGGGGGCAGGCGCAACCTCTACGGTGACCGTTGCGACCAACACCTCGGGGCTGCAGACATCCCTGCAAACCTTCATCAATGCCTACAATGCATTGACCAAAACCCTCAATACGCTAACGGCGCCTGGTGCCATCGCGGCTAACGGCACAGTGGGCGATGGCGGGGCGATGGCGAACGACCCGTTGCCACGCTCATTGATTTCTTCTCTTCGCAGTGTGCTGGTGACGCCTGGACCGGGCAGTCAATTGTCGGTGCTCTCGCAGTTGGGTATTCAGACTTCGCAGGCGGACGGGACCTTGAGTTTGGACACCGTCAAGTTTGCGTCGGCAATGAATGACAAAAACCTGGGCGGGCAAGTCCAGGCCCTGTTTTCTGGCACACCCAATGCCGATGGCACGGCTGGTGCCAACGGTATGCTGGTGCGCATGGGAAAGATCCTCACGCCCTATACCCAGTCCGGCGGCATTCTGGCAACGCGTACCTCCACCTTGACTGCCCAGCAAAGTGACCTGACGGATCGGCAGACTGCGCTGAACACGCGGACCGCCGACCTGACGACTCAACTGACGGCGAAGTACAACGCGATGGATTTGATTGTGGGACAGCTCAAAGCTACCGCGACCAGCATCACTTCGTTCTTTGCATCGTTGAATGGGTCAAAAACAGGCTAACTGAGATCGATAAAAAAACCCGGCTGCGCTTGTCTGCATGCCGGGTTTTTCATTCCAGGTCTAAAGTTTCAGTGTGTTGCGTCGATAGCCTGTTATACGAATTTTGAGATTTTATGAGGCAGAACATGAACCCGATGTTAGCTCTACGGCAGTATCAGAAAATTGGTGCGCAGGCTCAAACGTCTGAAGCCAGCCCGCACCGCTTGGTGCAAATGCTGATGGAAGGCGGCCTGGACCGTATTGCTCAAGCCAAGGGCGCCATGGAGCGCAAAGACATACCAGGCAAGGGCACGCTGATCAGCAAAGCCATCGGCATCATCGGTGGCTTGCGCGAAGGCCTGGACATGCACAACTTGGCGGACACCCTGACCGCTCAAGACAATCTGTACATGTACATGATGACCCGCCTGGCCGAAGCCAATATAAAAGATGACCCAAAAATTCTCGACGAAGTCAGTGACCTGTTGCGCACGGTCAAAGATGGCTGGGATGCGATTGCGGTCTAATTGCCTGCTGTTCTGAGGAAAGCACCATGAGTCTTGCATTGCAGCGTATCGAAGAAACCCGTGAAGCCTTAGTCGGTGCGCTGGCAGAGCGCGACTGGAATGCTATCGGTCAATTGGACCTGGCGTGCCGCGCCTGTGTCGATGACGTAATCAGCGAAAGTCCGCTCGACGAAACGGCAGTGCGCAGTAATTTGGAAGAGTTGCTAGGGGTTTATCGCCAACTGCTTGAGGTCGCCACGGGTGAGCGCCAAGCGATAGTCGATGAGATGTCGCAGATCCAGCATGCCAAAAACGCGGCAAAGGTTTACCATCTGTTCGGTTAACGCTGGGTGGATCAAAAGCAGTGCGCCATAAATTTGACATTGTATGGCTTTTTGACTTAACTAGTGATGCTTACCATTTTCTGGCGTCTAATTTGCCGTATGGGCTATAGATGCCAAGCTGCCTTATTTCATGGGCATTGAGTTGACTAGGGAAGTTGCTATTGCATGTGGCGTGAAATCAAGATTCTGCTGATTGATGACGATAGCCAACGCCGCCGTGATATGGCGGTTATTTTAAATTTTCTCGGCGAAGAAAATTTGGCCTGTTCAAGCCAGGAGTGGCAGCAGGTGGTTACTCCTCTGGCCTCGACCCGTGAAGTGCTATGCGTGCTGGTTGGCGCAGTCAGCGCGCCGGGGACCCTTCAAGGATTGCTTAAGACAATCGCCGCGTGGGATGAGTTCCTTCCAGTCATGTTAATGGGTGAAGTCTGTTCCGTTGACCTGCCGGATGATCTGCGCCGGCGTGTCTTGTCTTCCCTGGAAATGCCCCCGAGCTACAGCAAGTTGCTGGACTCTCTGCACCGTGCGCAGGTCTATCGTGAAATGTACGATCAGGCCCGTGAGCGCGGTCGTCATCGTGAACCGAACCTGTTTCGCAGCCTCGTGGGTACCAGCCGCGCGATTCAGCATGTTCGGCAAATGATGCAGCAAGTCGCGGACACCGACGCCAGCGTCCTGATCCTCGGGGAATCCGGCACCGGCAAGGAAGTGGTCGCGCGTAATTTGCACTATCATTCCAAGCGTCGTGATGCGCCGTTCGTGCCGGTCAATTGCGGTGCGATTCCCGCCGAGTTGCTCGAAAGCGAGTTGTTCGGCCATGAGAAGGGTGCGTTTACCGGGGCGATCACCAGCCGTGCCGGGCGCTTTGAACTGGCCAATGGCGGTACGTTGTTCCTCGATGAAATTGGCGACATGCCGCTGCCGATGCAGGTCAAGCTGCTGCGCGTGCTGCAAGAGCGTACCTTCGAACGCGTTGGCAGCAACAAGACTCAAAGTGTTGACGTGCGAATCATCGCTGCGACGCACAAGAATCTTGAAAGCATGATTGAGGTCGGCACGTTCCGTGAGGACCTTTACTACCGCCTGAACGTTTTCCCAATCGAAATGGCCCCACTGCGTGAGCGCGTAGAAGACATTCCGTTGTTGATGAACGAGTTGATCTCGCGCATGGAGCACGAAAAACGTGGCTCGATCCGCTTTAACTCGGCCGCCATCATGTCGCTTTGCCGCCATCCTTGGCCGGGTAACGTGCGTGAACTGGCGAACCTTGTCGAGCGTATGGCGATCATGCACCCGTACGGTGTGATTGGCGTTGTTGAGTTGCCGAAGAAATTTCGCTACGTCGATGATGAAGACGAGCAATTGGTCGACAGCCTGCGCAGCGACCTGGAGGAGCGGGTGGCGATCAATGGCCACACGCCGAATTTTGGTTCTAGCGCGCTGTTGCCGCCTGAAGGTCTGGACCTCAAGGATTATTTGGGTGGGCTTGAGCAGGGCTTGATTCAGCAGGCATTGGACGACGCCAATGGCATCGTGGCCCGTGCCGCTGAAAGACTGCGTATTCGCCGCACCACGCTGGTGGAAAAGATGCGTAAGTACGGCATGAGCCGCCGTGAGGGTGATGAGCAGGCAGATGATTGACGCCCGGATTTTCGCCTGATAACTAAACCCCTGAATATTCAGGGGTTTTTTTTAGGCACGGGTATTGCTACGTCAGTGGCTACACACCGTTTAATGACGGTTCGCCATGCGAGAGATCACTATGCCCCAGGCCGCTCTGTTGTCTTCTGCCGTTCCTCTCGGAGCGCAGCCCTCTCTAGAAGAAGAGAGTCGGGCTGGTCTTGAGCAGGCGTTCTCGCTGTTCAATCAGATGTCGAACCAGTTAAGTGACTCTTACAGCTTGCTCGAAGCGCGGGTCGCCGAGCTTAAAGGCGAGCTGGCCGTTGTCAGTGCGCAACGGATGCAGGAGCTGGCCGAGAAAGAGCTGCTGGCCAACCGCTTGCAAAACCTGTTGTCGTTATTGCCCGGTGGCGTAATCGTCATCGACGACCACGGTCGAGTGCGTGAAGCCAACCCGGCGGCTTGCGATTTGTTGGGCGAACCCCTGGCGGGCGAGCTGTGGTGGCGAGTGATCGGGCGCTGTTTCGCGCCGCGTGACGATGACGGTCATGAAGTCTCGCTCAAAGACGGGCGGCGGCTGTCGATTGCTACGCGTTCACTCGACGCCGAGCCAGGGCAGTTAGTGCTGTTGACTGACCTTACTGAAACCCGTCACTTGCAGGAACAGCTGGCTCGCCATGAGCGCCTGTCATCGTTGGGCCGAATGGTTGCCTCGTTGGCGCATCAAATTCGCACGCCGCTGTCCGCCGCGTTGATCTACGCCAGTCATTTGACTGAGCAAGAGTTGCCGGTGGCGACTCAACAGCGGTTCGCTGGCCGCTTGAAAGAGCGTTTGCACGAGCTTGAGCATCAGGTGCGCGACATGCTGGTGTTTGCTCGCGGTGAGCTGCCGATGACCGACCGCCTTGCGCCGCAGCAATTGTTTCAAGCCTTGCAGGCGTCGGCCCAGACTCAGGTGCGAGAGATGCCGGTGCGCTGGCAATGCGATCCGCTTGAGGGCGAATTACTCTGCAATCGCGACACCTTGGTGGGTGCACTGCTCAACCTGATTGAAAACGCGATCCAAGCCAGTGCCGGTAAGGCCCGCTTGAAAATACACCTATACGGGCGCGGCGATACCCTTCGTGTCTGCATCAGTGACAACGGCAGCGGTATTGATGCCGCGGCATTGGCACGGATTGGCGAGCCGTTTTTCACCACCAAAGCGACCGGTACCGGTTTGGGCTTGGCGGTTGTCAATGCAGTGACGCGTGCGCATCAGGGGCAGTTACAGTTTCGCTCCCGTCCGGGCCGTGGCACTTGCGCGATTATTTCCCTGCCATTGATACCCGCTGCCAACGTAACAGGCCTCAACTGATGGCGATCAAAGTATTACTGGTCGAAGATGACCCGTCGCTGCGTGAAGCATTGGGCGAAACCCTGTTGCTGGCCGGTCATGATTTTCGCGCGGTCGGTTCTGCCGAGGAAGCGCTGGAGGCGGCGGCCGAAGAGCTGTTCAGTTTGGTGGTCAGTGACGTCAACATGCCGGGCATGGACGGCCACCAGTTGCTGACTGCCCTGCGCATTCGCCATCCGCAGTTGCCGGTGTTGCTGATGACAGCGCACGCGGCGGTTGATCGTGCCGTAGATGCGATGCGTCAGGGCGCGGTGGACTATTTGGTCAAACCGTTCGAGCCCAAAGCACTCATGGAACTGGTTGCGCGCCATGCATTGGGGCGTCCTGGACCGGTTGATGGCGAAGGGCCGGTAGCCGCTGAGCCTGCCAGCGCGCAATTGCTGGACTTGGCGGCGCGGGTGGCGCGCAGTGATTCGACGGTACTGATTTCTGGTGAATCCGGTACCGGCAAAGAAGTGCTGGCACGCTACATTCATCAGCAATCGACCCGCGCCACCAAACCGTTCATTGCGATCAATTGCGCGGCGATCCCGGACAACATGCTTGAGGCGACCTTGTTCGGGCATGAAAAAGGCTCGTTCACTGGCGCAATCGCCGCCCAAGCGGGCAAATTCGAACAGGCTGACGGCGGCACCATTCTGCTGGACGAAATTTCGGAAATGCCGTTGGGTCTGCAAGCCAAGCTGCTGCGAGTGCTGCAAGAGCGAGAAGTTGAGCGCGTGGGTGCGCGCAAACCCATCGCCTTGGATATTCGCGTGCTGGCCACCACCAACCGCGATCTGGCCGGTGAAGTGGCGGCCGGGCGGTTTCGGGAAGACCTTTACTACCGGATTTCGGTGTTTCCGTTGGCATGGCGCCCATTGCGCGAGCGGACCGCCGACATTCTGCCACTGGCTGAACGCTTGCTGTCTAAACACGTCAATAAAATGAAACATGCTGCCGTTAGATTGTCGGCAGAGGCTCAAGCCTGCCTCATCGGCTACCCGTGGCCGGGCAATGTGCGTGAGTTGGACAACGCGATTCAACGCGCATTGATCTTGCAGCAGGGCGGCGTCATTCAAGCGCAAGACTTCTGTTTGGCCGGGCCGATAGCGGCCTTGCCTCTGCCTGCGTTGGGCGTACCCACTCAGCCACGGCTGGTCGCAGCGGCGCGCGTGCCGTTGGAAGGTTCACTGCCCGACGCCCCGGCAAGCGAATCTGCCGGCGCCTTAGGTGATGACCTGCGGCGCCGTGAGTTTCAAATGATTATCGACACCCTGCGCGCCGAGCGTGGGCGTCGCAAAGAAGCGGCCGAACGGCTGGGCATCAGCCCTAGAACCTTGCGTTATAAATTGGCGCAGATGCGTGATGCCGGGATGGATGTCGAGGCTTATTTGTTTGCTTGAAGTAAAAAGAAGCCCTGTTTGCCAGGCCTTGGTCTACCGCGCCAGGCGGCGGAAATTCAGCCCCTGCACAGATAGCTACGCATCTTAACCCCTCGTCGCTGCGTTCTATGTCAAAATGCCAGCACTCAGCTGGCACCCTTGTTGCTATGTCATAGATAACCGCTTAACGAGTGTCAAAAATCTGCGGCCCTTTTGAGAGAAACGTCATGAGCCAAGGTGTTGAATTTAATCGCTTGATGTTGGACATGCGCTCCATGCAAATGGACGCCATGTCGATGCCGAAGGCTGCAAGCACTCCCGCTGTGGGCACCAGTAGCTTTGCGGACATGCTCGGTCAGGCGGTCAACAAGGTGAACGATACCCAGCAGGCTTCCAGCCAATTGGCGAGCGCGTTCGAAGTCGGAAAAAGCGGTGTAGACCTCACCGACGTGATGGTCTCCTCGCAGAAAGCCAGCGTTTCGTTCACCGCGCTGACCCAGGTTCGCAACAAGCTGGTTCAGGCGTATCAAGACATCATGCAGATGCCGGTTTAAGGACGATTTGAGTCATGGCTGAACCAGTCGGCGACAACCTGCCCGCTAAGTCGGGCGCCGCTTCGGGCAAGTCGCCTTTGTTCGGTTTGTCATTTCTGGAGAACCTTGCCGAAATGACCATGCTGCGGCAGGTCGGCCTCATGGTCGGTCTGGCAGCCAGTGTGGCGATTGGTTTTGCTGTGGTGCTCTGGTCGCAGCAGCCCGATTACAAGCCGCTTTATGCCAGCCTTGCAGGCATGGACACCAAACAAGTCATGGAAACCCTGTCCGCAGCGGACATTCCATACACCGTTGAGCCAAGCTCCGGTGCCTTGTTGGTCAAGTCCGACGATCTGCAGCGCGCCCGGATCAAGTTAGCCGGCGCCGGTGTTGCGCCAAGCGACGGTAACGTCGGCTTCGAAATTCTCGACAAAGACCAAGGGTTGGGTACCAGCCAGTTCATGGAAGCCACGCGTTATCGGCGCGGCCTTGAAGGTGAATTGGCGCGGACCATCTCTAGCTTGAACAACGTCAAAGGTGCGCGGGTGCATCTGGCGATTCCAAAAAGCTCGGTGTTCGTTCGTGATGAGCGCAAGCCAAGCGCGTCGGTATTGATCGAGTTGTACGCGGGCCGTTCATTGGAGCCAGGCCAAGTGCTGGCGATCATGAACTTGGTGGCGACCGCCGTTCCTGAATTGAGCAAGTCGCAAATCACCGTGGTCGATCAGAAGGGCACACTGTTGTCCGATCAGAACCAGAACTCCGAATTAAGCATGGCCGGCAAGCAGTTTGATTACAGCCGCCGGATGGAAAGCATGCTGACCCAGCGTGTGCAAAGCATTCTGCAACCGATTTTGGGCAATGACCGTTACAAGGCAGAAGTGACGGCTGACGTTGATTTCAGCGCTGTTGAATCGACTGCTGAAAGCTTCAACCCCGATCAACCTGCCTTGCGCAGTGAGCAATCAGTCAACGAACAGCGCACGTCCAGTTCAGGGCCGTCGGGGGTTCCAGGTGCCTTGAGCAACCAGCCGCCGGGTCCGGCGACTGCGCCACAAAGTGCGGGTGCGGCGAGCAGTTCCGCCACCGCGTCGATTCAGCCAGGCCAGCCGTTGCTCGATGCGAACGGCCAGCAAATCATGGACCCGACGACGGGCCAGCCAATGCTCGCGCCGTACCCGGCAGACAAACGCCAACAGTCCACCAAGAACTTCGAGCTGGACCGTTCCATCAGCCATACCAAGCAGCAGCAGGGTCGGGTTAATCGTTTGTCGGTGGCCGTGGTCGTGGACGATAAATCCAGGATTGACGCCAAGACCGGCGACGTCACCCACATCCCGTGGAATGCCGATGAGCTGGCGCGCTTTACCCGATTAGTGCAAGACGCGGTGGGTTTCAACGCCAGTCGTGGCGACAGCGTAAGCGTGGTCAACGTGCCATTCGCACCTGATCGTGGCGAAGTGATTCCTGACATAGCGTTCTATTCGCAGCCATGGTTCTGGGACATTGTTAAACAAGTGCTGGGTGTGTTGTTCATCCTGGTCTTGGTATTTGGTGTTCTGCGCCCGGTACTCAACAACATCACCAGCGGTAAGAGCCGGCAACTGCTCGGCTCTGAGGGCGATGTTGAACTCGGTGGCATGGGCGGACTGGGTGGCGAATTGGCTAACGACCGCGTAAGCCTCGGTGGACCGCAGAGCATCATGCTGCCTAGCCCCACCGAAGGTTATGACGCGCAATTGAATGCGATCAAGAGTCTGGTGGCTGAAGACCCGGGTCGCGTGGCTCAGGTCGTGAAAGAGTGGATTAATGCAGATGAGTGAAACTCGAGCGCTTCCCACCAAATTGACCCGGGTTGATAAGGCCGCGATTTTATTGCTCTCCCTCGGTGAAACCGACGCCGCACAAGTGCTCCGGCACATGGGGCCAAAAGAGGTTCAGCGGGTCGGTGTTGCCATGGCGCAAATGCGCAATGTGCACCGCGAAGAAGTCGAACTGGTCATGAGCGAGTTCGTTGAAATCGTCGGCGACCAAACCAGCCTGGGCGTCGGTGCCGACGGTTACATTCGCAAAATGCTCACCCAAGCCCTGGGCGAAGACAAGGCCAACGGCCTCATCGACCGGATCCTGCTTGGCGGCAACACCAGCGGCCTGGACAGCCTTAAATGGATGGAGCCCCGCGCCGTTGCCGACGTGATTCGTTACGAACACCCGCAGATTCAAGCGATCGTGGTGGCGTATCTGGACCCGGACCAAGCCGGTGAAGTGCTGGGTCATTTCGATCAGAAAGTGCGGTTGGACATCATTCTGCGGGTATCCTCGCTCAATACCGTTCAGCCTGCGGCCCTGAAAGAGCTGAACCAGATTCTGGAGAAACAGTTCTCCGGTAATTCCAACGCAGCGCGCACCACCTTGGGCGGTATCAAGCGTGCTGCCGATATCATGAACTTCCTCGACAGTTCGGTGGAAGGTCAGTTGATGGACGCGATCCGCGAAGTCGATGGCGAATTGTCGACGCAGATCGAAGACTTGATGTTCGTCTTCAACAATCTGTCCGATGTTGACGACCGTGGTATACAGGCATTGCTGCGCGAAGTGTCTTCCGATGTGCTGGTGTTGGCGCTCAAAGGCTCCGACGAAGCGATCAAGGAAAAGATTTTCAAGAACATGTCCAAGCGCGCCGCCGAATTGTTGCGCGACGATCTCGAAGCCAAAGGCCCGGTGCGCGTCAGCGACGTAGAAACCGCGCAGAAAGAAATCCTCACCATCGCTCGCCGTATGGCCGAAGCCGGAGAAATCGTTCTCGGTGGCAAGGGCGGCGAAGAAATGATCTGAGGACCGACACATGTTTAGTCCGAAAAAAGAAGCACCCAGCGAACTGATTCGCGCCAAGGACGTGGGCGGCTTCGATATTTGGTCGCTGCCCAGCTTCGACCCGTATCAAGAGCCACCGCCAGAGCCAGAACCAGCTCTGGAAACCCCGGCCGAGATGGAAGAAGTGCCGCTGGACGAAGTTCAGCCGCTGACCCTCGAAGAGTTGGAAGGTATTCGTCAGGAAGCCTATAACGAGGGCTTTGCAACCGGCGAGAAAGAAGGTTTTCACAGCACCCAACTTAAGGTTCGTCACGAAGCTGACGTAGCCTTGGCTGGCAAGCTGGCCAGTCTTGAGCGCTTGATGATGCACTTGCTTGAACCCATCGCCGAGCAGGATTCGCAGATTGAAAAATCCCTGATCGAACTGGTCGGTCATATCACCCGTCAGGTCATTCAGCGCGAACTGGTCACCGACTCCAGCCAAATCGGCCGGGTCTTGCGTGACGCCTTGAAGTTGTTGCCCATGGGGGCGCAAAACATTCGGATTTTCATCAATCCTCAAGATTTCTCGCAAGTCAAAGCCTTGCGCGAGCGCCACGAAGAAACCTGGCGCATCGTTGAGGACGATACCCTGGAGGCCGGAGGCTGTCGGGTTGAAACCGAATACAGTCGCATCGACGCCACCATTGAAACCCGTATTTCCCAGGCACTGGCGAAGATGTTCGACCAGTTGCACGATCAAGCGCTGCACCCGGCAGCACCCGACCTGAGTGTTGATCTCGACGCGGTGCCAGCAGTTGCCGCTGTTGTGCCGTCCGCCGCCGAGCCGTCCGTTGAGCCCGTGATTAAAAAAGAAGCCGCCGATGCACCTTGAGCGGACCAGCTTTAGTAAGCGCCTGAGCTCCTACACCGAAGCCATCGAATTGGCGGCTCAACCGGTGGTGGAAGGACGTTTGTTGCGCATGGTTGGCTTGACCTTGGAAGCTGAAGGTTTACGCGCCGCCATGGGCAGCCGCTGCGTGGTGATCAACGATGACAGCCACCACCCGGTGGAGGTCGAAGCTGAGGTCATGGGGTTTTCCGGTTCTAAAGTATTTTTGATGCCTGTCGGCAGCGTCGCGGGTATTGCGCCCGGTGCCCGGGTCGTCCCGTTGGCCGATACCGGTCGTTTGCCCATGGGCATGGGCATGCTCGGTCGTGTGCTCGATGGCGCCGGGCGTGCGCTCGACGGCAAGGGCGGCATGAAAGCTGAAGATTGGGTGCCGATGGATGGCCCCACCATCAACCCGCTCAAGCGCGACCCCATTAGCCAACCGCTGGACGTCGGCATTCGCAGCATCAACGGATTATTAACGGTCGGCCGTGGCCAACGCCTGGGTTTGTTTGCGGGTACCGGCGTCGGCAAAAGTGTCCTGCTAGGCATGATGACGCGCTTTACCGAGGCCGACATCATCGTGGTTGGGCTGATCGGCGAGCGCGGTCGTGAGGTCAAAGAATTCATCGAGAATATTCTCGGCGAAGAAGGCCTCAAGCGTTCGGTGGTGGTGGCTTCCCCTGCCGACGATGCGCCGCTGATGCGGATGCGGGCAGCCATGTATTGCACGCGAATCGCCGAATACTTTCGCGACAAGGGCAAAAATGTCCTGCTGTTGATGGACTCATTGACTCGATTTGCGCAGGCCCAGCGCGAAATCGCGTTAGCCATTGGTGAGCCGCCCGCGACCAAAGGCTATCCGCCCTCGGTGTTTGCCAAGCTGCCTAAGCTGGTCGAGCGTGCCGGTAATGCCGAGGCGGGTGGCGGTTCGATCACTGCGTTTTATACCGTATTGTCCGAGGGCGATGATCAACAAGATCCCATCGCGGATGCGGCGCGGGGCGTGCTCGACGGGCACATCGTGTTGTCCCGGCGGTTGGCCGAAGAGGGTCATTACCCGGCCATCGATATCGAAGCGTCCATCAGCCGGGTCATGCCTTCGGTGGTCACACCAGAACATATGCAGCAGGCGCAGCACTTCAAACAGCTGTGGTCACGCTATCAGCAGAGCCGTGATTTGATCAGTGTGGGCGCCTACGTGGCCGGCGGTGACCGTGAAACCGACATGGCAATCTCGCTGCAGCCCACACTGGTGCGGTACCTGCGCCAAGGGCTGAATGACAATGAAAGCCTGCAAGAAAGCGGCGCGCGGCTGGCGGCAGTGTTCAACCCTATCGCCGGCGGCGGTTAGTCATGGCTCAGCCCCGTGCAGTGCGTCTGGCACCGGTGGTCGACATGGCGGAAAAAGCCGAGCGTGCGGCGGTTCAGCGGCTCGGGCATTTTCAAGGACAGGTCAAGCTGGCAGAAACCAAGCTTGGCGACCTTGAGCGTTTCCGTACTGACTATCAAATGCAGTGGATCGAAAAGGGCGCCACCGGCGTCTCCGGCCAGTGGCTGATGAACTACCAAAACTTCCTTAATCAACTGGAAACGGCGGTCTCTCAACAACGACAAAGCCTGAGCTGGCACCAAACGAACCTCGACAAAGCGCGCGGCGCCTGGCAGCAGTGTTATGCGCGGGTCGAAGGCCTTCGCAAACTGGTTCAACGTTACATCGACGAGGCCCGGCAACTGGAAGACAAGCGTGAGCAAAAACTGCTCGACGAATTGTCCCAGCGGTTGCCCCGCCATGATTTTCTATAAGCGCCAGGTTCGTCAGTGCCGCCAAATAAGGAATTTGCTGCACGGTCATTAGAAATGCTAAAAACCTTTCTGCACTGTGCCCTTCGTTGACCCAAGGAATTCACACATGTCCGTTACTTCCGACCTCTCCCGCGACGGGGAAGAGCTGACCATTACCATCATCGGCCGCTTTGACTTCGCAGCGCACCAAGATTTTCGGAGTGCTTATGAAGGGGCCCAAGGAATCCCCCGGCGTTTTGTGGTCGACCTCAAAGGCACGAGTTACCTAGACAGTTCAGCACTGGGTATGTTGCTGCTGCTGCGCGACCATGCGGGCGGAGAAAACTCGAAGATAAGCCTGATCAACTGCAACAAGGACGTGGACACCATTCTGACCATCTCCAACTTTTCCAAACTCTTCACGATCGGCTGACCGGTGACCGGCGCGCCCGAGAGCCTGTGCATTTTGATTGCTGACGACAATGCCAGTGATCGCTTGCTGTTGAGCACCATCGTTCGGCGACAGGGTCATCGCGTGATAAGCGTCAGCAATGGCCAGGAGGCGGTGGAGGTCTTTGAGCGGGAGCGTCCACAGTTAGTGTTGCTGGATGCCTTGATGCCGGTCATGGACGGATTTGAAGCCGCGCGGCGAATCAAGCAGATGGCGGGCGAGTCGTTGGTGCCGATCATCTTTCTGACGTCGCTGAGCGAAAGCGAAGCGTTGGTGCGTTGCCTCGATGCCGGGGGCGATGATTTTGTTGCCAAGCCTTACAACCAAATCATCCTCGCGGCCAAAATCAACGCCATGGACCGCTTGCGGCGCTTGCACGAAACGGTGCTTCGACAACGCGATCAAATCACCAAGCACCACGATTACTTGCTCAATGAGCAGCGGGTTGCTAAGGCAGTGTTTGATCAGGTTGCGCACTCCGGCTGTTTGAGCGCACCGAATATTCGTTATCTTCAATCGCCTTACGCGCTGTTCAACGGCGATTTGCTGCTCGCGGCCTACACCCCGGCTGGGAACATGCACGTATTGCTCGGTGATTTCACCGGCCATGGTTTGCCTGCGGCAGTGGGCGCGATGCCGTTGGCCGAGGTGTTCTATGGAATGACCGCAAAGGGTTACGGTTTGGCGCAAACCCTTAGAGAGATGAACGCCAAGCTCAAGCGTATCTTGCCGGTGGACATGTTTTGTTGCGCGACCCTGTTGAGCGTCAACTTCAACGTGCGTCAGGTCGAGGTGTGGAACGGTGGACTGCCCGACGGCTATTTGCATCACGTTGCCAGCGGGAAGCGCACGCCGTTGGTATCGCGTCATTTGCCCCTGGGCGTGCTGGATCCCAATCGTTTTGATGACAAAACCGAAGTCCATCCGTTGGCGATGGGCGACCGGATTTTTCTATTGTCAGACGGGGTGCTCGACACCAGTGACATCGACGACCGCTTGTTTGGGGTGGAGCGCCTTAACACTGTTTTTGCGGCCAATCGCGAACCCGACGCGCTGATTGGTGAAATCCAGGAGGCCCTGAACGACTTCCGTGGAGACGTTAGGGATGACGTGAGTATGGTCGAAATCACCTTGGTCGAGCCCGAGTTGCTGGGCGCCCAAGTCGTGACCTATTCCGACAGTGGTGAGTCGAGCCCGCTGGACTGGTCGGTGAGTTTCGAATACCGCGCGGCGACCCTGAAACGATTCAATCCGCTCCCCTATCTGTTGCAGTTGCTGTTGGAAGTGCACGGGCTAAGGAGTCAAAGCGGCGCGCTTTATAGCGTACTGGCCGAGTTGTACACCAACGCGTTGGAACACGGAGTGCTTGGACTGGACTCCGGCCTCAAGCGCGATGCCTCGGGGTTTTCCCACTATTACCGAGAACGCAATAACCGTCTGGCTAACCTTGAAGAGGGCTATATACGCCTGCATTTGCAGGTGGTGCCTCTCGGAGACGGCGGGCGGTTGACTGTCCGCATTGAAGACAGTGGCGCGGGGTTTGACGTGAAACGTGCGATGAGTCTACCGACAGTCGGTCATGAGTTATCGGGGCGCGGACTCAATCTGGTCCGTAAGCTAAGTCAACATTGCCACTGGTCTGAGGATGGACGTACGGCATGCGTGGAATTTTCCTGGGGGGCTCAGGCATAATTCCCAGATTCTTGATCAAGGAGCGAACAAGTGGCGATGATCCATGTGGACTACGGTGTCTTGAGTAATTTGCAAGACGTCATGGAAAGTGAATACCCGATACTGATCGATACCTTTCTGGACGATTCAGAACAACGGCTGCTGCAGTTGCACCATGCGTTGTTGACCCAGGCTTCTTGCCTGGAAGGGCTGGGCATGGCGGCCCACAGCTTCAAAGGCAGCAGCGGCAATATGGGCGCCGCTCGGCTCGCCGAGCTGTGCGGACAGCTTGAAGAGCGCACCCAGCGCGGGGAAATGGAGGACGCGCCGGAATGGGTACACAAGATAGAGCGCGAATTTGCCACCGTCCGCCGTTTGTTCTGCGCAGAACGCCAGCGATTCTCTGAATAATCCAAGTCGAATAGAAAGCTGGCCCGTCGTTTGCTTAGTGTCTTTGTACTCGCGCCCCGTACGGAGACCGCCATGGCCCTTGCCCCTAATCCTCTTTTGCTGACTACCCCTGTAGTCAAGTCCCAACCGACGGTCGCCACCAACGTGGTAAAACCCGTTGAGACCGTCAAGGACAACACGCCCAGCTTCGCTCACGTGTATGCCAAACAGGCGGACCCCAAGCCAGCGGCGACCCATGAGGTTGCGCAAAAGCCAATCAAAGACAAAACCGTCGTTGCCAACGGCAAGGCTGTCCCGGACGCCAAGCCTGCCGCCTCCACGTCAGACGTTGCCGATAGCGGCAAATACTTGCCTGCCGACAAGGTTAGCAATAAAAGCGATGGGTCCGACGATAGCAATAACGATGACAAAGATTCGGATGATAAGGCGAAGGATCCATTGGCGCTCGACGCCGCGCCCGTCATCCCGGTTCCCGATCCAACCTTGATTGCCGCCGTTGCGCCGCCGGTCCCAGACCCTGCGCCACCGGTTGCCATCGCACCGCCGCCGATTGAAATTCCCGCGTCCATGGTTGCCCTTGTTGTTGCGCAGCCAGCCACTGCGGCGACCCCGGCGACTGCGGCCGCCGCTCCGGCGTTCGACCCTGCATCGGACCCGTTGGCGGGGCTCGCCGCTGTGCAGGTGGCCGTGCAGATCAACACGACTAAAGGTGCAGCAACGACCACCCCCACTGACGGCGTGACCGCGACCGTTGCTGACAAAAAAACTTCAACCACTCAAAAGAATACTGATCCGTTGCTGACAGTCGCCAATAACCTGGCGGTTCCTGTAGACCAGCAGCCGACCGATAACACCAGCACCAACACCGGTCCTGGCGATGGCGATCAAGCCTTCAAGGGCTTGATCGAAGGCGGACTGAAAGATACGAAAAGTGCAGCGTCCGATACCCGTGTCGATGACTTTGCCAACCGCTTGGCCGCGTTGAGTCAGGCGGTACAACCGAAAGCCGCAGTGTCTGCGCTAACTACCACCGCTGTTGCGTCGCCGTTAACCCAGCCGTTGGCGATGCACCAAAGTGGATGGAGTGAAGCGGTAGTAGACCGGGTCATGTACCTTTCAAGCCAAAACTTGAAGTCCGCCGATATCCAGTTGGACCCGGCTGAGTTGGGCCGTTTGGATATTCGCGTCAACATGGCCGCAGACCAGCAGACGCAAATCACCTTCATGAGCGCCCATGTTGGCGTGCGTGAAGCGCTGGAAGGGCAGATGTCCAAGCTGCGAGATTCGTTTGCTCAGCAAGGCCTAGGGCAGGTTGATGTCAGCGTTTTCGATCAGTCACGCGGCTGGCAGGGTCAGGGCCAGAACCAGCAACAGACCAACCAGGGCCAAGGCAGCAGTAGCGTCGCAAACAGCGGTTCTGACCGCCACGACGGCCTTGATGACGGCACGATTCAGGACGTGGCTGCTGTTAGTCAACCGATGACCGTCATTGGCAGTAGCCAGGTCGATTACTACGCTTGACCCTATTGGTAGCGGGCTTACCCGCTACTTCGGTGTGCCTGAGGCGCCGCCGCTCGCGTATCTGGCATAACACTTGCTCTTCTTCCGTCACGCATTACGAACTCCCCGAATAGTGACGGATTATTGGCATGGCGCAGAGCGAAGAAGTTAAAGACCCCGCCGTTAAAGGCAAACTCAAGCTCATTCTCCTAGTGGTGTTTGGGTTGCTGCTGGCCGTCGGCATTTCGGTAGGCGCAACCTGGTTTTTTCTGCATAAGGCGCAAGCCAAGCCCGTGGACGCGGCGCAAGCCGCTGATGTCAGGCTCCCTTCGATCTACGAACCAATGGCCCCAGCCTTTGTGGTCAACTTCAACCAAGGCGGCCGCCAGCGCTACATGCAGGTCAGTATTACCTTGCTGGGTCGCAATCAGGCTGACTTGGACGCGTTGAAAGTCCACATGCCGGTTATCCGCAACAACCTGGTCATGCTGTTCTCTGGACAGCCATTCGACTCGCTGCTCCAGCCGATCGGACAAGAACTGCTGCGTCAAAAAGCATTTGCCAGTGTGCAGGAAGTGGCGCAGAAAGAAGTCGGCAAAGTCGTCGTAGAGCAATTGCTTTTCACTAACTTCGTATTGCAGTAGGACCACGACATGGCCGTGCAAGACCTGCTGTCACAGGAAGAAATTGATGCGCTGCTGCATGGCGTCGACGATGGTCTGGTCCAGACCGAAAGCACACCCGAGCCCGGCAGCGTAAAAAGTTATGACCTGACCAGTCAGGATCGAATCGTCCGTGGGCGGATGCCGACGCTTGAAATGATCAACGAGCGTTTTGCCCGTTACACCCGTATCAGCATGTTCAACATGCTGCGGCGTTCCGCAGATGTTGCGGTGGGCGGCGTTCAGGTAATGAAGTTTGGCGAGTACGTGCACTCGCTGTACGTTCCGACCAGTTTGAATCTGGTCAAGATCAAGCCACTGCGCGGCACTGCACTCTTTATTTTGGATGCCAAGCTGGTGTTTAAGCTGGTGGACAACTTTTTCGGTGGTGACGGGCGGCATGCCAAAATCGAAGGCCGTGAATTCACGCCGACAGAATTACGTGTCGTGCGGATGGTGCTTGAACAGGCCTTTACCGACCTGAAAGAAGCTTGGCAGGCGATCATGGAAGTGAGCTTCGAGTACATGAACTCGGAAGTGAACCCGGCCATGGCCAACATTGTCGGTCCAAGCGAAGCGGTGGTGGTCTCCACCTTCCATATCGAACTCGACGGCGGTGGCGGCGACCTGCACGTCACCATGCCTTACTCGATGATTGAGCCGGTTCGCGAAATGCTCGACGCCGGCTTCCAATCCGATTTGGATGACCAGGACGAGCGCTGGGGCAACGCCCTGAAAGAGGACGTGCTGGATGTCTCCGTGCCGTTGAGCGCCGTCGTCGCCCGTCGTCAAATTCGCCTGCGCGACATCCTGCACATGCAGCCGGGTGATGTGATTCCGGTGGAGTTACCCGAAGAGCTGATCATGCGCGCCAACGGCGTGCCAGCGTTCAAAGTCAAACTGGGAACACACAAAGGACACCTGGCGTTGCAAGTGATCGAACCGATCGAACGCCGCTGACATCCATTTCAGCAGAACTACGTGCTGTTTTAACGAAACAAAGCTCGCCGAGGACAACCGATGGCCGATGAAAAAGAAATAACCTCCGCTGAAGATCAGGCATTGGCCGATGAGTGGGCCGCTGCACTGGGTGAATCCGGTGACGCCAGCCAGGACGATATTGATTCCTTGCTCGCCGCGGATGCCGGGAACGCTTCAGCCTCCAATCGCATGCCGATGGAAGAGTTTGGCAGCGTGGCAAAGAACAATGCTGCGGTGTCCCTGGACGGTCCAAACCTGGATGTGATTCTGGATATTCCGGTTTCGATCTCCATGGAAGTGGGCAGCACCGACATCAATATTCGTAACCTGTTGCAGCTCAACCAAGGCTCGGTGATCGAACTCGACCGTCTGGCCGGTGAGCCGCTGGACGTGTTGGTCAACGGTACGTTGATCGCTCACGGTGAAGTGGTCGTGGTCAACGAAAAGTTCGGGATCCGCCTGACGGATGTGATCAGTCCTAGCGAACGCATCAAGAAGTTACGCTAAATGAACAGGCTCCCCGGTGTGATTTTCGCCCTGTTGCTCAGCGTAATAGCTGTGGGTGCAATGGCGGCAGAACCGGTCATGCCGGCCGTCGCGGCGCCCGCTAGCACAATGATCAGCGGCGGCATCGGGGGCCAGTTGACGCAATTGGTGCTGGGTCTGTTGTTAGTTGTCGGCTTGATCTTCGGACTCGCCTGGCTGCTGCGTCGGGTTCAGGGCGCCAACCCGCGCAACGGTCAGTTGATCGAACTGCTCGGGTCGCGGGCACTCGGTCCTCGCGATCGGCTGGTATTGGTACAAGTCGGCAAGGAGCAGATTTTGCTCGGGATCTCGCCGGGAAGAATTACGCCACTGCATGTGCTTAAAGAGCCGGTGCAGGTGCCTGATAGCGAAAATGCCACGCCAGAATTCGCCCAGCGTCTGATGGAGCTGCTGGGCAAGGATCATAAGGATAAGAAGTAATGACCGCGTTGCGCATCGTATTGACGCTGCTGCTGGTACTGGCCGCGCCTTTGGTGTTCGCTGCAGATCCGTTGACGATCCCGGCGATCAGCATGTCCACCGGTGCCAACGGCGCTCAAGAATATTCGGTCAATCTGCAGATTCTGCTGATCATGACCGCGCTGAGTTTTATCCCGGCGTTCGTCATGCTGATGACCAGCTTTACCCGGATCATCATCGTCTTTTCCATCCTGCGTCAGGCCTTGGGCTTGCAGCAGACGCCGTCGAACCAGATTTTGACCGGCATGGCGCTGTTCCTGACCCTCTTCATCATGGCGCCGGTGTTTGATCGAGTGAACGTTGACGCCTTACAGCCCTATCTCGCCGAAAAACTCACGGCGCAGGACGCGGTGCTCAAGGCGCAAGTGCCAATCAAGGATTTCATGTTGGCGCAGACCCGTCAGAGCGACCTGGACCTGTTTATGCGTTTGTCAAAACGCACCGACATCGCCAGTCCGGATCAGGCGCCCCTGACGATTCTGGTCCCTGCGTTCGTGACGTCCGAGCTTAAAACCGCGTTCCAGATCGGCTTCATGATCTTTATTCCGTTTCTCATCATTGACCTTGTGGTCGCCAGCGTACTGATGGCGATGGGGATGATGATGCTCTCGCCGCTGATTATTTCGTTGCCGTTCAAGATCATGCTGTTCGTACTGGTGGACGGGTGGGCCTTGATCATCGGCACGCTGGCCAGCAGTTTCGGCGGCGTATCGCCATGAGAAGGGAGAGCACGCAATGACGCCAGAAGTTGCTGTCGATCTGTTTCGCGACGCGTTATGGCTGACCACCATGATGGTGTCGGTATTGGTGGTACCGAGCCTGATCGTCGGACTGCTGGTGGCCATGTTCCAGGCGGCGACCCAGATCAACGAACAAACCTTGAGCTTTCTCCCTCGCCTGCTGGTGATGTTGGTCACGTTGATCGTCGCCGGCCCTTGGTTGGTTCGGGTGTTCATGGAGTACATCCAATCGCTATACGGCAGCATTCCGACCGTGATTGGTTGATCGCATGCCCTCCGTACTTGCCCTGACTGACACGCAGATCGGGACCTGGGTGGCGAGCTTTATGCTCCCCCTGTTCCGGGTCGCGGCCGTGTTGATGACCATGCCGATTTTTGGCACGACGTTAGTGCCGACACGGGTGCGGTTGTATTTCTCGCTGGCGATTACCGTGGTGATTGCGCCCAGCCTGCCACCGATGCCAGCCGTGCATGCGCTGGACCTCAGTGCGCTGCTGCTGATTGGTGAACAGATCATCGTTGGCGCCATGCTGGGCATGTCCCTTCAGTTGTTTTTTCAGGCGTTCGTCATCGCCGGGCAAATTATTTCGATCCAGATGGGCATGGGCTTCGCTTCAATGGTTGACCCCACGAACGGCGTTTCGGTAGCGGTTCTCGGGCAGTTTTTCAGCATGCTGGTGACGCTGCTATTTCTCTCCATGAATGGCCATCTGGTGGTGTTTGAGGTCTTGGTTGAAAGCTTCACCACGTTGCCGGTCGGCAGCGGTATTGACGTCGGCAATCTCTGGGAACTGGCCGGTCGTTTTGGCTGGGTATTAGGCGCGGGATTACTGTTGGTGCTACCCGCTATTACCGCCTTGCTGATCGTCAGCGTTGCGTTTGGCGTCATGACACGCGCGGCGCCGCAGCTGAACATGTTCTCCATCGGCATTCCGCTGACGCTGGTACTGGGGATGGTGATCCTGTGGATGACCCTCGGCGATATGCTCAATCAATTTCCACCGCTGGCCGCCAATGCATTGGAATTGCTACGCGGCCTGGTGAGGGCGCGCTGATATGGCCGAGAACGAGAATGGCCAGGATAAAACAGAAGACCCCACGGACAAACGGGTCAGAGACTCCCGCGAAAAAGGCGAGACGGCCCGTTCCAAGGAGCTGAACACGTTAATCGTCACCATGGCCGGCGCGGGTAGCTTGCTGGTGTTCGGCGGTCAGATCGCACAAATGATGCTCGATCTGATGCGCACCAATTTCACCTTGTCGCGCGAGGTGATCATGGACGATCACTACATGGGCTTGTATTTTCTCAACGCCGGTAAAGCAGCGCTGGTGGCTATACAGCCGTTGATGCTGGTCATGGTGTTGGCGGCGGTCATTGGTCCTATCACCTTGGGTGGCTGGATATTCTCGGGCAGTTCCATGGCGCCCAAGTTCAGCCGAATGAACCCCTTGTCGGGCCTCAAGCGCATGGTGTCGACCCATGCCTTGGTCGAGCTGTTGAAGTCCATTGCGAAGTTTTGCATCACGCTGATGGTGGCGTTATTCGTGTTGCAGAAGGACCAAAGTGACCTGATCTCTATCGCTCATGAGTCGTTGGACTCGGCGATTATCCACAGCATTCGCCTCTTGGGCTGGAGTGCTTTGTGGATGGCCTGTGGGTTGATCATCATTGCAGCGGTGGACGTTCCGTTCCAGGTGTACGAAGCCCACAAAAAACTGATGATGACCAAGCAAGAGATACGCGACGAACACAAGGACAGCGAAGGTCGGCCCGAGGTCAAACAGCGGATTCGTCAACTGCAACGAGAAATGTCTCAGCGACGCATGCTGTCGTCGGTGCCCAAGGCTGATGTAATCATCACCAACCCGACCCACTACGCTGTCGCGCTGCAATATGACCCCGAGAAGGGCGGGGCGCCGATGTTGCTGGCTAAAGGGACTGATTTCCTGGCGCTGAAAATCCGCGAAATCGCCGGTGAGCACACTATCCTGATGCTTGAGTCTCCTGCTTTGGCGCGTTCGATCTACTACTCCACCGAACTTGACCAGGAAATCCCCGCCGGGCTGTACCTGGCGGTGGCCCAAGTGTTGGCGTACGTCTATCAAATCCGCCAACACCGCGCCGGCCGAGGCAAACGCCCCGATCCCCTTGGCGACCTGCCGATCCCGACCGACTTGCAGCGCGATGAATAAACTTGTGTGCCAGGCTTGCCTGCGAACAGCTTGATTCAGCGAAACCTGACACGTCGCCTTCGTTGGCAAGCCAACTCCCACGAGTTGAATATTGCTCAGCAAAGCCCCAAACCTGTGGGAGCAGGCTTGCCTGCGAATGGCTTGACTCAGTGGCGCCTGACAATCGCCTTCGTTGGCAAGCCAACTCCCACGAGTTGAATATTGCTCAGCCAAGCCCCAAACCTGTGGGAGCAGGCTTGCCTGCGAATGGCTTGACTCAGTGGCGCCTGACACATCGCCTTCGTTGGCAAGCCAGCTTTCACAGGTTTGAGATATTGCTCAGCCAAGCCCCAAAAAACCTGTGGGAGCAGGCTTGCCTGCGAATGGCTTGACTCAGTGGCGCCTGACACATCGCCTTCGTTGGCAAGCCAACTTTCACAGGTTTGAGATATTGCTCAGCCAAGCCCCAAAACCTGTGGGAGCAGGCTTGCCTGCGAATGGCTTGACCCAGTGGCGCCTGACACATCGCCTTCGTTGGCAAGCCAACTTTCACAGGTTGAAGTATTGCTCAGCTAAGCCCCAAAACCTGTGGGAGCAGGCTTGCCTGCGAATGGCTTGACCCAGTGGCGCCTGACACATCGCCTTCGTTGGCAAGCCAACTTTCACAGGTTGAAGTATTGCTCAGCTAAGCCCCCAACCTGTGGGAGCAGGCTTGCCTGCGAATGGCTTGACTCAGTGGCGCCTGACACATCGCCTTCGTTGGCAAGCCAGCTTTCACAGGTGAATCAGGCGCGAGCAGCAAGCTCGAAGGGCGCTCATTGTTCTTTAGCAATATTTCAATAGTTGGAAAGGTTCTTGCAATGCCCTTGCTACGGCGCATTTGGCGTCAAAAGTTTGATTTAGTGGGCAGGAAAAGAATTGGTGGATCGCTCTCAATTAATCAACGCAGCACGTAACAACCTGGTCAGCGTCGGTCGTGGCAACCTGGGTGTGCCGCTGCTGCTGTTGGTCATGTTGGCAATGATGATGTTGCCAGTCCCGCCGTTCCTGCTCGACGTATTTTTCACCTTCAACATTGCGCTGTCGATCGTGGTTCTGCTGGTCTGCGTTTACGCGTTGCGCCCATTGGACTTCTCGGTATTTCCGACCATCCTGCTGGTGGCTACGCTGCTGAGACTGGCGCTCAACGTTGCTTCCACGCGCGTGGTCATGCTTCATGGCCAAGAGGGCCACGCCGCCGCCGGTAAGGTGATTCAGGCGTTTGGCGAGGTGGTGATCGGCGGTAACTACGTGGTCGGTATCGTGGTGTTCGCGATTTTGATGATCATCAACTTCGTCGTAGTGACCAAAGGTGCCGGGCGAATTTCCGAGGTGAGTGCGCGCTTCACCCTCGACGCGATGCCCGGTAAACAGATGGCCATCGACGCTGACCTTAACGCCGGTTTGATCGACCAGCCCCAAGCCAAACATCGTCGTCTGGAAGTCGCTCAAGAAGCTGAGTTCTACGGTTCGATGGACGGTGCCAGCAAATTTGTGCGCGGTGACGCCATCGCGGGCTTGATGATTCTGTTCATCAACTTGATCGGCGGCGTGGCCGTTGGTGTCTTTCAACACAACATGTCGTTTGCTGATGCGGGCAAGGTTTACGCCCTGCTGACCATCGGTGACGGTTTGGTGGCGCAATTGCCATCACTGCTTTTGTCCACGGCCGCCGCGATTATGGTGACCCGTGCTTCCGGCTCGGAAGAAATGGGCAAGCTGATCAATCGGCAAATGTTCACCTCACCCAAGGCATTGGCGGTGGCCGCCGGCTTGATCGTGGTGATGGGGATGGTGCCGGGGATGCCGCACTTTTCTTTCATCAGCTTGGGCATGTTGGCTGGAGGTGCTGCCTACCTGGTGTGGAAGAAGCAGAACATGGTCAAGGTTAACGCCTTGATGGAAGTTCAGCGTCAACAAGATCTGCTGCCATCACCAACACGCGCGCAGGACTCCAAGGAATTGGGTTGGGATGACGTGACGCCCATCGACATGATTGGTCTGGAAGTGGGGTATCGGCTGATCCCGTTGGTGGACCGCAATCAAGGCGGTCAACTGCTGGCGCGAATCAAGGGCGTGCGTAAGAAGCTCTCGCAAGAGCTGGGCTTTTTGATGCCCACGGTGCATATCCGCGACAACCTCGACCTGGCGCCCAGTGCCTACCGTCTGACGCTGATGGGCGTGACCTTGGCCGAAGCCGAGATTTACCCGGACCGCGAACTGGCGATCAACCCTGGGCAAGTCTTTGGCACGCTCAACGGTATTACGGCCAAAGACCCCGCGTTTGGTCTGGAAGCGGTGTGGATCGAAGTCAGTCAACGCAGTCAGGCGCAATCGTTGGGCTATACCGTGGTAGATGCCAGCACCGTGGTAGCGACCCACCTTAACCAGATTTTGTATAAGCATTCCCATGAGCTGATTGGCCATGAGGAAGTTCAGCAATTAATGCAATTGCTGGCTAAAGGATCACCAAAACTGGCTGAAGAGTTGGTCCCGGGAATTCTCTCGCTCTCTGCATTGCTCAAAGTGCTGCAGGCCTTGTTGGCAGAACAGGTTCCCGTCAGGGATATTCGTAGCATCGCCGAAGCGATCGCGAATGCGGCCCCTCGGAGTCAAGATACCGCCGCTTTGGTGGCCGCCGTGCGTATCGCATTGAGCCGCGCAATCGTGCAAAGCATTGTGGGCATTGAGCCGCAGCTGCCTGTTATCACTCTTGAGCCAAGGTTGGAACAGATATTGCTCAATAGTCTTCAGAAGGCTGGTCAGGGTCAGGAAGAGGGCGTTCTTCTTGAGCCAAGTATGGCTGAAAAGCTCCAGCGTTCTTTGATCGATGCTGCACAACGCCAAGAAATGCAGGGGCAACCGGTGATTTTGTTGGTCGCAGGACCGGTTCGCGCAATGCTGTCACGGTTTGGACGGCTGGCTGTACCGAACATGCATGTGCTGGCGTATCAGGAAATTCCCGACAACAAACAAGTCACGATCGTCGCGACTGTCGGGCCAAACGGCTGAGGTAGTGAGTCATGCAAGTTAAGCGTTTTTTCGCCGCCGATATGCGTCAAGCCATGAAGCTGGTTCGTGATGAGCTGGGCGCTGACGCCGCCATCATTGGTAACCGCCGAATCGCTGGTGGCGTAGAGCTGACTGCTGCCCTGGATTACAAACTTTCCGCGTTGGCACCGCGTGTACCGAACATCGAGCTTGAAGACGAGTTGCGCAAAACTCAATCGCGCATCGTCTCCGCTCAAGCTGAATTGGGTTCGCGTGGCGACAACGATTCGTTGATTAATCGCCAGTTGTTCACGGGCGCGTCTCTGGAAGCTGGTGAAACGCACATCGAACCGACGTTCGACGAGCCTCGACGTGCTGCTGCACCGATGGCAAGCGCCGCCAGCGAGCCAATGATCGGGCTGCAAGCTTACGAATCGATGCGTTCGGAGCTGAACGGTCTGCGCGAATTGCTCGAAGTACAGCTCGGTTCGCTGGCCTGGAATCAGCTGCAAGGCAGCCGTCCACAACAGGCCAACCTGTGGCGTCGCCTGCAACGCATCGGTTTGTCGGGTCCGCTGTCCCGGGACCTGTTGGCGATGACCACTGAAATTGAAGAGCCTCGTCAGGCGTGGCGCATGTTGTTGGCGCACCTGGCGCGGATGATTGTGACCCCGGATGTCGAGCCGCTGGAAGAAGGCGGCGTGATTGCGATGGTAGGGCCGGCTGGTATGGGCAAGACCACGACCCTGGCGAAACTGGCCGCGCGTTATGTCTTGAAATACGGTTCGCAAAACATCGCTCTGGTGAGCATGGACAGCTACCGAATTGGTGCTCAGGAACAGCTTAAAACCCTGGGCCGGATCCTCAATGTATCCGTCACCCACATCGATCCTGGCCAGTCGTTGGGCCAGGCGTTGGAACCGCTGTTGCGCAAGCGCGTGGTGTTAATTGACACCGCCGGTCTGCAAGCCAGCGATCCGGCTCTGCGAATGCAGCTGGAAAGTCTCGCGGGTCGCGGTATCAAAGCACGTAATTATCTGGTGTTAGCAACTACCAGTCAGAAGCAGGTTCTAACCGCTGCATACCACAGCTATAAACGCTGCGGGCTGGCGGGCTGCATCCTCACCAAACTGGACGAAACTGCCAGTCTGGGAGAGGTGTTGAGTTTGGCAATAAGCCATGAGTTACCGGTGGCTTATCTCACGGATGGACCGCGAATACCGGACGACTTGCATTTGCCACGTAGGCACCAGCTGGTCAGTCGTGCGGTGAGTGTGCAAATGCAGGAAGAGCCAAGCGAAGAAGCTATGGCGGATATGTTCGCGGATCTTTATCACAGCCCGAACAAGCGGGTTGGGTAGGGCAAGACATTGGAATGTACCTGCATCAAGGGTGGCGCCGACGTTGTTCATGCAACGCACGCGCAATCACTGATGTGGCCTCGGTCTAAGCAAGTCAAGGTAAAGAACTAAAATGGGTAGCATGCATCCCGTACAGGTCATCGCAGTAACTGGCGGCAAGGGTGGCGTCGGTAAGACAAACGTTTCAGTGAACCTCTCACTGGCGCTGGCAGAGCTTGGCCGACGCGTCATGTTGCTGGACGCTGATCTGGGTCTGGCAAACGTCGACGTCTTGCTTGGCCTCACACCCAAACGAACCCTTGCCGATGTGATCGAGGGGCGTTGCGAACTGCGCGACGTGTTGCTCCAAGGCCCTGGCGGGATTCGTATCGTGCCAGCGGCTTCGGGCACTCAGAGCATGGTTCACCTGACGCCTGCGCAACACGCCGGGCTGATTCAGGCGTTCAGCGACATCGGTGACAACCTCGATGTGCTGGTGATCGACACGGCGGCCGGGATCGGTGAGTCAGTGGTCAGTTTCGTGCGCGCAGCTCAAGAAGTGCTGCTGGTGGTGTGCGATGAACCCACGTCGATTACCGACGCCTACGCGTTGATCAAGCTGCTGAACCGCGATTACGGCATGAACCGCTTTCGAGTGCTGGCCAACATGGCGCAAAGCCCTCAGGAAGGGCGCAATTTGTTCGCCAAGTTGACTAAGGTCACGGACCGCTTTCTAGACGTCGCCTTACAATACGTCGGTGCTGTGCCCTACGACGAATGTGTGCGCAAGGCCGTGCAAAAGCAGCGGGCAGTTTACGAAGCATTTCCTCGTTCCAAGTGTTCCCTGGCCTTTAAGGCCATCGCGCAGAAAGTCGACACGTGGCCATTGCCGGCCAACCCGCGCGGACACCTTGAATTTTTCGTTGAACGGCTCGTACATCAGACGAGTGCAGGACCAGTCCTATGACAGCCAGCGGCTATCGCATGTACAGCAAGGCGTCCAAGGACTCCCAGTACGAGCTGATCGAGCGGTATGCGCCGCTGGTGAAACGCATTGCCTATCACTTGCTGGCACGCCTGCCAGCCAGCGTACAAGTTGAAGACTTGATCCAAGCCGGCATGATCGGTTTGCTAGAAGTGTCTACCAAATATGACGCCACCAAAGGCGCAAGTTTCGAAACCTATGCCGGGATTCGTATCCGTGGCGCCATGCTCGATGAAGTGCGAAAGGGCGATTGGGCCCCTCGTTCAGTGCACCGCAATACACGCATGGTCAGTGACGCAATTCGATCAATTGAAGCTAAAACAGGTCGTGACGCTAAAGATCACGAAGTTGCGGCCGAACTCCAATTGAGTCTTGATGATTATTACGGGATTTTGAACGATACCTTGGGCAGCCGGTTGTTCAGTTTCGACGATCTTTTACAGGACGGCGAACATGAAGGGCTGCATGAGGATGGCGCAAGCGCTCAGCTTGAGCCGTCACGCGATCTGGAGGATGAACGCTTCCAGGCAGCGTTAGCGGATGCAATAGCCAACTTGCCGGAGCGTGAGCGACTGGTGTTGGCGCTGTACTACGACGAAGAGCTGAACCTCAAAGAAATTGGTGAAGTATTGGGGGTTAGCGAATCGCGGGTCAGCCAGTTACACAGCCAGTGCGCAGCTCGTTTGCGAGGGCGTTTGGGAGAATGGCGAGCGCGTTGATGGGCAAGGCGTGACCCCTGGTGGTGACGAGTTGCCTGTAAGCCGGCTGTGCAAAGCGTTGCGTGCGAAGCATAAGACTAGGCGGAAGCCGTTCAGAGAGTCCTTTAGACTTTCTGTGTCCATTCCGGCGTGTTGATTTACCAAGCCCGTCGTCGTTTTCGTGCAGCCTATGTGTGCTGTGCCGGTTTTGATTGAACAGCGTATTCAGGTGCTGAATGCGTTTAAGACTGCTTGGAGGTCGAATTGGACAAGAACATGAAAATCCTCATCGTTGATGACTTCTCAACGATGCGGCGGATCATTAAAAACCTGTTGCGTGACCTTGGGTTCACCAACACGGCAGAAGCGGACGACGGAACTACCGCGCTGCCCATGCTGCAAAGCGGTAACTTCGACTTTCTGGTGACTGACTGGAACATGCCTGGCATGTCCGGTATCGATTTGCTGCGCCATGTGCGCGCCGATGATCGTCTCAAGCACTTGCCAGTATTGATGGTAACGGCCGAAGCCAAACGTGACCAAATCATCGAAGCCGCTCAGGCCGGTGTTAACGGTTATGTGGTCAAGCCCTTCACGGCCCAAGTGCTGAAAGAAAAGATCGAAAAGATCTTCGAGCGCGTCAATAGCTGATGTCCGCCGTGGGGGCTGTATGGAGCACACAGATTCAACCCAGGCCGACTTCGAGTCGACCCTGAAGAAACACGCACACGAGTTGGTCGAAAGTCTTGAAAAAGGCCGATTTGGCGACGCGGTGCAACTGATCCATGAGCTGAACCAGACTCGCGACCGAGGTCTGTATCAGGAAGTCGGCAAACTGACCCGTGAGCTGCACAGTGCGATCGTCAATTTTCAAATTGACCCGAACATGCCGCAAGCCAAAGAAGTTTCGCAGATCACTGATGCCACCGAGCGTCTGTCGTATGTGGTCAGGCTGACCGAGAATGCCGCCAACCGCACGATGGACCTGGTAGAGGCAAGCACGCCATTGATGGGCGGGCTGGCGTCTGAAGCCAGCGCCTTGAGTGCCGATTGGGCGCGTTTTATGCGTCGCGAAGTCGGTGCCGAAGAGTTTCGCGAACTGGCTCGACGGGTCGAAGGTTTCTTGGCGCGTACAGAGAAAGACAGCCGCGAAGTCTCCGCCCACCTCAACGATATTTTGCTGGCTCAAGACTTCCAGGACCTCACCGGTCAGGTGATCAAGCGCGTTACGCAACTGGTTACGGAAGTGGAAAGCAACTTGCTCAAACTGGTGCTGATGGCCAGCCAGGTCGATCGCTTTGCAGGGATCGAACATGACCATCAATCGATCCGTACAGAACAAGATCAAGAAAAAAATCTGTCTCAAGGTGAAGGTCCGCAGATTCATGCCGATAAGCGTGAAGACGTTGTATCCGGTCAGGATGATGTTGACGATCTGCTATCCAGCCTGGGCTTCTAGGTCGATTGATTGAATTTTAGGGAGCACCCCAATGAGCTTCGGCGCCGATGAAGAGATCCTTCAGGATTTTCTGGTAGAGGCTGGCGAGATTCTCGAGCAATTGTCCGAGCAGTTGGTCGAGCTGGAAAGCCGTCCCGATGATGCGGAGTTGCTCAATGCAATTTTTCGCGGTTTTCACACTGTAAAAGGGGGCGCCGGCTTCCTCCAGCTCCATGAGCTGGTGGAGTGCTGCCACATCGCCGAGAACGTCTTCGACATCCTGCGCAAGGGTGAGCGTCGCGTTGATTCGGAATTGATGGACGTGGTTCTGGAAGCGTTGGACGCGGTCAATGCCATGTTCACCGAAGTGCGTGAACGCACCGACGTGACGGCGGCTACGCCGGAGTTGCTCGCGAAATTGGCGCGCCTGGCAGAGCCAGCACCCAAAGCGAGCGCTGTCGCCGCGCCCGTCAGCGTTGAGCCGATGCCGGTCGAAGCCACTGCGGACATTACCGATACCGAATTCGAACAATTGCTCGATTCGCTCAATGCGGTCAAAGCGCAGGCGGAAGCCTCTGCATCAGCCCCAGCAGTAGCGGCACCGGTTGCCGCCTACGCCGGTGGTTCGGCCGCCAGCGACGAGATCAGCGATGCTGAATTCGATTCGCTGCTTGATCAGTTGCACGGCAAAGGCAAGTTTGCCGCCGATGCAAAACCCGCTGCACCTGTTGCCACGCTCGCCGCGCCCGTCAGCAACGACATTAGCGACGACGAATTCGAAGCACTGCTCGATCAATTGCATGGCAAGGGTTCTTTCGCTGCCGACGCACTGGCAGTGACCGCACCGGCCGCTGTCGCCGCGCCAAGTAAAGCGCCCGGTAGCGACCAGATTTCCGATCACGAATTCGAGTCACTGCTTGACGAGCTGCACGGCAAAGGCAAGTTCGAGCCAGAAGCGGTCGCAAAAATAGCCGCCGCTGCGCCAGCACCGGCCCCTAAGCCTGCTCCTGCGCCCGTGGTTGCGGCCGCGGTGCATGCGCCTGAGCCCGCCAGAGCGGTCGCTGCCCCGGCCAAAGCCGCGCCAGAAAAACCGGCAGCGTCCGAAGCTGAAACCACCGTACGGGTTGACACTGCACGCCTCGACGAAATCATGAACATGGTTGGCGAGCTGGTACTGGTGCGCAACCGCCTGGTTCGTTTGGGCCTGAACAGCGGCGACGAAGCCATGTCCAAGGCCGTGTCGAATCTGGACGTGGTTACCGCTGACCTGCAGACCGCGGTGATGAAAACCCGGATGCAGCCGATCAAGAAAGTCTTCGGTCGCTTCCCGCGTTTGGTCCGAGACCTTGCGCGTCAGTTGAAGAAAGAAATCAACCTGGAACTGGTGGGTGAAGAAACCGACCTGGACAAAAACCTGGTCGAGGCCCTTGCCGACCCGTTGGTCCACTTGGTGCGCAACGCGGTCGATCACGGTATCGAATCGCCGGAAGAGCGCGAAGCCTCGGGTAAAGCCCGTTGCGGTCGTGTGATTCTGTCGGCGGAACAGGAAGGCGACCACATATTGCTGTCGATTTCCGATGACGGTAAAGGCATGGACCCGGCTGTTCTACGTGCCATCGCCGTGAAACGTGGCGTGATGGACAAGGACGCCGCTGACCGCTTGAGCGAAACCGATTGCTACAACTTGATCTTCGCACCGGGTTTCTCGACCAAAACCGAGATTTCCGACGTGTCAGGCCGTGGCGTGGGCATGGACGTGGTGAAAACCAAAATCGCCCAGCTCAACGGTTCGATCAATATTTACTCGACCAAGGGCCAAGGCTCGAAAATCGTCATTAAGGTCCCATTGACCTTGGCGATCATGCCAACCCTAATGGTGATGCTGGGCAACCAGGCGTTCGCTTTCCCGTTGGTCAACGTCAACGAGATTTTCCATCTCGACCTGTCGCGAACCAACGTCGTAGATGGCCAGGAAGTGGTCATTGTTCGCGAAAAAGCGTTGCCGCTGTTCTATCTCAAACGATGGCTGGTCGCTTCAGCCGCCCATGAAGAACAACGAGAAGGTCATGTCGTGATTCTGTCCGTGGGTACTCAGCGCATCGGCTTTGTCGTCGATCAACTGGTGGGCCAGGAAGAAGTGGTTATCAAGCCGCTGGGCAAAATGCTCCAGGGAACGCCGGGGATGTCGGGCGCCACCATTACCGGTGACGGTCGGATTGCCTTGATTCTCGATGTACCGAGCATGCTCAAGCGCTACGCCGCTCGGCGTATTTGATTCTGGGGTTGCGGGTCGTGCTAAGCGCCCGCAATACCCTACGGAGTGTTTATGGTAGTTAAAGTGCTTGTGGTGGACGATTCTGGATTTTTCCGCCGCCGCGTCTCGGAAATTCTTTCTGCTGATCCCAATATCCAGGTTGTCGGTACGGCAACCAACGGCAAGGAAGCGATTGAACAAGCGCTGGTGCTCAAGCCTGACGTGATCACCATGGACTACGAAATGCCGATGATGGACGGCATCACGGCCGTGCGTCACATCATGCAGCGCATTCCGACCCCGGTCCTGATGTTTTCCTCGCTAACCCACGAGGGCGCGCGCGTCACTCTGGATGCGCTGGATGCAGGTGCAGTTGATTTTCTGCCAAAGAACTTCGAAGACATCTCGCGCAATCCAGAGAAGGTCAAACAACTGTTGTGCGAAAAGATCCACACCCTTTCGCGCAGTCGTTTCAGCGGCTATAGCACCCCGACACCGCAAGCCTCAGCGTCGTCCGTTTCGTCGTCCTCCAGTTCGACCTCAACGGCCAGCAGTTTCAGTAGCGCAACCACGGCTGCTCGTAGCACGCCGGCGCGTGCGGTCACGCCTCACGCGCCGGCGGCTCACTACTCGCCTGCTCCCAAGCGCAAAGCCTACAAGCTGGTCGCCATTGGTACTTCAACCGGTGGTCCCGTCGCACTGCAGCGTGTGCTGACGCAATTACCAGCCAACTTCCCGGCGCCCATCGTGTTGATTCAACACATGCCCGCAGCGTTCACCAAAGCGTTTGCCGAGCGTTTGGATAAGCTGTGCCAGATCAGCGTGAAGGAAGCCGAAGACGGCGATATTTTGCGTCCGGGCCTGGCGTTACTTGCGCCTGGCGGCAAACAAATGATGGTCGACGGTCGCGGAGCGGTGAAAATCCTGCCCGGTGATGAACGCCTGAATTACAAGCCGTGCGTAGACATCACCTTCGGCTCTGCCGCCAAGTCGTACGGTGACAAGGTTTTGGCGGTGGTGCTCACAGGCATGGGCGCTGACGGTCGTGAAGGCGCTCGCCTGCTCAAGCAGGGCGGTAGTCATATCTGGGCGCAGGACGAGGCGAGCTGTGTGATTTACGGCATGCCGATGGCGATTGTCAAAGCTGACCTCGCCGATGCGGTGTACGGCCTGGATGAGATTGGCAAGCACCTCGTCGAGGCATGCATCTGATGGATGTACTGAGTCTTATTGGCCTCATCCTCGCGTTTGTCGCGATCATTGGCGGTAACTTTCTCGAAGGCGGTCATCTGGCTGCGCTGCTCAACGGTCCGGCAGCGTTGATCGTATTGGGTGGCACCATGGCGGCGGCACTGCTGCAGTCGCCCATGAGTGCGTTCATGCGCGCCATGCAAATCGTGGGATGGATTCTGTTTCCGCCACGTATCGATCTGCCCGGCGGCATTGATCGCGTCGTTAACTGGAGCCTGACCGCACGCAAGGAAGGCTTGCTCGGACTGGAAAGCATCGCCGACTCAGAGCCGGATCAATACGCGCGCAAAGGTCTGCAATTGCTGGTTGACGGCGCTGAACCTGAAGCGATCCGAAGCATTCTGGAAGTGGATTTCATCACCCAGGAAACCCGCGATATTCAGGCCGCCAAAGTATTTGAAAGCATGGGTGGCTACGCGCCGACCATTGGCATCATTGGTGCCGTCATGGGGCTGATCCATGTGATGGGCAACCTGGCCGATCCGAGTCAATTGGGTAGCGGCATTGCTGTGGCGTTTGTCGCCACGATCTACGGTGTGGCCTCGGCCAACTTGATCCTGCTGCCCATCGCCAACAAACTCAAAGCGATCGCCGTCCGCCAGTCGCGCTACCGTGAAATGTTGCTCGAAGGCATTTTGTCCATTGCCGAAGGCGAGAACCCGCGTTCGATTGAATTGAAGCTGCAAGGCTTCATGGAGTGATGGATTAACCATGGCCCGTCGTCGTCGAGTTGAAGAGCACGATAATCATGAACGTTGGCTGGTGTCCTACGCGGACTTCATCACCTTGCTGTTCGCGTTTTTTGTGGTCATGTACTCGATCTCGTCGCTTAACGAAGGTAAATACAAGGTGCTTTCACAGGCACTCATCGGGGCCTTCAACGAGCCCGATCGCAGCCTCAAGCCGATTCCTATTGGCGATGAAAAGCCACTGACCATCACGCCCTCCAAGCCGTTGATCAAAGACAGCCAAGAGGTCGATGCCGGCCTCGCGCAAAGTCCGATTGCACCCTTGCAAACCATTGCCAACGACGTGCGCGATGGTTTTGGCGATCTGATCAAATCCAACCAGATGACCGTCAGGGGTAACGAGCTGTGGATTGAGATCGAGCTCAATTCCAGCATGTTGTTCGGCAGCGGTGATGCGATGCCCAGCGACGCGGCGTTCAATATCATCGAAAAGGTCGCGAAGATCCTGAGTCCGTTTGACAACCCGGTGCATGTCGAAGGCTTCACCGATGACCAACCCATCCGCACCGCTCAGTACCCGACAAACTGGGAGCTGTCGTCTGCCCGAGCGGCGAGCATCGTTCGCATGCTGGCGATTGACGGGATCAACCCGGCGCGTATGGCCTCGGTCGGTTACGGCGAGTTTCAGCCAGTGGCGCCCAACACCACCGTTGAGGGCCGTGCCCGCAATCGGCGCGTGGTGTTAGTCATTTCCCGCAACCTGGAAGTTCGTCGCAGCCTCACCGGCTCTGGCACTGCCAACGCCAAGCCGGACGCAGCATTAAGGCGTGCTGGCACACAAACTGCACCGCCCCGATTAATACCGCCGGTACGCGCGAACGCCGTCAATTCTCCGCCGCCCGCCTTATAGCCAATTCTCGGTAGGTCAATGGATTGCCGAGCGGAAAAAGCACCATGAGAGTCTGGGCAGTAGCTAATCAAAAAGGTGGGGTCGGTAAGACCACTTCTACCATCGCTTTAGCCGGTTTGCTGGCTGAGGCCCGCAAGCGCGTGGTCGTTGTCGATCTTGACCCCCATGGCTCCATGACCAGTTACTTCGGACACAACCCCGATACCCTCGAACACAGTGCTTATGACTTGTTTCTGCACAAGGGTTTGGTGCCAGAGGGGTTGCCCGGCCAACTGTTGCTGCCGACCAGCGATAACAATATTTCGCTGATGCCGTCGAGCACCGCCCTAGCTGTGCTTGAACGCCAATCGCCGGGACAAAGCGGTTTGGGTCTGGTGATCGCCAAAAGCTTGGCGCAGCTCTGGCAAGATTTCGATTACGCGATTATCGACAGCCCGCCGTTGCTCGGGGTGTTGATGGTCAACGCTTTGGCGGCCAGTCAGCAACTGGTGATCCCGGTGCAGACCGAATTCCTCGCCGTTAAAGGCCTGGAGCGGATGGTGAACACCCTGGCAATGATTAACCGTTCACGCAAAGTCGCGCTGCCTTACACCATCGTCCCGACCTTGTTTGATCGCCGGACGCAGGCGTCCATGGGCACGCTAAAGGTGCTGCGTGATAGCTACCCGGAACACCTCTGGAAAGCCTACGTGCCGATCGATACCCGTTTGCGTGACGCCAGCCGGGTGGGCGTGACGCCTTCGCAGTTCGACAATAAGAGTCGGGCCGTGCTGGCTTACCGCGCGCTGCTCAAAGATTTGCTGTCCCAACAACTTCTCGCGCAGGTCGCTTGAGGTGCTTATGGCTGAGTTGCCGACACATTCAAGTCGGGTGCCAACACGGCCGATAAACCCTAAAGGTCGTCTTTTCGGATCTGAGTCATGAACCGCCCTGTCGATATCGCAACACGGCCACAACTGGCGCTGCAGTCTTATCTGGATGCGTTGCTTTTCGACGCCACGCAAGAGCTGACGGTCAGTTCCGACCTGGATGAATTCCAGGCTGCGGTGCTCGAAGAGCAAGCCCGTGATGCGGTGGTTAGCGCGGCGTTGGCGGCGGTTGTCGTTGCTGTGCCTGTGCCGAGCGTGGTTCATGAGCTGGCGTTGCCCGCACCTGTGGCGCTTGTGCCCAAGGTGATCGAAGCGAAGCCAGTTGTTGAGCGTTCGGTGACCATGTTCAGCTCCGTGGTGGACGTGCCCGTTGCTTTGGCTCAGGGCACGCCACCGCCGTTGGCCAAAGACGGCCGCCCCGCGTGGGCTGCCGAGCCGTTCGAATGCTTGTTGTTCGACGTCGCCGGCCTGACATTGGCC
The DNA here is from genome assembly GCF_034350045.1 of Pseudomonas sp. CCI4.2. Classification (NCBI taxonomy): domain Bacteria; kingdom Pseudomonadati; phylum Pseudomonadota; class Gammaproteobacteria; order Pseudomonadales; family Pseudomonadaceae; genus Pseudomonas; species Pseudomonas sp. CCI4.2. The sequence continues at coordinate 5,019,486 of NZ_CP133781.1, read as the reverse complement.
GTGCCGTTGGTGTGCTTGGGCTCGATCTATTCCTTGGCCGGGACTGAGCTGACACCGTTGTTTGGCCAGCCGGACTGGTTTCTGGGGATCTTGCCCAGCCAAAGCGGCAACTTGAAGGTACTCGACACGGCGCGCTGGGTGATGCCCGACCGCTACCGCGACGATTTCCGCCAGGGCTTGCAATACGTTATTTCGGTTCAGGGTTATGAATGGGGGCTGGCCGTGCATCACGTCAGCCGCTCAATACGCCTGGACCCCAACGAAATCAAATGGCGCAGCCAGCGCGGCCAACGCCCCTGGTTGGCGGGCACAGTGATTGAACACATGTGTGCATTGCTGGATGTTTCCGAATTGGCCGAGCTGATAGCCAGTGGCGCGGTCAAGCAAATGGGCGTTATCAAATAATCATAGGGCGGCGCTCAGTGCCGTCTGTACAGCACACACTTGAGGGGTTAGGGGTATGAATAAGTCGTCAGCACAAGGTTCCGAAGATCCTATCCTGCAGTGGGTTACCTTCCGCCTGGATAACGAGTCGTATGGCATCAACGTGATGCAGGTTCAGGAAGTGCTGCGCTACACCGAAATCGCTCCTGTTCCGGGTGCGCCAAGCTACGTGCTGGGCATCATTAACTTGCGCGGTAACGTCGTGACCGTCATCGACACCCGTCAGCGTTTCGGTCTGGCCCCGGTTGAAGTCAGCGACAACACCCGCGTTGTGATCATCGAAGCGGACAAGCAAGTGGTCGGGATTCTGGTCGACAGCGTGGCAGAAGTGGTTTATCTGCGTCAGTCTGAAGTCGAAACCGCGCCGAACGTGGGCAATGACGAATCCGCCAAGTTTATCCAGGGCGTGTGCAACAAGAACGGTGAACTGCTGATCCTTGTTGAGCTGGACAAAATGATGTCGGAAGAAGAGTGGTCGGACCTGGAGAACATCTGATTGATTCTTGAGGCTGCGGTAATTTTCCTGGGCATCCTTTGGGTGCTCTCGTTGGTGCTGTTTCTGTCTTACGCCAAACGCCAGCGGTTATTGCTGACGCAACAGGCCGAAGACGACACGGTGCGTGATCAACGCATCCGAGAGTTGGCCAGACGTCTGGATAACTACCAGAGCGGCACCATTCGCATGGGCGAGGACTTGCACGAATTGCGCTCAGTCGTCGCGCCGCTGCCGGACAAGTTGAGCCAGCTTGAGCAGCGTGACCCGTCCACGCTGTCCTTCGCCCAAGCCGCCCGATTGGTCGGCATGGGTGCCAGCGTCGATGAACTGACCCAATCCTGCGGCCTGACCCAGGCAGAAGCTCGGTTGATGAGCAAAATGCACGAGTCGCCACGGCGCGGGTAGGGCACACGTCTACGGCCCCTATCCCTGTAGGAGCCAGCTCGTTGGCGAAGGTCCTTCGGACCTATCGCAGCTTTCGGCAGCTCCTCCAGAATCTCTGAATTCCCCGCAAACATGCCTTTCAGGAGCTAGCCATCGCCATACGCGATGGCAGGCTCGTGAATGCCTGATATACGCGCCAAATCCCCGCTTTTAGTATTCATCTCACAGATTGCTCATCTCGCACCGCTGTCGCGAGTGAGTCCGCAAAAACAATAAGTCGATCACGACGAGATAATGCGATGAAAACCATGACTGCGAGACCGATTGCAGCACCTTCTACCACGACGGGCGCCAACAGCCTTACTCAGGGTGAACGCTACCTGACGCTTGGAGGCTCTTGGGCCGCCTGGTTATTCGACGCGCTGGACGCCACCGTGTTTGGCTTTGTCCTATTGGCCGTGGCGAAAAGCTTTTCGGTCGGCATGGGTGAGGTGGTTTCCACTGTTGCCTGGTTCCTGCTAGCGACCGGTATTGGTGGTTTTTTCCTGGGCAACATTGCTGACAAGATCGGCCGCAAAAAAACCATGTTGTTGTCGGTGTTTGTCTACGGCACCGGAACCCTGTTGTGTGGTTACGCCGACAGCTTGTGGCAACTCAACGTCTGCCGCTTTTGTGTCGGTATCGCGGTGGGTGGGTTGTGGTCTGCAGCCGCAGCACTGGTCTCGGAGATCTGGCCGCCGGCCGGTCGCGCCAAAGCCTTCGCGGTGATGCAAACCGGTTGGTCGGGCGGTGGCCTTCTGGCAGCAATATTCGCGTGGACCTTTCTAAAGACCAGCGACCCCGAATCATGGCGCTCGCTGTTTATCTACGCCTCGATCCCAGCCTATTTCACGCTGGTGTTCATCATGCTGTTCGTCAAAGAATCGCCCGTTTGGCTGGCCAACCGCGAATTTATGCGCCAGAACGCCAAAAAAGGCCGGCTGATGGAGATCTTTAGTCCGCAACACCTGAAGCTGACCCTGCTCGGTTTGAGCATCTCGGTACTCGGCATGTACGGCTATTGGATCATCATGACCTTTATGCCCGCCTATCTGCAGAACATCCTCAACGTGCGAATTGATCAAGCACCGGTGTTTGTGATCTGGATCGGCATTGGCGCGACCATTGGTTACCTGGCGTATGGCTATTTAGCCGAAGCAATTGGCCGGCGTCTGTCGTTCGCGATTTTTTTCGCGGGGATGGCGATCATGGTGCCGGTGTTTGCCTACTCAGCGACGCTGATGCCATTGACTGACGGCAAACTGCTGTTCACCACCCAGAACGTGATCACCCTCGGCTCCCTGGCTGCATTGCTGGGCTTCTTTACCGGCTACTTCAGCGGTTTCGGTTCGTGGTATTCGGAATTGTTCCCGACCAGCATTCGTTCCACCGCGTCAGGTTTTTGCTTCAACTTCGGTCGTGTCGGCGCCATCGCCGGGATCAAGCTGGTACCGATTTTAATCCCGCTTGTTGGCTTCACTGCGACCATTTCTCTTGCCTCTGTTTCTTATGCGATCGCCGCCGTCCTGGTGTTCACGCTTCAGGAAACCAAGGGCGCTCAACTGACCAGCGGCAACTGACTTCTAGAGAAGGACTGAATTATGAAAAATTTTCGTATCGGCCAAATCGTTCCAAGCTCCAACACCACCATGGAAACCGAAATCCCAGCGATGCTGACCTCGCGATACTCGCTGTTCCCTGAGGAGCATTTCACCTTTCACTCCGCGCGCATGCGGATGATGAATGTAAGCCCGGAAGAACTTAAAAGAATGGACGTCGACAGTGACCGTTGCGCACTGGAACTGAGCGATGCCCGAGTCGACGTCATGGCCTATGCCTGCCTGGTGGCGATCATGTGCCAAGGCGCCGGTTACCACAAAGTCTCCCAGGCCCGCCTGAGTGAAACCGTTAAGAGCAACAATGCGCCGACCCCGGTGTTGAGTTCGGCGGGCGCGTTGATCGACAGCTTGAACGTGCTGGGCTACAAGAAAGTCGCGCTGATCACCCCGTACATGAAGCCGCTGACCCAACAAGTCATCGACTACATCGAAGCCGCCGGAATTGAAGTGACCGACTCGATCAGTTTGGAGGTCTCTGACAACCTCGCGGTGGGTCGTCTGGACCCGATGAATCTGGTGGCGCACGCTGATCGCCTGAATATAGGCCAAGCGGACGGCGTGGTGCTTTCAGCCTGTGTACAGATGCCATCGCTGCCGGCGATCCAAGTGGTCCAAGACCGTATCGACCTGCCGGTGTTGTCAGCGTCAGTCGCCACCGTTTACCAGATCCTGAAAACCCTGGGCTTGAAAGCCCAAGTGCCAAACGCGGGTTATCTGCTTTCTGGCGCATTCTGAAGCCGACGTAAAGGGTTACCATCGGCGCAGTCCACACCGTTGAGCCTGTTGGCCCTTATGAAACTCGATCCCATCTCGTTGCGTCTATTTGTCAGCGTCATTGAAGAAGGCACGATCGCTGCCGCCGCCAAGCGCGAACACATTGCGGCCGCGGCGGTCAGCAAGCGTTTGAGTGAGCTGGAAGAGCTGCTCAACTCGCAGTTACTGGTGCGCACCAACAAGGGGATTACTCCGACGGCCGCAGGTATTTCCTTGCTTTACATGGCCCGTAGCGTGCTAAACAACTTGAATGAGATTGTCGTGCAGATGCACGATTTTTCCCACGGTCGACGCGGCTCTATTCATGTGCTCGCTAACATCTCAGCCATCACTCAGTTCATGCCCTCACTGCTCAAGTCGTTCATGGACCTTTACCCGCAGATTCAGATAACCCTGGAAGAAAAGCAAAGCCTGGCGATTACGAAGGGCGTCGCGGAAAACCTCGCCGACATCGGCGTATTTACTCAATTACCGCATGGCTCGGACGTAGAGGTGTATCCGTTCCGCACGGATCAATTGGTGCTGCTGGTCCCCGATGGCCATCCATTGGCAGCCCGCGACAGCGTGACTTTCGCCGACACCCTCGATTATGAATACGTGGCGTTACGCAGCGGCACCCATCTCAATTTTCAGATGATCAAAGCGGCCAGTGATGCAGGAAGATCGCTCAAGTTGCGGATGGAAGTGTCCAGTTACGACGCTTTATGCTTGATGGTTCAAGCGGGTATCGGGATCGGGATATTGCCTCAGGGCAGTGTCGATATTTATGCCATTGAGCATGCAAAAACCCTCACGCTGGACGAACCCTGGGCTACCCGCGAACTGACCTTGTGCGTACGCTCCCGGGAAGCGCTGTCGGTCACTGCGCGACTGCTGTTCGACCATATGCTGGCGTCGGAAAGCTGAAAAAGCCTTACCGATCTGTAGGCACCGACTTGCTGGCGAAGGGCTTGATGCGGTTTCTCAGGCGCTCGGCGTGATGTCCCGTTCCACTGGCTCGGCGTTAGGGTCACGGCCCGCAGGAAACTTGCCTTTCAGGTGCCAGGCAAACGCGATGATTTCGGCGATGGTGCGATACAGCGCTTCAGGGATGCTGTCGCCCAATTCCATACGGGCCAGCAGTTTGACCAGTTCGGCGTTTTCGTAGATTGGCACCTTGTATTCCCGGGCGATGGCCAGAATGGTTTCGGCCAATTGGTCGTTGCCTTTGGCTGTGAGGGTTGGCGCTTGTTGCCCGTCGTAGCTGAGGGCGATGGCCTGACGCGGGGTGTGGTCGGATTGAGTCATCAGGCTTTCTCGTCGATCCAGCGTTGTTCAAGGGCGGTGCGCTGGCCTTGTGGCGGGGTGCCGCGATGGCAGGCCAACTCGCTGACGGTGATGCCAGACGCCACCAGACGCTCGCGCAGGTAACCCAATTCACGGCCGATCAGCTCGGCGCTTTGCGAACGCTCGGCCCACAACTGGCTAGACAAACTACCGCGTACCAGTTGCGCCTGGACTTGCAGCGGCCCTAGCGGCTCCAAATTGAATGCCAGTTCGACCCGCCAGAGCTTCTCTTTGGCGGGCTTGTTCGGGTTGTCGCTTTTCTCGGCACTCTGATCCTGATCCGACGTTTCTTCACGTTGGACTTTGACCTGTAGTGGCACGATGTCCTGCATATTGCGCATGGGAATTTCCAATTGCCACGTGGTCAACAGGCTTCCGTCGGCGCTGGTGCGGGTCTGTTCGAGCCCGGACAATTGATGGCTTTGCAGGCGCGAAATGGCCGCGGCGGTAAGCTTTAACAAGGTCTCAAGGTCTTCCGCATTCTCTGCGCCGAAGTGACGCGACGGAATCGGGAAACCACTGAGGTGCGGGCGTGCGCCTACCAACCCCAGCGTGCCCAACGCATTGCGAATAATGCTCGGCATGACCCGGGCCATGCTATTAGCGGCCGCTGCGGCGTCGTAATCGGTGTTGTCAGGAACGTTCGGCAGGATCTGCGCAATCAGCCTTAATAAATTGGCTTTCAGGTCTGGACCGGCGGCCACGGTTTGGCCGCCGAGGAGGTTGGCTTCAAGAAACACGCCGCTGCCGCTCAAGGCCTGCGCGACGACTTTGGGGTCACTTAATTGTTGAATATCCGGCAGATCGGCCAACAACGTATCGATGCTCTCTTGCAGCGCGGGTGGCAAGCTTTGGTTTTGCTGAATGTTCTGCAGCACCTTGAACAAACCGTCCAGTGAGCCTTGGCGGCTTTGCTGGGTGCTGAGCTGCTGGGAAACCGCCACTTGATCCAGGTGCGTGCTCAGTTGTACGAAACTCAAGAACTGCGGCCCCTGGATCTGAGCGTTGAGTTGGCTACCAACTGCCAATGGCTGGGGGCTGTCCACCGTCAGGCTGGTGCCGGCGAGAACGGTGTTGATCAGGGTGATGATGTTGCGAAACAGCGCAGGCTGACCCTGACCCTGACCCTGAGGCAATGGCAATGGCTGGCTGCTCTGCACAGTGCCTTGCAGCAAGGTGCCCACCGGCAATTGTTTGGTGTCGATGGTCAGTAAGCTGGCAACCGCCGAACTCAAGCTCTGTTGCACAGTAATGGCCAGGCTGCTGGGCGTGGGCTGCGACACCAACAAATTAGCGCCCACCGGCAACGGCTGCGGGCTGATGGCTTGTATCAGGGTTTGACCGCCGCTCACCAGGTTTAGCCGTAACAGCAACTGAAACGCCTGATCCACGGGTTTAGTCGTGACGACTTCTGCGGTAACGATTTCGCCCGCCGCCAACAATCCCGCCGCAGGTTGAAGCAATTTGAGAACGTCACTCGGCGCAACCCCAGCCTTAATGAGCACTGCGGCAGGGGAGAGCGGTGGGAGGCTGCTAATGTCGCCAGTCATGGAGAGTTACAACCTGTGGAAATTGCCCTCTTGAAAGTAGGACATGACATGTATAATGCCGCCCCGTCTAGGAGGGTGCGGATAAAAATTTAAGTCACCCCTCCTTTCGGGTAGGTGCACGTTTAAACGTCATCAGTATAACGGCCGGTTTTTAGCCGACTTGAACCGCTTAGCCCTTGATCATCAAAGAAAGGTCAGCCATGCCCAGCCCGCTTCTAGAAGCCGTGGCGCTTGCTTGCGAGCGTGACTGGCGGATGCTCTTCGAGAACCTCGAACTGCGTCTGTCTGCCGGCGATATGCTGCAAATAAGCGGCCCGAACGGTAGTGGTAAAACCAGCCTGTTGCGGTTGCTGGCCGGGCTGATGCAGCCGACGGCGGGGGACGTGCTGCTTAACGGCCAGCCGCTGGCGACGCAGCGGACCGAGCTGGCGCGCAACCTGCTGTGGATCGGCCACGCTGCCGGTATCAAGGACCTGCTCACCGCCGAGGAAAACCTCACATGGCTGTGTGCCTTGCACCGTCCCGCCCACCGCGACGATATTTGGCGCGCGCTGGAGTCGGTCGGTTTGCGCGGCTTCGAAGACGTGCCTTGCCATACCTTGTCGGCAGGCCAGCAACGGCGCGTCGCGTTGGCGCGTCTGTACCTCGATAGCCCGCCGTTGTGGATCCTCGATGAACCGTTCACCGCGTTGGACAAACAAGGTGTGGCTCAACTCGAAACGCACCTGGCGGCACATTGCGAGCGCGGCGGCATGGTTGTGTTGACCACTCACCATACGCTGGGCCATATGCCTGGCGGTTATCGAGACCTTGATCTGGGGCAGTGGGCGGTATGAGTCATGTGTTTACCCTGATGGTCGCCCGTGAAGCACGTTTGTTATTTCGTCGTCCGGCGGAATTGGCTAACCCGCTGGTTTTTTTCGCAATCGTGATCGCCTTGTTCCCGCTGGCCGTCGGCCCGGAGACTCAATTGTTGCAAACCTTGTCGCCGGGATTAGTCTGGGTGGCAGCGCTATTGTCAGTCCTGCTCTCGCTTGACGGGCTGTTTCGCAGTGATTTTGAAGACGGTTCACTGGAGCAGTGGGTCCTTTCGTCGCACCCCCTGGCTCTTCTAGTTTCAGCCAAGGTGCTGGCACACTGGGTGTTTTCCGGACTGGCGCTGGTGCTATTGGCGCCGTTATTGGCATTGATGCTGGGTTTGCCCAGTGAATGCCTGCCTGTATTGTTGCTCTCGCTGCTGCTGGGTACGCCGGTACTAAGCTTGCTCGGCGCGGTGGGTGCGGCATTGACCGTCGGCTTGAAGCGCGGCGGATTATTGTTGGCGTTATTGATATTGCCGTTGTACATCCCGGTATTGATTCTGGGCAGCGGCGCGTTACAAGCGGCGCTGCATGGCATGCCCGCCACCGGTTACTTGCTTTGGCTTGGCAGCCTGACCGCTTTGGCAGTAACCCTGACACCTTTTGCAATAGCCGCTGGCCTGAAGATCAGCGTCGGCGAATAATTGAGGTTGGATCATCGCCGCCCGAGGGCGCTGATCAATAAAGACCCTGAAAGTACTGTGATGAAAGGCAGCGTGATGAAAAGCAACATCAGTTGGACCTGGTTCCACAAGCTGGGCTCACCTAAATGGTTTTACGGTATCAGCGGGCGCATGCTGCCCTGGCTGAGCATCGCCGCCGTGTTGCTGATCGGTATCGGTCTGGTATGGGGCCTCGCCTTTGCGCCGCCGGACTATCAGCAGGGCAACAGTTTTCGCATCATTTATATTCACGTTCCGGCCGCCATGGTCGCCCAGTCCTGCTACGTGATGTTGGCCGTGGCCGGTGTGGTCGGGCTGGTCTGGAAGATGAAAATAGCCGATGTTGCGCTGCAGTGTGCTGCTCCCGTGGGGGCCTGGATGACCGCCGTGGCGTTAGTGACTGGCGCCATCTGGGGCAAACCGACCTGGGGTTCGTGGTGGGTGTGGGATGCGCGCCTGACATCGATGTTGATTCTGTTGTTCCTGTACTTCGGTCTGATTGCCCTCGGCAACGCCATTACCAACCGCGAGAGCGCCGCCAAAGCCTGCGCGGTACTGGCGATTGTTGGCGTGATCAACATACCGATCATCAAATACTCGGTGGAATGGTGGAGCACCTTGCACCAGGGCGCGACCTTCAGCCTCACGGAAAAACCGGCGATGCCGGCCGAGATGTGGCTGCCGTTGCTGTTCATGGTCTTGGGGTTCTATTGCTTCTTTGGCGCAGTGCTGTTGCTGCGCATGCGCCTTGAAGTCCTAAAGCGCGAAGCGCGCAGCAGTTGGGTCAAGGACGAAATCATGAAAAGCCTGAATCAAGTGCCCGTCAAAGGAGTCGTACAGTGAGTTTCGACTCGTTTGGTGATTTCTTGGCCATGGGCCGTCATGCCCTGTATGTCTGGTCTGCGTATGGCATTTGCCTGTCGGTATTGGCTCTAAACGTCGCGCTGCCGGTCTTGGCCCGTCGGCGTTACTTGCAACAAGAGGCGCGACGTCTGCGCTGGGAGAATCAGAAGTGAATCCGCTGCGTAAGAAGCGTCTGTTGATCATTGTCGGAATACTGGCCGGAGTGGGCGTCGCCGTCGGCCTGGCCTTGAGTGCGCTGCAACAGAACATCAACCTGTTCTACACCCCGACTCAGATCGCCAACGGCGAGGCCCCGGTTGATGCGCGTATTCGCGCTGGCGGCATGGTGGAAAAAGGTTCGTTGCAACGCTCCGGCGATTCCTTGGACGTCAAATTCATCGTCACCGATTTCAATAAGTCGGTGACCATTACCTATCGCGGCATTCTTCCTGACCTGTTCCGTGAAGGGCAGGGCATCGTCGCCTTGGGCAAGCTCAACGCCGATGGCGTGGTAGTCGCCGATGAGGTACTGGCCAAACACGATGAGAAATACATGCCGCCTGAAGTGACAAAAGCATTGAAAGACAGCGGCCAGTCGGCGCCCGTGTCGTCTTCGTCGACCTCTCTACCATCGAAACAGGGCTGACCCCATGATTCCTGAACTCGGCCATCTGGCCATGATTCTGGCGCTGTGCCTTGCCATCGTGCAGGCCAGCGTGCCCTTGATCGGCGCTTGGCGCGGTGACCGTCAATGGATGAGCCTGGCCCAGCCAGCGGCCTGGGGGCAGTTTGCCTTCTTGGTGTTTTCCTTCGGCTGCCTGACGTACTCATTCATGACCGACGACTTTTCGGTCGGCTATGTGGCCAATAACTCCAACAGTGCGTTGCCGTGGTATTTCAAATTCAGCGCCGTATGGGGCGCACACGAAGGCTCGTTGTTACTGTGGGCGTTGATCCTCGGTGGCTGGACCTTTGCGGTATCGATCTTTTCTCGTCAACTGCCGCAGATCATGTTGGCGCGGGTATTGGCCGTAATGGGCATGATCAGCGTGGGCTTCCTGCTGTTTTTGACACTCACCTCCAATCCGTTTACGCGGATCCTGCCGCAAATTCCCGCAGATGGTCACGACCTTAACCCCTTGCTGCAAGACATTGGCCTGATTGTGCATCCGCCGATGCTGTACATGGGCTACGTCGGTTTCTCGGTCGCCTTCGCATTTGCCATTGCTGCGCTGCTCGGCGGGCGTCTGGACGCTGCATGGGCGCGCTGGTCACGTCCGTGGACGATCATTGCCTGGGCCTTCCTTGGCGTCGGCATCACCCTCGGTTCCTGGTGGGCTTACTACGAACTCGGTTGGGGCGGCTGGTGGTTCTGGGATCCAGTGGAAAACGCCTCGTTCATGCCTTGGTTGGTCGGCACGGCGTTGATCCACTCGCTGGCGGTGACTGAGAAGCGCGGTGTCTTCAAAAGCTGGACCGTGCTGTTGGCGATTGCGGCGTTTTCGCTGAGCTTGTTGGGCACCTTTCTGGTGCGTTCCGGGGTGGTGACGTCGGTCCACGCGTTTGCTTCTGACCCCGCCCGTGGCGTGTTCATTCTGATCTTCCTGCTGATCGTGGTCGGCGGCTCGCTGACCCTGTTCGCGTTCCGTGCCCCGGTGGTGAAAAGCCACGTAGGTTTCTCATTGTGGTCGCGTGAAACGCTGCTGTTGGGCAATAACCTGATCTTGGTCGTCGCCGCGTCAACGATTCTGTTGGGCACCTTATATCCGCTGGCGGTGGATGCGATGAGCGGCACCAAAATGTCGGTGGGCCCGCCTTACTTCAACGCGTTGTTCGTGCCCTTGATGGCGTTACTGATGGCAGTGATGGCCGTCGGTATGTTGGTGCGCTGGAAAGACACCCCGGTGAAATGGTTGCTGGGCATGTTGGCGCCAGTTTTGGTCGGCAGCGCGTTGCTGGCGGGAGTCGCCGCGTTCGTGCTGCATGACACGCAATGGGGTTCCCTGGCGACCTTCATGCTCGCGGCGTGGGTCTTGCTGGCCGGTGTTCGCGACATCCTCGACAAAACCCGCCACAAAGGCCTGATCAAAGGCGTTCGTGGTTTGACCCGCAGTTATTGGGGCATGCAGGTTGCGCACATCGGCATCGCCGTCTGTGCGTTGGGCGTGGTGCTGTCCAGTTCCAACAGTGCTCAGCGGGATCTGCGAATGGCGCCGGGTGATTCGTTGTATTTGGGTGGTTATGTCTTCCAGTTCGAAGGCGCCAAGCATATTCAGGGCCCGAACTTCACTGCCGACCAAGGCACTATTCGCGTCCTCGAAGGCGGCAAGCAAGTTGCGCTGCTTCACCCGGAAAAACGCTTGTACAGCGTGCAGCAATCGATGATGACTGAAGCCGGTATCGACGCAGGTTTTCGCCGTGATCTGTACGTGGCCCTCGGTGAACCGCTGGAGAATGGTGCGTGGGCTGTGCGCCTGCACGTCAAACCGTTCGTGCGCTGGATTTGGTTCGGCGGATTGTTCACTGCTTTGGGCGGCCTGATGGCGGCGTCGGACCGTCGTTATCGAGTCAAAGTCAAAAGCAAAGTGCGTGATGCGCTGGGCCTGACGGGGGCCGCTGCATGAAGCGCTGGATTCTGTTGATACCGCTGGCCTTGTTTTTGGGCGTGGCGGCTTTTCTCTATCGCGGCCTGTACCTTGACCCTGCCGAGTTGCCGTCAGCGATGATCGGCAAGCAGTTCCCGGCGTTTTCCTTGCCTGACGTGCAAAGCGGCAAAGTCATCACCCAGGCTGATTTGCTGGGTAAGCCGGCGCTGGTCAACGTCTGGGGCACGTGGTGTATCTCCTGCCGCGTCGAGCATCCGGTGTTGAATAAGTTGGCGCAGCAAGGCGTGGTGATTTATGGCATCAACTACAAAGACGTCAACGTTGATGCACAGAAATGGCTGAAGGATTTTCATAACCCTTACCAGATCAACATCAACGATGAGGCCGGTGGCCTCGGTCTGAACCTGGGGGTGTACGGCGCGCCGGAAACCTTCCTGATCGACAGCAAGGGCGTTATTCGTTACAAGCACGTCGGCGTGATCGACGACGTGGTTTGGCATGAACAACTGGCCGGCCTGTATCAAGGCCTGGTAGATGAGGCCAAACCATGAAGCGTTGGTTAGCCGCAGCGGTACTCAGTGCAGGGCTGGCGGGTGTCGCCCAGGCCGCCATCGATTCATATGAATTCAAAGACGAGGCTCAGCGCGCGCGTTACGCCGACCTGACCCGAGAACTGCGTTGCCCGAAATGCCAGAATCAAGACATCGCTGACTCCAACGCGCCCATCGCCGCCGACCTGCGTAAAGAGATTTATCGGATGCTAGGCGAAGGCCAAAGCAATCAGCAGATCATCGACTTCATGGTTGATCGCTACGGCGATTTCGTGCGCTACAAACCGGCGCTCAATTCGGGGACCTGGCTGCTTTGGTTTGGCCCGGCGGGTTTACTGTTGGGCGGCGTGTTGGTGATCGGCGTCATGATCACGCGCCGACGCGGCAAGCGCGCCGAAGATGCAGATGTTCTTTCCGACGAGGAGCGTCAGCGCCTCGCCCACCTGTTGGATAAAAACCACGAATGATTGATTTCTGGCTAGCTGCCGGCCTGCTGTTGCTGGTGGCCCTGAGTTTTTTGTTGATCCCTGTTCTGCGTGGTCGTCGCGCTCAAAGTGAAGAGGATCGTACCGCGCTCAACGTTGCCCTGTATCAGGAGCGTGTGGCCGAGCTAGTGGGCCAGCAGGAGGAGGGCGTGCTCTCTGACTTGCAAATGGATTCCGGCCGTGCCGAAGCCGCGCGTGAGTTGCTGGCCGACACCGAAGGCGCCGATATCTCGCGCTCGGCGCGCTTGGGCAAATCATTGCCGTTGCTGGCGGCGGTGCTGGTGCCGGTCCTGGGCTTGGCGCTGTACCTGCATTTCGGTGCCAGTGACAAGGTCGAACTGAGTCGCGAATTCGCTCAGGCGCCAACGTCCCTGGCGGAAATGACTACACGCCTGGAGCGTGCGGTAAAGGCTCAGCCGGATTCGGCGGAAGGTTTGTACTTCCTGGCGCGCAGTTACATGGCGCAGGACCGGCCTGCGGACGCGGCGGGTCTGTTTGAACGTTCGGTCGGATTGGCCGGGCGTCAGCCAGAACTGCTCGGGCAGTGGGCGCAAGCGCTGTATTTCGCCGGTGACAAAAAGTTCTCGCCGCAGGTCCAGGCGCTGACCACCGAAGCGCTTAAAGCCGATCCCAATGAAGTCACCAGCCTCGGGCTGTTGGGGATCGCTGCCTTCGAGGGCGAGCGCTATCAGCAAGCCATGGATTACTGGAAACGCCTGTTAGCGGTGTTACCGGCAGATGATCCTTCCCGCTCAGCGCTGGAAGGTGGCATTGCCCGCGCTGCCGAGAAACTTGGCAGTGGCGCTCCAGTCGTTGCGACACCTGTGGTCGCGGTCAAGGCGCCAGAGACGTCAGCGGTTGAAAGCAGGGTGCCGGCACTGATCAAGGTTCATGTTGACCTCGCCGAAGCCCTCAAAGCCAAGGTCCAACCCGGCGACAGCGTGTTTATCTTTGCCCGCGCCACCTCCGGCCCGCCCATGCCGTTGGCGGTCAAGCGCCTGACCGTGGCTGACCTGCCCGCTGAAGTCGAACTGGCCGATGCGGACGCGATGATGCCGCAACTGAAACTGTCGAACTTCCCTGAAGTCCAACTGGTTGCGCGCATCTCCCGCGCCGGCCAAGCGACAACGGGTGAGTGGATTGGCCGCAGCGCGCCCCTGTCCAGCAGCACCACGGAGCTGCAAGCGCTGACCATCGACAGCCCAGATCATTAAAGAGAACGCCATGAGCGCCGCCGCACGCATTACCTTGTTGAGTCTGGTGCTGGGCTTGAGTGCGTGTGCGGTGCAACCACCGGCACCGCAAAGCAGCGAACCCATCCCGCCGCAGCCCGGCACGTCACAACCGAGCGTGCCCCACAAAGCGCCGCAGCCCGCGCCACAACACCCGGCACCGGGCGCGCCGCAAACCTCTGCCCACTTCGCCCCGCCACCGGGTGGCAACAGCCACTGGGACTCACAGCTCGGGGTGTACGTGCTGGACGACCAGCCGGACACCTTCTACCGCCAGCGCACCTACTACCGCTGGGACAACGGCTGGAGCTGGTCAACCGCCCGTAACGGACCGTGGCAAGCCACCGACGTTAATGGTGTCCCGCCGGGGTTGGGTCGGCAGTTTGGGCATTGATGTTTGCCTGACAGAAATTCTCTGTTGAAGCCACCGTGTTGGCGAGAGGCTTAGGCGGTCTCCCCTCACACCGGCGTCGCTCCAGGGGCCGCATGGTTTCGTGGGGCCTCTTTCCGCAATTCGATATTCAATTCACAGCCGATCTACGGGCGGGCGGCCATCTGTAGAGCCAACTTGTTGGCGAAGGTCCTTCGACCTGATCGCAGCCTCCGGCAGCTCCTACAGAATCTTTGCAGCGCCAAAAACCGTGGGACCGAATTTATTCGGGAAGGCTTCAGTCCTGCACGCTGCAATCTCAAATCACACAAAATGCCACTCAGTTTGCTGCGCGACAGCGCCGCTTCGAAGACGTGGTGGCCCCTCCTACAGAAATTTCGACATTACGCATATCCCGCAGTGGATCTAGCGAATTGGCTTACTTACCCGAATACATCTGATCGAAAATCCCGCCGTCACCAAAGTGTTTTTTTCTGCTTTCCATAGCCTTTGACTGCCGGATAACAGGTTTTAGCTGAATCCCCGTCTTTAGGTCGATGCCCACAATTATGTGGGATTTACCCTACGACGCTAGTCGGTCATAGCGTCTATATACGTATGTTTTTCTACCGGAAACTTGCCCGGCCTCTCCACTATGCAGACCGGCCCATGTCCAATACCCCGAAATCCAGCCTGAGCAACTCCTTCCAGTTCCCGATCCGCAAAGCAGATGGCAAACCCTTTGCTGACGCCGAGCAACTGCATCAACTGCTGGAAAAAGAAACGTCGGGGTTCTACTTATTGAGCAAAAGCGGCTTCTGGCACGGCGGTATTCATATCAGCAATGAAAGCGCCCCGCACTGCGTCCACAACGAACCGGTGCGCTGCATCGCCGACGGTGAAGTGGTCGCATACCGCTTGAATGCCGACTACCTCGATTCCCAGTTCGAACAGGACGCAAGTTGCCTGCAACTGAAATACTCCACCTCGTTTTGCCTAGTCCGCCACACTTATCAGTCACCGCCCAATCCCGAAGAAGGGCCCAACCACGGCAAGCAAAACAGCCTGACCTTTTACAGCCTGTACATGCACCTGCTGCCCTTCGAACGCTACCCGAATGACGACCCGACCTACGCCAACCGCGTGCAAGTCGGTTTCGGCGACCGCGCAGCCCGCAATGTGCCCTTGGGTGAACCCGGCAGTAAAAAGATCGGTGTAATCCTCGCCGGCAGCGTGTTCGACATTCTTGAAGAGCGAGAAGGCGCCGAAGGCTATCGCTTTGCCAAAGGCCGCCTTGTCTGGGCACCACCGGAAGGCCCGTTCAATTCCGGTGCAGAACTCTGGTTCGCCAGCCACCAACACGGGCAACCCATCAGCCCAGATAACTGTCGGTTGCTGTTGGCCAAGGTGCTGCCACCTGCGCGAGCCCGACCTGTGTATTGGCAAGGCATGGTTGAAGCCCGCGTGCGGCAGTTCCACGGGTTGGACATGCATCGCGCGCCTGAGAATAACGATCCGGGCGCCAGCTACGGCGTGCGGGAACAATTACCCTCGGGCTATACCTTTCGTTTTGATAACGCACACACTGTGTTGGTCAACGCACCGGATGGCACCCGACGGCCCATGGCGCGCTGCACCATTGCCCCGACCACCATCAGAGGCGAGCCTCTCATTCAAGCGTTTTGGGCCTACGTGGATGACATTGAGCTGGAGTTTCCGCGCACTGAGCCGGTGGGTCTGGACAGCGTTATCGTTCCCGAAAAACCGATCCCGATCAAAGCTGGCGCCCCGGTGGGCTACCTTGGGTTGTACGAAACACCCGCCGAAACCGGCAAGACATCCAAACACCAAGTGCATTTGGAAGTCTTCACCTGCGACCCGAACCTCGACGCTTTTCTCAGCAACGAAGCCGGTCTCAAACACGGCAAGCAATACCTCCACGTACCCAAACTGCAACCGGACATCGTGGCCCAAGACACCGAAAGCGAGCTCCGGAGATTTCTGTTTCAAGACCATGTGTTTGACCTGAACAAGTTGCCGGTCGTAAAAGACAAAGACGGCGCCCTGGCCTACAAGATTAACGTCCAGGAAAAGGTCCCTACCCCCAAAGCGCCGATCCGTAATTTTGAAGCATTGATCAGTAAACAAGGAGTACAGGACGGCACAACCAAGGCCCAGATCGTCAGTCAACACGACTTCAAGGCGCTTGGCTTCAAGATCGTTGAGCAAGGTGCCAATAGCTGCAGCCCGTTGATTTCGGGGAAGGTGTGTAATTTCTATAAACACCTGCACGCTTTGGCCGACGTCAATCACGACGGAAACGTCAGCGCTGAAGAACTGCGGCTGACACTGAGAAACCCCGCGTTCAGAAATCGCTGGTCAAAACTCATTACCCACCACCACACCGAATGGCAAACCACCGCCGACGCTGCCAACTGGCAAGCGTTTCGGGACCGCCTGAGTCACGACCCTGAGTGGCTGCGGCATGAGAGTGAGCGGATTAATAACTTGGTGTTTTGGGATGAAGTAGCGGAGAAGGTTGGACTGCCCAAGGATGGATGGGTTTCTTATTTTCATCCGGTGGAGTTTGTTGGGGCGATGGTAGTCAGCGTAAAAAAATGGATATTAGGTTCGACGTCAGAGAGATATGAATCAGGAGGACGAGGCCCAGGAACCGTTTCCACCGGGCGAGGGGATCACGGTGGAGTATCCTATGGTACTTATCAGATGTCCTCCGCAATGGGGGTAGTTCAAAAGTTTATTTTAAAATCGGAATTCGAGTCTGAATTCATCGGGATGACTGCGGCATCTGATGACTTCAATCGTAAATGGAAAACCATAGCGGCAAGAGAGGAAGACAAGTTTAAGTCCGCTCAGCACAAATTTATCAAAGAAACCCACTACGATGTCCAGTTGGAAGTACTCCGCGATAATGGAGTCGTTATGAATCACAAAAGGGCTGCCATCCATGATCTGATTTGGTCTACCGCTGTCCAATTTGGACCTAAAACAAAATTGATAATCAAGGCGTTGTCAGGCGCAGATTTGGAATCTATCTCTGATTTCAGTTTTGTTAAAAAAGTACAAAACTATAAAATTGAAAAGAATAACTTGCTATTTGCTAGTTCTCCCAGCCTTTGGGGCGGACTTGTTGCTAGAGCTGAAGAAGAAAAGCGACAACTTATTGAGCTATGTTCTTTAGATTTTGAAATTTCAGAATAGATGTTGGTAGATATGAAAAAAATTATGGCGTTCATTTTGCTTTCTTACTCCGCTGCACCTTTCGCTCTTCAGATCGATCGAAATAATCTATATAGTCCAGCATACACAAAATGCTTGGATAATGCTAAGGGTGAGCATCCCAGTGTTATGAGCTGCATTGAAGATGAAAAAATACTACTTCGTAAAATGAGTTTGGAACGTCTTCATGATGACATTCATGATGACGAACAAACTAAGCTAGCATTAAAGATAAAAAATATGGATTCTATGTGGGCCTTATTTGTAAGGGAAAAATGCACCGTTATTTTAGAGCTCGGTGGTCAGCGAGGTGAGATGCTAAAGGGTGACTGTGAAGTGAGGGAAGAGATAGAAAGATTAAGGTATATACGCGAAATATTTATAGAGTCTGAAATATAGTTACGTCAGACGATTGCCCTTGCTGGTTGGCCAAGTTGCGTCCGCCCGCCCCAGCCCGACCCTTATATTGGCAGGGCATGATTGAAGTCCACGCGTTTGTCATAGATACAAAGGAGCATGTAATGAAAAAAATGCTGTTGCCAAGTGTACTAATGATTGTCGCCGTTAATGCATCGGCTGATAAATGCGACTATTCACCGCCTTCAATTATGAAAGCGGCTTATCAAGAAGGGTTATCTACGCCGGTTTATTTTTCTTCCTATCAATTTAACTTGCCCGGTAAGCCTCGATCCTTGCTGAGTGGCGATGGGTTTGTAGCCAGTTATCCGAGCCAAGGGTACGTCGGGCAGCAACACGTAACGTCGAGACCCTGGAGTGACCAGGCCGAGATATTTACCTCGTCATCCCACGCTGTTGCAGATGCTTATCGGCTGATATATGGCGTTTCGTCTGGGGAAAATCTTAACCACGAAGAAGTTGAAGAGCTGAAGCGCCAGCGCTCCCTTTTAAAGCTGGATTGTAATGCGCACGTCACCCGCTATTTGATTGGTGGGTCAGTGGATGTGATTTGGCAGCCAAGTAGGTCGAAGGACGATTTTCATACCGTACTGATTTTGGGGAGTGAGAACGTGGAGCTTATAACAATTCGCCTGCCCGTCGAGGAGGTTCGGCAAGTGATTTTTAGTATTAAACGGAGGATGTAATTAATGATGGATCTCCTATAAATACCCGAATCTGTAGGAGCCAACGTGTTGGCGAAACAGCCTGATTGAGCCTGTCAGGGCTATTGCCTCGCCAACCAGTTGGCTCCTACAGAGCGAAATCCAACACTATTTACCCGAATAAATCTGATCGAAAATCCCGCCGTCACCAAAGTGAGTTTTCTGCACGGTGCGCCAGTCGCCGAAGGTTTTTTCTACCGACAGAAAGTCGACTTTCGGGAAGCGGTCGGCGTATTTCGCCAGTACGGTGGGGTCGCGTGGGCGCAGGTAGTTGGCGGCGGCGATTTCCTGGCCTTCGGGTGACCAGAGGTATTTCAAGTATTCTTCGGCCACGGCCCGGGTGCCTTTTTTGTCGACGACTTTATCGACCACCGTCACCGGTGGCTCTGCTTCGGCCGAGACGCTTGGATAGACCACTTCGAACTGATCGCGGCCAAACTCTTTGGCGATCATTTCGGCTTCGTTTTCGAAGGTCACCAACACATCTCCGATCTGGTTAGTCATGAACGTGGTAGTTGCGCCACGGCCACCAGTGTCGAGTACCGGTACGTTGGCAAATAGCTTGCCGACGAATTGTTTCGCGGCGGCTTCGTCACCACCGTTTTTCAGCGTATAGCCCC
This sequence comes from Pseudomonas sp. CCI4.2, assembly GCF_034350045.1. Classification (NCBI taxonomy): domain Bacteria; kingdom Pseudomonadati; phylum Pseudomonadota; class Gammaproteobacteria; order Pseudomonadales; family Pseudomonadaceae; genus Pseudomonas; species Pseudomonas sp. CCI4.2. The sequence continues at coordinate 5,000,264 of NZ_CP133781.1, read as the reverse complement.
ACGCCGACAGGTAGGTGTAACGGCCATTGCCCGAGGTTTTAGGGTTGGGCACGATCACTTGCACGCCGTCTTTTACCAAGTCGTTCCAGTCTTTGAGGCCTTTAGGGTTGCCCTTGCGCACGATAAATACCGTGGCAGACGTAAAGGGCGCGCTGTCATTCGGCAGGCGGGTGATCCAGTTATCAGGTACCAACTTGCCGTTGTCGGCCAAGGCGTTGATGTCGGTGGCCATGTTCATGGTGATCACGTCAGCCGGCAGGCCATCAATCACCGAGCGGGCCTGTTTGCTGGAGCCGCCAAAGGACATCTGCAACGTGATGTTCTCGTTGTGCTCGGCCTGCCAGTGCTTCTGGAACGCGCTGTTGTAGTCTTTGTAGAAGTCGCGCATGACGTCGTAAGAGACGTTGAGCAGCGGCGGAGCAGCCTGGACCGTGCTGGCGATGGCCAGACCTACGGCCAATAGTGAGGCACCCAAAAGTTTGTTCACGGCGAATTCCTTGTTCGAGGTTGGGTGGGGCTTAGTGCGCGCGACTATAGCCGGATGCAGTGCGGCTTATAAATACTAAAAACGGAGGTACTTATGCCTGTTTATCAACGTTTGGAAACAGCGCATTGCCGCAACGGGCGCAGAACGCCGCTTCGTTTTCGTGGTTGGTCTTGGCGCACACAGGGCATTCATGCTCAAGCCCACCGCCGCGCATGGCGTTGGCCAGTTCGGCTGTGAAAATGCCGGTGGGCACGGCGATGATCGAATAACCGGTAATCATCAACAGTGACGCTAGCATTTGCCCGGCTGGCGTCTTCGGCACGATGTCGCCAAAGCCTACGGTGGTCATCGTGACAATGGCCCAATAAATGCCAACCGGAATACTGGTGTAACCGTTCGCCGGCCCTTCGATCACATACATCAAGGTGCCAAATATGATCACCAAGGTGGAAATTGTCGCGAGAAACACGATGATTTTTTGCTTGCTGCCACGCAGTGCCAATAACAAGAAATTGGCTTGCTTCAAATAGGGACTGAGCTTGAGCACCCGGAAGATTCGCAGCATCCGAATGATCCGAATGATTAGCAAATATTGTGCGTCAGCGTAATACAGCGCCAGAATTCCCGGCACAATTGCCAGCAGATCGACCAGCCCGTAAAAGCTGAAGGCATAGCGCATCGGCTTCGGCGAGCAGTACAGCCGCAAGGCGTACTCGACAGCGAATACGAGCGTGAAGCCCCATTCGATGTAGGCGAACAAATCGATGTAATTGCGGTGAATGCTGTCGATACTGTCAATGATGACGACGAATAGGCTGCTTAAGATGATTAGCAGCAGGGCAGTGTCGAAGCGTCGACCGGCGACGGTGTCGGTCTGAAAAATGATGATGCGTAGCTGTTCACGCCAGCCAGTGTTGCTGTCCATGGGTCAATTCCGAAGTGAATTTTTGCAAAGCCTGGAGCTTTCGGCTCACCAGTGCAAGCCGTGATCGGATGTGGACTGTCGCAGCAGACGGGCGCTGGCCTGAACCAGCCAGCAAGCCAGGACAAATGGCGCGGTCAAGGTCGGCAGACCCAGTTGGGAAAATCCGGGCTGCAGGACAATGGCCAGAGCGATCGCGAACAACGGCAGCCACGGTTTGGTGCGCTGATGACTGAACGCCAAGCCGGCCAGCGCCGGGTTGTAGCTGGCGAGGCCGAACAGGGCGCTGGAGGGTTCATTTTGTACAAGTGCCACGGCGATTCCGGCGGTGCAGCCCAGCAACGCCCAACAGGCGCCACGTCGATCAGCGATCAGCAGGCCGGCACCGATCATCAGCCCCGCTAACGGTTGATCGAGCAAAAATATTTGTCCCAATCCTTGGGACACGGCGTGTAGCAAGGTGTTGTCGGCAGTGTTGAGTGCGGGTGTGTGGGGCATTACAACGGCAAGTAACAACCAACTGAACAGCACAAACGGCGCGGTGTAAGCCTTCAGGCAATGCGCTTGCCGGGTGTTCGCCAACCAATGGTGCATGAGCATCGCGCTTAAGCCACCGCTGACCATAATTAGCAACGGCAATACGGGTGACCAAGGCAACTGATGACACAACAACACGCCCAGCAGCACCCCGTTGTAACTGTAGAGACCGGCTTGGCGTTCAGCTTTGTCATAGCCACGCCGTTGAGCAGTGAGTAAACCGGCCACCGCACCCAGCAACGCGCCCCCCAGCAATTCAGGTGCGGTGAGCAGGATTGCCAGCAGACAAAGCATTCCGCAAAAAGGATGGCGTTGCAGCAGGACTTGGCTAAAGCCGTTGAGGATGGCTTCGGCCCAGTCGGGGCAGGAGATTTTGTTCATGGATTTATATTTTATTGTGATCAATTAAGTATGTATTTGTATACAATATGTCTGGGGGCGAAGTTTATTCACGACGAGGCACGTCGGTCAAAGGCTTTTTTCTTTCTGTGGAGTGGATGACTTGAGGTTGCAGCGTGTCAGGACTGAAGCCTTCCCGAATAAATTCGGTCCCACAGATTTTCAGTGCCGACTCTTTCGTGTTTGCCGAAAAGTCTCTGTGGCTTGCCAACGAAAGCGCCGTTGCAAGGGCCCTAGTTTTCAGGTCGACATCAGCGGCGCTATTACCGGCGTCTTCGCAGGCAAGCCTGCTCCCACAGATTCAGGCGATGCATAGATTTCTGTTGGAGCTGCCGAAGGCTGCGATAAGTCCGAGAACCAGGGAATGTGGGGTCAGGCCAAGGGCTACTTGTCTAGCTCACAACCCTTAAGCACCAACCGGATGATGGTCTCGGCAGCCGCTTCGTAGTCGCTGTCTTCGAGTTTGGATTTGCCGGTAACGGTGGAAATTTGCCAGTCGAAGTCGGCGTAGGTTTGGGTCGCGGCCCAGATGGTGAACATCAGGTGGTGGGGGTCGAGGGGGGCGATTTGGCCGCTGTCGATCCAGGACTGGATGCACTCGATGTTGTACTTGGCCTGCTCGTTGAGCTGCCCGACTTGCTCGGCGGTCAGGTGCGGCGCGCCGTGCATGATTTCGCTGGCGAACACTTTTGAGGCGTGGGGCAGGTCGCGGGAGATGCGGATTTTCGAGCGAATGTAGCCGCTGAGTACCTCGGCCGGCACGCCGTCGCGGTTGAAGGGCGTCGAAGCCTGCAAAATTGGCTCGATGATGCTTTCAAGCACCTCGCGGTAGAGGTTCTCTTTGGACTTGAAGTAGTAATAGACATTGGGCTTTGGCAGCCCGGCCTTGGCCGCGATGTCGCTGGTTTTGGCGGCGGCGAAGCCCTTGTCGGCAAACTCCTCACTGGCTGCGTTTAGGATCAGTTCTTTGTTTCGCTCGCGAATGCTGCTCATAAACCAGAGAATTCCTTGCCAGTCCTGGCGGTTGCGCATGGTAGCACCGGCCTTGCGACGGGCTCAAGAATGCCCGTCACGGCGCATAGCCCCTGAACCTGTGGGGTGCAGCTGTCACCGAGCTGAACACTTGATGTTTTGCGGGCGGTAGCACTGCTCGCTTGAGCCCAATGATTAGGCTATTGGCCATTTATCAATGTCCGTGCAGCCTGCCGGTTTTAACGCTGCGCGATTCGCTGTTGATCGGGTGTGGGTGAGCCGGTGGTGGTGGTTGCGGCCAAGTTGTCGCGCGTGATCAAGCCGTAGTGACCAACGCTGAGTGCGATTTGGCGCGGTAGCGCGAACTGATCAAAATCGGTTCCACCAGCCAACAGGAAGCGGCGTTCTATCCCAACGTCGATCTGAGTGCTGAAGTCGGTTACCGCAGCAACGCATGGGGCGGATTGTTCTCGGTGCCAACCGCATCTGGACCCTGGGGGCGAAGCCGGTACGGCTTTGGGGTTTCATTGACACGGTAGATTGCAAGCAGCCGCAGATACTGTGGGAGTAGGCTTGCCTGCGAAGAGGCCCGTAGTCGCGCCGCTGATGTCGACCTGAAACCTGGGTCGCCTGCCCTCAAACATAGAATCTCCCACAGAGATTTTTTGGCAGACACGCAATAGTAAGCACTGAACATCTGATCGCAGCCTTCGGCAGCGCCTACAAAAGTTTGTGCATCGCCAAAATCAGTGATCTCAGCCACACAAAAGCGGACCTCCCGCAGTCAGTTACCCCAAAACCCGAATCGGTTTACCACCTTGCCACGCCTGAATGTCTTCGATCATCTGGCTGAAGAACATCCGGTAGTTATTCTCTGTGACGTAACCGATGTGCGGTGTGGCCAGCACGTTGCTCAGGGTACGAAACGGATGGTCGGCGGGCAGCGGTTCGGGGTCGAAAACATCCAACGCGGCCCCGGCAATATCGCCGCGCTGCATCAAGCTGATCAGCGCCGCTTCGTCGATGATGGGGCCGCGCGCTGTATTGATCAGGTAGGCGGTCGGTTTCATCCAGCTCAGCGACTGGGCATCGACAATGCCGCGGCTGCGGTCACTGAGCACCAGATGCACACTCAGCACGTCCGATTGCTCAAACAGTTCGCGCTTGGTCACGTAGGTAACGCCCACTTCAGCGGCACGTTCGACGGTAAGGTTTTCACTCCAGGCGATCACCCGCATGCCGAACGCCTGGGCATATTTGGCAACCCATTTGCCGATGCTGCCCAAGCCCAGAATCCCCAACGTTTTGCCATACAAGTCGCTGCCCAACCCGATTTGCCAACCGCCGTCGCGAAAGGAATTGGCCTCCCCCACGAGGTTGCGGGTGATGCCCATGATCAAGGCCCAAGTCACTTCTGGTGCGGCGTTTTTATAGCTGTCGGTGCCGCACACTTGAATGCCAAGACGTGCCGCAGCGGGGAGGTCGATAGCCGCATTGCGCATGCCGCCGGTGACCAACAACTTCAGGTGCGGCAGTTGGCTCAACAAGGCGTCGTTGAACTGCGTACGCTCTCGCATGACGCAAATGACCTCGAACGATGCCAGCCGGGCAACCATGGTTGCAGTGTCTGCCGGGAACTCATGCAAAAAACTGACGTCGGCGATGGCGTTAAGAACCGCCCAGTCCACCACGTCGCTGGCCACTGATTGCCAGTCGTCGAGGACGGCGATTCGCAGGAGGGAAGTCATTCAAAGTGCCTCGCTAAGGTGCGTTGGAATTATGAGTGCGCAGTAATCGTTTTGTTGACGAAAAGCTGATTTCTAATCGAAACTTCTCGGGAATAAGCGGTTTAAGCTACTTTGTGGAGGTTTTAAGTGACGGACTGGATCGGTTATCGATGGCTGCAACACCATTATTCGCTGCAGTGCGTACAGGCATTGCGCGTTGACAGTCAAATTTCCAAGTCACGAACCACCGAACGTGAAGACGGTTACGTCCACGAATACTATCCAGCCACGTCACGACCTGTCGACACCTTTGCAGGCCATTTGGCTTTCGCCTTTAAGCACGAAGGCATTCATCTTGAGTTACTTGCACGCCTATTTAACGAGGTCTCAGCAGAGCAGTTGGACCGCTGGATTGATGCTGAACCTACCGGGCAGTACGCACGACGGGCCGGTTTTTTCTACGAGTTTCTGACCGGAAACCGTTTAAGTTTTAAGGGCGTTATCAGCGGGAATTACATCTCGGCCCTTGATGAAAACCTTTATCTGACAGCCCCACGGCCAGAAAATAATCCACGTTGGCGGGTGCGCAATAATCTACCGGGGACACGTGACTATTGCCCGATGGTATTGCGCAACGAACGCATCAGGCAGATCGAAGAATACAACTGTGCGCAGCAACTAAACGCCCTTGAGATCGAGTTTGGGTCTGATCTACTGCAACGCAGTTCGGTGTGGTTGACGATTAAGGAGAGCCGCGCGAGTTTCGCTATTGAGCATGAAGAGCAGCACACTGATCGCGTTCAGCGTTTTGCCTCCGTAATGGAACAACGTTGTGGTCAGTATGAGCAGCCGTTGTCTGATTCTGCGTTGACTGACCTGCAGGCTCAGATTCTCGGTCCGCGTGCGACCCGCTACGGGCTTCGCCGTTCGCCGGTATTTGTGGGGGAGGTGGATGGCTTCACAGATGTCGTACATTACATCGCACCCCATTGGAACGACGCGCCTTCATTGCTAAGCGGTTTACGGATGGTTGCGCAACGTACTGAGGGTGCATCGGCGTTGATACGAGCGGCCGTTCTATCGTTCGGCTTTGTGTATATCCACCCGATGGCTGATGGTAACGGTCGAATTTCACGTTTCTTGATCAACGATGTGCTGCGGCGAGATCGAGCTATTCCCGAACCCTTCATCCTCCCTGTATCGGCGACTATCACAAGCAGCCTGGTGAATCGCCGTGGCTACGATCAGATTCTCGAATTGTTTTCTCGGCCTCTGATGCGCCGTTATGCTGCCGACTGGCGATTTGCCGCCGAGCAGGTGGCTGAAGATGGGGTGCATTACAGCTTGGAATTCGACGCTTACCAGGACGCGCTACCTGCTTGGCGTTATCCGGATTTGACGGACCACGTTGAATACCTCGGCCACGTGGTAAAGGTCACTATCGAACTAGAAATGCGCAAAGAGGCCGACCATTTGCGCGCCCTTCGACTGGCCCGTGAGCAGGTCAAAAATGTGCTGGAAGGCCCTGACAGCGACATAGATCGCATTATCCGTTCGGTTCGAGAGAACGGCGGGAAGTTATCAAATAAATTGTTGAAGGAGTTTCCGCTGTTATCGGAGGGCTCAGTCGGCGTGGATGTGGTTGCAGTCATTCAGACGGTTTTTGCTGCAAGAGAAACAACGCCTGAGCTTCCAGGGTCTTTCTCCTAACCAAACAACCCCGCCGCAATGTTGATCGAAAACCCCAGAATCGCGGTATTGAACACAAAGCCAATCAACGATTGCGCGAGCACGGTTTTGCGTAAATCGCGGCTGGCGACACCGACGTCGGCGGTTTGCACGGCGACGCTGATGGTGAAAGAAAAATACAAAAAGTCCCAGTAGTTCGGGTTTTGTTCCCCGTCGGCAAAGCGTAGCGCCGGTTCTTGGGTGTCGGCGGTGTAGAACAAGCGCGCGTAGTGCAGACTGAAAATCACCCCGGTGATCAGCCAGGAACCGACCACCGTCAGCCCGGTGAAACCGTAGTGCAGTGCTTTGGCACTGGTGCTGAGGTCTTTGCTGCCGATCAACTCCACGCTAATGGCCGCCAGGCTGGCAATTGCCGCGACGCAAACCATCGCCAGCACCAGCCCGGCATTTTCATCTTCAATGATGGCGAAACGCTTGACGTCGTCGGCATCTGTGCGCGTGGTTAGCCACATCATCAAAATCAGGTAGGTCCAGACGCCAACGTTCCAGCCGATCAGTATGTGGGTGGTCAGCGTGAGGCCGGGAACAATGAAACTGCAGGCGATGCCGCTGGCGCAGCCAACCAATCCAGCGGCGGTCAGACGGGGGTGAGTACGGGAAAGGTGGGGCATTGGAGAGCATCGCGGTGAGGGTCTGCGGGAACCTTAGCACGCTCTCTGTGGCAGATGAAAAAACGGCGCGCGAGTGTTTCAGCGCCGCACGCCTAAGGGGGCGAAAACGCGATGAAGGGGTTTAGCGCACCAGGCTCGGTCGCTTGTTATTGAATGACCAGCCTGGAATCAAATACTGCATGGCAATGCCGTCGTCCCGGGCCCCAAGCCCCATGCCTTTGTACAGCGCGTGGGCTTTTGCCACTTGATCGGTGTCCAGTTCGATACCTAACCCCGGTTTTTTCGGCACTTGCACGCAGCCGCCAACGATTTGCAGCGGTTCTTTGGTCAGGCGTTGGCCGTCTTGCCAGATCCAATGGGTGTCGATGGCCGTGATGTCGCCCGGTGCCGCTGCAGCAACGTGGGTGAACATCGCCAAAGAAATATCAAAGTGGTTATTCGAATGCGAACCCCAGGTCAGGCCCCATTCATGGCACATCTGCGCCACGCGCACTGAGCCTTGCAGGGTCCAGAAGTGCGGGTCGGCCAAGGGGATGTCCACCGATTGCAACTGAATCGCATGGCCCATCTCGCGCCAGTCGGTGGCGATCATGTTGGTGGCGGTTTTCAGGCCGGTGGCGCGACGGAATTCGGCCATGACTTCACGGCCGGAGTAGCCATTTTCGGCGCCACAGGGGTCTTCTGCGTAAGCCAAAACCGCGTGCTGATCGCGGCACAAGTGAATCGCTTCTTTGAGTGACCAAGCGCCATTGGGGTCAAGGGTGATGCGCGCATCGGGAAAGCGCTCGGCGAGGGCGGTGACGGCTTCGATTTCTTCGGCGCCGCGCAACACGCCGCCCTTGAGTTTGAAGTCCTTGAAGCCGTATTTGGCGTGGGCCGCTTCGGCCAGGCGCACCACAGATTCGGTGGTCATCGCTTCTTCGTGGCGCAGACGGAACCAATCGTTTTCAGCCTCCGGCTCGCTGCGGTAGGCGAGGTCGGTCTTGTTGCGATCGCCGATGTAGAACAAGTAACCGAGCATTTTTACTTCGTCGCGTTGCTGGCCTTCGCCGAGCAGGGCCGCAACCGGTACGTCCAGGTGCTGGCCGAGCAGGTCGAGCATCGCTGCCTCCAGGCCAGTAACGGCGTGGATGGTGATGCGCAAATCGAAAGTCTGCAGGCCGCGTCCGCCTGAGTCACGATCGGCGAACGCTTGGCGCACTTGATTGAGAATCTTCTGGTACGTGCCGATGGGGCTGCCCACGACTAGCGAGCGGGCATCTTCCAGGGTTTGCCGAATGCGTTCGCCGCCGGGCACTTCGCCGACGCCGGTGTGCCCGGCGTTGTCCTTGAGAATCACAATGTTGCGCGTGAAAAACGGGCCGTGGGCGCCGCTCAGGTTCAGCAGCATGCCGTCATGGCCAGCAACCGGAACAATTTGCATGCTGGTAATCACGGGGGCGTTGCCGACAGCTTGGGCGTTTGAGGTATTCATACTGGAGTCCTATAAACAGTGCGAGGCAGTGGTTTATCAGCGGCGCCACTGAGGATCGCGGCGCGCGGCCACGTTGCTTCAGGAATGAGTCGGCGCCTGTTTGCCGGTCACTGCGGTGGCGGGCGAACGTTTAGGCGTGTTGCGGGCGTAGAACACAATGATCGCGGCGATGATCGAAGTGCCGGCCAAGCCGTACAGGCCACCTTGAATCGAACCGGTGTGCTCTTCGAGCCAGCCAAAGGTCGCCGGGGCGAAAAAGCCGCCAAGGTTGCCGAGGGAGTTGATCAGTGCGATCACTCCGGCAGCGATACGTGCGTCCAGATACGCCTGGGGGATCGGCCAGAACAGCGACGAAGCGGATTTGAACCCCAGCGCGGCAAAGCAGATCGCAACAAAGGCGAAGATCGGTCCGCCAGTGGTGGACATAAACATCCCGGCGGCGGCGATCAGCAGTGCGGCGGCCACCCAGGCCTGCTGGTGCTTCCATTTCGCCGAGAGTCCAGCAAAAGCGTACATGCCGATGATCGACAGCAGCCAAGGGATCGAGTTGAACAGCCCGACTTGCATGTCACTGAGGTCGCCCATCTTCTTGATAATGCTGGGCAGCCAGAACGTCGCGGCGTAGATCGTCAATTGAATGAAGAAGTAGATCACGCAAAACAGGATGATCTGCCGGTCTTTGAGCAGGGTCATCATCGACGGCTTGATCGGTGTGGCGGCTTCACGTTCTGCCTGTTCGGTCTCGATGGCCTCGACCAAGGCGTCTTTTTCGGCGATGGTCAGCCACTTGGCGTCATGGGGTTTGGAATCCAGCCAGAACCAGACGAAAAAGCATAGGCCGACCGAAAACAACCCTTCGATCAAGTACATCCATTGCCAGCCATGCAACCCCATGCCGCTGATTTGCAGCAGGGCGCCGGAGAGGGGGCCGGAAATCAGTGACGCGAGGGCTGAACCGCTGAGGAATATCGCAATGGCTTTACCGCGCTCGACGCCCGGCAACCAGCGGGTGAAGTAATAAATCACCCCAGGAAAGAAGCCGGCCTCAGCAACGCCCAGCAGAAAACGCAGGATATAAAAATGGGTTTCGGTTTGGATGAAGGCCATGCAGGCGGCCACCAAGCCCCACGTCAGCATGATCCGTGTCAGCCAGATACGGGCGCCGACTTTCTGCAAGAGGATATTGGAGGGTACTTCGAACAGCGCGTAACCGATAAAGAACAACCCGGCGCCCAAACCGTAGGCGGCGGCACCGATGCCCAGATCGTGTTCCATGTAGCTTCGGACGAAACCGATGTTGACGCGGTCGATGTAATTGACGATGAACATGATGACGAACAGCGGCAGTACACGACGCTTCACTTTTGATACGGCTGAAAGGAGCACGGACACCGTGCCGTCGCTCACCCTGGCATTGGATGTAGTCACAATCTGAACTCCCACTCGTTATTTTTATGCGGGTAATGTTGCAACCGGATCATGCGTCCAGTTGGCAGTCATCATACAAGTAAAATTACGTCGCGCAAGTGGGTTAGGTGCCGATTATCCAAGTTTTATTGGGGTTTTGGCGTTGTTCTAAAAGGCTGTCGTAGGCGGGATACTTAAAAAATTCATAGTTGTCATACAAGCTGGCGAGCAATTCATTGCAAGTGAAACAGGTGGTATCATCCCCGCCAGCGCGGGTCTTAGCGCGTCTATCTGGACATCATTTGCATGCACACTTTGCCGCCCGTTTTGACCAAGCGACGACCTAACAGCCTCGCCACCGATCTGGTGACGCAACTGAGTCAGCGGATTTTATTGGGCAAAATCAGCCCCGGTGAAAAGCTCCCTTCGGAAAGCGAAATCGTTCGTGAGCACGGCGTCAGTCGCACCGTAGTCCGCGAGGCGATTTCAAAGCTGCAGGCCTCCGGGCTGGTAGAAACCCGGCACGGCATCGGCACCTTTGTGCTGGAGCATCGCGGCCCGACTGGCATGCGCTTGAAGGTCGAAACCGCCGCCAGCGTGCGTGACATTATTGAGCTGCGCATTGGCTTGGAAACTCAGGCCGTGGCACTGGCGGCGTTACGCCGTACCGATGAACAGTTGGGGGCTATGCGTCAGGCGCTGGATGACTATCAGGACCTGTTGGCGAAGGAAGACAGCTGCGTTGAGGCCGACCGACGTTTTCATCTGTTGATTGCTGAAGCCACGGGCAATCCGTGCTTCGTCGAAATCATGCAGCACCTGGGTCCGGCGATGATCCCGCGTAGCCGTATTGGCTCCAGCGAACGCAGGGGCATTAACCTTGCGCATCACGGTTATTTGGCCAACCTCGAACACGAAGCCTTGCTGAGCGCGATCCGCCGCCAAGACCCTGACGCAGCCCGCGCGGCCATGTGGACGCATTTGAGCAACAGTCGAGAGCGATTGGCGCCGTTGGAATAGGGATTTCTACAACCCTCTGTAGGAGCCAACGTGTTGGCGATGCTTTTTCAGCGATGTGCCAGACAAGCCGCTTCGCCAACAAGTGGGCTCCTACCGGGAGTCTATGATTCAGCGCTCCGAATCATGCAAACTCACCCTCATTCCCCTCTGCCCGGAGCCTTTTATGTTTGCGCTCGACCACGCTCTTGCTCAGGACATCGTTGACCGGGCTATGGCGATTTTGCCGTGCAACGTCAATGTGATGGACTACCTGGGCATTATCATCGGCAGTGGCGAGGCCGACCGCTTGTACACTCGGCATGAAGGGGCACAGTTGGTGCTGGCCAATCACCGGGTGGTGGAAATCGACTCGCAGACCGCCAAGCACTTGAGCGGTGTGCGGCCGGGGGTTAATTTGCCGTTGATGCTGGATCAGCAATTGGTCGGTGTGCTGGGCATCACCGGCGAACCGGACGAGGTTCGGGTCTATGGCGAATTGGTTAAGATGACCGCCGAAATGCTCATGGAACATCGTCGTCAGCAAGCGGACCAGCAATGGCGGCATCAGCGTAGCGAAGATTTGCTCTCGCGGCTGTTACTGCCTGACTGCCCAAGCAGCCTGGTCGAGGAGGCGGAGCACCTGGGATTGCAACCGCAGTTGCCGCGTCAGGTGGTATTGATTGAACTGCCAGCGCACACCTCTACCGCCAGTCAAATAAGCAACTGGCTGAACGCCCGTTACGTCAACAGTTGGTGCGTCGTTCGCGAGTCGACGCTGGTGTATTGGTGCCGGGCCAATGGTAAAGAACGCGATGACGCGCTGTTGCTGGAGCAACTGGCGGAGCAGGGTTGGCCAGCTCTGCGTTTGGTCACTGTGGAGCAGTCTGCCGGTCTGTCGACCTTACGCCACGCCTGCGCCGCTGCCCGCGATTTACTGGATTACGCCCGCCACGTTCATCCGCAGCAGCGCCTGTTTCGTTTAGCGGTGCATCGGCTGGCGGTGTTGTTTTGGCGCTACCGTAACGATTGGCTCGCCCAGGGTGTGGCCGATCCCATCACCCGATTACAGAACAGCAACAGCAGCCAGTTGCTGGAAACCTTGCGCAGTTGGTTCGATTACAGCGGCGAAAGCCAAGCCTGCGCCGACGCATTAGGTATCCACCGCAATAGCCTGCGCTATCGACTGGAGAAGGTCGCCGAACTCAGCGGCTGCGACCCTTATCGAACCAACGACCTGCTGCGGCTTTATTTGGGTTTGCAAATGACCCCGCGCAGTGATGCCGATTAACACAACCGCAACCGTTGTTCCGATGACCAATAACGCCTGGTGTTAGTTGTGCGAAGGTCAGGCGGAAAATGTCGACCAGGGTGAGAACATCCACTCATTACGCACAGGAAAATAACTATGAAAATCGTCATCGCCCCGGATTCTTTCAAGGACAGCCTGAGCGCTCAAGGTGTCGCCGTTGCTGTCGCGAGCGGTTTGGCCGATGTCTGGCCAGATGCCGAACTCGTTCAATGCCCAATGGCGGATGGCGGTGAAGGCACTATCGAGGCGATTTTGGCAGCGTGCGACGGCCAGTGGATGCGTGCCGCGGTCACCGGTCCGCTGGGCGATGCAGTACACGCGCAATGGGGTTGGCTGGAGCAAAGTCGCACCGCAATCATCGAGATGGCCATGGCCAGTGGTCTGCAACTCTTGACCCTGGAGCAACGAGACGCCTGTATCAGCACGACCCACGGCACCGGTGAATTGATTGGCGCGGCGCTGGATGCCGGTGCGCAACGGATCATTTTGGCCATCGGCGGCAGCGCGACCAATGACGCCGGCAGCGGCATGCTGTCGGCGCTGGGTGCGCGGTTCCTGGATGCCGAGGGTCACCGTGTCGCGCCAGGCGGCATCGCATTGGCGCAGGTCCAACGAATTGAACTGGACGGCCTCGACAGCCGTTTGCGCGACGTGCGCTTCGAAGTCGCCGCGGACGTTGATAACCCGCTATGCGGGCTGCACGGAGCGTCGCATATTTTTGGGCCGCAAAAGGGCGCTTCGCCCCAGCAAGTCCTGGAACTGGACGCTGCGCTGGACCATTTCGCCGATCAATCCGTCGCCGTGCTGGGCCGTGACCTGCGGGACAACCCTGGCTGTGGCGCAGCGGGCGGCATGGGCTTCGCCGCCAAGGCGTACCTGAACGCGACCTTTCGGCCTGGCGTGGAGGTCGTGGCTGATTTGGTCGGGCTGGCCGAAGCACTCGACGGCGCCGACTTGGTGATCACTGGTGAGGGCCGTTTCGACGCCCAAACCCTGCGCGGTAAAACCCCGTTTGGCGTTGCAAAAATTGCCCAGCGCAAAGGCGTTCCGGTGATCGTTTTGGCGGGGACCTTGGGCGAGGGCTATGCCGAGCTTTACGAACACGGCATCAGCGCGGCGTTCGCCGTGACCAGCGGCCCGATGACCCTCGATCACGCCTGCCGCAACGCTGCCGACTTGTTGCATGACCGGGCCCGCGATCTGGCCAAGGTCTGGCAGTTGGCGGCGTCGCGCTAAGCGTGTTTTTGGCCTTTTGTGTACGGGGTGATGTAGCCACACCCCAGCCATTCATTCAGGCGTTGGCCGTCGCTGAGACGCTGAAAAAATCCCGGTGACATCCACCGTGCGTGGCCATCGACATTCGGTGCGCCGCGCCCGGTGCGCAGGTCGTTGAGCCACAGAGTCCGGGTTTCGAAAGATAGGCGCGTCAGGGCGCTGCTGTTGGGCACGCCTGCGTGGGCGTGGGCACCGGAAAAGGCGATGATCGAACCGGGCGCGATGAGCACCGGTTGCCCAAGGCTAGCGTCCACGGTTTCGAGTAAATGCGGCGTGGCCTGATCGGCGTCTACCGAGTTACGGCCGCCGGCTCGGGATTGCGCCAGCACTGCGGCAAGGTCGAACCCAGCACTGCTGTTGTGCAACGGCTGCTCCCATAGGTGCGGGTAGATGGCGAAGGTTCTTTCGGCATTCACGGGGTAGAGGGGTGCCCACCAATTGGTCTGCGCATAGAGGTTCGAACCCCACGTGTCACGATGAAACGCGATGGTTGCGGTCGCACGTGCGCGGGACGCGGGTGCGTCGAGACAGGGCGGAGGTTGGAAACGTAAATGCAGCCGGTCACAGGCAAGCTCCGTCGGGTCGAAGCCGATGTCTTCCATCAGCTGGGTCCAGAGGTTTTTTACTTCTTGTGCCTGATGAAAGTCCTGTTGGCAGCGAGTGAATCCTTCGGCTTGTTGAGCGTGGGACCAGTGCTGATGAATCAATGTAGGGGTGTGGGGGAACAAGGCCTCACGCAAAAAACCATCGGCGAACGTCACCAGTTTCGCCATTGCTGGTTGAGCGTCGATAGCCAGGATATGACCCCTGTAGAGCTGGTCATGGACGTCGTCGGGAGAGCACGGCAGGGTGAGCGCGTGGTACATGGTTGAGGTCTCGAAAACCGCGGCGCATTGAATGCGCCGCTGAGGGCCCACTATAAAAAGCGGCAGGTTCTCGAAACAGAAGCAGGTGCCGAAAAAGTCATCGGTGCAGCTTCAGCCCATGTTGTTACAGCCGCTGCCGAATGCTTCGTAACGCACGGTGTGGGTGTTGCCTGTGTGGTCGCGATAGGTCATTTCAACCGGCTGAATCCCACAGTAGTTGAGGTCTGGACCGGCGACCACCTTGGCGATATCGAGTTTGGTCGTATAGCTGTAATCCTCGACGCCTGCCGATTTTTGATCATTCCCAGCGGCCGACGCTGCGCCACTGAGGGCCAAGAGAGAAAAAGCGATCAGTGTGCTTTTCAGTGAAGTGTTCATGGTGAGGCACTCTTCGTGGTTGGGTTCAAATTCTTGAGCCTGTACGACGAAGGGCATTGAGGTTTATTCCCGGGGACGGAAAATTTTTTGACGATTTTATCTGAGCCAGCTTGTTGGCGAAGATTCTTCGAACGGATCGCAGCCTTCGGCAGCCCTCATCAAACACGACATAACCCCTTGAATTGTAAGAAGACGTGGCGACCCTACAGGGGTTCGACCTCATACGCCGGACTCGTCTGCGCCGACGGAATTGGATTACGCATCAATGTGCCCACCAACACCGCACCGAACAACGCCAACAACCCGGCTAGCCAAAGTAGGGTGCTGAAGCCCGCGACGAAGGCTTGTTGCGCCAAGGGCTGAATCACCAACCGGGCACTCTCCGTCAAGGGCGACAATGCGGCGGCCATGTCACCGGCCACGACCCGCGAGGCAATGTAATCGGTGTGCATTAACCATTCGGGAGCCGCCGCGTGCAGGCTGCCATTCAACGCGTGTTGTGTGTGGCTGGCCAACACCGCGCCGTAGACGCCGATGGCCAATACGATGGCGCTGAAACGCATGGTGGTGCTCATGCCCGATGCCATGCCGGCGCGATCCCTGGGCACACACGCCATGATGTTTTTCTGTGTATCGCCATTGAGCAAACCCGCGCCGGCGCCGGTCACTGCAATCGCGCAGGCAAACCCTAGATAACCCCCGGCCGAAGCCGCCCACGCGCTGAGCAAGTTGCCGCAGCCCACCAGGATCAGTCCGATGGTCATCATGCCTGCTGGTGAAATCCGGCTCGATAACCGGGCACCTATTTTCGGAAAAATCAACATGGTCGCCGCGAACGGCAGCATGCCTAACCCTGACGCAATGGCGGTAAAGCCCAAGCCGTTTTGCAAGTAGAACGGCAACATGGTCATCATCACCTGCGCACAACCGGCGTAGGCGAACATCCCGAGCAGCGCGCCGATGAAGCGTGGGTGTTTGAACAATTGCAAGTCAACCATCGGCCGATGCTGTAGGCGTTCGACAACCACGAACAGCGCCAAGAGTAATATTCCGCCGACGATGCGCAGGGTGGTCAGCGTGTTGTCCCAGCCAATGCGGTTGGCTTCGATCAAACCCCAGATCAAGCACAACAAACTGCCGCTAAACGCCAAACTGCCCCAAGGGTCCAGGCGCGCCGATTGCTCATTACGCGACTCGGGGATGTTGCGCCAGACCATGAGCATCAGCAGCGCTCCAACCGGCAGATTTAGGTAAAAGATCCAACGCCAGCCGACGAACGAGGCGATCAATCCGCCCACGGTGGGCGCTGCGGTCATTGCCACGCCCATGCATGCGCCCCAAAACGCCCAGGCTTTGGCGCGCTCGGTTTCGTCGTGGAAAACGTGACCGATGGTTGCCAGCGCAGAGGTCAGCAGCAACGCGGCACCCACACCTTTGATCGCACGCGCGATGTCGAGCAATAGGATGTTCGGTGCCGCACCGCATCCTACCGACGCCAAAATAAACAGCACCAAGCCGCTGATCAGAGTTTTTTTGCGGCCGAAACGATCAGCGATACTGCCGGCCGGTAACAGCAATGCCGCGAACGCCAGCATGTAGGCGCTGACCACCCACTCAATGTCGGCAAAGCCCGCACCCAGATCACGGGCGATGCTGGGCAGCGTGACGGCAACGATGTTGGTGTCTAGAACGATGAGCGAGCAGACCCCGGAAGCGGTCAACAAGGTCATGCGCGGGCTAACGATTTTCAATTGTGCCTCCGGTTGCTCATACTCATGATTGTCTTGCAGGTAATGCCGCTGCCAGCATAAAGCGCCGTCATGATCCTGGAATTACCCAAGCGCCCGAGTTTCATTACCTTTGAGCTAATCCAGTCATGGAAATACGCCACTTTCGCTATTTTTTGGCCGTTGCCAAGCACCGCAACTTCACCCGTGCTGCGGAACAGTTGGGCATCGCCCCGCCGACCCTGACGCGGCAGATTCAGGACCTGGAGAATGAACTGGGCACACGGGTGTTCCTGCGGTTACAGCGGGAGGTCAGCCTGACTGACGCCGGCCGGGCATTGCAGGTGGAAGCGGAGTTGGCGGTGCGGCAATTTGAAACCGCGCAACTCAACGCTCAGCGGGCTGGCCGGGGCGAGACCGGGCATATCGAATTGGGTTACGTTGCTTCAGCGGTGTTTTCCGGTGCGTTGCAGCAGCAGGTCAGCAGCTTTCGTCAGCGCTATCCCGACGTTGGGTTTGCCATCAGCGAGCGCTTGATGCCTGCGTTGCCGACGCTGATTGAGGAAGGACGGCTGGATGTCGGTTACATCCGCTCACCCATGCACGTGCCCGATTCGCTCAGCACTATTAGCCTGTTGGCGGAAGGCTTTACCTTGGCGCTGCCCGACAGCTCATGGTTGTGCCGTTTGAAGGAAGTCAACGCCGTGCATTTGCAAAATGAAACGTTCATTCTTCCCGAACAGATCTCCGGCACCTTGCAGGTAGCGACCCACGGTGGTTTCGCGCCGACGCTCGGCCCTCAACCGGGCGGACTGGTCTCGGTCATCGCGCTGGTTTCCCTTGGACAGGGGGTGGCGGTGGTGCCTGAATCCGTGGTGGACCACATCAACCTGCCCAATGTGGTGTACCGACGTATTGAGGACTGCCACCCTTCGTCATGCTTGTCGCTGGTGCATCGACGTTTCGAAAAGGCGCCGGCCGTGGCGCGGTTTATTGAGCACGTGAAGCATTTCATGGGTTAGGGCGCTCTCGCGGTGCCTGGTAGGTGCGACCGCACACGTACACCGCACAAGTAACCGCATAAGTAGCGAGTGGTTTACAGCCCCTTCGCGACAAAAATGCTTGAGGAGCTCACACAATGATTGATCACCTGGACCACCTGGTGCTGACTGCCACCGACGCCGCAGCCACTCAGGATTTTTACGTTCGCGTGTTAGGCATGCGGCTGGAGACCTTCGGTGCAGGACGCATGGCGTTTATTTTTGGTCATCAGAAAATAAACCTGCACATTCGAGGGCAGGAGTTCGAGCCCAAGGCCCATTTGCCCGTGCCCGGTGCATTAGATTTGTGCTTTATCGCGTCGATTCCTCTGGATCAGGTAATTGAGCGTTTGGGGGCGGCCAACTGGCCAATTATCGAAGGCCCGATCATGCGCACCGGCGCCACAGGGCCGATTCGTTCGGTTTACCTCCGTGATCCGGATTTGAATTTGATCGAAATCTCTGAATACGTTTGATCCGCGATTGCCTGAATATCGGTCCGACACCCGCTAAATCTGTAGGAGGGTCCGCCACGTCTTCGACGCCGCGCTGTCGCGCAGCAAACTGGGTGGCACTTTGTGTGGTTTGAGGTTGCAGGGTGTCAGGACGGAAGCCTTCCCGAATAAATTCGGTCCCACAGATGTTGGCGATGCACACATGCTTTAGGAGCCGAAGGCGAAGGACCTTCGCCAACACGTTGGCTCCTACAGAGGGCTATCCGCCCCCTATGGTGGGCGGGGTCAGGGCTTGGCGATCTCCACAGGCACGCGGCCGTAGATATCAGTGAAGCGCACGATATCGTCTTCGCCCAGGTATTCGCCGCTTTGCACTTCAATCATCACAAGGTCGATGACCCCAGGGTTGACCAAACGGTGGGTGCGACCCGGTTTTATGAAGGTCGATTCGTTGGTGTCGAGCAGGAATTCGCTTTCACCATTGGTGACCAGCGCCATGCCGCTGACGACGATCCAATGCTCACTGCGGTGGTGGTGCATTTGCAATGACAGCGACGCTTGCGGCCGAACGACGATGCGTTTGATTTTGAACCGTTTGCCCTCTTCGAGGATGGTGTAGGTGCCCCACGGGCGAGTGACAGCGCGGTGCAGTCGGTAGGCATCATGACCTTGGCGTTTGAGTTCCTTGGCAATAATGCTGACATCTTGACTACGCTTTGCGTCGACGATCAACAAGGCGTCCGGCGTGTCAATGATGATCAAGTCGTCCAGCCCGATGCCGCCCACCAGCCGTCGCGGCGAGTCGATGTAGCAATTGGTCACGTCCTGGAGCACGGTCTGGCCATTGCATTGGTTGCCATTGTCATCGGCCGGGCTCAATTCGCGCATCGCCTGCCATGACCCAATGTCGCTCCAGCCAAGCTGGCAGGGCACCACAGCGATGTTCTGCGAAGGTTCCATGACCGCGTAATCGATTGAAATATCCGGCGTCAGCGCAAACAGCTCACTGTCCAATTCCACTTGCAGTTCGTGATTGCCTTCCTTGTTTGGGCTTTGCTCCAAGCAGGCGCGGACGCTGTTCAATACGTCAGGTGCATGTTCCTGAAGCTCCCTCAGCAGGGTGTCAGCGCGCATGCAGAACATGCCGCCGTTCCACAAATGAAGGCCGCCATCCAGATAGTCTTGAGCGGTCGCGGCGTTGGGCTTTTCGATAAAACGCGCCACCTGATAGGCCGAATCGTTCAGCATCTGGCCCTTTTCGATGTAGCCGAAGCCGGTTTCGGCCTTGGTTGGGACAATGCCGAACGTGGCGATCCAGCCTTTGTCTGCCAGTTGCCTGGCCACAGCAACGGCTTCGGCAAAGGCGTTTACATCCTTGATCAGGTGATCGGCGGGCAGTACCAGTAAGTGCGCATCTTCGCCATACAGTCGGGCGACATGCAGAGCCGCGCAGGCGATGGCCGCCGCAGTATTGCGCCCGAACGGTTCGAGAATGAAATCCAGTTTCGCGTGGGTTTTGTTCAGTTGCCGATAGTCATCCACTGTCCGGAAATACACGTCGCGGTTGGTCACGGTGACAATCCGATCAACCTCCGGCAACTCGCAGGCGCGGACGAAGGTCTTCTGCAACAAGCTCTCGCCATCGGGCAGACGCATGAATGGCTTGGGCATGGCCTCGCGAGACACCGGCCACAAACGGGTGCCGGCGCCGCCAGCGATGATGCAAGGAATGAGGATGCTCATTAATAAGCCTCACGAGTGAAGAGCACTGCCGGAACAGTACGCAAAAGGATGTATAAATCGAACCACACCGACCAGTTTTCTATGTACTCAAGATCGAACTCGACGCGTTTCTCGATCTTCTCCAAGGTGTCCGTTTCCCCCCGGTAGCCGTTGATTTGTGCCAAGCCCGTAATGCCGGGCTTGACCCTGTGACGGGAGGTGTATTCCTTGACGGCTTCTTCAAACAGGATGCCGGCGGCCTTGGTTGCAGTGGCGTGGGGTCTTGGACCCACCATCGACATGCTCCCCGCCAGGACGTTGAACAACTGCGGAAGTTCGTCCAGGCTGGTTTTGCGGATAAATCGCCCAACGCGCGTGATTCTGGCGTCACCCCGAATGGTTTGGATTTCAGCGTTTGCATCGGCTTGGTGTTGATGCATTGAGCGAAACTTGCAGACTTCAATCAGGCGGTTGTTATAACCGTAGCGTTTTTGTCGGAACAGCACCGGGCCGCGAGAGTCGAGCTTGATCGCGATTGCAACCATTACCATGACTGGCGCAACCACTAGCAGCGCGATGCTCGACAAGAGCATGTCTTCAAGGCGTTTGAAGAACGGCGACCAACCGTTTAACGGCACATCGGATGCGTTAAGCATCGGTAGGTTGGCGACTTCGGTGATTCGGTTGTGGGCGTGGCGAAAGGCGACCATGTCTGGCACTAACAGTACATTGACCGGTAGCCTGCGCAGTTCGCGAATGATGTAGTCCATGCGGTTTTCTGCGGACCAGGGCAAGGCGACCAGCACCTGCGTGACTTTTTCTTCGCGAATCAGCCGTTCAAGGTCGCCCGAGTTTCCTATCAGCGGCAGATTCGCTACGGTCTCGGGCATACGCCCTATGCGGTCGTCGATGAACCCGGAAACCCCGGATCGAATGTCTTGATTCTGTTCGAGGTATTGCGCCAGCCGCTGGCCATTTTCTGTTGCGCCAAGAATTATCGCCTTTTGCAGAAAGAAGCCTTTTTGCATCAAGCGCTGGAACGCCATCAGCACCAACAACCGTTCAACGCCAAACAGCATGAAGCTAGTCGCGAACCAGAGCACCAACTGGACGTCGGTGATGTAGCTGAGCAGTGAGAGCGCCTGATGCATGAACAGCAACAAACAAAATGCCGAAGACCAGGCAAACAGTGTCAGGCGAAAGCGCAGCAGGTTGCTGAAAATAGTTTCTGAGTACACCCCGATGGCTTGGAAGATCAGCACGCTGATAAATCCGAAAAACATCAGCACGGCGACATAGCTCTTCAGCGCAACAGGGTAGTCATTTTGCCAGAACGCCAAAATCAACATCCCTGGCAATATACAAGTGACACCGTGCATCACGCGCACGCCGAATAAGAAGTATTCGACGAGGCTAGTGCGGGTCAGCAAAAGACTATTAACCGGTCGCAAGCGCATAAAACTCCTTACCCCTTTACGGCATGAACCGTTGCCGGATTTCACAGCACAACGGCCGGTATTTATCGGAAAGTCAATAAAATGACTTTTGCGCGATTTCTTTCCATGAAAGCCAATATTTTGTCGAATAAACCATGGCCGTTCATTTCTTTTCAATCGGAATTTTTCAAAAAATTGAAATTATCTTCAAAAAGGTGACAAATGTGAGGCGATTGTCACTGATGCTATCCAAGTGAGTGGTCTGTTTTTGAGCGTTAAGCCTATGAAACAGTGCCCGCCGTCAAAACCGATGCCGTCACTGAAAATTTATCCACAGAACCGGATTTTTTTCAGCTGCCGTGCGGTCACAGTCTTCGCAAGGACAGTGGTTTGCACGTCTGCAGCCTGCTTGGAGGGAATCTGAATGACGCAACGCATGGCACTTCTGATATTGCACGGCAAGCAAGCGCTCAACGAAGAAGTCCGCGCCGCTGTCGGGGCCAAACGCGAGGAGGGCTGGCAGCTTGAGGTGAGAGTGACCTGGGAAGGGGGGGATGCTCAGCGTCTGGTGAACGAGGCGCTGGCGACGGGTTATCGAATAATCATTGCCGGCGGTGGCGACGGAACGCTGCGTGAAATCGCCCAAGCCTTGGTATTGGCGGATGCTCAGTATCCACATGAAGTCAGCTTGGCGCTGTTGCCCATGGGAACCGCCAATGATTTTGCGCGTGCGGCCGGTGTGCCATTAGCGGCCAAATCGGCGTTGGATTTGCTTGAGTTGCCTGCTCGTGAGGTGGACGTGGGTGATGTCGACGGGCAGTTGTTTTTAAATATGGCAACCGGTGGTTTTGGTAGCCAGGTGACAGCCAATACGTCTGAAGACCTGAAGAAAGTCTTGGGTGGCGCGGCGTATTTATTTACCGGTTTGTCACGCTTCAGTGAGTTGCGGGCTGCCTACGGTGAGTTGACCGGGCCTGATTTTCATTGGAGTGGCGACCTGTTGGCATTGGGTATTGGCAACGGGCGTCAAGCGGGAGGTGGGCATGTATTGTGCCCGACGGCCCTGGCGGATGACGGCCTGCTGGATATCAGTATTTTGCCTGCACCTCAGGACGTCGTGAGCACCCTAAAAGGATTGCTCGACGGGGGGCTGGGAATTGACAATATGTTCATCCGCGCACGGTTGCCGTGGGTCGAACTCAAATCAACTCGGGGATTGGACATCAATCTTGACGGTGAGCCGTTGAGTGGCGAAAGCCTGCGTTTTTCCATTCGTCCAGGGGCGTTGCGGGTGCATTTGCCCGAGCATTCGCCGTTGTTGAGCGATGTTTGACCCTCAGTCGTCGAGACTTATGATTCGCTCACGCACGCAGAACAGCACCAAGCCTGCGACGTCGAATATCTGCAAACGCTTCATGATTTGCGCACGATGGGTTTCTATCGTCTTAATGCTCAGACCAAGACCTCCGGCGATTTCTCGGGTGGATTTGCCGCGTACGATCAGGCGAAGGATTTCCAGCTGGCGACTGGTCAAATTGTGCGGGTCAACGCTGTCGGGGCGGTGCGCGTGCGCGCTGATGAGCGCTTGATTGATAACGGCGTGGGCGATGGCAGGACTCAGGTAGCGCTCGTTATTAAGCAATGCCGCCAAGGCCTGTTCAAGTTCGGTGCCGGTGGCGTCTTTGAGCAAGTAACCATGGGCACCTCTCTCCAGTGCTCGCATGATCATCTGTGGGTCGGTGTGCATCGACAAGATCAGCACCTTGCTCAAGGGTAGCTCGCTGAGCAACTGTTCCAGAGCATCCAAGCCGTTGGTGTCCTTCATGGAAATATCCAGAAGAATGATGTCCGGCCGCAACTGACGCGCCAGTTCAAGTAGTTGCGAGCCGTCGTTGGCTTCGCCAATCACGGCGTAGCCTGGAAATTCCGCAATCAGCGCGCGCACTCCGGCCCTGATAAGCGCGTGGTCATCGACCAGAAGCAGGTTGCAGGTCATGAGCCGCTGCTTGTATTGGCGCGTTCACGAACGCGGGGCGCCCAAGGAAAAAGCGCTTCGATGTGAGTACCTTTGCCGGGGTGGCTTTGGACCGTCAGCGTGCCGCTCAGCAGCGCCATCCGCTCTGCCATGCCCGCCATGCCGCGTTGACCTTGTTGCCCCGGGTTTTCTGCGGGCAGAAAGCCTGTGCCGTCATCGGTTATGTGCAGTGACAATCCTTCCGGTGAGCGCTGCAGACGCACCAGCAGATTTGTTGCCGCAGCATGGCGCAGCATATTTGTCACGGCCTCCTGGGTGATCCGAAACGCCGCAACCGCGACCTCTTCCGAGATACCTGCCAGGCGTTGATGACACTCTAGACTCCAATGCACCGCCGTATTACCCAGCGTGCGCAACAGATGCTCACGCAAGCTGGCTTCCAGTCCAAGACTGGTCAGTTGGCGGGGATTGAGAATGGCCGACACATCGCGCACCTTCGCCAGCGTTTCATCCAGGGTGGTGCATAACGTTGAAAACTGCTTATTCAGCTGCGCGGGCATATGACGTTGCAGCACGTCGGTTTGCAGTTTGGCGGCGGTGAGCATCTGCCCAATGTCGTCATGCAGTTCCCGGCTAAGTCGATGACGTTCGGTTTCTTGAACTTCGAGCATGCGTTCAGCCAGTTCTTGCGGCTGAAAGTTGATCGAGTCACCCGACCGGCGCTGGACATACCAGACGCTGGCGACAGTGGCCAGGTTTAGCGCCAACAGTTCAGGCGGCAAGGCCATTGCCGTGAAATAAACGGCGACATTGCCCGCAATCAACCCCCCGCAGAGCACGACGGTCAACCAACGAGCAGTGTTCTTGCTCAGCGGCCGAAATTTGAGTGATTTGATGCTGGCGTACATAGCGCAGGAGCCGTTTGATGTTTGCTGCGGATAACCCGATTGGATTGTTATTAAGTCAATTTCGGGTTGGGAAGTATGCAAATGAGTGCGCTGACGCAATGCCACTAGTTGGCAGGGCGTCAGAGCAGGTGATCAGCGTAGCGCCTTGAAAGTCTATGCGCGACCCCAAGATGCTTTGTTAGCCTTTCAGGGTCGGCGAAGCCTGATGAATCAGTGCCTGTGTGCTATGACGTTTAATCGAAGCGCCAAAGGCGTCGACCACGTCGCGCTGGGCATTAGACTCGCCAGTTCATGTTCGAGCCCAGCGATGGTTGCAAAGGCGTATAGCAACTCCACTTGTTCGCTGTCATCAAGGAGCAAAAGCCCGGTGTCGGCATCGATTAGTTCCAGTTGCCAGGCCAGGAGGGTGAAGCAGTTCTTTAGCGCTCGCAGCGTGTCACCCTGCAGGCTGATATGCGGATAAGCGAGGCTTAACAGGCGATTAATTCGCAGGGAAAAATCAGTGATACCGTCGAGGCCGAGCGCGTCGGCCTTATGGGCGAGGGTCAGTAAGGTGCCAAGCAAGCATTCGATAGCGTCCTTATCGTTAGTAAACAGTTCGAGGTGACTCAGGCACTCGTCCGATTTGGTAAGAAGCGTTTGGGCTCCTGTCAAAAAATCAGGAAGCGAATGTTGCCACTCTTTGTCCTTCAACATGCTTTATCTCCACAGCTCTTGGTCAGCGAACGTAAATCTCGCTTGGCGAGTGGCCTCAAGTTAATGTTGAAATCAAACGGAAGTCTGTAGGCCGTTTCCGAGTTTTGTTTTTGAACTGTATCGACCGATTCGATCTGTTGTCTGTACGACCTTCTTATAGGGGCTCGGGGCGCCCCTTCACTGCCAATGGCGGCACGGCCTGCTCGGCGCCCGAGAGAGGCAATAAGGCGTCTGGTATTGCTTGATTTGGGCCGCGTTATAGCCGACACAAGCCTGACTCCGTTCATGCAATGAGAATAACGTCACATTAATGTCTATTACACAGGGCGAATATCAGGTTGGGCCTGATGACGGCTAAGGGTTTCCCTTAATATTAATATGATATCAATGGCTCCGTGCCATACTTCCAGATATTAAGGTCTCGCCTGCTTCAGCCGATACACTACGAAGCGCTCTAATACTTGAACCACCTCCAGGAGTCATAATGGCCGGCATTCTCGACACGGTAGATCAACGTACGCAGCTGGTGGGTGAGAATCGCCTGGAAATCCTGATGTTCCGCCTGGCGGGTCGGCAGTTATTTGCGATTAACGTGTTCAAGGTTCAAGAGGTGCTGCAACTGCCCAAGCTGACATTGATGCCGCAGCGTCATCCCTTTGTTTGTGGTGTGGTCAACTTGCGTGGACAGACATTGCCGGTAATCGATTTGTCCCAAGCCATCGGCATGCGCCCACTGATTCCAGGGCCAAACAGCACCATTATCGTCACTGAGTACAATCGCTCAGTGCAGGCATTTCTCGTCGGTGGCGTAGACCGTATCGTCAACATGAACTGGGAAGCGATTCTGCCGCCGCCTGCCAGTGCGGGTCGTCAGCATTATCTGACGGCTATCAGCAAGGTCGATGACCAGTTGGTGGAAATCATCGACGTGGAAAAAGTCCTCGCCGAGATCGTGCCCTACAACGCAAAAGTTTCTCGCGAAAAGCTGTTGGACCCAGTGTTAGAGCTAGCCCGTGGCCGCGAAGTGTTGTTGGTGGATGACTCGAACGTTGCGCTGTCCCAGCTGCGCGAGACGTTGTCTCAGCTCGGGGTAAAGATGCACGTGGCTCGTGACGGCCTCAAGGCGCTGAACATGCTCAAAGGCTGGGCGGACTCCGGCGAAGTGATGACTGACAAGTTGTTGATGATTTTCACCGATGCCGAAATGCCAGAAATGGATGGCTATCGGTTGACCACCGAGATTCGCAGCGATCCGCGCTTGCGCAAACTGTATGTCGTGTTACACACCTCGTTGTCGGGCAGTTTCAACGAGTCCATGGTGAAAAAGGTTGGCTGCGACAACTTCCTCTCCAAATTCCAGCCGGATAAATTGGTTGACGTGGTGCGTGAGCGTTTGATGCTCGATCAGAGCTGATTACGGCTGCTGATTTGAGTTGAGGCTCAGCAAGGGGGGTTGTCGAGGGCGCCGGCAACTCGTATAAGTTGGTTTTTTTCGCATTCAGGAAAACCGACCATGCTGCGCCTCAGCGCCCTTTATCGATACCCACTCAAGTCCGGCATTGCCGAGCCGCTCCAGCAAGCAGCGTTCGACGGGTTGGGGTTGACCGGTGATCGTCGCTGGATGCTGGTAGAGGAGGGCACCGGACGTTTTTTCACCCAGCGGGCCATGCCACAAATGTCGCAATTGTCGGCGTTATGGAGCGCAACGGGTGGCTTGACCTTAAGTGCGCCAGGCCTCGCAGCGCTTGATGTTCCCGTACCGGAAGTTACCGAGAGTTCATTGCTTGGCGTGACCATCTGGCGTGACACCTTGCGTGTGCCAGACGCTGGCGATGCTGCCGCACACTGGCTTACCGCGTTCATGGGGCGGCCGACGCGCATGGTGCATGTCCCGGCCGAGCGTGCGCGCTGGCTGCCCAGCGGTTACGGCACGGTTGAGGATAAAGTGGGTTTCACCGATGGCTTTCCGTTGCTGTTGATTGGCCAAGCGTCCCTTGATGACCTGTCGGCCAAGGTCGGACGGCCACTGGAAATGCTGCGCTTTCGACCGAATCTGGTAGTGGAGGGCAGTGAGGCGTTCGCTGAAGATGGTTGGAAACGTATCCGCATCGGCGACATCGAATTTCGTCTGCTCAAAGGCTGCACCCGCTGCATACTGACCACCCTCGATCCAAAGACCGGCGAACGCTCGCCGGACCGCGAACCTATGGCGACCCTGAAAACCTACCGTGAACGGGACGGGGACATATGGTTTGGGCAGAACATGGTCAATGACGGGCCCGGCACCCTTGAGGTTGGGATGCCGGTCACGGTGTTGGAGTAAAGATCTGTAGAGAGGCCCCAGCGTCCGATGTGTCAGGGCTGAAGCCTTCCCGAATGAATTCGGTCCCACAGTGATTCGCAGTCCTCTGTAGGAGCCAACTTGTTGGCTCCTACAGATGCGCCGCGTACTGCTTACAAATCATCAAAAAACCGTTCATGCCAATCCACCAGCGGTTGCGGCGAGTTGAGTTTTGCTCCGTAAATGACCGAATAAGACAGCACGTTCTCGACGTACTGACGGGTTTCGTCGAACGGGATGCTTTCAACCCAAACGTCAAACGCCAGGTGATTTGCACCTTTGAGCCACTGACGAACACGCGCCGGGCCAGCGTTGTAGGCGGCCGAGGCCAGCACGCGATTGCCGTTGAACTGGCTGTGCACTTGGCTCAGGTACGCGGCGCCCAGTTGGATGTTTTTATCGGGGTCAAGCACTTGCTGCGGTGATGCCAGCGGGATGCTGAATTTACGCGCGGTATCTCGGGCAGTCGCTGGCATCAACTGCATCAGGCCGCTGGCGCCAACGCCGGAGCGGGCATCGTCCATGAATGCACTTTCCTGGCGAGTAATGGCGAATACCCAGCTGGAATGCAAGCCACGCACATTGGCTTCGCGCACCAGAGTGTCGCGGTGAGCCATCGGGAAGCGGATGTCCAGGTCATCCCAATACTGCGCCTGACTGATGGTGCGGATGGCTGGAAAGTACCAATGCATGTCGTAGGCGAGCTTCGCTTGGGCAACCATCTCATCGCGATTGAACAAGCGGCTGACGTAATACCACTCGCGTCGGCCGTCGACGACTTCGCCGCGATCATGAAATTCCAACGCTCGACGCACGCCAGGGGTGTTGCGCACCTTATTGATGATCTGCTGGCTGAGCATCAGCGGGTGATTATTCAACTGATACGCAGTTTGTGTGCGGTCGGCGGCAAGAAAACCGTAGAAGTCACGCTCTTTGGAAACGGCTTTGTAGAGTGAAGGCACCAGCGGATTGTTGGGCTGGGACAGTTCCAGTGAGCGCGCTTTCCAGTAGCGCCAGCGGTTGGTTGTGGCGAGGTCCTGAGGCAGTCGGCGGGTCAGTTGGTACGCATCGTCCCAACGGCCAAGTCGCAACAATAAACGCAGGCGCCACTCGGTGACGGTGTCGTCGCGCAGGTCCGGGTCGTATTTGGTCATCACTTCCAAGGCACGACCGTCGAAGCTGCGCGCTAACGTAAGGCCGATTTCCTTGGCAATCGCTACTTGCTCGTCACGGGAGAAGTGCATGGTTAAGGAGTAGCTGTCCAGCATCTCCAAGGCCTTCTGTGGGTCTTTCCTGGCCAAACGACGCAAGCCGAGGCCCACCACGTCCGACATGGCCTCATCGACCGGCCGGAAGCGCGAAGGGTCGTTGAGCAACTCGGGCTTCTGTGCGACCGCGATCAGTAGTCGGCCTTGGGGGGCGAGGGTCACGAGGCTGTCGACCAGGGTCGTGGCCAGGCTGTAATTGCGCGCCGACGCGGCTAGTTTTGCGCGTTTCCAGCGTTTCTCTTCGGTTAACTGACCTTCCGCTGCCCAGCGCGCGAACAAACCGTCACACGAGGCTGGCAAAGTCTTGCTGGTCATCCAGAGTTTTTCGGCGTTGGCGTAGCCTTCGGAGCGCAGGTTATGGCTCAGTTGGTATTGGCCATACAGGCAGTCCAGCTCAACGAAATTGAGCTTGGGGTCGTAATACTTGACGAAGGGCTGCCAGTCGCCGCGATCGGCCAGCCAGCGCAGCCAGCGCAATTTCATCCAGTTGGCTTGGGGCAGGTCACCGTGCTGCGCGAGAAATTTTTCAATCTCTTGGTTACTGGCAGTTTTGAGGCGAGCGGTCAGTTCGTCATATTCCAGATACGGTTCCAGCGGGTAGTCGGCAAGCGCTTCGCTGTAACGCATATAAGGCCCGGTATCGCCTTTGGCCAATGCCCGTTTTGCTTCATCGTAATACTGACGCTGTTGGATAATGTCCCCCGCCTGAGCAAATTGGGCGGCGGTGGCAGAGACAAGCAGACAGGATAAAAGGCCGAGCAAACGACTGCGCATGAGACTTCCGTGCAGAGGAAACGATAAAAGTTCCGTTAGCTTAGCCCTTGCCTACTCCGGGTGAAAGCATTGCCTGTGCTTGCGGGGCAATAGGCTCGATGTTGTTGGATATTCATCAGCGTCTCAGCGCAACGAGGGCCAATGGCGCCTGTTTGATTGTTATTGAATGCCAACATGCGGCGGGTATCTCAGGTAGAATGCGCCCCCAGTTTTTGGAGAAGATCATGACCCTGCTCAAATTCAGCGATGTGTCCCTTGCTTTCGGCGCTATGCCGTTGTTGGACAAGGTGTCCTGGCAGATCGCCCGTGGTGAGCGGGTGTGCATCATCGGCCGCAACGGCACCGGCAAGTCCAGTATGTTGAAACTGGTTAAAGGCATTCAGAAGCCGGATGACGGCGCTGTGTGGCGCGCGCCGGGCCTGAAAATCGGCGAACTGCCGCAAGAGTTGCCGGAAGCAGACGGGCGGACTGTGTTCGACGTGGTTGCCGAAGGCCTGGACGGCGTCGGCGCACTGCTTGCCGAATATCACCACCTGAGCCAGAACATCGTCACCGCCGAGGACCTAGACAAGCTGATGCACGTTCAGCAAGACCTCGAAGCCCGTGACGGCTGGCGCTTGCAGCAATTGGTCGACAGTACGCTGAGCCGCTTGCAATTACCGGCCGACAAAACCCTGGCTGAGCTTTCGGGTGGCTGGCGTCGCCGGGTGCTGCTGGCCCAGGCCTTGGTATCCGAGCCGGATCTGCTGTTGCTCGACGAACCAACCAACCACTTGGACATTGGCGCAATCGCCTGGCTCGAAGAGGCCCTGCTTGGTTTTCAGGGCGCGGTTCTGTTCATCACGCACGACCGGGCATTCCTGCAGAACCTGGCCACCCGGATTCTTGAGTTGGACCGTGGCGGCTTGATCGACTGGAACGGCGATTACGCCAGTTTCCTGGTGCACAAAGAAGCCCAGTTGGCGGCCGAAGATACTGCCAACGCCTTGTTCGACAAGCGTCTTGCCCAAGAAGAAGTCTGGATTCGCCAGGGCATCAAAGCCCGTCGCACGCGTAACGAAGGCCGCGTACGTGCTCTGAAAGAATTACGTGTAGAGCGTGGCGAGCGTCGCGAGCGCACCGGCAAGGCCAATATCCAACTCGATACGGCCGATAAATCCGGTAAGCAAGTGATGGTTCTGGATAACGTCAGCTTTGCTCACCCAGGCGGTCCGTTCCTGATCAAAGACTTCTCCATGGTCTTGCAGCGCGAAGACCGTATTGGTCTGTTGGGTGCCAACGGTACCGGCAAGACCACCTTGCTCAAGTTGATGCTCGACAGCCTGCAGCCAAGTAGCGGTTCGGTTGAGGTGGGTACACGCCTGGACGTGGCTTATTTCGATCAGTTACGTCACCAGCTCGATCTGGAAAAAACCGTTATCGACAACGTGGCCGAAGGTCGCGACTTCATCGATATCGATGGTCAGAGCCGTCACGTGCTGAGCTATCTGGGTGATTTCCTGTTTAGCCCCCAACGTGCGCGTACACCGGTGAAGGCGTTGTCCGGCGGTGAACGTGCTCGTCTGTTGCTGGCAAAACTGTTCAGCAAACCAGCCAACCTGCTGGTCCTTGACGAACCGACCAACGACTTGGACGTGGAGACCCTTGAGCTCCTTGAAGAGGTTCTGCTGACGTTTAAAGGCACCGTGCTGATGGTCAGTCACGACCGGGCATTCCTCGACAACGTGGTGACCAGTACCTTGGTGTTTGAAGGCGAAGGCAAGGTTCGTGAGTACGTCGGTGGGTATCAGGACTGGTTGCGTCAGGGTGGTTCGCCACGTCTGTTGGGCGTTACCGAGAACAAGTCCGGTAAAGCTGAACTGGCTACCGCTGCCGTTGCGGCAACCCCGGTTGCCGCTCAGGACATGCCGGTTGCCAAGAAAAAACTCAGCTACAAGCTCCAGCGCGAGCTGGAAGCGTTGCCTAAGCAGATCGACGACGTTGAAGCGCAAATGGCTTCGTTGAACGCTGAAATGGCCGATGCCGGTTTCTATCAGCGGCCTGCCGAGCAATCGGCTGCGGTGCTGGCGCAACTGGAAAACCTGCAAGCGCAGCTCGACACCTTGCTGGAACGTTGGGCTGAGCTGGACGCGTGATCGTTGATTTGTAGCGGCCAGCGTGTTGGCGAAAGATTACGCGGTGTGCCAGACACACCGCCTATACCGCCTCGCTAACAAGCTGGCTTCTACAGATTTGTCAGCTCTGCACTTTCAAGCGCACAGCCAGTACGTCGCATGGCGCGCCGTGAAGAACGTCGTTAGCCGTGGAGCCCAGCAGCAAGGCCAGGCCGTGCCGGCCATGGCTGCCGACAACGATCAAATCGCAGTTTTGCGCTTTGGCCAGCTGATGAATTTCCTGACGAGGCTGGCCGTAAGTCAGATGGGCGTCGCCGATGCTCACTTCCGGATACTTCAATTTCAAGGCTTCGAGCTTTTCTTTGGCTTGATCAAATTGCTGTTGCTGCAGTTGCGACAGGTCCATGGGCACGTCGCCGCCAAACGCCATCGCCATGGGCTCAACGATGTGCACCAGTGAGAGCTTGGCGTGGTTGCTGACCGCCAATTCACGCGCTCGGCGAATAACGGGATCGCACTCTTCAGTAAGGTCGATAGCGACCAAGATATGTTCGTACGGCATGAGGAGTACCCCTTGAGGATTACGATAGCCTTGAGTATGGCTCTTTCGCGCACAACCATGTGCGCTATTAAATGATGGTTATTTCTGGGAAAGAACTATGACGGTCTGGATAGTGCTGTCAATACTTGCGCTGATTTTGAGCCCTTTAGCTTGGTTGCGACCTTCACGCCGGCAAAGTGGAAGAATGGCCTTGCGCATGGAGGCGCGTCGTATCGGTTTGGGGATGCAGCTCGCGCCTCAAGATTGGCCGCATTGGCTGCCTACTGAACCGCCCAGCCCTTGTGCGCAATATCACCTACCGCGCAGCCGCAAAGAGCCGGCGTGCTGGGTTTACTGGCAAGCCGAGCCGGGCGTCTGGCTAAATCAATGGCGCGAACCCTGTGACAACGCATCATTGATGGCGCAGTTTTGTCTGCTGCCCTCCGACGTTTTCAAGGTCGAAGCGGGCCAACAGCTCATTTCCCTGTATTGGGCTGAGCGCGGCGAGCCCGAAATATTGCAGCGAATTTCTGCGGCGCTCAGAGCGTTGGCTTAACGCCACGAATACGCTTTCAGCGAAAGGCAGGCAATAAAAAGCCCGACAACAACATCGGGCCAGGGTTGGCCAGGCAGGCCGGATAATCTGCAGCGACCCCTTGCGCAACGCGGGGGCGGACTTGTCGTCACGAACCTGAAGCCCGTTTTCATAGGGCTGATTCGTCAGTGCGCTGAATGTAGACCTTCCTGCGGGGTTTGTCGCGATAGTGCCTCTTTTTTATCCGTGCCCGGTTGAATTGCCCCGATTGGGTGCGGCAGTCGCGTGAGTCTGCGAATTATTATTCCAGCGAATATTCCTACATCCGTTCCGTATCAAACCTGCGGCTGATGTGGCGTTGGTTACTGGCGTGTCGATATTTCGCTGCATTCACCGGCATTTTGCGGAATTGACAATTGCCAGGATTTCCGTGATGGTGTCCACACCCAAATCAAACGGGCGTATGAAATGAGCGTTTGCATCGAGAAAGCTCTTACAGAATCCCGAGTATCGCGTCGGCGGGTGTGCCTAGGCGGTTGGTAGTAGCAACGGCGTAAGCCGTGTTTACGTCAGCCTCTAGCGTCCAGCGCGTATTGTTCAGCTTCCATATCGTGGAGATCAGTTGATGATTTACGAAGGTAAAGCCATCACGGTTAAGGCCCTTGAAAGTGGCATCGTCGAACTGAAGTTCGATCTCAAGGGTGAGTCCGTCAACAAGTTCAACCGTCTAACCCTAAACGAACTGCGTCAGGCCGTAGATAGCATCAAGGCTGATGGTTCGATCAAAGGTGTGATCGTCAGCAGTGGCAAAGACGTTTTCATCGTCGGCGCCGACATCACCGAGTTCGTCGAGAACTTCAAGTTGCCGGATGCTGAGCTGGTGGCTGGCAACCTCGAAGCCAACAAGATCTTCAGCGATTTCGAAGACCTCGGTGTTCCAACCGTCGTAGCCATCAATGGAATCGCGCTAGGCGGCGGTTTTGAAATGTGCTTGGCGGCTGACTTCCGTGTCATGTCGAGCAGCGCC
The DNA here is from genome assembly GCF_034350045.1 of Pseudomonas sp. CCI4.2. Lineage (NCBI taxonomy): Bacteria > Pseudomonadati > Pseudomonadota > Gammaproteobacteria > Pseudomonadales > Pseudomonadaceae > Pseudomonas > Pseudomonas sp. CCI4.2. The sequence goes on along the minus strand of NZ_CP133781.1, from coordinate 4,966,593 downwards.
AAAGTCGGTTTGCCTGAAGTCAAACTGGGCTTGTACCCCGGTTTCGGCGGCACCGTTCGTTTGCCGCGCCTTATTGGCGCCGATAACGCCATCGAGTGGATCGCTTCAGGCAAGGAAAACCGTGCTGAAGACGCGCTGAAAGTCGGCGCGGTCGATGCGGTTGTTGCGCCAGAGAAGTTGGCCGAAGCTGCGCTGGATTTGATCAAACGCGCTATTTCCGGCGAGTTCGATCACAAGGCCAGGCGTCAGCCTAAGCTGGACAAGCTCAAGCTCAACGCTATTGAACAGATGATGGCGTTCGAAACGGCTAAGGGTTTCGTTGCGGGGCAGGCTGGCCCGAACTACCCAGCACCGGTTGAGGCGATCAAGTCTATCCAGAAAGCCGCCAACTTTGGCCGTGACAAGGCGCTGGAAATCGAAGCCGCCGGCTTCGTCAAAATGGCCAAGACCTCGGCTGCGCAGAGCTTGATCGGCCTGTTCCTGAACGATCAGGAACTGAAGAAAAAAGCCAAGATCTACGATGAGGTCGCAAAAGACGTGAAACAGGCCGCCGTACTCGGCGCCGGGATCATGGGCGGCGGCATTGCCTATCAGTCGGCCGTCAAAGGCACGCCGATCCTGATGAAGGATATTCGCGAAGACGCCATTCAATTGGGTCTGAACGAAGCGTCCAAGCTGTTGGGCAATCGTGTCGACAAAGGTCGTTTGACCTCGGCGAAGATGGCCGTCGCGCTAAACGCGATTCGTCCTACGCTTTCCTACGGCGATTTCGGCACCGTCGACTTCGTGGTTGAAGCCGTGGTCGAGAACCCAAAGATCAAGCAAGCGGTACTGGCCGAAGTAGAAGGTCAAGTTAAAGACGATACGATTCTGGCGTCGAATACTTCGACCATCTCTATCAGTCTGTTGGCCAAAGCCCTAAAGCGTCCGGAAAACTTCGTCGGCATGCACTTCTTCAACCCAGTGCACATGATGCCGCTGGTGGAAGTCATTCGTGGCGAGAAGTCCAGCGAAGTAGCAGTAGCAACCGCTGTGGCCTACGCCAAGAAAATCGGTAAAAACCCGATCGTGGTCAATGACTGCCCAGGCTTCCTGGTCAACCGTGTGCTGTTCCCGTACTTCGGCGGTTTCGCCAAACTGGTCAGCGCCGGCGTGGATTTCGTCCGTATCGACAAGGTGATGGAAAAATTCGGCTGGCCAATGGGCCCGGCGTACCTGATGGACGTGGTCGGTATCGACACCGGTCACCACGGTCGCGACGTGATGGCTGAAGGTTTCCCTGATCGCATGAAGGACGACCGTCGTTCGGCGGTAGACGTGCTTTACGAAGCCAATCGTCTGGGCCAGAAAAACGGCAAGGGTTTCTACGCGTACGAAATGGACAAGAAAGGCAAGCCGAAGAAAGTCACGGATGCCGCTGTGCTTGAAGTCCTTAAGCCGATTGTCTACGAACAACGCGAAGTGTCCGACGACGACATTATCAACTGGTTGATGATTCCGCTGTGCTTGGAAACGGTTCGTTGCCTGGAAGACGGCATCGTTGACACTGCTGCCGAAGCCGATATGGGCTTGATCTACGGCATCGGTTTCCCTCCTTTCCGTGGCGGTGCGCTGCGATACATCGACTCCGTTGGTGTGGCCGAATTCGTTGCCCTGGCTGACAAATATGCTGATCTGGGCGCCTTGTACCACCCGACCGCGAAGCTGCGTGAGATGGCCGAAAATGGCCAAAGCTTCTTCGGTTAAGCGCCCAACGACAGAGAGGAATTTATGAGCTTGAATCCGAGAGACGTCGTGATTGTTGACTTCGGTCGCACCCCGATGGGCCGCTCCAAGGGTGGCATGCACCGTAATACCCGCGCTGAAGATATGTCCGCGCACCTGATCAGCAAATTGCTGGAGCGCAACGTCAAGGTTGACCCTGCGGAAGTTGAAGACGTGATCTGGGGTTGTGTAAACCAGACCCTGGAACAGGGCTGGAACATCGCCCGCATGACGTCACTGCTGACTCAGATTCCGCACACCGCCGCTGCGCAGACGGTCAGCCGCCTGTGTGGTTCGTCCATGAGTGCGCTGCACACTGCCGCGCAAGCGATCATGACCGGTAACGGCGATGTGTTCGTGGTCGGCGGTGTCGAACACATGGGCCACGTCAGCATGATGCACGGTGTAGATCCGAACCCGCACATGTCGCTGTACGCTGCCAAGGCGTCGGGGATGATGGGGCTGACTGCAGAGATGCTCGGTAAAATGCACGGCATCACCCGCGAAGCCCAGGATGCTTTTGGTCTGCGTTCGCATCAGTTGGCCTACAAGGCAACGATCGAAGGTAAGTTCAAAGACGAAATTATCCCGATGCACGGGTATGACGAGAATGGCTTCCTGAAAATGTTCGACTACGACGAAACCATTCGTCCGGATACAACATTGGAAAGCCTGGCCGCCTTGAAACCGGCCTTCAACCCTAAAGGCGGTACGGTAACGGCGGGCACCTCCTCGCAAATCACCGACGGTGCATCGTGCATGATTGTCATGTCGGCACAGCGTGCTCACGACCTCGGTATTCAGCCTATGGCGGTGATTCGCTCGATGGCGGTGGCCGGTGTGGACCCTGCAATCATGGGCTATGGTCCGGTGCCAGCGACCCAAAAAGCCTTGAAGCGTGCAGGCCTTAATATTACTGATATCGACTTCTTCGAGCTTAACGAAGCTTTCGCCGCACAGGCCCTGCCAGTGCTGAAAGATTTGAAAGTGCTCGACAAGATGAACGAGAAGGTTAACCTGCACGGCGGCGCTATCGCTCTTGGCCATCCATTTGGGTGTTCTGGTGCTCGTATCTCCGGTACGTTACTGAACGTCATGAAACAGAATGGCGGGAACCTTGGCGTTGCTACCATGTGCATTGGCCTCGGTCAGGGCATTGCCACCGTCTTCGAACGCGTTTAACGGTTCCTCAGATGGGAAGCCGGGGCCAAGTGCCCCGGCTTTTGTTTTTCTAAAAAGCTGGTTTTTTGCAAAAAGTTGCATTTTAAAATAATTTATTTTCGAGTTTCATTTTCGAGGGCCGCAGTATGCAGTTACAGCCTGGACTCTATCGCCATTACAAGGGCCCTGAGTACCGCGTATTCAGCATCGCCCGAAACTCCGAAACCGAAGAAGAAGTGGTGTTCTATCAAGCGCTCTATGGCGATTACGGCCTTTGGGTACGTCCCTTGAGCATGTTCCTGGAGTCCGTCGAAGTTGACGGCGAACAGGTGCCACGCTTTGCTTTGGTTCAAGCCGAACCGAGCCTGTTTTCAAGGCCTTGAGTAGAGATCGCGCAATAGCCTGTGCTTGACCTCGCCTTATTGCCACTATATATAGCGGTGCCTCAACAGGGCACCAAGCGCCTTTCATTTCTAAATTCAGGAATTTTCTGATCCATGGGCAAATCGCTGGTCATCGTGGAATCCCCGGCTAAGGCCAAGACCATCAACAAGTACTTGGGTAACCAGTACGTGGTGAAGTCGAGTATCGGCCATATCCGAGACTTGCCCACCAGCGGTTCGGCTAGCGCCAGCAAAGAGCCTGCTGCCAAGCGCGGCAAGGCTGCTGTGGGCGAGGGGCCTGTCCTGACACCTAAAGAAAAGGCCAAGCGCCAGCTTGTGTCGCGGATGGGTGTCGATCCTGATCACGGCTGGAAAGCCAAGTACGAGATCCTTCCTGGTAAAGAGAAAGTGATCGAAGAGCTGCGCCGGCTTGCCAAAGATGCTGACATCATCTATCTCGCAACCGACTTGGATCGCGAGGGGGAAGCCATTGCCTGGCACCTGCGCGAAGCCATCGGTGGTGATGACAGCCGCTACAAGCGTGTGGTGTTCAACGAGATCACCAAGAAAGCAATCCAGGAAGCCTTCTCTAAACCGGGCGAATTGGATATTGATCGGGTCAATGCGCAACAAGCACGTCGATTCCTCGACCGCGTCGTGGGTTACATGGTCTCGCCGCTGCTCTGGCAGAAAGTTGCCCGTGGCCTGTCGGCAGGTCGCGTTCAATCGGTTGCGGTGAAGCTGGTGGTGGAACGCGAACGGGAAATCCGCGCGTTCAACCCCGAAGAATATTGGGAAATCCACGCAGACCTCGGCACCGCCAAGGGCGCAAACGTGCGTTTCGAAGTCGCTCGTGAAAACGGCGAAGCGTTCAAACCGCTGAACGAAACCACCGCCATGGCCGCGCTGGAGAAGCTCAAGGCTTCCAGCTACAGCATCGTCAAGCGCGAAGATAAGCCGACCAGCAGCAAACCGTCGGCGCCGTTCATCACGTCCACATTGCAACAGGCCGCCAGCAACCGCCTGGGCTATGGCGTGAAGAAAACCATGATGATGGCCCAGCGCTTGTACGAAGCGGGTTACATCACCTACATGCGTACCGACTCGACTAATCTGTCGGTCGATGCCGTGACCATGGCTCGCGCTTACATCGAAACCGAGTTCGGCAAGAAATACCTGCCGGAGGCGCCAAACGTCTACAGCAGCAAAGAAGGCGCACAAGAGGCTCACGAAGCGATTCGTCCTTCAGACGTCAACACCCACCCTAGCAAGCTGACGGGGATGGAGCGTGACGCTGAGCGCCTCTATGAGCTTATCTGGCGCCAATTCGTTGCCTGCCAGATGCCTCCGGCGCAATACCTGTCGACTACCGTCAGTGTCGCCGCTGGGACCTTCGAGTTGCGGGCCAAGGGCCGCATCCTCAAGTTCGACGGTTACACCCGCGTTCTGCCGCAGATGGCCAAGCCGGGCGACGACGATGTGTTGCCCGACATGGGGCAGGGCGACAACCTCAAGCTCAACAAGATTGACCCGACCCAGCACTTCACCAAGCCGCCTGCGCGTTACTCCGAAGCGAGTTTGGTCAAAGAAATGGAAAAACGCGGAATTGGCCGTCCATCGACCTACGCCGCGATCATTTCAACTATTCAGGATCGAGGCTACGTGGCGCTGCATAACCGCCGCTTCTATTCCGAAAAAATGGGCGACATCGTTACCGGGCGCCTGTCTGAAAGCTTTTCCAATCTCATGGACTACGGTTTTACCGCCGGCATGGAAGAGAACCTCGATGACGTCGCTCAAGGTCAGCGCGACTGGAAAAACGTCCTCGACGAGTTCTACGGTGACTTCAAGAAAAAACTTGAAGTGGCCGAGGCTGCCGACAGCGGCATGCGCGCCAACCAACCGGTGATGACCGATATCGCCTGTAAGGTGTGCGGTCGCCCGATGCAAATCCGTACCGCCTCCACCGGCGTGTTCCTCGGTTGTTCCGGTTACAGCCTGCCGCCGAAAGAGCGCTGCAAGGCAACGGTCAATCTGACGCCAGGCGATGAAATCGCCGAGGACGATGAAGGCGAGTCTGAATCCCGTGTATTGCGTGGCAAGCACCGTTGCCACATCTGCAGCACGGCGATGGACGCTTACCTGCTGGACGAGAAACACAAGCTGCACATTTGCGGAAATAACCCTGATTGCGTGGGTTATGAAGTTGAAGAGGGCACCTACCGGATCAAGGGCTATGAAGGCCCGAGCCTGGAATGTGACAAGTGCGGCAGCGAGATGCAGCTCAAGACCGGTCGTTTCGGCAAGTTCTTCGGCTGCACCAACCCCGAGTGCAAAAACACCCGCAAACTGCTGAAAAGCGGTGAAGCGGCCGGGCCGAAAATGGACCCGGTGAAGATGCCTGAGCTAAAGTGCGAGAAGGTTACCGACACCTATATCTTGCGTGACGGTGCTTCAGGTTTGTTCCTGGCCGCCAGTCAGTTCCCGAAAAATCGCGAGACCCGTGCGCCACTGGTGATCGAGATTGTTCCTCACCGGGACGAAATCGACCCCAAGTATCACTTCCTCTGCGACGCGCCGAAGAAGGATCCGGACGGGCACCCAGCGGTGATACGTTACAGCCGCAAAACCAAAGAGCAATATGTGCAGACTGAAGTGGAAGGCAAGCCGACAGGCTGGCGTGCGTTCTACGACGGTAAGGCCTGGAAGGTCGAAGACAAACGTTGATGATGTGCGCCTGACCGTTGGGTCGGGTGCTTTCAGTTGTCGGATGCTGGCTCGCCCGGTACGCATAATGCGTATTGCGCGAGCCAGATTTGCTTTGAGTCCAGCTGTTCTAAAATTGTTTTTGATGGCTAAAACTGTTTGTTATGGAGAGTCGCGCCATGGCCCATGAGCTTTATACCCGCACCAACCAGAAAATCTATTTCGCTGGGCTCGCCCTGGAAGCGCTTGGCAAAGCTGAAGACAGCCGCGCCATGAATGCACAGGCGCTGATCCAGTCCGAGCGCGAATGTGCGTTGTTTCATTTGTATGGCGCCTTGCTGGGCCTTTGCCATGAAATCGCCGGTTTCTATCGTTTGCCTCAGGCCAATGCACCCCGGGCAGAAATGTTGCTGACGCAGGAGGTGTTGAGCGCCGTTGCGATTCCTGAAATGGCAGAACTGATCGAACTGGCTCAGCATTCGCAAACCTGGCTGGCTCAGTTGTTGGCGGCGTATAACGCGCTGTTCCAGCCGCCTCGGGCACCGAAGAAGCCAAAGGGTGACGTGACTCAGCCGTCTATCATTGCCATCAGCCTAGGTGACGAGCCTGCTCCTGCCTTGACTCGCACGGAAATGGAAGACTGGCGTCAGCAGCTCAAGGGTCTGACGGTTCGTTTTCGCGAAGGGCTCAGTGAATGCTGAGTGATCGATGGGCTAGGGCTTGAGTCGAGTGGCTGATACAATGCCGCCCTTTCGTGGGGAGCAGTCGTTATGCCAACGTCTTTTTTAGAAATTGTCGAGTTGCCTGACGGTCGCATTGAGTTGCGCCGCGCCGAGGACGAAGGGTCTTTGGTTACGTTGGATTTTTCTGCAGATGCAAAAGCGTTCTTGCAGGGACAGCACGTAGAAATTGCTAAAGCGATGCTGAGTGTTGGCGTGCAGATGGCCGGGCGTCTCGCGGAAGGTGACCTCGATAAACACAATGGCCCGCGGATTCTCCACTGATCGCGGGTAGTTGCGGGCTGATAATCAGCCCAGTCGAATATTCAAACTTTGCGCATCGCCGATCCTGGCCGCACTGATCAGTTGTTGGCGTCCCACGCCATTGATCGGATTGATCCAGCTAACCACTGTGTGGCTGCGGCCCAAGCGCAGGGCTTCACACGTCAACTGCAGTGCGCTTTGAATGCCACGCGGTTGAAGCAGTAGAATCCGCTCTCGGTTGAGCCCCGCGTCACGCAGCCAGGCCTGAGTCAGGCTAGACGGGGGTGCAATCAGCGTTAGCCATCGCGCATCCTGATCCTGACTCAATTCCCGCAGAATGGGCGCCAAAAGGTTGAGGCAGTTCCCGGCCGCGCCGCGCAACGACAGTTCACTAAAAGCTTCTGGCGCTGTATTCCAGGGCGTTTCGACCACATCTGTAAGCAGCGGGGCGATGGGCTGTGCCATAAATGCCTCGAACAGTGGTAATTGAGCATGCTGTGGGGCTTGGTGGAACTGCATAACGTCTCCTTTAGCGGCGAATGACGCCGACGCTCAAACCTTCGATCACCAACTCCTGATCTTTAAGGTTCACTTCGATAGGGGCGAAATCAGGGTTTTCGGCAATCAGCCAGACCTTGCTGCCTTCTCGCTTGAAACGTTTTACCGTTACTTCGTCGCCTATCCGAGCGACCACGATCTGCCCGTTACGCGCTTCGCGGCAGGTGTGCACGGCAATCAGATCACCGTCGAAAATGCCGACGTCTTTCATGCTCATGCCGTGGACGCGTAACAGATAGTCGGCAGCGGGGTGGAAAAAGGCCGGGTTGATGTTGCAGGACTCTTCAATATGTTGCTGCGCAAGGATCGGGGCACCAGCAGCGACGCGACCGATAATGGGCAGGCTGCTTTCTTCTGATTTGGCTTCAAAGCCCGGAATTCGAATGCCTCGGGAAGCACCAGGGGTCATCTCGATGGCGCCCTTGCGGGCTAGCGCCTTGAGGTGTTCTTCCGCTGCGTTGGGCGATTTAAAGCCGAGTTCCTGAGCGATTTCCGCACGGGTCGGTGGATAGCCGTGGTCTTCAAGGCAGCGTTTGATGAAACCCAGAATTTCGGCTTGGCGTGGCGTCAGTTTCAGCATGTTGATCGCTCTGGCTTTTTATACAGTGACTGGGATTATATACAGTGATTGCGTCTTGGCAATCGTCCTTTTTATCCTGACCGCTGGACGGTCTCTACCAAGTAACCAAAGACTCGCTGCGGTCACCGGTTCCGCTAAGCCCTTAGGCCCCGGTTCGTATGCTGTCTAAGCAATGTTGTATGGTTGAATACAAGCGTGACTGCCCAGCCAGAAAATGAACGGACAGGGTTGACAAACAGCCCGCTTGAAACGTATGTTTCAAACAAGTGTTTGTCAGGCGAAGATCATGGCCCAGTCGGAAACAGTAGAACGCATCCTTGATGCTGCTGAGCAGTTGTTTGCGGAGAAAGGCTTTGCCGAAACTTCGCTGCGGTTGATTACCAGCAAAGCATCCGTCAATTTGGCGGCCGTGAATTATCACTTCGGTTCGAAGAAGGCCTTGATTCAAGCGGTGTTCTCGCGCTTTCTCGGGCCTTTCTGCGTCAGCCTAGACCGTGAGCTGGAGCGCCGTCAGACCAAGCCCGAACACAAACCTACGCTGGAAGAGCTGCTGGAAATCCTTGTCGAGCAAGCCTTGGCAGTCCAGCCTCGCAGCAACAACGATCTTTCTATATTCATGCGTTTGCTCGGTCTCGCGTTCAGCCAGAGCCAAGGCCACTTGCGGCGTTACCTTGAAGACATGTACGGCAAAGTCTTCCGGCGCTACATGCTGTTGGTCAACGAAGCCGCACCGCGCATTCCCCCGATCGAGCTGTTCTGGCGTGTGCATTTTATGCTCGGGGCGGCAGCCTTCAGCATGTCCGGGATCAAAGCTTTGCGCGCCATTGCCGAAACGGATTTCGGCGTGAACACCTCTATCGAACAGGTGATGCGACTGATGGTGCCGTTCCTGGCAGCTGGCATGCGCGCCGAAACCGGTGTCACCGACGATGCGATGGTTTCAGCACAGCTCAAGCCTCGCAGCAAAAGCCCGGTAGCCGCCAAGGTTTAGCGGGTGACGGGTGGGCGTGACGGCCTTCATCCGCTAAGCTAGCCGCTTATGCGTACCCCTCGGTTTATCCATGTCTCCCTCGCCCACTCGTTTGTCCTCAACGAGTTGCGCGTCTGGCTGTCTCCACTGTGCTTGATGCCGCGCCCTTGCAGGGCTTGGCAGTGTTGAGTTAAGGAATTTTCATGATGAGTTCAGGCCTGCAAGGCTCGTTGATGGTCGATGTCGCCGGTACGTGGCTGACCGCTGAAGATCGTCAGCTACTGCGTCAGCCCGAAGTGGGTGGTTTGATCATTTTTGCCCGCAACATCGAGCATCCTCGTCAAGTTCGGGAGCTGAGCGCGGCGATCCGAGCCGTTCGACCGGACGTGCTGATCGCGGTGGATCAAGAAGGCGGGCGCGTGCAGCGTTTGCGTCAGGGCTTTGTCCGCTTGCCAGCGATGCGGGCGATTGCCGACAACCCGAATGCAGAAGCACTGGCCGAGCATTGCGGATGGTTGATGGCGACTGAAGTCCTGGCGGTGGGGCTGGACCTGAGTTTTGCGCCGGTTCTGGACTTGGATTATCAGCGCAGTGCGGTCGTGGGCAGCCGCTCGTTCGACGGTGATCCCGAGCGCGTAGCCTTGCTGGCGGGGGCGTTTATTCGAGGGATGAACGCCGCTGGCATGGCCGCCACCGGTAAACACTTCCCTGGCCACGGTTGGGCTGAGGCCGATTCCCATGTCGCGATACCGACCGACGAACGCAGCCTGGATGAGATTCGGGCCAACGACCTGGTGCCGTTTGCCAGGCTAAGCAAGCAACTGGCGGCAGTGATGCCCGCTCATGTGATTTACCCACAGGTTGATTCACAGCCCGCGGGCTTTTCCCGCCTTTGGCTGCAAGATATCTTGCGTGGCGAATTGAAGTTCGATGGCGTGATCTTCAGTGATGACCTGTCCATGGCCGGCGCCCATGTAGTTGGGGACGCGGCGAGTCGTATCGAAGCGGCGCTTTCGGCAGGGTGTGACATGGGTTTGGTGTGTAACGATCGTGTGGCGGCTGAACTGGCCCTCAGCGCGGTGCAGCGGATGAAGGTCACGCCATCGCTGCGAATCGCGCGGATGCGCGGGCAGGCCTATGCCACCACTGAATACCGTCAGCACCCGCGCTGGCTGGCAGCGCTTGAAGCATTGCGCGCTGCCCAACTGATCGATTAAAGGACTTTTCCCATGACTGTTTACGCGATTATCGGCGGTACCGGCCTGACCCAGCTGGAAGGACTTAACATCCGTCAGTCTTTGCCCATGAACACGCCTTACGGCCTGCCTTCTGGCGAGATTCAGGTTGGTGACTACGCCGGGCGCGAAGTATTGTTTCTCGCGCGCCACGGGCATCCCCATCGCTTCCCCCCGCATCAAGTGAACTACCGCGCCAATCTCTGGGCCTTGAAACAGGCCGGAGCGCAGGCGATTTTGGCGGTCAATGCGGTCGGCGGAATTCACCCGGCGATGGGCACCGGTCACTTTTGCGTACCCCACCAGTTGATTGATTACACCAGCGGCCGTGAACACACGTACTTCGCCGATGACTTGGAGCACGTGACCCACATCGATTTCAGCTACCCCTACAGCGAAGAGCTGCGCGCCCGGCTGATCGCTGCGCTGGCTGCTGAAGGCTGTGATTACAGCGATCAAGGCGTGTATGCCTGCACCCAGGGCCCGCGCTTGGAAACCGTGGCGGAGATTGTTCGTCTGGAGCGCGACGGGTGCGATATCGTCGGCATGACCGGTATGCCCGAGGCTGCATTGGCTCGTGAGATCGACCTGGCTTACGCGTGTTTGGCGTTGGTGGTTAACCCTGCTGCGGGAAAATCTTCGGCGGTGATTACCATGGCGGAAATCGAACAGGCATTACACGACGGAATGGGCAAGGTTAAAGCGACATTGGCCCGAGTGTTGGCGGCTGATTGAGTACCGCAACACTCTGTAGCCAACTTGTTGGCGAGGCGGTCTAGTGCAGTTCGCTTTAAAGGGCCTCGCCAACAAGTTAGCTCAGAGTATTTTGCGTTAGTGCTTGGCCTTTTTCGGCTTGGGTGAGGGCAAAGGCAGCGGCGCGAACAACGCGCTGATGTCTTCGCTCTCCAGTCGCCAGTCACCCGCCGCTCGGCCATCCAGCACACCGGAGGCCAGCGCTGATTTTTCTTGCTGCAACCGCTGGATTTTCTCTTCGACGGTGCCGCGCGCGATCATTTTGTAAACGAACACGGGTTTGTCTTGACCGATGCGATACGCACGGTCGGTGGCCTGGTTTTCCGCTGCCGGGTTCCACCAGGGGTCGTAGTGAATCACGGTGTCGGCGGCAGTCAGGTTCAGACCGGTACCGCCGGCTTTCAGGCTGATCAGGAACACCGGCACCTTGCCGCTCTGAAAGTCGTGCACCGGCGCACGGCGGTCGCGGGTTTGGCCGGTAAGCAGCACATACTCGATTCCGCGTTGTTTCAGCTCCGCCTCGATCAAGGCGAGCATGGACGTGAATTGGGAGAACAACAGGATCTTTCGACCCTCGGCCAATAACTCGTCGAACATCTCCATCAGGCTGTGCAGTTTGGCTGAGCTGCCATGGCGCCCGGTGGTAGGAGCGCTGTTGACCAGGCGTAAATCGCAGCACACCTGGCGCAGTTTCAGCAGCGCCTCAAGAATAATGATCTGGCTGCCCGCCATGCCTTTGCGACTGATCTCCTCGCGAACCTTCTTGTCCATGGCCAGCCGGACGGTTTCGTATACATCACGCTGGGTGTCGTTGAGCTCGACCCAATGCACAATTTCGGTTTTCGGCGGGAGCTCGGTGGCGACTTGTTCTTTGGTTCGGCGCAGCAAGAACGGCTTGATTCGGGCATTCAAATGCTGCAGCCGCTCCTCGCTGCCGTCTTTTTCGATGGCTTTGCGGTAATTGCTATTGAAGTGTTTGTTGTCACCCAGCCAGCCCGGCATCAAAAAGTGAAACAGCGACCACAGCTCGCCCAAGTGGTTTTCCAGCGGTGTACCGCTCAGGCATAGACGTTGTCGGGCATTCAAGCTGCGTGCAGCATTAGCGGCCTTGCTGCGGGGATTCTTGATGTATTGCGCTTCGTCGAGTATCAGCACGTGCAGCGGTTGCTGCGCCAACAGTTCGACGTCACGCGGCAGCAACGCATAGGTGGTCAAGATCAGGTCGTAATCCTGCAGGTTCGCAAATTCGCGTTTTCTGCCAGCGCCATGCAGCGCCAGGATTTTCAAGTCAGGGGTGAAGCGCTCGGCTTCGTCCATCCAGTTAGGGATCAGGCTGGTCGGCATGACCGCCAGAGAAGGGCGATCCATTCGACCCGCTTGTTTCTCTATAAGCAGGTGAGCCAAGGTTTGCAGGGTTTTGCCCAGACCCATGTCATCAGCAAGAATGCCGCCCACTTCCAACTCGCGCAGTGACTGCATCCAGCTCAAGCCTTCGTGCTGATAGGGCCGCAACGTTGCGTTCAAGCGCTCAGGTACACCGACCGAAAAATTCTTGATGTTGGCCAAGCGATCAGCGAAACGACGCACGCGCTCGCCGCCTTCCCAAATCAACTGCAAGTCGTCTAATACCGTCAGGCGCGTAGCGTCAGCAGTGTTCAGCCGTAGCGCGTTATTGCCGTCGTCGTGCCAATAGAAGTCGCCCAAGGCTGCCAGCACCGGTTTCAGCCGACCATAAGGCAGCGCCACCTGAATCGGTTCGCCGCCTTTCTGCGTGAAATGATTGAGCTGTACCAGAAGCTGTTCGTCGTCGCGGCGTTTGGCTATCCCGCTGGCGCTCATCAACTCAGGGTGAGTGCGCAGCAGGTTGATCAAAATCGGCAATAAACTCAGGCGCTCGCCGTTGACGATAATCCCCAGTTCCAGGTCGAACCAGTCGTGTTCTGGCTGCTCCTGAATGACCGCATACCAGTCTTCGACCGGCGTGACGTCGAAACTGAAGTCGTCGTAAATATCAATTTCCCAGCCTTGGTCGCGCAGCAGCGGCAATTGGTGGGTCATGAAATGCAGCCAGGCTTTATCGTTCGGCAGTTCGAACATATCCCCGGCGCTGTCGGGTAGTGCCTTGCTTTGCCGAGTCGCCAGCTTAAAGCCACGTTCCTGCATCGCCTCGTAGCAGCGTTTTTCCTCATCGGCGTGGCGATGGAGGCGCAGGGTCTCGGTTTGCTCGTGCAAAACCATATCGACGGGTTTGCCCGCCGCATAGTAAGGACCATAGCCAAAAGCCAAGGCCGCGCGGTGCTGGAGGTGCCGTTGCATACGGCCGTTACGGGGTTCGTAGGCACTGTACTCGACACTGGCGACTGTCAGCCGTGGTCGTGGAAAGTAGTCGATTGCGCGTTCGGGCAGCGCCGGTTTTTGTTTTACGGGGGGAGCGAGATCGATCGTGGGTTCGGCGATGTCCAGCGCAGCAAGGATTGACGGCTGATTTTCCGGGGCTTGCAGGAAAAACAACGCGGCGGCGCAGTGCTTACAGTTGTTACGGACTGGACAGGTGCATTTGGCGATCACGAACTGGCTGTACTTCGCGGGGTCCTTGAGCTTGAGGGTCTGGGTGTAGATTTCCAGGCTTGAGCCTCGGCATAGCGTCTGGACTAATTCACCGCTCAGGTGGTGCAACATGATGCGTTGTTGCCGGGCATAGTCACGCCCTCGCTCAAGGCTCTGAGCTTTGAAACCATCTGCCCACGAAGAGGCTAAAACTCTTTCAAGAATTGACGACACAGTTCAATACAGCCCTACGCCGCAGCGGTGCTCAAAAGGCAAGAGGCGCAATGCGCCCCTTGAGTGCTTTGTGATAAACGTCGACCAGTATGGCCGGGCGCGCGGTTCAAGTAGAGCGCTTTTCTGGAATCACGCTTTTTTCGGAGCAAGACGTTCGAACAGCGCCTCTAGCGTGTTAAAGCGCTCTTCTGGCCGTTCCATGGGCACCATGAATTTGAACAGCGTGGCCCCTTCGAATTTGTAGCGGTTTGGCTGACCCTGAATCAGCTTGATCAGCACCAGCGGATCGACTTGGGTACTTGCGCTGAACTCAATACGCCCACCTTGCGGCCCAGCGTCGACTTTCTTGATACCCAATTGCTCGGCTTGCAGTTTGAGCAACGTCAGACGCACCAGATTCTTAGTCGGTTCAGGTAACAGGCCGAAGCGATCAATCATCTCGACCTGCAAGTCCTTGAGGCCATCTTCGTCGGCGGCGTTGGCAATGCGCTTGTAGAGGATCAGGCGGGTATGCACGTCAGGCAAATACGCCTCGGGAATCAGGGCCGGCAACCGAAGGTTGATTTCCGGGCCGCCACCCAAGGGCTGGTCGAGGTTCGGTTGTTCTCCCTTGCGAATGGCCTTGACTGCGCGTTCGAGCATTTCCATGTACAGGGTAAAGCCCACGGCCTGAATTTGCCCGCTCTGGCCATCGCCCAACAGTTCGCCCGCGCCACGGATTTCCAAGTCGTTGGTGGCGAGCACGAAGCCCGCTCCGAGGTCCTGGGTGTTGGCAATCGCTTCCAGACGCTTCTCGGCGTCCGGGGTGATTTGTGCTCGAGGCGGGGTCAGCAAATAGGCGTACGCCTGGTGGTGACTTCGACCCACCCGGCCGCGCAGTTGGTGCAGTTGTGCCAGACCAAACTTGTCGGCCCGTTCGATGATGATGGTGTTGGCGCTGGGCACGTCGATGCCGGTCTCGATGATGGTCGAGGCGATCAGCACGTTGAAGCGCTTATGGTAGAAATCGCTCATTACCTGTTCGAGGTCGCGTTCACGCATTTGCCCGTGGCCAATACCGATGCGCGCTTCCGGCACCAGCTCAGCGAGGTCGGCGGCGCATTTCTCGATGGTTTTGACGTCGTTGTGCAAGTAGTAAACCTGCCCACCACGCAGCAGTTCACGCAGCAAGGCTTCTTTGACGGTGCTTTTGTTGTTCTCCATGACAAAGGTGCGCACCGACAAACGACGCGCCGGCGGGGTGGCGATAATCGACAAATCGCGCATCCCCGACACGGCCATGTTCAGCGTTCGCGGAATCGGTGTTGCGGTCAGGGTCAGGATATCGACTTCACTGCGCAGGGCCTTGAGCTGTTCCTTCTGGCGCACCCCGAAACGGTGTTCTTCGTCGATGATCACCAGCCCGAGGTTCTTTATCTTCACGTCGTCTTGCAGCAGCTTGTGCGTGCCAATCACGATGTCGATTTTGCCCTCGGCCAAGTCCGCGACAGCGGCGTTGATCTCTTTGGCGGACTTGAAGCGGCTCATGACCTCGACGCTGACCGGCCAATCGGCAAAGCGGTCGCGGAAGCTGTTGTAGTGCTGTTGGGCGAGGAGGGTGGTCGGCACCAGAATGGCGACCTGGCGACCGCCGTGCACGGCGATGAACGCCGCGCGCATGGCCACTTCAGTTTTGCCGAAGCCCACGTCGCCGCACACTAGGCGGTCCATCGGCTTTGGCGCGAGCATGTCGGCGCGCACGGCATCGATGGTGGTTTGCTGGTCTGGAGTTTCTTCGAACGGGAAGCCGGCGCTGAAGGTCGCGTAGTCGGCTTTCGGGTCGGCGAAGGCATAGCCCTCACGGGCGGCTCGACGGGCATAGATGTCGAGCAATTCAGCGGCCACATCACGGACTTGTTCGGCGGCTTTGCGCTTGGCTTTCTGCCAGGTCTCAGAACCCAACCGATGCAGCGGCGCCAAGGCGTCATCGCTGCCGGTATAACGTGCAATCAAGTGCAGGCTGGCCACCGGCACGTACAATTTCGCCTCTTCGGCGTACGCCAGCATCAGAAACTCGGCGACCTGGTTTTCGACTTCCAGTGTTGCCAACCCAAGATAGCGACCTACGCCGTGGTCGATGTGGACCACGGGGGCGCCTTCGCGCAGTTCAGTGAGGTTTTTGATCACTGCGTCGTTATTACCACCGTCGGTGCGTTTCTCCCGACGTCGACGCTGCATGACCCGCTGGCCGAACAGCGGGCTTTCTGCGATCAGCGCAAGAGCTGGCTGCTCCAGAATGAGGCCTTCGTCCAACGGCCCAATGGTGATCGACAGGCGATCTTTGCCTTCGATGAAGTCTGTCCAGCCGTCGACGGTTTTTGGCCGCAGCTTCAGGCGCTCCAGTAGCTCCAGCAACACTTCGCGGCGCCCGGCAGACTCGGCGGTAAACAACACGCGCCCCGCAAAATCGTCGAGAAACTTTGATAGCGCGGCCAGTGGTTGGGTGGCCTTGGATTCGATGGCCAGGTCTGGCAGCGGCAGAACCGGGAACCGTTCACGGCCGACGCCGGTTTCGACGTCTTGTTGGCTGGCGACTATCCGTGGCCAGCTTTTCAGGCGGGCGAAACAGTCTTCTACCGGCAGGAATAATTCGCTGGGCGGCAGCAACGGCCGTTCGGGATCGACTTTGCGCTCTTCATAGCGGTTGCGCACATCACTCCAGAAGTTCTCGGCCGCTTGTTCAATGCCGGGCAGCGAGAACACCTGGGTGTCTTGGGGCAGGTAATCGAACAGGGTCGAGGTTTCATCGAAGAACAGCGGCAGGTAGTACTCGATTCCGGCCGGCGTGATCCCGCTGCTCAAGTCCTGAAAGATCGGGCACTTGCGGAAATCTACGTCGAAGCGCTCGCGAAACCGGGCCTTGAAGCGGGTCACGGCATCTTTTTGCAGCGGAAACTCGCGCGCGGGCAGCAGCCGAACCGACTGCACCTTGTCGATGGAGCGCTGGGTTTCCGGGTCAAAGGTGCGCAGGGTTTCGATTTCGTCGTCGAACAGATCGATCCGGTACGGCAGTTTGCTGCCCATGGGGAACAGATCGATCAGCGCGCCACGGACGGCAAACTCACCGTGCTCGTACACGGTATCAACGCAGCGATAACCACTGGCTTCGAGCCGGGTGCGCATTTGTTCGACGTCGAGCTTTTGGCCGATGTCCAGCACCAGGCTGCTGCCGAGCAAAAACTTGGTCGGCGCCAGTCGGTGCAGGGCGGTGGTGATGGGGACCACCAGCACGCCGTGCGCCAGTTCTGGCAGCCGGTACAGGCTGGCAATGCGCTGGGAAATAATATCCTGATGCGGAGAAAACAGGTCGTAGGGCAGGGTTTCCCAGTCTGGAAAATGAAGAACCGGCAAGTCCGGCGCAAAAAAGCCGAGTTCTTGCTCAAGACGCTCGGCGCTTTGGCTGTCAGCGGTTAGCAGCAGCGTAAAACGCTTGGCAGCACTGGCGGCCTCGGCAATGGCCAGACTGAGGGCAGCACCGGGCAAATTGCCCCAGTGTTGTTTGCCTGCCGCAGCAGGGAGTATCGGTAGACGCAGAACGGGCACGGAAGGTTGAGCTCCAGCGTTGCGACAGGGCCGGCGATTGTAGCGAACGAAGGCGTGTGCTGTCAGTTTTCAGCGTTTCACGTGCATGGAATTTATGTAGTGCTGTGTGATCTCACTGTCACGCATTGCTCATAAACAAAGGCGGCGGCATAATGTAGTCCCTTTTTTCAGCCCCTACATGTGGAAGGTTCCCGTGACTCAGAAGCCCGACCAGTGTCTTGGTGAATGGATCGATCGTGAAGCCCTCGCCGAGGCAATGATCCCTCTCATCGGTCAGCTCTACCGCAATAATAATGTGGTGAGCTCGATTTATGGCCGCAGCCTGATCAACCGTTCAGTCATCGCAATTCTTAAAGCACATCGCTTTGCTCGTCACCGTCAGGCCGATGGCGTCGAGTTGTCCGTGCATGAGACGTTCCCGCTGCTTAAAGCCATGAGTGAGCTAAAACTGGGTGCCGCTTCGGTGGACCTGGGCAAGCTGGCCGTGAAATTCAAGGCTGAAGGCAAGGGCCGCAGCGCCGAGCAATTTGTACGTGATGAGTTGGCCGATGTAGTGGGTCAGCAAAGCGCTACCTCGGGCAAAGGCACCGATGTCGTGCTGTACGGTTTTGGCCGGATTGGTCGCCTGTTGGCGCGGATTCTGATCGAAAAAACCGGCGGCGGCGATGGCTTGCGTCTGCGGGCGATTGTTGTGCGCAAAGGCGCCGACAATGATTTGATCAAGCGTGCCAGCCTGTTGCGTCGCGACTCGGTACATGGCCCGTTCGATGGCACCATCACCATTGATGAAGCCAACAACACCATCACCGCCAACGGCAACCTGATTCAGGTGATCTACGCCAAGAACCCTACTGACGTGGATTACACTCAGTACGGCATCAAGAATGCCTTGCTGGTAGATAACACCGGTGTGTGGCGCGATGCCGAAGGCCTGGGCCAGCATTTGACCTGCCCGGGCATCGCCCGCGTTGTGTTGACTGCGCCGGGTAAAGGCAAGCTGAAGAATATCGTGCATGGCATCAACCATGACCAGATTACCCCTGATGACTTGATCATTTCGGCGGCTTCTTGCACCACCAACGCCATCGTGCCGGTGCTCAAAGCGGTCAACGACAAGTTCGGTATCGTCAACGGTCACGTTGAAACGGTTCACTCGTACACCAACGACCAGAACCTGATCGACAACTTCCACAAGGGTGATCGCCGTGGCCGTAGTGCCGCGCTGAACATGGTCATCACCGAAACCGGTGCCGCCACCGCCGCCGCCAAGGCCCTGCCTGAGCTGGCTGGCAAGTTGACCGGCAATGCGATCCGGGTACCGACACCTAACGTGTCGATGGCGATTCTCAACCTGACCCTTGAAAAACCCACCACCCGCGAAGAAATCAACGAGTACTTGCGCTACATGGCAATGCACTCGGATCTGCATAAGCAGATCGATTTTGTTCACTCGCTGGAAGTGGTTTCAACCGATTTCGTTGGCTCGCGTCACGCCGGTGTTGTCGATGCTGAAGCGACTATCTGCAACGACAACCGCGTTGTTCTGTACGTGTGGTACGACAACGAATTCGGTTACAGCTGCCAGGTGGTGCGCGTTATGGAAGATATTGCTGGGGTTAACCCGCCAGCTTTTCCGAAGTAAGCAGCGGTTGTAAAAAATGCCCTGATGAGTCGGGGCATTTTTTTGTCTGCTGTCTGGTGTTCGATGGATATTGCACCCACATGACGATCAAAAACGGTGGGAGCAGGCTTGTCTGCGAAAGTCGCGACTCGGTGGTGACTGACCGCATTCGTCGGCAAGCCACGGGTCGTCATCGCGGCTGATAGTTGCGTAAGTAGGTCAATACCAAACTCAAGACAAAAAAATGCCCCGGCTAACCGGGGCATTTTTTATCACGACGTTTGTATCCAGCTATCAGCCGTTAACGGGAACCGCCTGAGGCGCTTCCAGTCGGTTTTTGCCTTTGCGGAACAGCACCAGCGTTGCGACCAAGCCCAGGAGGGCGGCACCGCTAAGCCAGATGCCAGGCGCTGCTTTGTTGTCCAGAACGTGGATCAAGTAGGTGCAGGCCAGCGGGGTGAAGCCGCCAAAGGTCGCCGTTGCCAGGCTGTAGGCCAGGGAGAAACCGGTTGTCCGTACATCGACGGGCATGATTTCGGTCAGGGCTACAACCATGGCACCGTTATAAGATCCGTACAGGAACGACAACCACAGCTCGACAATCAACAGGTTTTCGAAGCTTGGGTGGGCCACCAGCCAAGACAGAGCAGGGTAAGCCGTGAGCAATGCCAGGATAGTTGCGGCCAACAGCAGCGGTTTGCGGCCGATGCGGTCAGACAACGAGCCCATGACTGGCAGCCAGATGAAGTTCGAGATACCCACACATACTGCGACCAGCAAGCTTTCCAAGTCGGTCAGGTGCAGCTCGGTTTTACCGAAGGTCGGTGTGTAAGCGGTGATCAAGTAGAACGACACAGTGGTCATCACCACCAGCGCGGTGCCACCCAATACCAAGCCAAAGTTCTGGCCGATCGAACGAATAATTTCGCCTAAGGTTGGGTGATGCTTGCGGGCCTGGAACTCAGGCGTTTCTTCCAGCGAACGACGAATAATGAAGATCGCCGGAACGATCATGCAGCCGATCAGGAACGGTACGCGCCAGCCCCAATCACCCATTTGTTCCGGGCTCAGCCAATGGTTGAGACCGACACCGAGCAAGGCGGCAAATACCACCGCAGCTTGTTGGCTAGCTGATTGCCAGCTAACGAAGAAGCCTTTACGACCCGGCGTTGAGATTTCTGCGAGGTAAACCGAGACACCGCCCAGTTCCACGCCAGCGGAGAAGCCTTGTAACAAACGCCCGAACAACACCAGCAGCGGCGCTGCAACGCCAAGCGTCGCATAACCCGGTACACAGGCGATAAGCACCGTGCCCATGGCCATCATCGCCAATGTAATGATCAGGCCTTTGCGACGGCCGTGACGGTCAATATAAGCGCCGAGGAAAATCGCACCCAATGGGCGCATCAGGAAGCCGGCACCGAATGTCGCCAACGACAGCATCAGTGAAGCAAAAGCGCTATCGGTAGGGAAGAAAGTCTTCGCAATGGCCGTGGCGTAAAAGCCGTAGACCATAAAGTCGAACATTTCTAGAAAGTTGCCGCTGACAACGCGAAAAATCGCCTTGCCCTTGCCCGTATTCGAGGCCATTTCAAATTACTCACGTTAGGCTATGTCGCTGAAATCCCTTGTTTTTTTTGTTGTTGCACCTTGGCATCCTGCCGGCATGCAGCACATAGATGTAACAATATGTTTAATAAGTCGCCAAGACAACTGGAAAACGCGGTTTAAGTTCGATTTAACAGGGCTTTACGCAAGCTTTTCGACAAACCGTCGGGCCCCAGCCAGAGACCGAAGTAGACCCGCGACAATTCCGGGTTTGCACTTTTGAAAATTACTTGGCCATTTCGCTCTAAGCTAAGGCCGTGCTGCGGTAGAAAACTAAGTAGATAGCGGTCCCCGCGCTGAATGTTGTGAAAGCTTGCGTGCAGTTGATCCAGTTCCGGTTTCAAGCGGGCGAGGGTGGCTTCGTCTTGTTGACGGGCCAGCGTAGCATCGGCCGCCTTGATCACGTCCGAGCGATCAATGTCTCGGAAGTAATACAGCTCAAGACATTGCGCACGCTGTTCGCTAAACGCTTGTTGGGCGCTCAATGACGGCTCGTTGAACAGGGCGGCGGCATAAACGTCAGCCCATAAATAAGTCAGTACCCCCTGGCCTTTTAGCGCAAGCGCAGGTGTTTTGTCGCTCAATTGGCTGGGAAACGCGGCTTCCTTGAGTCGATCGGCTGAGTCGGCCGAGACGATCGGGCTCAACAACAGTAACAAGCAGAGAAGCAGATATCGCATAACGGCCGAGCCTCATTGGTGTTTAGCGTAAACAGGTACGACAATTGTTGCCCAACGACGGGTTTTGAGAGTGACTATGCGTTTTGATTGGCGTATGCGGCTGACGTCGCTTCGGCTCTGTCCCCATCTGGTAAGAATTTCGATGTCTTTGGTGCTGATAAGTGCCGTGACCGCGTGCGATTCGGGTGACAGTCTTGAAAGCTTTACGGGTCCGACCATGGGCAGCACCTATTCGGTGCAGTACGTCAGGCACTCTGGCGGACCACAGGCCAAGGATATTCAGCCGGAGGTTGAGGCGATTCTGGCCGAAGTGGATCGGCAAATGTCGACCTACCGCGCCGACTCCGATATTGAGCGGTTCAATAAGCTGCCAGGAAACAGCTGTCAGCCGATGCCCGCAGGCGTGCTGCAGTTGGTGCGTTTCGGTGAGCAGTTGTCCAACGACAGCCAGGGCTCGTACGACCTAACCGTCGAGCCATTGCTCGATGTATGGGGTTTTGGGCCGCAAGCCCGGGTCGAACGTGTGCCGACGCCGGAACAGTTGGCGCAGGTGCTTCAGCGCGTGGGTCACGGCCACCTTAGCGTTGACGGCGATCAGTTGTGCAAGGACGCGCCGGTTGAAGTCGATTTCAACAGCATCGCCGCCGGGTACGCGGTGGACCTCATCAGCGCTCGCTTACAGGCATTGGGCATCCAGAGTTTTTTGGCCGAGGCCACTGGTGAACTCAAGGCGGTCGGCAAAAAAGCCGACGGGTCGCCTTGGCGCGTAGCCCTTGAAACGCCGCGAGACGATCAGCAGGTTGCCGAAAAAATTGTCGAACTGGACGGGTATGGCGTTTCTACCTCCGGCGACTATCGAAATTATTTCGAGCAGGACGGCAAACGCTACTCCCACACTTTCGATGCGCTGACCGGAGCGCCAATTGTGCATGCGCTGGCATCCGTCACGGTCATTGATCATTCCGCGTTAGTGGCTGATGGGCTCTCCACATTATTAGAGATTCTCGGCCCGGAACGGGGGTGGGCCTTTGCCGACGCGCATAAAATCGCAGCATTTTTTGTGATCCGAGCCGATAACGGCTTTATCATCCGCAGCAGTGCGGAATTCGACCGCCTGTTTCCCGGCAAATTACAGTAGCTGAGCGCAGGTTTTTCGATGCGATGGGCGATGTAGTGCATACAACATTAGCCTACGACGCGACCAAGGGTTAATGTTCGCCGCGTCGGCGCTTGGTTAGACTGCGCCCCAGGTTTTGATCCTTCATGTCGCTGGCCGCGACGTGATTTAGCCAGAGACGCCAGAGTGGCGTTTCGGCCCGTTCTATAGGAGTACGCATGGCTGTCTACAACTACGACGTAGTGGTACTGGGTTCCGGTCCTGCGGGAGAAGGTGCGGCAATGAACGCCGCGAAAGCGGGGCGCAAGGTCGCGATGGTCGATAGCCGTCAGCAGGTCGGCGGCAACTGCACTCACCTGGGCACTATCCCGTCCAAGGCATTGCGTCACTCGGTCAAGCAAATCATCCAGTTCAACACCAACCCGATGTTTCGGGCGATTGGCGAACCGCGTTGGTTTTCGTTCCCAGACGTGTTGAAAAACGCCGAAAAGGTCATCAATAAACAAGTGGCCTCGCGTACGGGTTATTACGCCCGCAACCGAGTCGACGTGTTTTTTGGCACCGGTAGTTTTGCTGACGAGCGTACCGTCGACGTGGTGTGCGCCAACGGCGCAGTGGAAAAGCTGGTGGCCAGTCAGGTTATCATCGCCACTGGTTCGCGCCCTTATCGTCCGGCCGACATCGACTTTTCCCACAAACGTATCTATGACAGCGACACCATTCTCAGCCTCGGGCATACCCCGCGCAAACTGATTATCTACGGTGCTGGGGTTATCGGTTGCGAATACGCATCGATCTTCAGTGGCCTGGGTGTGATGGTTGAGTTGGTGGATAACCGTGAGCAGTTGCTGAGCTTCCTCGATTCGGAAATTGCCCAGGCGCTGAGCTACCACTTCAGCAACAACAACGTAATGGTTCGCCATAACGAAGATTACGAGAAAGTTGAAGGCCTGGAAAACGGTGTGATCCTGCACCTCAAGTCCGGCAAAAAAATCAAGGCCGATGCCTTGCTGTGGTGTAACGGCCGCACCGGTAACACTGACAAGCTGGGTCTGGAAAACGTCGGTATCAAAGCCAACAGCCGTGGTCAGATTGAAGTCGATGAGAACTACCGCACCAGTGTGGGGACCATCTACGGTGCAGGTGACGTAATCGGCTGGCCGAGTTTGGCCAGCGCGGCTTATGACCAAGGGCGTTCAGCGGCAGGCAGTGTTGTCGACAACGGCAGCTGGCGCTTCGTCAACGACGTGCCAACCGGTATCTATACGATTCCCGAGATCAGCTCGATCGGTAAAAACGAACACGAGCTAACCCAGGCGAAGGTGCCGTACGAAGTCGGTAAGGCGTTCTTTAAAGGCATGGCGCGGGCGCAGATTTCCGGCGAACCGGTGGGCATGCTGAAAATCCTGTTCCACCGCGACACGCTGCAAGTGCTGGGCGTGCATTGTTTCGGTGACCAGGCGTCAGAGATTGTGCACATCGGTCAGGCGATCATGAACCAGCCGGGCGAAGCCAATACGCTGAAGTATTTCGTTAACACCACGTTCAACTACCCGACCATGGCCGAAGCCTATCGGGTAGCTGCTTACGACGGCCTCAACCGGCTTTTTTAAGCGGCTCCGGCCGGTGGCCTGAGCCGGTCGGGGAGACCGATTTCAGTGATTCCCGAGCGTGGCGCTGGCCAAACCGGGAAAGTCTGTAATCAGGCTGTCTACGCCGAAGTCGGCGAGCCTGCGCATCAGCGCGGGTTCGTTGACTGTCCACACGGACACGTGCAAACCCTGACGCTGGGCCTTTTGTAGCCGCTCAGGTGTGCATAGGGTCCAGTTCAACGCCAATACCGTGCAGCCATAACCGTGCGCGACCTTCAATGGGTCGAGCCAAGCGTATTCGGCGACTAATCCCCGAGATAAATCGGGGGTCAGGTCCAGCGCTGCTCGCAAAACTTCCCTGGAACTCGACGTCACCGTCACTTTGTCCAACAGGCCATGACGTTGCGCCATTTCGCGAATCCCCAACACAGTGGTTGCAGCGCGGGTGCGTGAGGCACTTTTGACTTCCAATTGCCAATGGTCAAAATCACAGGTTTCGAACAATTCTTCCAAACGCGGAATCGGGCAAGGTTGGAACCAGCCTGGGCCACCTTTACGTGCGTCATAGGTCACAAGGTCGGCGGCGGAGTGCTCGACCACTTTGCCGCGTCGATCAGTGGTGCGCTTGAGCGTTGGGTCGTGGATGACCATTAGCTCACCGTCCAGCGACAGGTGTAGGTCGAGTTCACATCGACGAACGCCATGCTTGAGGCATTCCTGGAAACTGGTCAGGGTGTTTTCCGGTGCTTCGCCTTTGGCGCCGCGGTGGCCGTAAATGAGCGTCACGTTTACTCCTAGGGGGCGTCCGTCAATATTGACTCAAGGTTGAAAAGGGTAGGGCTGGTGGCGCCCGGCCCTGATGTGTTGTGAGGGTAAATTCAGTTTCGAAGAGGTCGGCGCCAACCCAGCATGGTCAGGCGGCCCCGGCAATCCTATGACTCAGGCGTCTCACTTTGTTCTTTCGCCAAGCGCCGTTGCTGAGATTGTCGTTGCAGGATGTGTCGGGCAAGCAGCTGTCGTTGAGCGTCCGAGAGGTCTTCGAACTCGGTGCCAATCTCATAATTGCCGATTTCATGGGCATCACAATGGGTGACTCTTGCGTTAACCATGAGGCCTCTTGCCTCGGGTAGTAACACCATCTTGACCGACAGCTGAGTGCCGGCTGGAAGGGGGAGCGGATGATGAAATTGCACACCGCCTTCGGACAGCGTCACCAGCTGGGGCTCGCCGATGCTGCCTAGAACGGTATGTGCCACCACTTGGCCCAGTAAATCGATGCGCTTGCTCAGGGCCTTCAGAAAGCTATTCAGCACGCGGTCTTTTTCGCCAAGCTGGCGCAGCAGATGCTGAGATTCGAACTCGCTGACATGCAGATCGCTGAGCAGGTTGAACAAAATAGAGGTGTCGTGCGCGGACGCCGGATGACCTGGCCCGGAGCCTGACAGTTGGTTTATTTCCAGTGCGATCGTGTCCTCGATACGGTAGTATTCGCGGCGATCTTCTTCATCTAATGTCGACATGGCGAACCCATGGTAGCGGCGGTGGTCTGAGTGTAAAGCTGCTCGTTGAGCCTCGCCACAAGGACGTTCCTTTTCCTCCGAACAAGCCCCTAAATGTTCAGACCTCTTTTTGTATTTATTGGCACGCGTTATACCCGTGCGAAACGTCGTAATCATTTTGTCTCTTTCATTTCCCTGACGTCGATGATCGGCCTTGCCCTTGGCGTGGTTGTAATGATTGTCGTGTTGTCGGTGATGAACGGGTTCGATCATGAGATGCGAACCCGCGTCCTCGGCATGGTGCCCCACGCCACCATTGAGGGGGATCGACCGATCAACGACTGGCATGCGCTGGCTGAAAAGGTCAAAACGCATCCTGAAGTCCAGGCGGTCGCGCCGTTTACCCAGATGCAGGGTTTGCTGACCAACAACGGTAAAGTGCAGAAGGTGCTCCTGGACGCGGTCGATCCGGTCGAAGAGCGCAAAGTCTCCATTATCGATAACTTCATGCAGCAGGGTCGCCTCGACGATCTGACACCTGGCAGTTTCGGGATTGTGATCGGTGACAAGGCCGCCACCAACCTGGGTGTTGGTCTGGGTGACAAGGTCACCTTCGTTGCCCCGGAAGTCACCGTGACCCCCGGCGGCATCTTTCCGCGCATGAAGCGCTTCACTGTGGTCGGCATTTTTCACGTCGGTGCCGGTGAGCTGGATGGCTACCTTGGCCTGACCAATCTGACGGATCTGGCCCGCCTGCATCGCTGGAAGCCGGATCAGGTGCAGGGCTTGCGACTCAAGTTCAATGACCTGTTCCAAGCGCCACGCGTGGCGTGGGAAATTGCCCAGAAGCTGGGCGATCACGAGTTTTATGCCCGTGACTGGACCCGAACCCATGGCAATCTGTATCAAGCGATTCGTATGGAAAAAGCCATGATCGGCCTGTTGTTGCTGCTGATCGTCGCCGTTGCGGCCTTCAACATCATTTCTACGCTGGTAATGGTGGTTAACGACAAGAAGGGCGACATCGCAATTTTGCGTACCCTCGGTGCGACGCCTGGGCAGATCATGGGTATTTTCATGGTCCAAGGCACCGTCATTGGCGTGGTTGGTACGTTGATTGGCGCGGTGGTCGGGATCTTTGCCGCACTCAATGTCAGCGCAGCCATTTCCGCCCTTGAAGGTCTGATAGGGCACAAGTTTCTCAGTTCAGATGTCTACTTCATTGACTATCTGCCGTCGCAGTTGATGACCGAAGACGTGGTTTTGGTCTGCGGCGCCGCATTGGTTTTAAGTTTCCTCGCCACCCTGTATCCAGCTTGGCGTGCTGCGCGCACCCAGCCGGCGGAGGCGTTACGTTATGAGTGAGTCGGGCATGAGTGATAAAGCAGTGCTGAGTTGCCGCAATCTGGGCAAATCCTACGAGGAAGGCCCGGAGTCCGTGGTGGTTTTGTCGGGTTTGCAGTTGGAATTGCACCCTGGCGAGCGCGTGGCAATTGTCGGCAGTTCCGGCTCGGGTAAAAGTACGCTGCTCAATCTGTTGGGTGGTCTGGATACACCTTCGCAAGGTAGCGTGTGGCTGGCGGGCGAAGAGCTGTCGGCATTGGGCGAGAAAGCTCGCGGGCTGCTGCGCAATCGATCGCTGGGTTTCGTGTACCAGTTTCACCACCTGCTGCCAGAATTCACCGCGCTTGAGAACGTGTGCATGCCGCTCTTGATCGGGCGTACGGCGATCCCGGAAGCACGACAGCGCGCTACGGCCTTGCTGCAACGCGTGGGGCTTGGGCATCGGCTGGCGCATAAGCCGTCGGAGTTGTCAGGTGGCGAGCGGCAACGTGTTGCGATTGCCCGGGCATTGGTGAATCAGCCAGGCTTAGTGATGCTTGATGAACCTACGGGTAACCTTGATCAGCATACGGCTCAGGGTATTCAGGATTTGATGCTGGAGCTCAGCACCTCGTCGCGCACGGCGTTTTTGGTGGTGACTCACGATATGAGCCTGGCCAGCCAGATGGACCGTGTGTTGCGTCTTGAAGAAGGCCGACTGGTCGAAGGCTGACCCATTAGCCCGACGCCCATAACGGCGTCGGGTTTTTCACACTTTTTTACGGTGCTCCGCGAATGTTCAGACCGTTATCGATCTTTATTGGCACGCGCTATACCCGCGCCAAGCGCCGAAATCATTTTATTTCGTTTATTTCCATGACCTCGATGATCGGCCTCGCGTTGGGCGTTCTGGCGATGATAGTTGTGCTATCGGTCATGAACGGCTTTCAGCGTGAAATGAGTTCGCGGATTCTCGGCATGGTGCCCCACGCCGTCATCAATGGCGTAACGCCGCTCGACAACTGGAAGCCCGTTGCGGCGGCGGCACTGAAGAACCCTGAGGTGACCGCTGCCGTTCCGTTTACCGAAATGGACGGCATGTTCTCCTATAAGGGCTCGATGCAGCCGATCCAGGTCAGCGGTGTTGATCCGGCGCTGGAGCACGAAGTATCAATTGTGGCTCAACACATCACTCAAGGCCGTCTGGAAGACCTTAAAGCCGGTGAGTTCGGGGTGGTGGTGGGTGAAATCACTGCCCGACGCTTTCGTTTGAATGTCGGCGACAAAGTTACCTTGATCGTCCCGGAAGCCAGCGCGACGGCTGCGGGTGGCATTACACCGCGCCTGCAGCGTTTGACCGTGGTTGGCGTTTTCAAGGTTGGCGCAGAGCTTGATGGCACCATGGCACTGATCAACGTGGCCGATGCTGCACAGATACAGCATTGGCAGCCGAATCAAGTGCAAGGCGTGCGGTTGGCGCTAAAGGATTTGTATACCGCACCCCAGGTGTCAGCGTCCATCGTCGCCGGTTTGGGGGCTGATTACCGTGCCGATGACTGGACCCATACCCAAGGCAGTCTGTTCAGCGCCATGAAAATGGAAAAGACCATGATCGGTCTGTTGTTGCTGATGATTGTGGCCGTGGCTGCCTTCAACATCATCGCAACATTGATCATGGTGGTGAATGATAAGGGCGCTGACATTGCGATCCTGCGCACCATCGGCGCCACGCCCGGGCAGATCATGACTATTTTTATGGTTCAGGGTACTGTTATCGGCATCGTTGGTACGTTGATCGGCGGCGTTTTGGGCGTCATTGCTGCGATCAATGTCAGCGCGATGGTCGGCTGGCTCGAACGTGTCAGTGGTCAGCACATCTTCAGTTCAGACGTGTACTTTGTTAACAACCTGCCGTCCCAATTACAAGGCGGCGATGTCGTCTTGATCTGCAGCGCCGGGTTTATTCTGAGCTTTCTGGCTACCCTGTACCCAGCCTGGCGTGCGGCGCAGATCCAGCCGGCATACGCGTTGCGGTACGAGTGATTTTCAGGATTCATGGATTCCATAAGGGAGAGAAATTATGACCACGCTTTTTCGCTTGTTAGTCGCAACGGGGATGTGTGCGTTGAGTTTGCCCCTGCTGGCCAGCGCTGACGAAACCCTGAGTTTTGGACATGCATCCCCGGCCGCACAAGCCACGCGCACCGAGCAGGTAACACTGGGTGATATTTATTTTCAGCCCAAGGTCTTGCAGGTCAAAGCCGGTGAGACGGTGCGCTTTGTGCTGACCAATAAGGGACAGTTACTGCATGAGTTCAACCTCGGCAGCGCGTCCATGCATGCTGAACATCAAAAAGAAATGCGTGAAATGCAGGAAAACGGAATGCTTCTGCCGACCGGAGTCAACTATGACGCCATGGATCACGGCAGCATGATGGGTGGAGCGATGAAGCACGATGACCCTAACAGTGTGCTGGTCGAACCGGGTAAAACCGCGGAATTGACGTGGACGTTCAGCAAGGCCAGTGGCATTCAATTCGCGTGCAATGTTCCTGGGCATTATCAGGCGGGAATGGTTGGCAACGTCGAGATCGTCGACTAAGCGCTGAAAGCGGCGGGTAAACCCTATAAACTCGGCGGGATAATTTAGTCAGGTCTCCGCTATGCATCCCGCAGCCGAACATTCGCCGCTGGGCAAATCCAGTGAATACATCGCCACCTACACGCCTTCATTGCTGTTCCCGATTCCCCGTGCCGCGAAGTGGGCCGAACTCGGTCTGACCGCTGAAACCTTGCCCTATCAGGGGGTCGACTTCTGGAACTGCTATGAGCTGTCATGGTTATTGCCATCCGGCAAACCGGTTGTGGCCATCGGTGAGTTCAGTATTCCGGCAGACTCGCCGAATATCATCGAATCCAAGTCGTTCAAGCTCTACCTAAACTCGCTGAACCAAACCGTGTTCGCTGATCGCGCGGTGCTGGTGGCGGTACTGGAAAAAGACTTGTCAGCATCTGCGGGTAAGTCGGTGGGCGTGCGCATTCGCAGTCTGGTCGACATTGAGCGAGAAGGGGTTGCGTCACTGCCCGGTGCTTGCATCGACGACTTGGATATCAACGTCACCAGCTACGAGGCGCCACGTCCGGAGTTATTGCGGTGCGATGAATCGAGAGTGATCGAAGAAAGCCTGCACAGTCATCTGCTTAAATCCAATTGCCCAGTGACCAGTCAGCCCGATTGGGGCAGCGTTGTCGTGGAGTATCGCGGTCGGGCGCTCGAGCCTGCCAGTCTGTTGGCTTATATCGTCAGCTTTCGTCAGCACTCCGACTTTCACGAGCAATGTGTCGAGCGAATTTTTCTTGATTTGCAACGCCTGCTTAAACCGGAAAAATTGACGGTTTACGCGCGTTACGTACGCCGCGGCGGTCTCGATATCAACCCCTACCGCAGCACCGAAGCGATCAGTCATGAAAATCGCCGGCTGGCGCGACAGTGATAAAAAAACCCGTCGGCAGGACGGGTTTTTTTACAGAAGATAAAACCTGAAAAGGTTTAAATCCCTATGTTGCCGAGGGTCTGCACGATATTGCGCAGTGTGACGGCAATGGCTGGATGCTTCAGCTCGAAGCGTTCCACCGCAAGGTTAACACCGTCGGACAGACTTGAATCCTGGTCCTGGGTCATGGACTCCAGTTTGATTTTACGGTCGATTTGCACCATCAGTTCGTGCAGATGCTGACGTTCAGATTCGGAAAGCGGTGGATTCTTCTCCAGTTGCTCGCGCAGGGTATTGAGTTGTTCTTGCAGTTCGCGGGCAGGCATAGCGTGCTCCCTCTATGGATAGGCTCTGGCATGGACCCAGCGCAAGGCTAAAAGGTCCGTGATGTGCGTAAGACTAATCCACTCCGCTCCTAAGTGCATGATCTTGATCAAACAGACGTTATCAGGGCTTCTCGCCTTTGGTCCTTCGCAACGTGATATCCGCCAGGCAGGACGCGAGCTCGCCCAAGTGATCGATCACCGAATGAACACCGAGGCTGTAGAGCTGCAAGGTAGCTTGGCCCCGTCGATATTCGCGCTGGGCGTCACTAAGCGCCTGCCAGTCTTTGGGCGACAAACCGCAAAGTGGCCCGCAGGTCGCCAAGCCGACAGTCCAAAGTCCCGCGTTCAGCGCTGACTGCAACAGCCGTGGCTCGCCGCTAACCAGCACGCAGCCGTCCAACTGTTGCACGTTGAGGCTCATTAACGCTTGCCAGCAAGCATCCGGTGCAGGCCAATCCGCGCAGGCCTTGGAACGGCCTGCCGGCTTTATCCAGTTTTCGAGTGGCTTGGCGAGGTGTTGACTCAGGGTTTCGGGTAATTCATCCAGCCAGGCACAGGGCACCCCTTGGCGGTTGAGGGTTTGCAGAATAGCGAGGGAGCCGGGGGTAACGCTGGCGTATTCGTTGATCCCATCGCGCAGATTTTCGGGCTTGATACTGGTCGAGTTACTGCTCGATGAGGACGCTGCACAGGCGCCAAAGTCCACCAAACAGCCACTGAGGCCGAAGAGCAACGCGGTGAAGGCGGGAGCGGGTACAGGCGGATGTAGGGCGTGTGGCGCAGGCATAGTGGCGTCCCTGAAATATTCTCCTACGCTACGGAGGCTTTATGACAGTCAGATGAACGCTTGAGGGGCAGAACGCTATCGATTTTGTGCATTAGCACTATCAGTATCAGGGAGACTGCCAAAAATGTCGCATAAGGCCTTATACTGCCGGCCTTGACGTGCAGGGCAAGAGCCCGACCCATTAATTAGGAGTGTCAGCTATGCCCGTGACTGGTGCAGGCTTAATCAATCGTCTGGCTCAACTGTGCTTTATAGCCGGTGTAGCACTGGTCCCTTTGGCAGCCCAGGCGGCGGATGAAGATCCGTGGGAAGGCGTCAACCGCGTTATTTTTCGCTTCAACGATACGCTTGATACTTACGCGCTGAAGCCTCTGGCTCAAGGATATGAGTTCATCACGCCACAATTCGTTGAAGACGGCATCCATAACTTTTTCAACAACATTGGCGACGTCCGCAACTTTGCCAACGATGTATTGCAGGCCAAACCCCACGCTGCTGGCGTCGATACAGCGCGTCTGTTGTTGAACACCACGCTGGGTGTTGCTGGCTTCATCGACGTCGGCACCCGTATGGGCTTGCAGCGTAACGACGAAGACTTCGGTCAGACCTTGGGTTACTGGGGTGTTTCCAGCGGTCCTTACGTGATGCTGCCATTGCTTGGCCCAAGCACCGTGCGTGATGGCCTCGCCAGGTTTCCTGACACCTATGACGCGCCGTACCCCTACATGAATGACATCGCCTGGCGTAATTCGCTTGAGGCGCTGGATATCATTGATACCCGCGCCAGCCTGCTGTCGGCTGAGAAGTTGATCAGCGGTGACAAGTACACGTTCATCCGTAACGCTTACTTGCAGCATCGCGAGTTCAAGGTCAAAGACGGCAAGGTGAAAGACGATTTCTAATCGTTCTTGATCTGAAAAAAAGGCGACCTTCGGGGCGCCTTTTTTTTCAATAAATTCGCAACGACAAAATTAGTATCAATTCATCGAAATAATCGTCAGGCCGAGTTTTTGACCGCCTTCTTCATGGTCCACAAGCCAAACCACTTCGGTTTCAGCTTCCAATCCTTTGAGGGCCGAATGGTCCGAGTCGATGTGTACGTTCAGCTTGTCGCCCACCTTGAATGCACGCGGCGCCTGCACCTGCATGCCCGAGCTTGACAGGTCTACGCAGAATGCAGGGATGATCTGGCCTGCATACAGCAAGGTGATGTCGGCATCCACACGCATGCGGATGTAATCTCTCTTTTCCGCGTAGTCCCGATCATTTTGGCTCATGGCTAGTCCTTCGATTTAGTTGCTGATTTGTCTGTTCTTATAACTCTCTGTGATTTGTGATGTAAAGACTCCAAGGCACCACAGGCATGAGCTTGAAACGCCCGTCGGATGGGAGTACCGTCTGCGCCTTGAAGGGCACCTCTGAATGGCAATGTCAGCGACCGAAAAGTCTGTCGCTACCGTTTTAGAGAGGCTAGAAGCGAATCCAGTAAGCGCTCCGGTAGATCCGAATCGCTTACGCCAACCTACCCCTGGCGCCGTTTGCCCACATGCAGAAAACCAGTGCCACGCTGCTGATAATCGATGACGACGAGGTAGTGCGCGCGAGCATCGCCGCCTATTTGGAAGACAGTGGCTTCAGCGTCCTGCAAGCGAGCAATGGCTTGCAGGGCCTTCAGATCTTCGAGCAAAAAAAGCCCGATCTAGTGATCTGCGACCTGCGTATGCCTCAGGTAGGCGGCCTTGAACTTATCCGTCAGGTGACAGACCTCGCCCCTGATATGCCGGTCATCGTCGTTTCCGGCGCTGGCGTGATGAACGACGCTGTCGAAGCCTTGCGTTTGGGCGCGGCAGACTACCTGGTCAAGCCGTTGGAAGATCTGGCAGTGCTCGAGCATTCAGTGCGTCGAGCCCTGGATCGAGCACGCTTGCTGCTGGAAAACCAACGCTATCGGCAAAAGCTGGAAACGGCTAACCGGGAACTCGAAGCCAGCTTGCATTTGCTCCAGGAAGACCAGAATGCCGGTCGCCAGGTTCAGATGAACATGCTGCCAGTGAACCCGTGGGAAGTCGGCGAGTTTCAGTTCGCTCACGAGATCATTCCGTCGTTGTACTTGTCTGGCGATTTTGTAGACTACTTTCGCGTCGACGAGCGCCGCGTAGCCTTCTATTTGGCTGACGTCTCGGGGCACGGAGCTTCATCCGCGTTTGTTACGGTCCTGCTGAAATTCATGACCACGCGTTTGATGTTCGAATTCAAGCGCAACGGCACCATGCCCGACTTCAAGCCTTCGGAAGTACTTGGTCACATCAATCGTGGATTGATCAACTGCAACCTGGGTAAGCATGTCACCATGGTTGGCGGCGTCATCGACGAAGACACCGGAAAATTGACCTACAGCATCGGCGGCCATTTACCGCTACCGATTATGTATACGCCCACTGAAGTGCACTATCTGGAGGGTCGAGGCTTGCCAGTAGGACTGTTCAATGAAGCGACCTATCAGGATCATGTGTTGGATTTGCCCGAAGCGTTCAGTCTGACCTTGCTGTCTGATGGGATATTGGACCTTTTACCGGGTGATACACTCAAAGAGAAAGAAGCCGTTTTACCTCAATTGGTGAAAGCGGCAGGCGGCAGCCTGGAAGGCCTGCGTCAAGTGTTTGGATTGGCCACGCTAGGGGAGATGCCGGATGATATCGCCTTGTTGGTGTTGAGCAGGAACCTTTAATGAGTACCGGTAGAATCCAGTTCGCCGAGCAAGCAGGCACGTTCATTCTCAAGTTCGTTGGGGAAGTGCGGCTGACGCTCTGTTCGGCGTTGGATACAACTATTGAAAGAATCTTCACCTCGCGGAATTTTTCGGCAATCGTCATCGATTTGACCGAAACCCGCAGCATAGACAGCACGACGCTCGGCTTGCTGGCCAAGCTGTCGATCATGTCGCGGCAAAAAGTTGGATTGCTGCCGACGGTTGTCACCACCCACGAAGACATTACTCGGCTACTGCAGTCGATGGGGTTCGATCAGGTGTTCAACATCGTTGATCGGCCGATTCGCTGCCCTGACTCGTTGACGGACCTGCCCTCGCAAGATCAGTCCGAGGAAGTGGTAAAAGCGAAGGTGTTGGAGGCGCACAAGATTTTGATGGGCCTTAACGACTCGAATCGCGAAGCGTTTCATGATCTGGTCAATGCGCTTGAGGGCATTAAGGCCCACTAAAACGACTGGCACAGTCATCGCTTTGGGCGGGCATAAAAAAGGGCGGACCTACAAAAAGGTGCCGCCCTTTATGCATTCAGGCCTTAGCGGCGAGCAATGCCTCAAGTTTTTCCTGATCGCGAGCGAACTGGCGAATACCTTCGGCCAATTTTTCGGTGGCCATGGCGTCTTCGTTCGATGCCCAGCGGAACTGGTTTTCGGTCAGGCTTTGACGCGGTTCGCCCGGGTTGCCCGGTGCGAGTTTGCGCTCCAGCGTGCCCATGTCTTTCGACAGTTGCTCCAGCAGATCTGGGCTGATAGTCAGGCGATCACAGCCGGCTAATTGCTCAATCTGGCTCAGGTTGCGGAAGCTGGCGCCCATGACCACTGTCTTGTAGTCGTTAGACTTGTAGTAGTTGTAGATCTTGCTGACCGACTGAACGCCAGGATCATCGGCGCCCACAAAGTCGTGACCAGCCGATTTTTTGTACCAGTCGTAAATCCGACCCACAAACGGCGAGATCAAAAACACGCCGGCTTCGGCGCAGGCTACCGCCTGAGCAAACGAGAATAATAGGGTGAGGTTGGTTTGGATGCCGCTTTTTTCCAGCTTCTCGGCGGCACGGATACCTTCCCAGGTCGATGCCAGCTTTATCAGAATCCGCTCGCGGCCGATGCCGGCTTCGTCGTACAAACCGATAAGGCGTTCGCCACGTTCGATCATGGCGTTGGTGTCGAACGAGAGGCGGGAATCCACTTCGGTAGATACGCGGCCCGGAACGACTTTAAGAATTTTCTGACCGATAGCGACAGCGAAACGGTCGCAGGCCAAGCCGATATCGTTTTTACTGCCCTTAAATGCTTCCTGGAGCAATTCTTCGTTGCTCGAACTTGAAGCAGCTTTGAGTAATAAGGACGGGTTGGTCGTGGCATCCACCGGCTTAAGACGGGCGATGGCATCAAAATCGCCGGTATCGGCGACTACAGTGGTGATTTTCTTGAGTTGTTCCAGCTTGGAAGTCATGAGTGTGCTCTGTCCTGTGCGGTTAGATGACATTACCCGAGCGCTGCCGGCCACTCAAGAGAGCATCTTCGTCGATGCGTCCTGAGGCGGATGGGCAATCCAGAAACATTTGAGCCCCATCCGCACAGCTTGTTCCGTTAACTTATAGATAACTAGCGACCATCCAGCAGCTCTGCCGCTTGATCGAGCAGCGCCAGCGGGTTTTGTGCTTTATGGATGTCGACTGACAACAGTTGCCGAAAGCGCCGTGCCCCTGGAAAGCCCGTGCCAAGACCCAGTACGTGGCGAGTGATGTGATGCATTGATCCACCACTTTCGATATGCGCAGCAATATAAGGCCGCAAGGCCGACAGCGCTTGCGCTCGGGAAATTACCGGCGCGGTGCTGCCAAACAGCCGTTGATCGACGTCAGACAGAATGTACGGATTATGGTAAGCCTCGCGGCCCAGCATCACCCCGTCAAAGATCTCCAAGTGCTCGGCGCACGCGTCAAGGGTCTTGATGCCACCGTTCAGAATGATTTCCAGATTGGGAAAGTCTGCCTTCAGCTTTGCTACCACGTCGTACCGAAGCGGCGGAATATCGCGGTTTTCTTTGGGCGACAAGCCCTCAAGAATCGCTATCCGTGCATGCACGGTAAAACTGGTGCAACCCGCTTCATGCACCTGACCAACAAAATCACACAACTCAGCGTAGCTGTCTCGGCCATTGATTCCGATGCGATGTTTCACCGTCACCGCAATAGCCACCGCATCCCGCATTGCCTTCACACAATCCGCCACCAGCCCCGGATGCGCCATCAACACCGCACCGATCAAATTGTGCTGCACCCGATCACTCGGGCAGCCGACGTTCAGATTAACCTCGTCATAACCCGCAGCCTCCGCCATCCGCGCGCATGCGGCCAAGTCCGCAGTGACGCTGCCACCCAATTGCAACGCTAATGGATGCTCAGTTTGGTCATGGCGCAGAAAGCGCTCGTGATCGCCGTTGAGTAATGCGCCGGTGGTGACCATCTCTGTATAGAGAAGGGCGTGCTTTGACAGGAGCCGTAGGAAGTACCGGCAATGGTGGTCAGTCCAATCCATCATAGGGGCCACGCTAAAGCGTCTAGAAGGCTTAAGGCTAGGTATTACGCGGGTTTCAGCTACATTTTGTATCATTTTACTCTGCGTGTTTAATGCCTATCTAGGGGCGATTTCGGACGTTTTTTAGGGGTCACTGGTACAATGTACCAGTTGAAATCAGGCGTGTACCAGTTGCCCATGGCTACGATAAGAAAGCGATCCAGAGCTGACGGAACAGTTAGCTATACCGTTCAGATACGCTTGGCCCGTGAAGGGTTGCAAGTCTACCAAGAGAGCCAGACCTTTGCCCGGAAACAGGCCGCTCAGGCTTGGGTTCGCAAACGCGAAGCTGAATTGGACCAACCAGGAGCAATTGAACGAGCGAATCGTAAGGGCGCGACCGTCAAAGAGATGATCGACCGATACTTGCTGGAGATGGAAAAGGTCAGGCCTTTAGGAAAGACCAAACTTGCCACGCTGAAAGCGATCAGCGAGTCGTACCTGGGGAAAATAAATGACCAGGACATCAACAGCCAACAGTTGGTGGAATATGCATTATGGCGAATGGGGCTAGAGGGCGGGAACGTTCAGCCTCAGACGGCAGGTAACGATCTGGCGCATCTCGGCGCGGTGCTGTCGATCGCTCGGCCTGCTTGGGGCTACGAGGTCGATCCACACGCAATGACCGATGCCCGCAGAGTGTTGAAAAAGCTCGGATACAACATGAAAAGTCGCGAACGCGACCGCCGACCGTCGTTACAGGAATTCAACAAGCTACTGACGCACTTTCAAGAAATCCAAGCCCGGCGCCCAACATCGATAAACATGCTCAAAATGGCCGGATTTGCGATGTTCTCGACACGGCGCCAGGAAGAAATAACGAGGATTCTGTGGTCGGACCTAGATGAGGTCGGGCAACGAGTGTTAGTGCGAGACATGAAGAATCCAGGTCAAAAGCTGGGTAACGATGTTTGGTGCCATTTGCCACCGGAGGCGTGGGCCATCGTCGAGACTATGCCGAAGGTTTTACCTGAGATATTTCCTTATAGCGCAGAGTCTGTATCCACTTCATGGACTAGGGCTTGTCAGATACTGGGCATTGAAAATCTGCATTTTCATGACTTGCGCCACGATGGAATCAGCCGTCTATTTGAGATGGATTGGGACATTCCTCGAGTCGCAAGTGTTTCTGGCCACCGAGATTGGAACTCAATGCGTCGCTACACGCACCTGCGGGGACGTGGTGATGTTTACTTAAACTGGGAGTGGTTTGAGAAAGTCTTACAAGCGCCCGTGAAACTGGGCGCCAGGACGTTGAAAAAACTTTAGCTGCTGCGTGGCGGGCTGTTTAACTGGTTGCTCTCTTTGACAGCCGCTGCGCGTTGGGCATCTAAGTATTCCGACAGGTCTGTAATGTGAATTCCTTTTGCGCTTTTCTGACTAGGCTCCATGCGCGTTATGGGAATCTTGATCTGCCCAGCCCCTACTTTACGCTGAAACATATCAGGGGTGAGATGGGTGAAATAGTCTCTGCAGACTCGATCTAAAGAGATAACTGCTTGGCCGTTGTATTGGGCCATTAGGACGAACAGCGTTTTCATCGTGATAATCCTCAAACTAACTATGACGTTATTTGTTGTTTAATTCGTCAGGCTTGGAAGCGATTTCTTTCCAGCTTCAATCGGCATTCGTTATGTCCGGATCCTTTCGCACAAGGTGAATCACCAGGTCCTCCAGATCGACGTTATTTTCCGTTACTGACTGCCATTCCAACACCGCCTGAATCTGGTCACGGCTGCACTCTATGGCCAGAATCTCCCGCTCGCCTCGAGCGGCGCGCACTTCCAGAATTAACAGCAGGCCTTCAACCTATCGGGTAGCCATGGCTTGTCTCTTTAAGACCTGCGACTAAGAACCCAATCAGGTCTGATGCTTCATCGCTAAGGGATCCACTTATCACTTGAATTTGCATTTCTCGTCGTTCCATATCAAGACTTGAATTGCCAGCAGCTCACCGACTCAGGAGGCGGGTTCACCAAATTGTTCCGACGTTGAATGCTGCTGATCGCGCTGGAAGTGGTGCGGTTGATATCAATGAGTTTGTGCGTGCGGCAGTCGCGTAGCAGGGCGCGCAGGGTGCCAATGTCGGCCAGCTTCTGACGGTGTTCGGAGGCGATTTTTGCGAACCCATTGAGATTGATCGCAATGACATCAGCCTTCTTGCTGTGGTTGACCAGGGGTTCAGTAGTGAGTGATTCCAGATACTCGTAGACTTGCCAGAACTCGATCACCTCAGGCGGATCTACGACGATCGCTGCCTGTCGTTCGTGCGCCATCTCAACGATTTCTTTGCGTGTACCGCTGATCATGGCGTCGCTCAGCGGCAGGACCAGGGCGAGACAGTCAACAAGCGCGAGCATCATGCTGTGGTTCTTGATGATTCGAGCCGAGCCCAGCGTACGCAGCGAGCGAAGTTGTTCTCGGTGAGTCGGATAAGTCTCGCAAAAGCGAGCCATTACCTGTGGCTCGTGACTGATCGCCTGAACGATGAAGTTGCTGACATCGTTGATTTCCATCAGATTGAGGGCGTCAGCGGCGGCGCTGCTTTCTGGGGTGATTTTGGGCTTGAGGAAGTGTAGCTTGACGATCCGACTAATAATGGCCTCATGGCCCGTTACCGGTGCGTTCTGGCTGATAACGATTGTTCCGCGAAACTCTGGCTCATAGGTTTCGTTAGTGTTGTTCTTCACGCCGCGTGTGCCCAGCAGTCCTCCGCCGAAGTAGTCTTTGAGCTCATCCCAATCGAACGATTTGGTGTTTGACGCGTCGCTATTGCGATCGCCTTCAATCAGTACTATAGGCATCCCCGCGACTTGGCCCATGGAACGGCTACGTCCTGCTACTGTGCCTTTGGTAGGATCGAAGCCCTCATAGTGGCGACCGAATAGTTTCCAAAGGAACATGATTAAGGTGGTCTTGCCTGCATCAGGCTCTCCAGTTGCTTCCAAAAATGGAAAACTTTCGTACTGCGCCCGTATCTGCTCTGAGAACAGCGAACCGAACCAATACGTCAATGCGATCAATCCCTTTTCACCGAAGCAGAGCCACAGCTTCGCAAGCCACTCATCACGATAGCCATCGCTGCTGGCCTTTGGGTTGATCTTTACGTTTTTGACCAAGCACTTCACGCGGCGTTTGCCAAACTCGAAATAGTCCTCCGCATTGGCCTTGTACACCGTTCCGTTATGACAGGCTAAATCGCTAAAAATGTAAGCGCCATGATCCTTGCTGTAACCCACGAAGTCGATGGTTTCGACCGTCTTGATCCCCTCGATTTGCTTCATCGAAATCTGATCCAGGTGCTTTTGCGCACCAAGCCAAATAGCGCTGGAGTACAGAAGGCGTGCTTTGAATTCACTACTGGACGCAAACTGTTTAAGAGTGAAAGTGATTTTTTCGCTGGGCGCATCGCCAGGCGGATTTATGCGGACGTAATACCAAGCTTCACCCGTTGACTCATTTAATTGCTTGTACAACGTGTTGAAGTTGCAATTGGCCAACAGCTTCAAAGAACAAGCAGTATCCAGTGCTTTGAGCCTGGCTCCTTTGCTATTGAGCAACTGGTCGTCGTGATTCTCACTTTTGAAAATCTTCTTCTGCTCGTCGTCCAACTTGTGCAGGTCGAATTTTGCCCAGTACAAACGGTTGGCAAAATCGAAGTGGAATTCCGCGCCATTTTCTTCCCAGGTGTAAATCAACATCGCTTTATCGCGAGGCGATTCAGCCACCATCAAATCACCTTGGTGGCGAGCGGCTTCCAAATCACGCTTGCGTCTATGATTACGCTTTTGTTCGTCGTCTTCGAACTGCCAGCGCTGATGCAAGTCATTCCAGTCAACTTTGCGGCCAGGCTGAGGGATTAACGCTGCTCTGCAGGTAAAGCCCATTTCGCGGGCAAGACGAACCCAGCGTTGCGCGTAATTGCACGCCTCAGGCTCGTTGTCTGGCGCCCATACGAGTGTTGGCAAATTGGCAGCACGTAATTCAATAAGTTTCTTAAGCGACTCTTCTGGGAAGGCATTGGATGACATAGCCGCCACTGCGGCGATGTCGTTATGGATAAGCGCTATTGCGTCGAAAATTCCTTCGGTGATCCAGAGCTCTTCAACCTCAAGCAGATCGACGCACGGAGGGCACCACCAAACGCCCTTGTAACTTTCCCCAGGCTTGAATCGAGCTTTTTTCTTGCCGAAACGGTGAGGTTGATCAATCAAGCGTTCCCAATAACCGCCTTTCTCAAGGATGAAGCGCACCGTTGCACTACCGGCATTCACTTCAGGAGAGAAATAGCTCTCCTGGCTGAACCAGCCGGTAACAACCTCAAATCGAAATCCGCGAGCGAACTCCAGATAGGCTCGCGCCGTCGCGTTTGGCTGGTCATTTGTTGCCGGTGCGCGCTTGCTCCAGTCTTCAAAAAGATCGTTATAAATCTCCTTGACGGGCATGGTGTGTTTGCACTTTTCAGGGCGACCGCAAATAACCAACCAAGGTGCAGAAAACCGCGTGAAGAGAGTCTTTTGATTGCAATTCGGGCAAGTACCGCCACGCATGTAGTCAGTACCGCTGCGATGTCTGAGTCCGTAGTCGGACTCGAGACGCTGTAAAACATCGTGACGCAGATCGTCTCTCATGGTTATTTCACTGCTTTCAGACTAAGGCCGAGGCCGTGGGTGAGGGCGCCGATCAGACGTTTCTGAGCTGCCATAACCGGGCTATCAGCGAGAATTGATCCGTGCCGTAAGCCGTCAGGAATCAAGCGATATTGATCTGCGTACCAAAGGTCATTGAAGAGGAGACGGTATTGTTCGCGCAGATTGAACAGAAGTGCTTTGCCCTCTTCTGGGGTCAGTTTTGCGTTGATGTTCATAGCGTTTTCCATCTTCAAACCTCAATCACGGACGCAGCTCACCCATACCCACAGGGTGTGGGGCGGGCGGTTTGTTGGGGTAGGTGTTAGTGGAGAGTTAAGCGAAGACGCCCAGCATCCGGCGCCTTGATGATCCGGTCATAGATCAGGTCGACCGGGATGGCCCAGCTCAGACCCTTGACCGGA
Organism: Pseudomonas sp. CCI4.2; assembly: GCF_034350045.1. Taxonomy (NCBI): domain Bacteria; kingdom Pseudomonadati; phylum Pseudomonadota; class Gammaproteobacteria; order Pseudomonadales; family Pseudomonadaceae; genus Pseudomonas; species Pseudomonas sp. CCI4.2. The sequence goes on along the minus strand of NZ_CP133781.1, from coordinate 4,924,688 downwards.
TCACGCACAACGACGGTGGTATCGGTGCTGTAGTCCAAGTCAATACGCTGACGAAGTGAGATTCCAGTCAGGTCGATAAATGCCAATGACACAAGCTTGATCGCAGCCGATTCAGTTTCGTTAAAGCTAGAAACCAGGTGATTGATTGCTCGATCCAGAAGTTTTACCGGTTCCCCCAAATGCTCGCCTTGATGACGCTTTAGAAACGAAAGTGCGGACGCTTTCAGCATGTCTTGGTATTCCTGGACCGCAGGTAGACCGTTCATTGAGCAGGCCCTGACTTTTTACGGTAAAGATCAATCGCAGCAAGCACCTCGACGTGACGGGCTGCCATGTGAAGATTGTGTGCATTGAAGATCTGTTCTGCTTCGATATCGTTGATGCAACCATCCTCAAGCGCTTTGGCTATTTCCGTGTCTACGCATCCACGCTTTGCGGCCGTTTGGACAGAGAGGGTGTACATCTCGACATTATCCAAAGTGTCTGGCTCCGCAACAGGAACGAACAAGCCGCTGTACATTGCTGCAACGTAGTTTGGGAAATACTGTGTGCCTGCTTCCTGCTCTAGCTGGTAGAGCTGGGTATCAGTCAAAGGGCGACTGCTATTGTTCTCGTAGGCGTGATTATCAAACTTCTTTAACGCCAGGCCGATACGGGCTGCTGCGCATTCTCGTCCGCCTGGATAGCTGCAGATGATCGCGCTAACGACTTGCCGGCGTGTATTTAGAATGGGGCTTTTCATGTTCTGCTGTTCCCTGCTAGTAAGTGCGCTTACTGTTCGATTACGCCGTCTTTGATCCTGAGTAGCACGGCGGCGCGATGCGCCTCCCCACGGCGACCTTTGATCCGGCCGTTCAATAGGTCGCTGACTAAATTTTTGTTCAGTCCGTGTTTGCGGCTGAACTCAGCAATACTCATTCCTTTGTAATTCAGACCCTCACGGGCTTGCTCGGCTGTAATGGTGGCGGGCATAGTGCGTACTCTGTTGAGTTGTGTTTGGTTGCGTCTCTCTGTGGCGATTCTTGGTCAAAAATTTATTCATGTCAATGCTGGTGATTAAAAAAATGCTCATAGCGGATCAGGTTGGTGAACGCCTTCGGGAAGAACGAGAGCGTTTAAGACTGACTCAAACGGAGTTTGGAGCACTTCTGCGAGTCAGTAGGGGCACGCAAAAGAACTATGAATTGGGGGCTAACTCGCTCGACCTTCGCTACGTCGCTGCGCTTGAGGAAAACGGTGTGGACGCTGGTTTTGTGTTGACCGGGCGCAGATCTACGCCACTTGGCCAACTGATTACAGCTGGAGAGGAGGAGTTGATTAACCAGTACAGAAGCATTCCGGACGATGATCAGAAGGCGATACGTCGATTTTTGAGAGCCATGGCAGATGACGCCGCTAAAGGATGACTTAACTCGTAACAAAAGCGTGTTGGGCATTAGTGCTCTCTTACTCCAAAACACTGATTCAGCAATGCAGTCATGGAGTACCAAGCATGTTGGATCGCATCAAAAAACTGCTCGTTTGCTTTGGGTTTGGCGAGTTCGAATGGTTTGGGCTCACCAAAGCAGAACGCCGTCTAATTGGCTTTTACCGAACGTTGAGTGGACAGGATCAAGGTCAGCTCCGCAGGCTTTCTGAGGTACTTGCCGCTCACTCAGAAAGATCAAAAGACCGCTGACAATCGTTTTGCCCGAACCATTTTCGTTCTTTCCATCGCCGACGTTCTGGGTCGGCGGTTTGCATCTCACACGCCCGCTTGCGCCCCAAGCTGTTCGAACAGTTCCCTCTGTTTTGCTCTGGGCATCTCTTTCAAATGATCGAGCAGCACTCTCTCAAATAACTCGGCTGACGGGCTCAGCGTGTGAGAAAAGGTCAAGTTGGCGACCCAGGTGTGTCCGCATTTTGCGTTGAGGCATTGACAGTACAGCTTCGCAAACTCCGTCGATAACTTCTCCCTGGAAGCGATCCGACCCTTGTGCCCGCATTTGCATTCGACTCGCATTGTGTCCCTCCCCAGGGCGTCCAATGCCTCCATACTGCCACAATATGTAGTGTTAATCTTTCTTCCAAGCGCTACATGTAGTGTTGGTTATATGGTTTCAGCATCTTTCCAAGCGAATCGCCTGTCGGTCCGTAACGTCCCATTCAGCTGATTAAATAACTGACTGATGGGACGAATTTCGTTATTAGTGTAGACCCGGTCAATCTTTTCAATGTCTCCAAAGCCGGCAGCGTTCTCTGGCATGACACCAGCAAGCGCCGGGTTCATCCGCCAAGCCGCGATCACGTCGTTGCGGGTGATGGTCTTGACCCGTTCAAACTCGTCCTTGGTGGCGATATCGCCGATCGGAATAATCTGAATACCTTTGTCGCTGCCGCCCGGAATATTCACAAACATCGACCGGAAGTTACCGACTCCCTTACTGGCACTGATCTGGCTTTTGAGCTTGATCTCATCCTCTTCCGACAGGTCTGGGTCGTTGGTGTAGAAAATGAAACCAGCGTGGGCACCGTTGTTGTAGTACCGGCGCCGGAACAAGGTGGCCGACTCGTTGAGCAGCAGGGCATGCATCCCGCCCAGGTAATCGGGCACTCCGTAAATGCTTTGTTCCACGTCGTAGTCCATCACGTGTTCGACCTGGTCCTTTTCAAAGTGCAGCTCTTTGCCGTTCGGCAACAGCATCACAAAGTCTCCCCCCACTTTTCGACGCATGTTAATCGCTGGCAAATGCCGCAGCTCCAGGACTTGGCCGATCACGTTGGTGAGCCGCTGGAAATACGCCTCGCCAAACACCATGAAGTCCAAAGCTGCGCGGCCCATGGTATGAGCACTGCAGCCGGCGGACGGAATAAAATTACGCAGCAGCAGGTTGCGCTTGAACCGGGGGATGGTGCCGTGGTGCGCGTTGGCCCGCAGCAGCTTGGCCAGACCGATCCGCGACACCGGTGGGGTGTAAATCCGCCCGTCTTCGCTGGCGAACACGCCTAGGTAGTCGCCCATGTTGCTGGTCAGCACCGACTCGGGCGTTCCAAAACTGAAGGCCCGCGTCTTTTGGTTTTTGTCGTTGGGCGCGGAGCCCTGATGAACCGGATTCGCCGGATTGTCCTGCGTGTGATCGTGCATGGGTGCCTTCTACGGTTGACCAGCGACTTTTGCGCTTTTTGTGAATGTTGAGGGGTTCATTGGCGAGTGCGTGCATCACCGCCCAGGCGACGTCCGCGTGGCCAGTGGCGTCGGTGCGTGAGGCGCTGTAGGTGATCTGGCCACTGCCGGTGGCGCCACGCTTGATGGTCAGGAAGGCCGAGGCTATGTCGTTCCAGTCCGCGTCCCACTCAATGCGTCGGCCCTGAATGGTGTCCTGCGCCTTGAGCACCAAGGTGTTCTTGGTTTCCAGGCTGTAGTGGATCGGTGTGGCCCGAGCGTAAAAGTCCCGTACCAGGTCAAACACCCCGTAACCCACCCCGGTGATGTCGATGCCGATGTGCTGCACGTTGAACCGTTCGGTGAGCTTTTTGACTTGCGCCGCCTGGTAGGTAAACGAGTGACCGCGCCAGGAGTGCTTTTCCAGAATCCGAAACTTGCCCCCTGGTTCGAGCGGCGGCGCCACCACCACGCACGACGCGTCGTCGCGGGTGCGGCTGGGGTCGTATCCAATCCACACCGGTGCATTGCCAAAGGGCTGATCGCACTTGGGGTCCGAGTTGTAATCGGTCCACAGGGTCAGGTCCGAGTAACACTTCTCCAGGTCCGCCAAGTTGAACGCGCTCTGCGTGCTGTCGATGAACTGGCACAAATACAGCTGGTTGAACTGGTCGTCGGAGTTCTCCAGGCGCAGTTGCTCCAGGTCGAACAGATCACAGCCGCCGGCAATGGCGTCGTGGATGGTGATGACCTTGCGCCATTGACCGTCCGGACACAGCGTGCCCCGGCGTAACTCCTCCGCGCTCGGGAACGACTGACTCGCCGCCTTGTGTTTGCCACGGCGGAACGTGTCGCCCGTCCAGAACGGGTACGCCTGGTGGCTGACCGCGCTCGGGGTTGAGAAGTACGTCTTGCGCCACTTTTTGTGGGTAGCCATGGCCCCGGACAGGGTGTTGAGTTTTTCAAAGTCGCGGATCCAGAAATACTCATCCACATATACGTGTCCGTGGTGCCCTTGGGCGGTACTGCTGTTCGTGCTCAAGAACCGCAGCTCGGCGCCGTTGCTCAAGATAATCGGGTTGCCGGTCAGCTCCAAACCAAACCACTCGCGGGCAAACTTGATGATGTAGTTACGAAAAATCTCGGACTGGGCCCGGCTGGCCGACAGGAACATCTGGTTGTCAGCGGTCAACACCGCGTCCATGAACGCTTCGCCGGCAAAGTAATAGGTCAGTCCCGTCTGGCGCGCCTTGAGCACGTTACGAATGCGCCGGGTCAGCGGGTTCTGTTTGGCGGCAAACAACTCCTTTTGGTAGCCAAACAGCCGACTGACGAACTTCTCCAGAAAGTCCACTTCAGTCAGGTGCGAGATATCGTTTTTTAAAGTCTTCTTTTTTTCTTTTTTTTGGGTGTCCCGATCATGGCGGCGGGTGCGGTCTGCGTGATCGCGGCGTTGCTGCGATACCGGGGGAGGTTCGAGGTCGTCTGCAGGGCGCGGGGCGGGTTTGGCCGTTTGGGTCTGCAAGCGCCCGCGTACCTGGATCAGCCGATCCAGTTCGTCCAGGTCGACCTTGGCCAGGCCTTCTTTCTTTTCCAGGATTAGGGTGATGCGCCGGCTGACCGCGCTCAACGGTTCTTCATCCGTGAGCAGGTCATCCCAACCGCCTTTGGCGATCCAGTAATAGACGATGCGGATGTTGGGCAGGTGCAGTTGTGCCTGGATTTCGCGTGGCTTATAGCGGCGCAAATACAGGCGTTTGGCGGCGTCTTTGACTTCGGGGGCGTAGGGCATGGGCCGCAGTTTAGGCAGGCCAACGCCCGGAAACCCGCGCTAAAAATCCGCGTTCCTCCTACTTCCCGGGAATAGGTGAAACACGGAGTTGAGTCGATTGTTTGGGTCGAAACAGCTGCCTATGGTGGCGGCCACTAGATCCACACCGAGCGATTTGGCCCCATGCCCCGCACCCTCATTACTGACTGGAAACGTGTCGCTACCAGCGGCAAGACCGCCGACGGTCGCACCATCGATCCGCAGGATTTGCGCGACATGGCGGCCAGCTACAACCCCGCGACCTACACCGCGACCATCTGGTACGAGCACATTCGCTATTTTGGCAGCATGGGCACCGTCGCCCAGGTGAAAGCCGAAGAGCTCGACGGTGGCCACGTTGCGTTGTTCGCCCGACTGCAGCCCAACGATCGGCTGCTCCAACTGAACAAGGACGGCCAGAAGATTTTCAGCAGCGTGGAAATTCAGCCGAATTTCGGTGACAGCGGCCAGGCCTACCTGTGCGGCCTGGCGGTCACTGATGAACCGGCGAGCCTCGGTACCGAGCCGCTGCATTTTTCCCGCAAAGCCGCCACCGGCAATCACTTTGCCAACGTCGAGCCACTGGGTGACCTGATGCCTGCTGGGACGGGCGACGCGGGTGACACTGAGCTCAAGTTTTTTGCCCGCCTGATGAACCTGTTTCAAGCCAACCCCCTCGCTCCTCCCTTTGAAGAGAACTCCTCCATGGACCCCAAAACCGCCGAGGTCTTTGCTGCCGCCGTGGCCAAGCTCGACACCGTGGCCATCCGCCTCGAAACAAGCGCGGCCACGTTTGCCGCTCAGCCGGCTGCTCCCATCGCTCCCGCTGTTCCCGTCGCCGAAACGATTACCGCGCCGGGTGTCGGCGTGACCGCCGAACAATTCAGTGAGCTGCAAGGCTCACTGCAGTCGCTCACCCACTTGTTCAACACCGCGCTCAACCAGGGCCAAGGCCAACACGTGCCCCTGGTCACCGGCGCTGTCGATGAAAAACCCGAGGCCGTGTACTGATGAGCCTGAGCACAACCGCCCGTTTGAAATTCAGCACCCTGGCGCTGGCCATCGCCTCCACCTATGCCGTGGAGGACGTGCGCCAGGCCTTTAATGTCGACCCGACCCATGCCCAGACCCTTAACGACAAGATCACCCTGAGCTCGGCCTTCCTGCAGCGCATCAATGTGTTGCCGGTCAGCGAGATCAAGGGCGAGAAAGTCATGCTGGGCGTCAATGGCACCGTGACCGGCCGCACTAACACCAATACCACCGACCGCGAAGCGCACAACGTGCTGGGCCTTGACGGCCTGGGTTACGAATTGTTCGACACCCACAGCGACGTGGCGCTCAAATACGCCACGATCGATGCTTGGGCCAAGTTCCCCGATTTTGCCAAGCGCTATGCCGCCGCAGTGCAAAAGCAGATCGGTCTGGACCGGATCATCATCGGCTGGAATGGCACCAGCATTGCCGCCAACACCGACCGCATTGCCAACCCGCTGCTGCAGGACGTGAACAAGGGCTGGCTGCAGATTGCCCGCGAGCAGGCCCCGCAGCAGATTCTTGAAAGTGGCGAGACCCAATGGAAAATCAAGATCGGCGTGGGGGGTGACTACGCCAACCTCGACGCCCTGGTCTTTGACGTCTCGTTGATGATCGACGAAGAATTCCGCGACGGCGGCGACCTGGTCGCGATCATTGGCCGCGATATGCTGGCCCGCGAGAAGGGCAAGTTGTACGCCGCCCAGGGCGACACCCCGACAGAGAAGGAGCGCATTGAGCAGGCGCAGGTCATCGCCACGTATGGCGGCTTGCCGACGTTCACGTGCCCGCACTTTCCGAGCACCGGCGTGGTGGTCACCAGTTGGGACAACCTGTCGATCTACTTTCAGGACACCAGCTGGCGCCGCCAGATCATCGAGAACCCCAAACGCTCGCAGATCGAGGACTACAACGCTCGCAACGAGGGTTATGTGATCGAGCAACTGGGCAAGTTTGCCGCGATTGAACCGCGCAACGTCGAGTTCGTGACGCCACTGGTACCTGATGTTCCTGAGGAGTTCGGCGTATGAGCCTGGCCCTGAAACACAAACGCCGCGTGCTCGATCACGGGTCCGCTGCCGTCGGGACGCCGTACACCCCGGCCACAGCGCTGGCCGGTCCCGCCAATGCACAAAAACACCTGGCATTGATGACCAGTGCCCTGGCCGTGGATTGCGCCAGGCTCTCGGACTTGAACGCCATGGAAGCCCGCCAGCGCCTCAAGCGTGAAGAGCTGCTGCCCAAGTACCTGGAGTACGTGGAGCGTTATCACGAGTCGGGCCTGAACCACCCCAACCCGGTACTGGTGCAGGTGCTGGTCTGGCTGTTTGACACCGAGCAGTTTGAGCAAGGCCTGGAGCTGGCCGACTTTGCCATGGCACAGAACCAGGCCATGCCCGAGCGCTTCAAGCGCGACATCCCGACCTTCATTGGCGACGCCGTGGCCGACTGGGCTGACGCCGAGTACAAGGCCGGGCGCAGCCCGGAGCCGTACCTGTCGCAACTGCTGCCGCGTGTCGATGGCGAGTGGCAACTGTTCGAAAAAATCCCTGCGCGCTACCACAAGTTGCTCGGCCTGATCGCCTTTGACCAGGAGCGCTGGAGCGAGGCCATTGCCCACTTTGAGCGGGCCACGCATTTGTACCCTGGCATCGGTGTGAAGACCAAACAGGACGATGCGCACAAGGCCCTCAAGAAACAGCAGGCCGATTAAAAAAGACTACCCCCCCCAGCGGGGAACGATCGACCTGAGTCGCCTTGAGTGGTCCGCCTCACGTGACATCGTTTCCCCGCTCTATTTTTTATTTGTAAGCCATTTTCCTTTTTTTAGTTCCTGGAGCGCGGCGGTATGAGTTTCTCGGGCAGGCCCACCACCTTGATTGATCAGCCGATCGCCAATGACGGCTTTTGGCCGGACCTGGACGTGGCTGAATTTCAACGTGGTTATCGGCTGCCGGCGGAGTACCTGGTCGAGTTGCTGGTGGACGGCATTACCCTGGCCATGGGCGAAATCAACCTGGACCTGTGCCGGCGTCAGCTGCGTTGGCAGGCGCTGGGTATCGATACCCTCGCGACCGCCGACCTGGTGCTGCTGCCAAGACGAGAACTGATGGTCCTGAGCTACAAGCGCGCCGTGTATTGCCGCGCCAAGTCCTACCTGCTGGCCCAATTCGTCACCGTGGTGCGCCGCGAGTCGGCCGAGAACTTGGCCAAGGAAGCCCCGGACACGGCGGCGGCCTTTCTGGCGTTCAGCCAACAAGCGGTGCGCCTGATTCAGGGCCGTTCGCGCATCACTGCAGAGCTGCTCTGATGGACAAGCTGCGGGCCTTGACCGCCTTCTTGATCGAGCGCCGCGTGGTGCTGCCCGAGCAGCTCGACAGCTGGGCCGAACACATCACCTTACCGCTGCGCTGGAAGCCCACCGACAAGGGTTTGCACATGGGCGACATGCACTATCGGGCGGTCATATCACTTGAGCGTTTTGCCGATCATCCGGCGCGCCTCATGGCCCTGGTGGGGTACTGGCTCGAACTGCACGACGTCAACCGTGAAGACGATGACCTGGCCCCGCCCAGCTTTGAGATTGACCAACTGGACCCGGACGTTGCCGACGTCGAGCTGCAGTTGGATTTCATCGAGCCGCAGCACCTGGCGGAAGACGACAACGGCGAGTTCGAAGCATTTGGCAAACGCTGGGCCTTTGTCCCCTATGACCTGTGGATTGCCGAACAGGGGGCCGTGATTCATGAGCCAGCCGATGTTTAATTTTGATGTGCGTGGACTGGTCGGTGCCCAGCAGCAGTTGCAGTTGCTGGCCTTGTCAGCAGCCCAGCGTCGGCGCCTGCTGAACACCGCCGCCAAGCGCCTGCGCACGTCGAACCGGCAACGCATCCGCGCCCAGCGCAACCTGGACGGCACGGCCTACGCGCCACGCAACGGGGGCAGCAAACGCAAGCTGTTGAGCGGCCTGGGCAAAAACCTGCAGGTGGTCAGTGTCAGCAGCGAGAGCGCCGTTCTGGGCTGGAAGAGCCGCGTGACCTCGCGCATCGCCGACGAACACCAGGCCGGCAAGACCGAGACCATGACCCCGGCCCGTCTGCGCCGCCAGAATAAGGCCCCGGACTACGCCGCCCCGGCCACCCGTGAGCAGGCCAAGGGTTTGCTCAAGGCGGGCTATCAGGTGCGCAGTGGAAAGAATGGAAAACGCCGGAAGCGGCCGGCGCTGGGCTGGATCGTCGAACACCTCAAGAGCGGACAGGCCGGGTTGATCCTGGCCCAGCTGCAAGGCAAGACCCCCAAAAGACACAGCTGGAACGTGGTGCTCCCGGCGCGCGCCGTGCTGGGCGCTTCTGCCCAGGACGTGCGCCAGGTGTTGAGCACCGTGCTGCAGCAAACCCTTAACGCCCCCCGATAGCGAGACCTCCCATGGCTCAAGGCAACGTCAGCGTCAATAACCTGAATCTGGGCCAAGGCCCGGTCACGGCGATTGAGCGCTATTTTCTGTTCATCGGCCCGGCGCCGAAAAACGTCGGCAAGCTGCTGGCCTTGAACACCGACAGCGACCTGGACATTGAATTGGGTGAGGCGGTTTCGGACCTCAAGACCCAGATCAGCGCGGCGCGCTTTAACGGCGGTGACCGCTGGGCCTGCACCGCCGCGCCTCTGGCTGCCGACGGCGAGTGGCAAGCGGCGCTGGACCAGGCGCAAGACGCTAACGTGGCGGTTGAAGCCGTGATCATCACCAAGCCGGTGGACGCCCCGGCGGAACTGGAAGCCCTGCACGCCGCCGCCATCGCCCTGGGCAACCGCTACGGGCGTCGCCTGTTTGTCATGGCTTGCTCGATTGGCATCGCCAAGGATCAGGAGTGGTCCGAGTACCTGATTGAACAACGCGCCCTGACAGCGAATGTGGCCGCGCCTCGGGTGCTGCTGGTGCCGCAGTTGCACGGCAATGATCTGGGTGTGCTGGCCGGTCGTTTGGCCAGTGCTCAGGTGAGCATTGCCGACAGCCCGATGCGGGTGGCCACCGGTGCGCTGGTCGCCCTGGGTCCAGTGCCGACCGACTCAGAAGGCCAGGCGTTGTCCTCGGCGGTCTTGAGTGAACTGGACAAGGCGCGCCTCTCGGTGCCGCAGTCCTACGCCGATTACCCCGGCATGTTCTGGGGTGACGCCACTTTGCTCGACGCTCCGGGCAGCGATTTCACGGTGATCGAGAACCTGCGCATTGTCGACAAGGCGGCCCGCCTGATCCGGATCTTGCTGATTCGCCTGGTGGCGGACCGCACGGTCAACAGCACCCCCAACAGCATGGCCAGCACCAAGCTCAAGTTAATGCGCCCGCTGCGCGAGATGTCGCGTTCAGCAAGCTTTGCCGGTCTGGTGTTTCCCGGCGACATCCAGCCCCCCAAAGATGGCGACATCACCCTGGTGTGGAAAAGCCGCACCGCGATTGAGGCCTACCTGATGGTCCGCCCCTACAACTGCCCCAAGGACCTGACCGCCAACATCGCGCTGGATTTGTCCTTGGGCGATGACGAGTAATAAAAGTAAGAGGAAAGCAGCATGTCACGCATTAGCGGTATGAACTTCGACGTCACCTTGGGCGACCTGCAGGTGCACATCGAAAAAGCCTCACTGGATTTGACCGACAACAGCGCCGTGGCCCAGACCCGAGGCGTGCCTGACGGGCACGTGGACGGCGACGTGGCGGCCAGCGGCGAGTTCGAGCTGGACAGTACCAACTTTTCCCTGCTGATCGAAGCCGCCGGCCGCGCAGGCTCGTTTCGCAAGCTGGAAGCCTTTGACGTGCTGTTCTTTGCCAAGACCGCGACCGATGAACTGCGGGTGGAAGCCTTCGGCTGCAAGCTCAAGATTGCCGGCCTGCTGGACATCGATCCCAAGGGCGGCAGCAAGTCCACGCACAAGGTGGCCTTCGACGTCACCAGTCCAGACTTTATCCGCATCAACGGCGTGCCGTACCTGGACTCGACCGAAACCGAAGGGTTCAGCTGATGGCCGATTGGCTCGACGACGCCCAGGTGATCGAGGAGCTGGAGCGCAAGCGGTCGATTGAGGGCCTGCTGGCCCGGCCGCGCCCCTCGGGGCCGAGCCGCAGCCACTGCCTGACGTGTGACGACAAGATCCCTGCACGGCGCCAGGCAATGGGCGCGATCGTCCGTTGTGTGCCGTGCCAGACCACTTTCGAGAAAGGAAACCGCCGATGACCCACAGTCTATGGCCAAGCCTCGGTGAGGCGAGTTCAGAGTCCGGACGCCTGGCCAGCCTGGAGCAGAATATGGCAGTCATTCAACACCGCCTGACTCATATGGAGAACCGGCACGAATCGGTGCCGATACGGGTCACCAAGCTGGAACAACAGTTCGAACACATGTCGGGTCAGCTGTCTGAACTCAACGTGGGCCAGCAAAAACTGACCAGCGTGGTGTCCGGTATCAGCACCAGGATCACCTGGGCGCTGGCCGTGGCCAGCACGCTGTGGGCCATTCTGCAGATGTTCGGCCCCGTGCTGATGCGGGTGCTATGGCCATGAACCTACGCCAGAAGGTCATCATCGGTGCACTGACCGGCAGCATGGGCATGGCCGGCGCCCTGGTGACATGGTTCGAAGGCCGCTCACTGGTGGCCTACCTGGACCCGGTCGGCATCCCCACCCTTTGCGAAGGCATCACCCGAGGCGTGTCCCTGGGCGACGTGGCCACGCCTGTCCAGTGCAACCAGTTGCTGGAACAGGAGCTGAACAGCGCCCTGGCAGCGGTTGACCGACAGGTACGCGTGCCATTACCCGAGACCCGTCGCGCCGCCCTGGGCTCGTTTGTTTACAACGTCGGTGAAAGCCAGTTCGCCCGCTCCACGCTGCTGCGCAAGTTGAATGACGGCAACGCCCAGGGCGCCTGTACCGAACTGAGTCGCTGGGTCTATGCCGGCGGTAAACCGTTGGCCGGCCTGGTCAAGCGTCGAGCGGCTGAAGGTGAATTGTGCGAGGTGGGGTTGTGATCCGTTATGCCTTGATCCCGTTACTGGTGGGGCTGCTGATCTGGATCGGCGCTGACCTGCTGGGCACCGCCCAACGCGAACGCGACAGCGCCGTGCATGAACTGACCGGCGTGCGCGAAGCGGCCCGGCTCAGCGGCGAACGTCTGGCCGCCCGTGACGCGATTGACCTTCAACGTACCCAGGAACTGAACGATGAACGCACTGAAAACGATGGGCTGCGCCGCGCTGTTGACGATGGCCGTCAGCGGCTGCGCGTTAACGCCACCTGCAGCGCCGCAGTGCCCTCTGACCCCAGCACCGGCCGCCTGGCTGATGCAGCCAGCGCCGAACTCACAGCAGACGCTCGACCGGATTATTTCACCCTCAAAGATCAGCTCGCCCTCAGTCGGCAAATGATTCTTGGTCTGCAAGACCATGTGCGCCAGGTTTGTCTGCGCTGACTTCACCCACCTTTTCACCTCTGAACGGATCCACGCCATGACTGACAAACGCGACATTACCCTGAGCATCGGCGACACCGACTTTACCTTCACCCTGGCCCCGGCCGACGTCACCAAGTACTTCAACGCGGTGACCCCCAACAACAAGGTGGCGCCGTCCAACAACCTGCTGACCAACACCGTGATCGCCGAGCACCTGGGCGCGCTGCGCCCGTTGCTGCGCAACCCGGTGTTGACCATGCAGCTGGCGGGCACCTTGCTCGAGGAGTACGCGCCGGACGTTGAGATCGTCGTAAAAAAGCCCTCGACCGCGCCGAGCGTCTGAGCGAGGGCGGCCTGGGCCAGTTGATGGCCCTGGTCGAGCGCTGGCTGCCGGGCCTTGAACCCAGTGCCCACAACCTGGGCACGGCCAAGTACCTGGAAGACGAACATTGGAAACGTATGGAGATCGCCGTGGCTAACGGCATCTCCATGGCACTCAAAGGTTAAGGATTAAGTCATGTCGCACACCCGTAAAAACCACCTGTACCAAGGTGACTGCCTGAAGTTTCTCGCCACGCTTGAAACGGCGTCCGTCGACGCCTTGATCACCGATCCTCCTTATTCAAGCGGCGGACTGCACGCCGCTACCCGGCAACAGTCACCGTCGACCAAGTACGTGCAAGGTGGGCAGAAAAAGGCCTACGCAGAATTTGTCGGCGATAACCGGGACCAACGCTCACAGTTGAGCTGGTACGTGCTGTGGCTGTCCGAGGCGTACCGCGTTTTAAAGCCGGGCGCGCCGGTGTGCCTGTTCAGTGATTGGCGGCAGCTGCCGCTGACCACCGATGCGCTGCAGGCGGCCGGGTTTACCTGGCGCGGTATTGCGGTGTGGGACAAGACCGAAGGCGTTCGCCCGCAGTCGGGCCGGTTCCGCTCCCAGGCTGAATACATCATCTGGGGCAGCAAGGACGCCATGCCGCTGGATCGTAAGGCGTCAGTCTTACCCGGCGTGTTTCGTCATCCCGTGCTGCGTGCCGACAAGTTTCACATGACCGGCAAACCTACGGCATTGATGCGAGACGTGGTGAAGATCTGCGAACGCGGTGGCGTCATTCTCGACCCGTTTGCCGGATCGGGCACTACGTTGGTTGCGGCCGCGACGGAAGGGTACGACTGGCTGGGCAGTGAAATGCTAGAGCACAACGTGACGATCTGCCACGAACGCTTGGCCGTGGCAGCCTCAGCCGATATGGCGTTGGCCAGCTAGCCGCAATAACACCGGATGGGTTCGCCCGGGAGGTCAGTTCGATGAATCACACCAGATACAAGACGGGCCTTCGGGCCTCCCTGTTAAACCAGCCAATGGTCTCCAGAATGAATGGCTACAGCTCCGCTAGGGTCGCCGACATAAGCGCCATGCTCTGTCGCAGCTCGTCCCGCACTTCATCTTCCAGCGGATACGGCGCCCCGGTCTTCAATGTTGCGATGGCTTCTTTGACGAAGCTGTTGAGGGTGTCGCTGGCGATGATCAAATCGACCACGGCATTGCGTGCTGTGCTGTCCATGCTGGCCTTTCTCCTAATTGCAATGCGTGGAACGTTCCACGTTTCACCCCATCGAGTCTGGGTGCGTATTAATTTAATACGGCCTAGCCCGAAGCTTCAATGCACATCACCGGTATGGGCTAGACCCATTCTGCATAGCGTCAATGAGCGATCAGTCTTATGAGCGCTAACACCACCAGCAAACTGGACTTTGTCCTGCGCCTGGTCGACCGGATCAGTCAGCCATTGGGGCGGGTTAACGCCAGCTTCAGCCAGCTGGGCCAGCAGGGTCAGGCTGGCATCAAACAGATGGGCGTGGGGCTTGCCGGCCTGATTGGCACCGCCTATTCGCTCAAGTCCGCCATGGCGCCAGCACTGGCGCAAAATGCGGCGCTGGGCGAGGTGAAAAGCTTGGGCGTGGCCGGCGATGCGCTGGAGTTGCTTAACACCAAATCCCTGCAGTTCAGCGTTGCCTACGGTGAAAACGCCACGGCTTTCGTGCGCTCGGCCTATGACATTCAGAGCGCGATAGCAGGTCTGACCGGCACGCAGCTGGCAACATTTACCGACGCCTCCAACGTGCTGGCCAAGGCCACCAAAGCCGATGCGGCCACCATCACCGACTATGTCGGCACCATGTACGGCATCTTCAAGCAGCAAGCCGACGTCATGGGCAAGGGCGAGTGGGTCGAGAACCTGACCGGACAAACCGCATTGGCAGTGCAGATGTTCAAGACTACCGGTTCGCAGATGAGCGCGGCCTTTACCGGCATCGGCGCCAATGCCACCTCCGCCGGCGTCGGCCTGTCCGAACAGATGGCCATTTTGGGCCAACTGCAGTCGACCATGAGCGGCGGCGAAGCCGGCACCAAGTACAAGTCATTCCTCTCCGGCGTGGGCAGTGCCCAGGTAAAACTGGGCATGAAGTTCACCGACAGCCAGGGCCGGCTGCTGCCCATGCTCAGTATCCTGGACAAGCTCAAGGTGAAGTTTGGCGACACCCTGACGGTGGCCGATTCCGATGTGCTGAAAAAAGCCTTTGGCTCTGATGAGGCCGTGGGCCTGATCAAGCTCTTGATGAACGACACCGCAGGCTTGGCCAACAACATCGACCAGTTGGGTAAGGTCAAGGGCATAGACCAGGCGAAGGGTATGGCGGATGCCATGGTCGACCCGTGGCAGCGCTTTGCCAGCGCCGTCGAGGCGGTGCGTATAGTCTTCGGGCAAAAACTTCTGCCGACGCTCAGCCCGATCATTGAACAGCTCGCCGCTGGCGGACTGTCGGTAATTCGCTGGACCACGCTGTTTCCCAACCTGACCAGGGTGATCGGCCTGACGATCCTCGGGATTGTTGCGCTGACCGCCGGCGTCGCCTTGATGACCTTTGTCTTTGGCGTCTGGCGCACCGCCGCTGTGCCCATTTTGATGCTCTGGAAGCTGCTCGCGAAGGCGTCCTGGAGCAGCACCGTGGCCTACATCGCCAATGCGGCGGCCGCAACTTTATCGTGGATGCGCATGGCGGTGCTGGTCCTGTGGCTGCGCACGGCGACCACCGCCATGGCCCTGTGGCAGGGCGTCATCTGGCTGACCAACGCCGCGTTGATGGCTAACCCGGTGACGTGGATCGTACTGGGGATCATCGCCCTGGTCGCGGTCATCGTGGCGGCCATTTATTACTGGGACGAGTGGACCGGCGCGCTGATGGAGTCGGCGGCGTTCGCCTGGGTCAGTGATCAGCTCGGTGCGCTGTCCAGCTGGTTCGAGTCGATGGGCGGCTGGTCGGGCATGGCCAGAGCAGCGTGGGACGGGATTGTGGCGATCTTTCATAACGCCATCAACAGCCTCATCGCGATGCTTAACAAAATCCCCGGGGTGGACATCAAGGCCAGCTTTGGCGAGCTGCCGGCGGGACCAAACCTGGACAGCCTGGACGCGGCCCGCCGTGCCCAGCAGACCATCAACGCGGCCATTCCCTCGTTATCACCCAACCGTGCCTCGGCCGTGCCGCCCGGTGGCCTGCTGACCAGCATTCAGAACAGCAACACCCAGAACCAGGGCGTGCGCGTAGAAAACCAGACCATCTACAACAACAAGCCCATGACCCCGCACCAGCTAAAGGGCTTGATGGACATGGCCGGATGAACGGACTACGTGACGACAGCCAGTACATCGACCTGTGGATCGTCGACAACGACCTGGTGCTCGACCCCTCAAATCAGCCGCTGATGATCGATGACCGGGCCAGCATCGCCCAGGACATTGCGCACCTGATCCGCGACAGCGGCTTGCTGGTGACTCTGGTCGCCGAGCGCGACCGCCTCCGGCAGCGCGACTGTATTCAACAAATCGAACTCAAGGTGGAGGTCGACGTGCGCCTGGTGCCCGGCACGGCGCGGATGTTTTTACCTGATCCGGCCCAGCCGGGTGTGTACCTGGTCACGGCCACCACCGTGCAATTTGGCCACATCAAGGTGACCCTGTGAGCGATAGTAACGACAGTAAAGACGTGGATTTCAAGGCTGCACTACGTGACGCCGGCATTCCGGTGACCGAGGCAGAATTAAAAAAGGCCTGGGAAAAGGAGGTCACCGCCCAGGGCTGCCGACTCAGCAACACTGGCGCCTATTCGCCGTTCTGGCGGGTGGTCACTGCGCTGGTCACCCAGCCGGTGCTGTGGCTACTGGAGTTTGTGGTCAGTACCGTGCTGCCTAACTTCTTCGTCAAGACCGCGGTGGATGGCTGGCTGGACCTGCTGGCCTGGGCGGTGAACGTGGAGCGTAAAAACAGTACCCGAGCCCAGGGCGAGTTGCTGTTTACCCGGACCTCCGCCGCCGGCGCTTTGGACGTGGCCATCGGCACCCGCGTGCAGTCGGCCGCGATCAACGACCGGGTGTTTGAACTGCGCACCACCGCCGTGGGCAGCTTTGTCGACGGTGAGAGCCAATTGAGCATCCCGGTCGAAGCGCTCGAGGCCGGCAGCGGGTTCAACCTGGCGCCGGGCTATTACGCCATCTTGCCGGTACCGGTACCGGGCATTGCCCAGGTGGTCAACACCGAGGCCTGGCTGATTCAGCCAGGCGATGACCGCGAACCCAACGAGCAACTGCGCCTGCGCACCCGCAACCAGTTCTCGGCGGTCAACCAGTACCACACCGACGCGGTGTACCGGGCGATGATCGCCAGCTTCGCCGGCGTGCGTCCGGACGGCGTGTACTTTGAGCACGGCGCCCCGCGTGGCCCGGGCAGTGCCAATGCCTTTGTGCTGTTTGAAGCCGGTGTGCCGGCGGACGAGTACTTGGCCACGATCAATGCCTACCTGCGCGAAGGTGGCAACCATGGCCACGGCGATGACTTGCTGGTCCTGGTCATGCCCGAGACCGAACACGATGTTGCACTGAACCTCTGGCCATGGGCCAACCTTACGGACGAACAACGGCAAACGCTGCAGGACCAGGTCGAGCAGTTCATCCGCGCCGCCTTTCGCGAGAACACCGCCAGCGGTTATGAGCCCAGCCTGACCTATCCCCAGGCGCGCTTTTCCTTCAGCCGTCTGGGCGAAGAGCTGCACGAGCAATTCCAACAGATTGAATCGCTGCAGTTTGCCAACAGCGACATCCTGTCGGAGCTGAACATTCCACGGATCCAGACCTTGTCGGTGGTGCTCGATGCTTAAGCTCGACTTGCCGTTCTGGCTCAGTGCCGGCGAGCTGGCCAAGCTCAAGGCCGCCGCCCAAGTCTGGTGGGAAACCGTCGAGGGATGGTTGCAGTGGCCGCTGCAACAGCTGGACGCTGAACATTGCCACCTGACCATTTTGCAGTTGCTCGCCTGGCAACGGGACATCAGCCGTTTTCGCGGTGAGCCCGAAAGCCTGTTCCGGATCCGGGTCAAGTTCGCTTTTATTAATTCCATTGACGCAGGGTCCACCGCCGGCTTGATGCGCATCCTCAATCGTCTGGGTGTGGGTTATGTCGAGATCGACGAACGCCTGCCCGAGCGCGACTGGGACGTGGTGCTGCTCAAGCTCAGTGATTCGCAGCTGTCGGAAAACCCCGAGCTGCTGCGGGTGATCGTGCGCCAGTACGGCCGCACCTGCCGGCGCTATGACTTTGTAACCATCACCCCGGTGACCTTGCTAATCGGCGTAGCCGAATTCAACGACGACCAGCAAACGCTGATCGCGACCCTCTAGTTTTTAGTTTTTTTTCAGGAGTACTCGCCTCATGGGCGCTGCCATCACCAAAGCCGGGGAACGCCTGATTGCACAAAAGCAGGCTGACGGTGAAACCCTCAATGTCGTGCGGTTTGTCATCGCTTTGGTACCGGATCTGGACCCGGACGCACCGGTGGACCGCGACGGCCTAAAACCAATCCCCGAGCAGATCATGTACAGCCAGGCGATCACCCAGCGCGGCTTCGTCAACCCCAATCAGGTGATCTACAGCCTGATGTTGGGCAGCGATATCGGCGACTTTGACTGGAACTGGATCGGTCTGGAAACCGAGGAAGATGTGCTGCTGTCGGTGGCCTATGTGCCGCTGCAGCAAAAGCGCAAAAACATCCCGCCGCACCAGATCGGCAACAACGTCACCCGCAACTTCCTGGTGGTGTTCGACGGGGCACAGGCCCTGACTGCGATCACGGTGGACGCCAGCACCTGGCAACACGACTTTACCGTGCGTCTGAATAGCATTGATGAGCGTGAGCGCCTGCACAACCGGGATCTGTATGGCCGGGTCTGCTTTTTTGCCGATGGTTTCAGGTTGGAAAAAACAGACGGCGAGGAAGACGAACCCTCTGTTTTCCACTTGTTGCCCGGGGTGGGCTATGTCGAGGGCATCCGCTTGGCCAGCTCTCTGGCCGAGCCGGTCGAGCCGCCGCCGTCGAGTGTCGGTTATGCCTGGCTGGACGTAACCCTCGGCCGTGAGCTCAACGACCGCGTGGCGCGCTGGACCCTGATCTACAGCCAGGACAAGTTCGACGACTACGTCGACGCCGACGGCATCGCTCATTTTTGCGTGGAGATTGCCATGGTCCAGGGCGACATCGCACCCCAGGACACCCGCACCTATGAGCCGTTTGAATCGGCGGTCATCCGTCATTACGCAGCGCGTAAGGGCGATTACCCCGAACTTCGGGCACGCGGCACTACCAAGGATGACGTGGGGCTGGACCAGATCCCCAATGCCATCAGCGATGACCCTGAGACCAACAGCAGCGAGATCGTCGCCAGCACCGCCGCGCTCAATCGCCTTAACCAGCAGATCAGTGATTCACTAGTGGGCATGGTTGCAGCGTTCGATACGGTGAGCGCACCCACTGGCTGGCTCAAGCGCAATGGTGCGGATGTGTCGCGCACCGCCTATGCCAAGCTTTTTGAGGTGATTGGCACTCGTTACGGAGCTGGCGATGGCGACACCACCTTTAACGTGGGTGACAGCCGTGGCCGGTTTATCCGGGGTCTGGATGACGGTCGGGGTCTGGACCCGGATCGGGCGCTGGGCAGCGAACAGGAAGGCCAGAACCTGGTGCACGATCACGGGGCCGTCTCGAGCGAGGCGGGCTGGCACGGCCACGGCGGTTCGGTGGGTGGCGGAGGCAGTCACGGGCACGAAGTCTCGGGCGCGACGCACAACGCCGGGAACCATGTGCACAACCTGCAAACTTATGGCCCTTGGGCCGGAGCCCAAGGCGCCTCTTCGTTCAACGGTCAAGGCGTAGGTCCCGTGACTGTCACCGAGGCCGCCGGTGAGCATGCACACACCCTTGTAGGCACGGCTCACGCAATAGGTGATCACGGCCACGGGTTAGACATTCAGCCCGAGGGCAACCACGCCCATGGCATCACGGTGCACGCCTCGGGCGGCAGCGAAAACCGTCCGGGCAACGTCGCCTTTCTGATCTGCGTCAAATACTGAGGTGCACATGACTACGCTTATTGTTTATCAAACCAATCACCTGGGTGTGTACGTCGGCCCGATCGAGGCCGAGCCGTCGCCGCTGGAGCCGGAAGTGTTTTTGATTCCAGGTGGCTGCGTGACGACCCCTCCACCCGAGGCGCCTGAATTCAAAGCCGCCTGTTGGAGCGGCAAGGCCTGGCAGTTGCTGGACTATTTTAACGGACTGATCGTCTACAACACGGCCTCCCGTGAGGCCTTGACCCTATCCGGCCCGGGCGCGATTCCCCACGGCTACACGGTCAAGACGCCGGGGCCCGGCCAGGTGTGGAAGTATGGCAAATGGGTCGATGACCTTGACACGCTGCTGGCCAAACTGTACGGGGAAAAACGGGCGGCCATTAACAGCGGCTGCGCCACCCACATCGGGTCGGGGTTCTATTCCGATGCGCTGGGTCCGGCGTTTGGCTACGACAGTGCGCTGGAAGACCAGGTCAACCTGACCGGCGCCATCCTAAGCGGCCTGAGCGCATTGTGCGCCTGTCACGACCCGGCCGGCGACACGGCGTTTATCGAGCACAGCGCCGAGCAACTGCACCGCGTGGGCCAGCACCAGGTGACCTTCAAGCAAACCACCCTGCAGCAGGCTGAGCGCCTGAAAACCCGGCTGGCCCAGGCACTGGCCGACAGAGACCTGGTCGCGATGAAAGCCATTGCCTGGAGCCCGCCGGCATGACCGCGCCCTTGGCCAACAGTTGGGCTCCGGTCACCCTGCGCTGGCCCGAACAGGCCACCCAATGGCTGGGTGGGCTAGAGATGGCCAAGACGCTGGCCGGTTCGGAATTGGTCGGCACCGCGCTGCGCCTGGCTGATCTGGATGGGTTGGCCACCACCACCCCGGGGCCGGTCGCCGGTGCTGCCAAAGCAGCGGTTGAGTTGGGTCGTGCCGCCTTGGCTGGCCAGCTAGGCCAGGCCCCGGCCTGTCTTGCGGTGACGCCGTTCCAGCCCGGTGTCGGTCAAGGGCAGGGCTACCAACGATTCCTGTCGGCCCCCAACCTGGTGCAGTTGCTGGCCGACAAGCTGCTGGACGGTTCCGGGACTCAACTATTGGCCGGTGAACAGCACGCCCTGGTCATCTTATTTTTGTCCACAGGGGTCGAGCAGTTAGCCGCGACTCTGGCGCGGTTCAATGCGGTGCTACCGGTACCAGACCTAGTGCGGACCGAAAAGCGTGCCCGGCACCTGTCGCGCCTGGAGATTGAAAAATGGGAACTGCCCAGCGCGGGCCCGTTACCCCGATGGGATGCCTTGCCCCTAGAGCGCTGCACGCTGACCAAGACGATCAAACAAACATTGTCCGGGCAACTGGCGGTATTGGAAGGCTACACCGCTGACAGCTCACCGCTGGGGGATCTTTCCGCCCTGGCCCAACGCAAGGCGGCGCAAAGCGCGGCCCGCGATCAGCAGCTGGACGCGCTCAAGCAGCAATTGGCCAACCCCAGTCCGGACGGTTCCATGCTCGTGCGTCAGCTGGGTCCGGGTAACCCCACCGAGCTGCGCCGCGATTTGCTGGCTGCCGCCGCCCCGGGCCACGAATGGGTGCTGTGCGCGGGGTTGATGTTGGTCGGTCCGCTGGAAGGCCTGAGCCTGGTCCAAGAACTGGTGGGTCTATGACGTTGCTGCTCGATGGGCAGAAGGTCAACGGCAAATCGCTCAAAGTGGTGGCCAACCTGCGCATCGAAAGCGGTGACTTGTCAGGCCAGACCAGCAACACCGACAGCGCACACCAAGGGTTCAAGCCCAAGACCTTGTCGGTCTCGTTGTTGATTCCCTACCGCGACAGCCTGCACCTGGGCGAACTGTTGCGCCTGGTGGAAGCGACCGAAGCCGGTGGCCAGCTCAAGACGTACCGCCTGGTCAACGACACGGCGCAGGCTTTTGGCATGCGCCAGGTGCAATTCAGCGACACGTTGAGCACCCGCGAAGACGAGACCATGGCCGCGTGGCGAGTGAATTTTACCCTGACTGAAAAACTCTCCAACCCGGAGCGGGTGGAAATGCGCCGCCCCAACAACCCCGTGCAGCAGCAGGGTGGCCCAGGAACGGTAATTGTCGATTCCTCGGTGGCCGGTGAACACGCCGCCTCCGGTGACCCGCCATTGAGCGGCTTTGAAGGGATCCTGAAACGCATGGATGACTACCTGGGGCCCCCGACATGAAATTACACAAGGTCTTGACCGTTGACGGCACCCCCTATGACTTGGTCAGCGACGAGGTGCGCCTAGACTTGCGCAGCCCCGGGCGAGCCAGCTTTGTGGTCAAGGCCGACGCCACGCTCAAAGGGCTGGTGACGCTGGACCTGGGCTACAACGACAAACCCCTGCAGCGTCATTTTGTCGGCTACGTGGAGCGCTGCACGGCACCCAACAACCGCGAGCGGGTGCTGTTGTGCCGCGAAGTATCCGCGATCCTCACCCATCCGCTGCCCATGGGACTGCGCCATGTGAACCTCAGCGAAGTATTGATCGAAGTGTCGAAAAAGACCGGGCTGACCTTTCGGGTGCCGGAACAAAAAACCTACGCAACTACCAAGACACCGTATTTTTATTCGCTGGCCGCTGGGATCCAGACCATGGACAGCCTGGCGCAGGTGTTTGGTATTCCGGATTTTGTCTGGCAGCAGCAGGGCGATGGCCAGGTGTTCGTGGGCAGCTGGACCGACAGCTTCTGGGGCAGCAAATCGCCCCTGCAGTTACCGCCCGAGCTGCTGGACAACTACCAGAATCACAGCGCCACGGTCGCCGCCCTTCCGGGTTTGCGGCCGGGTGCCACCCTTAACCAAGGCGAACGGGT
Organism: Pseudomonas sp. CCI4.2; assembly: GCF_034350045.1. Taxonomy (NCBI): domain Bacteria; kingdom Pseudomonadati; phylum Pseudomonadota; class Gammaproteobacteria; order Pseudomonadales; family Pseudomonadaceae; genus Pseudomonas; species Pseudomonas sp. CCI4.2. The sequence goes on along the minus strand of NZ_CP133781.1, from coordinate 4,901,972 downwards.
CACGTCCGTGATCCTCGCCGGCACGGAGATGTCGCTGACATGGAACAGACCGTAACCCGCATCATTGAACGCCGCTTTCCGGAACTGACCGGAAACTACCACCTGCCGCGCTTTGCCACCGTGATTGGGGTGGCCGATCCGCCAGCGGACAGCGGCCTGTGTGATGACTTTCGGCCACGCTATGCGGTGGACTTGCAGGTGCTGGGACCGGACGATAAGCCGGATCAAAGTTTGCCGCCGCTGCTGGGCGTAGCGTTGCCGGTGCCAGCGGGCGGTGAAGAAGCGGGCTTTTTTGGGTTTCCGCACGAAGGCACCACGGTGGTGGTGAGCTTTGCCTACGGGCTACCCAGCAAGCCGTTCATAGTGCAGATCCTGCCACATGGGTTGAGCCTGCCCAAAGTGCCTAGGGGCGATCAGTTATGGCAGCACTGCGAAGCTGTCCAGCAGCGCGCCGACGCCGAAGGCAACTGGACCCGGCAAACCGATGCCAAAATCACCGACCGAGCCAGCGAGCGCGAGGTGCATGCCCTAGGCAACAACGAGCGCTACCAAAGCAGCCAAATCACCACGGACGATCACAGCATCGAATCAGTGGGGGGCAGTAAGACCGTTGAAGCGCTGGGCGCATTAAAGCTGTTGTCGGGGGGCTCGGCCAGTCTGGGCGCGGTGGACGACTTGCATCTGGCCACGGGGCGTGACCTGAATCTGGTGGTGGGGCAGACGCACAATGCCGCAATTGGTGGCGACATGCAGGAGCGAATTCAGGGGTTGCGGAATAGTATGACCGCAGTCAGCCAGCGACTAATTGCGCCAAAAACGTGGATAGGGTCGGAGGATATCAATGTGCTGCAGCTTTTGGGCGACTTGATGGAGTTGATCGGACAGATGAATACGCAACTGGCTGCGCACACACATGCGATTACCCCACCACCAGATACTGCAGCACAGTTTATGGCGAATTCAGAAGCGGCCATTCGCTTAGTTACAACGCTGCAAAAAATTTCTTCTTAGCCCGAGAGAAGCTGTCAAAGCTGCGCAATTAGTATTTTGTAGGCGTGCAACTCGCTCATGTTTAGGCGTTGTTGGGGGCATGGAGGCTGTTCAGTTTTTGCGAAATCTTTGTATCCTTGAAAGAGTCGGGTATCGCATGGGCTGAAATCTCCACATCCTTAATATAAAAGCAGCCCGTCAGCGAGACTGAAAACTGCGTGATAGTCACTCGTTAGGGTAAAGTCCGGATTAAAATAAAGGGCGTGATCGGCTGAGGGTTAATGAAAACTGCACTATCAATCCAATTGTCTCCGTCTGACTTTGCCTCGCTGAACCAACAAGTCGACAGGCCGTTATAAATTAGTTGCGCCATAGTTTCGGGGCTTACCCGCTGAGACAGTTGGCCAAGTCGCGCCATGGGTGTTGGGCGAATCTACTTGTTCGTGAGCAAATAGGTAGATGCTGAAATGGTACCAAGCTTTCGCTTACCGGTTGCGCAACGCTGCAAGTCAGACACGCAACCGACCGTCGATTCGCAACCACCAGCCGTCCACCCAATCCTGCATAGCTTTATTGGATCGAGACTTTACTTCGTCCTGACCGCTCATGCCTTAACCCTCGCCTTTTTTTGTTTGTGACGTAACCCATCAGCTCGGAAAGCGGATGCTCAATGTCTTTGCCATTTTAGGCTCAGGCGCCGCCTTACGGAATACCTAGATTACGCCATTGGTTCCGGAGGTAAAGCCAAAAGGCTTCCAGCCCTCGCCCAACGCGGCGTTCGCGTGGTTCTTCGAATAGGGTTGCAACATTTCAACCGCTTTCGATTTGCTAAGCGCTATTTGCGTACAGCTCAATTCGTCGTTGGTTGCCGATGCGGAATTTGCGAGTTTGTTCCTTATTCACTTCAGTCCCGACCAATTTCGACTGCCCGAAGGTCATTTTTGGATCACTCCGGTTTGATACGTTAAACCGTCACTTCCTGATGGTTTCTTCGTGAGCCACGTCGAACGGTAGCCCTACGTTGGTCAGACGCCTCTCGTATAGCTTGCTCAACCTCCAGTTGATATAGCGGGGTTTGATATTGACTGGTTTAATATCCCAATGTGTACCGGCTACCCTAAGCCCTCCGCTAATTGCTGCCAAACAAATAATCAACCATCCTAATGAAGTATCATCCTTTAAATTTAAACATCCGAAAATGGCAACTAGCGCTTGGCCCGTCCAAATACTTAGAGAGAGAATACTTCCTTCCAAGGATGCTCTAGATTTACTACTCCAATAGATGGTTTGCCTCACCAGGTCGAGATTTCCAGTAAGCATCTCGAGCTTACTGTTCGCTTGCTCAAGTTTTTCGTTAACTATGTTCTTCTGAACTAGCTCTTCTTTACGAATCTCATCCGAGATTCGTGCAAGGGTTGCAGTGATACCTTCGTCTGTCAGTGCTGCCTCAACTCCGAGTGTAAGTCTAGTGAGCTCGGTTTGCACGCTATAGCTACTTCGGATAAGTTGGTGCTCTCTTGGTGTTATTTTTCCACTGCTCTCTAATTTTTCTGCTTCTATCAGAACCTTGTCCCAAAAATCTTTAGTCGGGCGCGCAGCCGCGTAAGCAAACGCCAATATTTCTTTTTTGGGTAAGGCAGGGGCGCCTTGCGGAGCTTTAAGCCATGCCGTATTGGCCAGGCTGAAGTCAGTTATAACGGTCGAAACTTCACGGGAAGTTTGAAAGCTTTTTCCATATTCATACGCTGCTTTAGACAATGAACTATTACTTGTCACTAAAACTGCTTTAGCTTTCTCTACCGATACAGGCGACGTATCCCGTCTAAGTACATATATACTCCGGACTGACCTTATGTCGTAATCTTTGGCTCGAGGATTATTATATTCTATCTCTTCACACAAGACCGCCGAAAAAGCTTCTTCTGATATTTCAAATTTATGATTTTCTTTACCGTACGAGGGAGTCGACACAACCTTTATATCTTGGAGTTCCAGCAATTCAGCTGCCCTGCTGGCGATCATGATTAAATCTGATTTTTGCTTGCCTGATTTCTTAGCTTCCCCGACGATAGTTCCTCGACCTTTATAGGAATCAATGAAGTCTGCTGATATCTTTATAGCCGTAGTTAGCTCGTCGTAGGTATGGGAGAAGTAGCGAACTTGTCCTTCCAGTCTTTGCACTAAGGCGACAATCTCTTTGATTGCTTGCTCCTCTCGTTCCCCGTCTAACCCGAGTAGCCTAATCAATAGAGGTGTGTCGAAATAGAATACGACGCCCGCGTATGAATCAGTCACTGAATCCAAATCAGGACACAGTAGCGCATTCGCCAGCATGTGCCCATGCATTAACATCATAAAAGAATCTAGTAAGTTTGGTTGTGCCTGAAGGGCTGTTACGAAGTGGCCAACTAATGAAATTTGCCAGTCGGCACCTGATCTGATTTCCGGTAGTGTTGTGCCTCGAAGATAGGATTTCAAACATGGTATAGAAAATTGAGACAGAAAATATACTAAGCTTTCAGTGGCTGACTCTTCAGACAATATGCGGTTGGAGTTGCTATGGGCAAATCCGATAAGCTCATTTACTATTAGTGTAATATGTCGGCTAGCATTCGCCCTGGCAGCCGATAAATCGCTAGGGGGCAGTTCACTGCTAACAACAAATACGCCAGATTCTTTTACAAGCAAACGCTCTTTGGCGAGTCTCTGCAGAATTATTTGGACAGTCCGGGAAGGAATCTTTAGGCCGCATCTAGCTAGCAACTTTTCTGCGACACTTGCATCAGTTATCAGCTCTGGAGGATCGTTAACCAAGACGTCTAGAATATAGGGTCTGAGATACTCTAAATAATCGCCGCCGGTGTTGATGCTCACGTTTAGCATCGCCAGACTGCAGAGTGCTACTGCGTTACTCATTTCGTCATCCCTGCTAGCAGTAGTTCGGGAACGTTCTTTTATAATTAATTGCACTAAAACTACCTTGTAAGCCAGACTTAGATTAGGGACTCGTGGACCCGCCAAACGCGCTCAAGTAATCATCTACACAAAAGATAGCGCTTTGACATCGCTCTGTCGAGTGCGTGATTGTCCCCTTAATCATGGACTCTGGCTGTAGATGCGCAGCCTACGTCCTGAAGCGTGCATCAGCCAGATAAGATCCGAGAGGAAAATGCACGAACGTCTGCGCGAATTCAAATGCAAATATTTGCGAAGAGAAAAAATTGGGCTAGAAATGCACTGTCCCCCTCCCGCCGACGGGCCTTGTACAATTTTTTTGTGCAAACATTTGAGTTATGCAAACCCTCCGCTCGGCCAAGCCCGCTGCGGGCCTTGCGGGTCTGGGCCGTTTTGCATTCTTTGAAAGGTTCTGCAAAGAAATGCAATGCGGTTGCACTACGCGAGCTCGGTGGCGAAGGCAAGCCGGAGGCGTAAGTCCCGCTTTCATTGGGCGAAAACAACTAAAACACGAGTTTCAGTGTCTTTTTCAAAATTGCACACGATCTATTCAGCGCAGATTAATATTTGCCTAGAGGGCATTGAAAGCGCCAAAGGCCGGGCACGGCGTGGGTTCGCGGTGTATTGGCGCTTTTCACTCTGAACTGGTTTCACAACGTGTGATGAACATTCGGAAGCAGATCGAGAACACCTATTTGAAGCGATGTTTTCAGGTGGCCTTCGAAAGTGGCTATTTTTCGCCACCCCCCACGGAAACGATAGATAAATTCCCTGGAGGCCACGTTATCCGGGGCTTTTGTACGTGGCGATTATGTGGACAGGTGGACTATTTTCCAAGGTATTAAAATAAAAAAACTATATAAATCATCAGTTTAACTATATTTGAAAATAGCTCTCCTGATAGCCCCATAAATAGTCTGGGAGGCGGAAAAAAGAGAGTGGTCGAACGCTCTGGAAACCCTGGTTTATAAGGCCTGTAGAGTAGAGAAGAAAATAAATACCTTTAATACTCACTTTAAACCGCAACCTGAAAAATCATCTCGGGCTGGCGGTGCTCTGTCTGACGGGCGAGGCTCTCAAGGTTGGACCCTGCAGCTTGCTGGCGGTAAGCATGGGGGAGGGTGGACTCTTGAAAACTGTCACTGAAACTGTCACCAGACGCGATAGGAAGTCCGTCGACTGCGCCGAAGGCCTTGAATTTATTGGAGCGGGTGAAGGAAGGGAATCGAACCCTAGGCATCAGCTTGGAAAGCGGCGTTTTCAGAACAAATACGGAAGAGAGCTCATTCGTTAGATCAGAATCGGATCATGGGGGCAATTGCTACAATCAAAGATCGACCGTAAACGAAAAGCCCCCGCGACTAGGATCACCAAAAAACAAACTTACCCTTTCCTCCAGACTCTAGAGTTGTTTAGATTCCGTATTTTTTTTCTCTGCGTTCAAACGCTGTATGTCCACCCTCCAATATAGAGCAAACCTTGGCTTTCACGCCTTTACCGCTCCTGACATCTCCGTCCTCTAAAGCGCCCGAGCTATATGTAATGATCTCCCCATCGTTGTCGGCTACAATCACCTGCTCGGCATCCGAATTTACAACTAGGTTTGCGTTATGTGTGACAATAATTACTTGTCGATATTTTTTTATGGTATTAAAAAGAGGTACGAGTTGTGTAACTATGAATTCGTTATCTAAATCATCTTCGGGTTGATCAAAGATAAACGGACTGCCAAAAGGATCTGTGGCCAGCTTCAGACATACGTAAAATGTACCGCGCTGGCCTACAGACAGTTTATTGACGGGTTTTGCCTTATATGTGAATTCTGCGTTGACGTATAAAAATAGCTTCATGCTCTCAGGGGAGAATAAAAAGTTTATGAGTTCGTATCTTCCCCCCTGATTGAAATACTCATCTTTCCAAAAAAACTCTTCAATTGATATAAGGGTTTCATCAATGTTGATGATTTTTTGTCCGGCCAGCAACCTGAAAAAATCGTCTTTATTTCGTACGCAAAAAGTCGACTCCAATTTCTCTGTTGTTGTTTTTTCAGCGGAACCTCTAAATTTCCCTCTATTTATACAGCGTTCCAATCCGGTATAAAATTTAACAATATCAAATATTGTGGTTCCAATTATATTGATGTCTTTCAATATGTGCTGTACCAAACCATTTTGTTCATCATTCCATTCGGGGTTTGGCTGCTGGAGTTGACCAAATGCTTTATCCACATCTAGTCGCATGTTTTCAATATAAGAATTATATTCCCCTCCCAACTCGCCTCGTCGGGTTACATACTTGTGGTATTCTTTCGTTTTCGTGTCTATTTCAGTAAGCTTATCTTTGGCGATATTAATTGCATATTGATATTCGGTAATTTTATGGAGTAGAGATGATATGTCTTGATTTATGCCTTGCTTGGCGAACTCAGCACGAATTTGTTCATTATCTCTGCTAAGTTCTAATATTTTAGCGTCGGCAGAGCTGTTGTTTAGATTTATGCCTAATACGATTTGATCCGTTATGATATACGGTACTTTTGTAAGTGTGTCCCGATAGCCATTGTATTCAACAAGTCGTTCATTGAGTTTACCTATTGTTCTGGTCATCTCTGATAATATTTCAGATGATCGTCCGGTAAACGCTTTCTTTTCATTTATTATGCTTGAATTTGCTTGGTAGCGTTCTATCAGTGCTTGGTTTTGCGGGTTTGTGAGGGTGCTTATCAGCTGTGTATTCTTCTCTATTATCGCGTTCTGGTAACCCGGCTTATTCACTGGAGAGCCGTTTGCATCTTTGGCGTTCCAGTACTCAACGAAGGCCCTATAGCTTCCCAATATTTGTATCAACTCTTGTGAGATCACTGGATCAAACGATATCGAGCGTATACCCAGCATTCGCTTAATTTCGTTACTAAGTGAAATAGGGTCTTTACTATAGCTGTGTATGTTACCTTGGGAAACATGTAGGTAGGTATACGCATCTTCGGTTAAGTTGTCGAACTCGATGTCTGCTCCGTCTACGCCTCCCTGGTTGAGGGTAATTGATAGATTTTCAACGTTAACCCCTCTGACCCTGTCCGTGCCTTGGCAATTACCTAACCTTGAAAATACTGCGTCTAACAATAAGCTTTTACCTGTGCCACGGCCTCCAATAATCGCGACCATGTTAGGGTTTAACAGTAATTCCTGATCTGAAAATCTTATATCTCCCTCGTCAAAAATTTTACCGTGGACTGATATTTTTCTAAAGTAAGGTTTGATAAATGATCTTTCTATGAAATCATCAGTTTGCTGAACTCTGTCCGATGGTTCAAAAATAGACTGCCGAAGTCCCTGGAAATTTGGCTTAGCCTTTACCCATGTATATTTTTCTCCTATCTGGCCAATTGCGTGAGCGTCCGAACAATTGAAGACCGGCTTTGCTATTGCATTTTCAAACCGATCAGTCAGAAGAAAAAAACTACGGTCTCGCGGTCTGCCGAAGATGATATGACTGAATTTATCAATTTCCAATGCTACTGCTACTGATCGCCCTTCTTTTCTATCAGGTTGGAATCCGCCATAGCCATTTGGGCACATCGCGATCATGTAGTCTTTTCCGACAACTAGGTTGGCGTCAAGATGTTTTATCAAGGCCTTAGGATCTATTACTATTTCACCAGCATCTACACCGCATGTTTTAAATGATTCTTCGGAGCACCATATGCTTTTCCCGTCCACTGTAGTGTTGGTCACTGAAAATTTTGATAACAGTTCGTTGACCGCTTTTGTCGTTATAGTTTCTGAAAAAATAACATGGATGTTGATCCATTCTCCATCTTTATTTGGTTGATTGATTCTAAACTCAACGTTCCCAAGAGCGACAGTTTTGGCGTCAATTTCTTTGAGTGCAGCTCTAACATGCTCTAGTTCGTCTTCCTTGAAATAGAAGTAGTTAGTAACTCCTATCAGTGATAGATCAGCACTTTTAATAGCCCGCGCGTATTCTTGCAGGCTTGATGGTCCGAAATTGTTACTCAGGTTAGTAAGCGGGGAGTGGAGGTGAAGATCCCATTTGTTCCACACGGAGCCAATCATAAAATTCCCTTTGACTGAAGTTACGCGCTATACGCACAAATCAGACTATAGGCTTGTGCTGGCGATTTGCCCATGACTGCGATGGTGCAAACGCTAATGCAGTGCCAAGAAACACCAACAAACGCAGGACGATCAGTGAATGGCCGATCAGCCTAGGTTGGCCATCTTATTGTCATGACAAAATAGATTGCACCCATGAATTTGTGTGCATACAATTAATGTATGCAAATTACCTTCGATGCTGCCAAGCGTGACAAAACTTTGATGGAGCGCGGCGTTGATTTTGCTGACGCTGGGGCCGTTTTTGCCGGGCATCACTTCACTGGCGAAGACACACGGCAGGACTATGGAGAGGCACGCTTTATCACCGTGGGTCTGTTGATCGGTCGCATGGTTGTAATTGTCTGGACACCTCGCGGCGAGGCTCGTCGCATCATCTCTATGAGGAAAGCCAATGAACGCGAACAAGCGCAATACCGAAGCCGCCTGGGTTGATCCAGACGATGCACCCGAACTCACAGATGCTTTCTTTAAGCAGGCTGACGAGTTCAAGGGCGCACGACTAATCCGGCGCGGTAGACCAAAAGCTGACGTGGTTCGCGAGCGAATAACGATCCGGCTTGAACCCGATGTATTGGCGCAATTCAAAGCATCTGGCCCTGGCTGGCAAACCCGGATGAATGCCGCGTTAGCTGATTGGCTGAAGACGCATACGCCAGATGAGTTGAAGGCATAGTCGCCGACCGACTTGAAGCGAGTCTGGTGCGCGTGGAAGGTCGAGCCAGTGGCGCTGGGGCGGTGAGGGGTCAAGCCAAGCCGGCAGCTTGCAGGTGGCGGAGCTTGGCTCAAACGATACCTGAGATAAAAACGGGGTTAACAATGGCTGCATTTACTGGTTTCAAAAGTGGCGCATTTCACGCATAACCCGATCCGATTCAGTTGCGTCCAGTATGGATTCCGCACAAGCCGGGCAAAAGTCGCCAGTCACCGCAGCAATAACAGTACTTTCACCCTTGTGTGTATAGGGTAGGTCGCGAGTGTCGTGGATCAGTTCCGCCGCACCACAAACAGGGCATTTCATATTCATAACTCCTTGGTTGTGATTGGTACGAAACTGGTACGAGAGAAACCTAAAACACTCACAGGCCTTTGTTCCCGCACTGCGCATTCTTAGCGGGTCCAATCCATCATCGGCGCAACGCTGAAGCGGCGGGAGAGGCTAGGTGTTGTGTGCTGGTAACTGGACGCAATATCTAGAGGCATTTTAAATGGTCGGTTTATAGCGGTTAGGGTGTTTTAAGCCGGGTTTTGAATACGCAAAGGAAGAACAAAATGGCGGCAACAAGTACCCGGCGCAGATCAGTCTCCGGCGCAACGGTGTCATAGTTTATCAGGAAGCCGAGACTTTGATCGTAAGCAGACGGCGCAGGCCTGGCTAAAGCGGCGGGAGTGACCAATATTTGCGCCCGGTTGCAGGCCGTGAGCGTTGTTGCAGATAATGGGCATGATGAGCCAGTAGTGGTCGTGTGCTCAAAAACGATTAATCGCATAAGCTTTCACTCACATATGTGCCTCAATAACCGTCGCGGACCATCTCCAAGTCCGCAGCGGTGAGCCCAATCGCTCCCGTTTCGCATAACGATCATCAATGCGGCGAGCCGGCACCCAACGCCACACCAACGAACACGGGACGATCAGTGGATGGCCGTCTTATTATCGTCATGACAAAATACATTGCGTCCACGAATTTGTGTGCATACAATTAATGCATGCAAATTACCTTCGATGCTGCCAAGCGTGACAAAACTTTGATGGAGCGCGGCGTTGATTTTGCTGACGCTGGGGCCGTTTTTGCCGGGCATCACTTCACTGGCGAAGACACACGAGAGGACTATGGAGAGGCCCGCTTTATCACCGTGGGTCTGTTGATTGGCCGCATGGTTGTAATTGTCTGGACACCTCGCGGCGGGGCTCGTCGCATCATTTCTATGAGGAAAGCCAATGAACGCGAACAAGCGCAATACCGAAGCCGCCTGGGTTGACCCAGACGATGCACCCGAACTCACAGATGCTTTTTTTAAGCAGGCTGACGAGTTCAAGGGTGCACGACTAATCCGGCGCGGTAGACCCAAGGCGGACGTGGTTCGCGAGCGAATAACGATTCGGCTTGAACCCGATGTATTGGCGCAATTCAAGGCATCTGGACCTGGCTGGCAAACCCGGATGAATGCCGCCTTAGCTGATTGGCTCAAGACGCATACGCCAGATGAGTTGAAGGCATAGTCGCCGACCGACTTGAAGCGAGTCAGGTGCGCGTGGAAGGTCGAGCCAGTGGCGCTGGGGTGTTGATTGGTACGAACTTTTACGAGAGAAGCCTAAAACGCCCACAGGCCTTTGTTCCCGCACTGCGCATTCTTAGCGGGTCCGATCCATCATAGGCGCAACGCTGAAGCGTCTTGATAATGTAGAGCTTGTGTTTACTGGGTATGGAGCTGATTTCGGTAACATTTTGCTCTACGTGTTTATGGCGGGTTTCAGGGTGGTTTCGAACGTTTTTCAAACTTGATGGTGCAATATACTCATTCAAAACTGGCGCGTACCCAATCGATTTGGCAACTATCAGGATCAAAAAACGGGACGATGCAACGGCCAGCTATCCCACTCCAATCCGAATCAGCGTGAAGGAGTGCAAGTCTACCAAGAGAGTAAGACCTTCGCCCGGAAACAGGCAGCGCAGGCTTGGACGCGTTCGTGTGAGCCGGAGTTGGACCAACCCGGCGCCATCGCGAGAGCGAACCGAAGCAAGGTAACTTCGGCGGACGCTTACTGACGCGCTACTTGCATTTTAGGTTGGTAGGCAGGGGGCAGATGATTTCTACTGTCGCGTTTCTCAACGACTTAACGTTTACTGAACGCAAGACGCGCGGCAAAAAGAATGAAGATCATTCCCGTCGCACGATCCATCCATGTGGCTACTTTTTTACTCAGCAATATTCTGGCCAGGCGCTGGGTCGCGGCGATTAGAATTATCGACCATAGCACCCCTATTACGACGTGAATGCTTACTAAGGCAAACGTCCAGGCAACCAATGGCTGGCCTTGGGGAATGAACTGGGGCAGAAAAGAGACATAGAAAATACCAATCTTGGGATTTAGGATATTTCCTATCATTCCCTTAAGAAACCAATTATGACTTTGCATTGATGCCGTCTCGACAGGCGACAACGAGTTGCGCGGACGCAAAAGCATGTTCAGCCCGAGCCAAGCTAGATAACCAGCACCGCAGTATTTCAAGATGTTGAACGCTAGTTCTGATACCGCAATGAGTGCGCCTAGTCCAAACGCCACAGCGGCACCCCACAGCAAGCAACCGGTATTGATGCCCAGTGCGGCACGAAAAGCCTGCTGCTTTCCTTCCACTGTAGCGGTTCTCAATATCAAAGCGGTGTCTAGGCCAGGCGTGATGGTTAACAGCGTCGCTGCGAAGGTAAACGCAATAAGGTTGTCAGCAATAGGCATAGTTAGAGGGCCTCGGCGTTATTTTAAGGGCCAGTTAACCCCAGAAAGCTGTTCATTAGAAGTCGCGTTTAGGCAGAGGGCGTAAAGCTTATGGCGTCAGGGTCAGGACGCTGACCCCGCCGGACGGTTACGATTTAGAGGCGAGTATTCGCTGCTGACCATTACGGACCGGAGGCCGTCTGTAGGGGCGCCTACCTGCTTGATATGTTTGCGATCAGGCTTTTAAGGTTTTGCGTCGAATGAGCTGCAGCCAAGATAGTGCAATTGTCTTCCAATAGGCGGGGGCTGGTTCAGGAGCCAAACGGTCGGTTGCCTTTAACGCAGGCCCCCAGCGCAGGATCGTCCATAGCGGATCGACCTCCCACACCGAGGGCCATTAGCCTCTGCCAACGTCACAGATGCGGCGCGGGTTCCTGCAATTGAATACTGACCAATAAGGTGCCGCCTATAGCAGTACCTGCCACACGACCCCAGCCAGACGATGTGCCCATTTCGTAAAGGATCGATGGAATTTCTGGAGCGTTGGGATCGAGCATCAGCCCGATGACAAACATTCCATAGTCGTACCAATACTTGGGTACCGGAGTCAGGTTGATGTGATCTGCAGCAAATAGCATTGTGCCGTCAGGATTGACCTGCAAAGTCGCTGTATAGGGGTACTCCAGCAACCCGCCATGCTGAACCGCTGCTTGTTGCAGGTAATAGGTCCCGGTCCACAGTGAGAGCTGGACCGGGCCGAACGGTGTAGAGCCGGCCACAGGGTTGTCGTTGATTGTGCCCGACACCGAGCTGGTGCCCGATGTATTGGAAAAAGTGAGTTTAGCGAGCGTCTCACCAACATTGATGAGCAGGGTATTGCCATCGAAGGTGCAACCTGTTCCTAGCGGAAAAACTTCTGAGGTTTTGCCATCGGGGGAAAGCGTGATCTTGCCGAAATACTCACAGGTAAGGGAACCACCGGCGGGGGAAATCGTACATTCTTCATGCGTATCGACCATGAGGAACGAGCCGGCCTGTGCGTCCAGGGAGTAATAACCCGTAAAAGGTATCAGGGCGTAGGCGGGGGACTGCTGACTGCTTCCAGTGCTCATGTTTTCATCCGATGAAAATGAAGGAGACAGGACTATAGCTTCAATTTTCAAAAGAGTAGGCGCAGCTCAACAATAGATCTTAATCAGTTCGAAACGTCGTTCCATAATTTGACAAACTCTCGCGGAGCCGCTGCTTCAGGGACTATTACCTCAACTTCACCGTCTCGGGCTGAAGTCGGGATCATGGGTTGGCGGGTCGAAACTTTTCTGTCACGGGTATTGGGTTGGCGCCTGTTGTAACTCAACCCTTCATCTACGTCCCACCACGTTCCGCCACTTCACCCTTACTCTAGGATGGAGTGGGGCCCTCTAGCATTCGAGGCGCTTGTTGAGCGTCAAGGTGCGAACATTTCTGGACATGCTGAAACGTCGGACCTGGACGCTACTTGACCGCTAACGCCGTTATCGGTGGGTCTTTTTGCTCAACGATCAAACACCTGCTTTCAGCGCTTTCTCAACCGCTTCGACCATCCGTGGATCATCCGCCGTCACATCAGGCGCAAAACGCGCAACCACTTGACCATCGCGACCGATCAGGAATTTTTCAAAATTCCACTGCACTTCCGGAGCTGGGTTTGCAGTGATGCCATAGCCCAACAGTTTTTCGCGCATTGGGCCTTCACCCGTCGCATCGGGTAGAGCGGTTGTTAGCGCTTGATAAAGGGGGTGCTTGTCCGAGCCCACAACAGAGATTTTGGCGAACAGCGGGAATTGCACGCTGTAATTCAGGCTGCAAAATTCCTGAATTTCGGCTTCGCTGCCAGGTTCCTGCTCGTTGAAGTTATTCGCCGGAAAACCGAGCACTTCCAGACCTTCAGCGCGCTTGGCTTCATAAAGCTTTTCCAGACCCTCATACTGCGGCGTGAGGCCACATTTCGAGGCGACGTTGACGACAAGCAGCACTTTGCCTTCGAACGGCGCCAGTGTTGTTGAGTCCCCAGTGATGGATTTGACCGGAATTTGATAGAGGTTCTGGGTCATAACGCTGTCTCTTGTTTTAAGGTGAAGGCCAAGCCTAGCAAACTTTACGTCCTGCTACCTTGGCACTACGTCCGGTCGCCAAGGGGCGAGAACTGCGGCTGAATTTGCAAACCTGCCACTACGCCATTCTGTACATCCCGCACGCCACCCGGATGAGCGACGTATTGCAGGTTAAGCATAACGTTCAGCGACGTGGTCGTAAGCGTCCGCCGAACACGCCTTACGAGATTAACTAGATGATGGTTTACCGAAAATGACCTATGAAAGAAGTCGCGAAGGTCAGACATCTACCGGAATTCTGCTCCAGCCTTGCTCTCAGCGATTCGAGGTGATAAATAAAAAGCTCTTCTGGCTTATGAATCCCTCACCCATAAAGGCTCTAGGCTAGCGTTCTAACCTCCAGTCAGGATTGGATTAAGCCATGCTTGCACACTCTTTCGATTGCCAGCCCACCCTACGCGGAACCACTTTGACACTTCGCGCCCTCAATCAGAATGACCTTGAGGGTATGTGTGGCGCCGCTGGTGATCCAGAGATATGGGCTAGCCACCCGGCTAAGGATCGATACAAACGGGAGATCTTCGAGCCTTACTTCGCATCCCGCCTCTCAACGAAAACAGCGCTTACTATCATCGACACACAGTCTGGAAAAATTGTGGGGATGTCGAGCTATTACACCCCGCCAGACCTGCCTCATAGCATCGCCATCGGATTTACATTTTTGATTCGCGCCAAATGGGGTGGTGCTGCGAATCGTGAGCTAAAACAGCTGATGGTTGAGCATGCTTTCACCGTTTTTGACATCGTGTACTTTCACATCGCTCCCACGAATATCAGATCGCAGACAGCCACAATGAAGCTTGGCGCAGTACATCTGTATGACGCGGTGCTGAACCTTTCGACGGCGCCTCAGGAAGGGAAATGCTACGGGCTCACGAAGACCCAGTGGGTACAATCACTGACGGCATCAAACGCGCGGCCCACCTCTTAACTACGTAACCGAATGGGATCACAGGTTGCGCAGCGGCATCCAGTTATGCGGCAACAACTCGGCGATCTCACTTGCCCGCTGCATTGGCAGTCGTGCCAGAACGTCTTTCAAGTAAGCCTATGGGTCATGCCCATTGAGCTTGGCCGACTGGATCAGGCTCATCAGCGCTGCCGCGCGTTTGCCGCGTAAGCGGATCGTGAACACGTTCGGTGAAGTCACTCCTTGGAGCGGCTGCCCGAAAGCATCTGAACCTAACTTTTACCCTCCAAAGCGTTATCTAATCGCGGTCTTGGGCGCTGAGCAGGACGTGATCAGCGTCGCCCCATAGCGGTGATTGCAGCTGTGAAATTGTTTAATTTTTGGTAAGTGGGAAATTGCACTCCACTTGACCACCCGTTTGCATTCGACTTGACCAGTTGTTTGCACCGGACTTGACCAGGCATTTGCATTCGACTTGACCACTCGCCTAGCGAGTCATGGTTAGGCTACAGCAGCGCTACGGGTGGCACTACCTGTGGCGTGCCATCAATGATGCACATTCATCCCCAAGTCCTGAGCGCCGACGTCTTCTTAAACTCCTTCATCAGGTCGTCTGGGATTTCGCCTATGTCCGTCCGCAATTCGAACTGCGGGCGCATTGCGTGCAGAACGTCAATTCCCATATCCCCGGCAAGAAGCTTGCACATCAGCTTGGTACGAAGCTTCCAAGGCAAGGTTTTTCCGCGCCTTTCCGGATGCTGGTAAACCATGGTATTCAAATGGGCTGACGCGTGGATGTAGTCAGCGCTGCTCATCCAGATCTGCAAGTGCGCAGGCACGCCAAGAGGTAAGACGTTGAGCGCCAGCCAATCAATTAGGCCAACGGCAACACCGCGCGCCTGAAGCTCCATCGCCAGCATCAGAAGTACTTTGTGTAGGGAGTTTGCTGTTTTTATAGCTAGAGATTTTCGACCCTGATGATCTGCTTCGACCACTATCGCGATCAGCGCTGCGAGGGTAAGCGTTTGAATTTATCCTCTATGGGGGGATATGATTTGCGCAATCACTTACGACGAAGACTCAAGATATGAGCGAGCACGAACACCCGCGTCCCCATACCCACCAAAGTCACGAGGCAATCATCAAGCGCCTCAAACGAGCGGATGGCCATTTACGCGGCATCATCACCATGATTGAAGAAGGTCGTCAGTGCGTCGACATTGCTCAGCAGCTGCATGCCGTGGAAAAGGCGGTGTGCCAAGCCAAACGCACGCTTATCCAGGATCACATTGATCATTGCCTGGAGGTCACCGTCTCGGCATTGAACAATGGCGAGCGCGCACCACTGGAAGCCTTCAAACAAATCACCAAGTACCTCTAGGTTTAGGGCGTAGGCAGAGACCTTCCTTAAAGACCGGCGTCCTGTCGGGTTCTTAGTTCGGCCATTTCCGATGCTGGTCGTCGATCACATAAGGGTGTTCGTGGCACGCATCGTCTTGGCCGGCGAAGTGAGTGTGATCTTCCGGCAGGTTCTCATGGGTATGTTTGATCGACTCCTGGTCATGAGCAGGACGCCAGATCACCATACTGACCACCAGTGCACTCCCTGCCACGACAGCGAGCCCAACAAACGACGCCGTGAGGCTGATGTTGGCACCCAGCCATCCCGCCAATGGGTAGGTAATTAACCAGCAGGCATGAGATAGAGCAAATTGTGCGGCAAACAACGCCGGGCGATCTTCGGCATGTGCCGAGCGACGCAACAGTCGGCCGCTCGGGGTCTGAGCCAGGGAGTAGCCAACGCCGAGCACCATCCACAGCGGCAGCAGGAAGTTGTAGGTGGTCAGGTTGATGCCAACCGCCAAGCCTGCAACCAATATTCCCCCACCAAACAGCATGGCCGTTCGATCTTTGATGTTTCTCAAAAGGCGAGGCAGGACCAGGGCGGCGACCATCGAGCCACCACCAAACGCAGCCAGCGCCAATGCTGTAGAACTCTGCGGCAGAGCGAAGCGCGACTGCACCAGCACCACCGTATTGACGATGACCATCGCACTCGCGGCCGCTACCGTGAGATTGAGAGCCAGCAGTCCTCGCAGGCGGGGGGTGGCCAAGAATATGCGCATGCCTCGGGTAGTTCGCTCATAAATGCTGCGTCGTGGCGTCGGCTTCGCCTTTGGCAGCAACACTGTGCCGACCAAGGCCGCTGAGGCAAGGAAACCAATGACCGTGCCTGCGAACAGGTTGTGGAAGCTGATCACCGTCAGCAACGCGGCGGCGAGCATCGGGCTGGCGACGCTTTCGAGATCGTAGGCCAGACGCGAAAGCGACAAGGCGCGAGTGTAGTCGTCTTCATCCGGAAGGATGTCAGGGATGGTCGCCTGGAACGTCGGGGTGAACGCCGCCGAGGCTGACTGGAGAACAAAAATCAGCACGTAGATCTGCCAAACTTCAGTCACAAACGGCAGAGCGAGCGCGACCAGTGCTCGCACCAGATCCAGCGACACCAGCATAGTCCGACGGGGTAGACGCTCTGCAAAAGCGGCTGCGATTGGTGCAACGCCAATGTAGGCCGTCATTTTGATCGCCAACGCTGTACCGAGAACAGCACCCGCTTGAGCACCTGCGAGATCAAACGCCAGCAGTCCCAGCGCGACAGTGGCAAGGCCAGTCCCTACGAGTGCAATCACCTGGGCCAGGAAGAGGTGACGGTAGGTTCGGTTGGCTAGGATTTTCAGCATGATAAATCTCAAATAGCGAAGCGCGTGACGAGTCGTTTGCCCGACTTCTCTCGCAAAACAGCGAGTTATTGACTTCGTCTTTATGGATGAACAGACATCCCCCCTAGGGGGATATATCTGGATCCTAAACTATAGGCAATGGCAGCTCAAGGAATAGGCGATGCGCCTTCCATCGAATGCATGGAGGGGGAGTAAGCAAGCATGCTGCCCGGCGAAGGCTATTAGCCGTACTCTGCATGGCATGGGAGATCTCGCCCTGAATAACAGCATGAGCATGGAGTTAGCTTGATGAAACCATTTGCCCTTTTGATCGACACTGTTCTTTCGATGGCGTCTGTTGCTATATGTTTTTACGCACCACCAAGAGCCTCGCATGGACCGCTAGTCACCACGCCTGGGTGAAAATGCTGCCGCGATTGTCGACCAGTAGTAGCTGCCAACCAACGCTGCTACCTAGATCTACGCTCACGGCGCAATGTATGTTTGGATTGCCGCATAAAGCTGGATCCAAGCTATCGTGAGGCCACCTCTCGTTGCAATTTCGCTAATCGCTTTGAGCGCTCGTTGATTACCTGATGACGACGATGATCCGTCATTTTTTTCCAGCCGCGAATCTCCTCTAAGGTGCGCAAGCAGCCTACACAAAGAGTAGTCTTACCATCGAATTTACAGACTTCAGTGCAAGGGGATTTGAGAGCCATTGCTCAGACCTTCGTTTCCGGATGCACTTCAACGGTGAGATGGGATAACCCTTTGAATTGGGCAAGATGCTGATGGTAAAACTGCGAGGTCCGATTTGGCTCGCGTGTGACGACCGAAACCACCGCTCCGAGATGCCCAGGGCCCAGCCGCCAAACATGCAAGTCCGCCAGTTTGTCACCGGCCTCGTCGATGACCGTCCTGATCTTGCCTTCAATTCGAGTGTCTGCACTGGCATCTACCAAGATCGCACCGGTCTGGCGTATCAGTCCATAGGACCAGTTGGCTATCACGAGCGCCCCAACGATACCGGCAAGCGGATCCATCCACAGCCAGCCAAATGCCTGGGCCAGCAGCAGGCCGACGATGGCCATTACCGACACGGCCGCGTCCGCGATAACGTGAATGTAAGCCGCTCGCATATTGTGATCACGGCTATCCACTTCATGGTCGTCGTGAGCATGCTCCGCGAATTCGACGATCTGCTCACCAGACGGCAGGGCAACGGCTACCTTGAAACCATGTGGCTCCGGAATGTCGCTGGTGGATTCCAGAAAGCCGGCTTTCTGCTGAAAGTTAAAGACTTGCCGAGATCCGTCCGACCGTATCGTCGTAACCGTGACATCGCTTGGCGAGAGCGAGGGGGCTGAGCCTTCGCTGGAGAAGCGAAATACCGGTGGAACACCTTCTTCGAAAATGGACAGCTCGAACACCCCATCAGAAGTGACAATACGCTGCATCTCTTCATGATGGTCGTCATGTTCATCGCCTCCGGCATGCCCATGACTGTGTCCATGGCTGTGCCCGTGGTCATGTCCATGATCTGCACCGCTCAGCAGCCAGGCACTGGCAATATTCACCGCCAAGCCAACGACAGCAATCGGTATGGCTTCGCTGAAATGGATGGGGACCGGGGACAGGAAACGGGAAACGGCTTCGTAGCCTATCAGTAAGGCGATCATCGCGAGAATGATGGCGCTGGTGAAACCCGCTAGATCACCGAGCTTGCCCGTACCAAACACGAACCGCCGATCATTGGCGTGTTTACGCGCATAGGTGTAGGCCAGTGCAGCGATCAACATAGCACCGGCGTGTGTGGACATATGCAGGCCGTCTGCGACCAGTGCCAGCGAACCGTACAGGTTCCCACCGATGATCTCGGCCAACATCATGGCCGTGCACAGTACAATCACAGCCCATGTCTTGCGCTCATTTTTTTCATGGCCAGCGCCTAGAAAGACGTGGTCATGACCGACATTGAACGGTGCTTCGTACAGGTTGTTCATATTGATTTCACTTGAAGTAGCTGCGGACGATTTCGATCAGTTGCTCTTTGGCATCATTCGGCTCCTTGCCGTCAGCAAAATCCGCGTCAATCAAATGCGTGCGGATATGGTCCTCCAACACCACAGTCAAGAGGCCATTCATGGCCCCCCGGCAACTGGTGATTTGCTGTAGTACCTCAATGCAATCACGCTCCTCGTGTAGCGCACGCTCGATAGCTTCGAGCTGACCACGAATACGACTGACACGGTTCAATAGCTTTTTCTTGTCCTTAATGGTGTGACCCATGATTGCACCTTGAAATCAAAAAATACTATAGGGGGGTATATATTAAATGATCACGGCATGTACACGCCATAGCGATCTGCCCCACGGTAGGTGCGAAAATACTGAGATGGCTTTTGGGGCGAGGCTTAACGGAGTTCCGTGGTGTGAGCGCCCCTTGCCTTCGTGGTTCGACTATCCATTTTTTGCGGGAAAATCCGGACTTTTATGCCTTACTAATCTTCACTTTTCGTGCTGTATCTAACGGATAAGGGCGAGAGCATGGACTGGAAGTCATAAATAAACGTGGCAACCCGAGGCTTAACAGAAAGCCCAGCATTGCGAGGCTCGCGCTCAAGACGAAATAGGCACCAGGGAGAAAGACAGTGCTGTAGAGGATTCCATCCGCAGCCGATCCCAGGGTTGTCCCAAGACTGAACGCTGCCGTCTGCTTGCCGAGTTCCCAGCCCTGCGCGCTTCCGGCCTTGGCTGAGATCCAATAGGTAAGTATCGGCGACAAAATGCCAGCACTGGCCGCAACCGCACCGATCACGACTAGCATCAATTTAAAATCAGACGCCCATGGCACGAGAAACAATCCGGCAGCGAACACAGAGCGCGCGGGGGCGATGAGCCATCGGGTCGTGTCCGGCTTAAACCAAGGCGCGAATGTAATTGCCTGCATCACAAACATGGTCGTTGGATGGGCATGGTCACGATAATCAATCATCCGTGCCAAAAGCCTTCCTTGAGTTCGACGAAGCCGGGCGCATGAAACCATCGTCACGTACGACCGGGTTGTCGATGTTGTGGAGGAGCTGATGAAGTTCATGTTTGTCGGCACCAACGCCGAATTGACCCATTTGTCGAAATGTCACTGATCCAGTCTGTTCCTCGCGAACAATAGCCTTTGCTGGATTTGTGCAGATTTGGAGGTGGGCCAGTCTTGTGTCAGCACGTGGGTGAATTAGGCATCAGCTTCAACACTTGCACGCAACCAGCAGCGATCAAGATCTAAATTTCGCCTAGCCACTGACCGCTTTTGGCCGATTCTGTTGAAAAAGTCGGCTTCGGTTTCCACGGCAGAAAATTACGCGTCTGAGATTGAAATCTGAACTTTAAGCAGAAGGTTCAGGGCTCAGATTTGGTGTAGCAGCGTGCAAAAAAGGCATTTTCACCGCTTGATGCATGGGCAATCTGGCCGGACCGACTTTTTCAACACAATCGGCCGATTTTTGCCTGGCGCCACCGTTTGCTTTAGGTCGAGTCTAGCCAGTCATGGAGCTCATGTGCACTGGTCAAGTCGAATGCAAATGGGTGGTCAAGTCCATGCAATTACTCAGTAAGCGGACGGCGGACACACCTATCTAATTCCAGCCCGGGGCTGTATGCAATGTGCGAGAGGAGCGACATCCGCATCCGTTTGCCATGTGGAAGTTCATGAATGTAGTCTCTATGGCTTACTAGATCTCAAGGATTCAACTGTATGGCAGTACGGAGGCTGGGCATGGTGGTTAGTCTTTGGGTTGGGATGGTGGGTGGTGTAGAGGCGGGCCATATTTGTACTCTGATCAGCGATGTGAATATGTCCGCCATCCTTTATCAGCGTGGTGAGTGCTCGGCCCGATTGTCACCTGCCTCCACATTCAAACTGGCGCTTAGCCTAATGGGGTTTGATTCTGGTTTTCTTCATGATCGACACAGCCCTGCGCTGACCTATAAGCCGGGAGATCCTGATTGGGGAGGCCCTAACTGGCTTCAACCCACCGATCCTGAACGCTGGATAAAATACTCGGTAGTTTGGTACTCGCAGCGAGTAACCCATGCATTGGGGATTGCCCAAGTCGAGCATTACGCTAGATTGTTCGGATTCGGTAATGCCGATCTTTCCGGTGATCCTGGGGCGTCAAATGGACTTGATAGGGCTTGGATCAGCTCCTCGTTAAAAATCTCCCCCATCGAACAGCTCCACTTTCAAGAGAAAATCGCTAGGCGAGAATTGCCTGTGAGTGAGAAAGCCTTCATCTTGACCTCCCGCATATCGCTCCTTGAAACTCATCCTGATGGATGGGAGATCCACGGTAAGACAGGTACCACTTATCCCTGTGACACAAGCGGCGTAAGCGATGAGTCTCGCGGGTACGGTTGGTTTGTAGGATATGCAACCAAAGGGAGTCGAACGTTAGCGTTCGTTCAACTGGAGCAAGATGAGAAGCCAAACAGAGTCCCAACCGGATTAAGAGTCAGGGATAGGTTCATTAGCACACTGTCCACTTTGGCTCATTAGGGGAGATTTTACTGGTGCATTACATCAAGGAGAAGGATGAGCGTTCGGTATGGTCCGGCCAACACACCTTTCTGATCCCGATGCCAAAGGCGATGGTGTCCACCTAAATTTAAGTGAACACCAGTTCTAGCCTTTTAAGCGGGTATCGCATGCAGCCACCACGTCGTTCTTACTCCAAATCCTTCAAGATTCAGGTCATTCTAGAGTGCGCCCAGCCCGGCGCTTCGATTGCCAGCGTCGCACTCAGCCACAGCATCAACGCAAACCTCGTCCATAAATGGATTCGACTGCAATCGCAGACAAGTGTTGCCGTGCAACCGGCCTTCATTCCGCTGGCATTACAGTCGTCAGCCTCACGATCAGATATCACTTCAGCGACCATCTGTCTCGAAATCCCGCACCCGCGTGGCACCGTCAAAGTAGGTTGGCCAGCCCTGCTAAATTCGGCGCACCAAGCAGCTAGCGTTTTTTATAAAAAATGTGCACCCAGCACAACCCAAGCGAATTAATCAACAACTTGTTGACATGTGACCATGGATTCATACCCTTCTCATCCGGTGCAAGTAAATCCTAGGCAAACCGCGAAGCATGATTTGTATCGTAAGCGCTCTGGAAGAGCGTCGGCCCTAGGGATTGCACCGCCCACTTCCTTACTCAGCTTTCTATGACGAAATTATTCATCTACTTAGACGAGAACGGAGATCTCGGCTGGAAGCTTGACCAACTTATCGGGATGGTGGCTCCAGTCGATTCCTCACTAATGCAGCATTAATCGGTTCCGAAAATTCGGCGCACGCCCCTGCGCGTGTCATGCGAAAGCGTTACGACAAGTTCAAGTGGCCCACCAATAGGGAAAAGAAGTTGGCGAGAACGGAGCGGGAAGAGCGCATCTAGTTTGCTCGCCGGGCAGGACGTTCTCAAGCGCTTGTCGACGCAGTGTGCGAGTGAGATTTACGAGTTGCTGCCGCATCAGTGGGTGCCTTCCTGACTTACGCAAGTTGAGTTGGACAGACGCTTACCCGAGGGGTGCGGTCCTCGTGATTTGACCGGCAGAAGCTGTAAGCAGGCTGGCTGACAGTTCAGTTGGAAGAGTTGTTCAGCTGCTGAAGCTCAAGTTGCTTGGCAGCACTGGCTTCGAGGTTTGCACGCTCTTCATCCAAATACCGATAAATGCTTTGGAAATTGGCGATTTTCTGTCTGATTTCTACCATCTTCTTTTCAATTAGCTTAGCGCCGTCAGCACAATCGATCAGCTTGTTCCGCTGCGCATCCAGAATCTCGCCTATTTCCCCCAGGGAAAACCCCATGCTTTGCGCGCGCTGGATAAAGTCCAGATCCTGCAGGGTTTGCGCGGTGTAAACGCGATAGTTGTTAGGTCGCCGCAGCGGTGAGATCAGGCCGATTTGCTCGTAGTAACGCAGCGTATGGCGGCTGGCGCCGCTGCGGGCCTCAAGTTCGCCGATTTTCATGAAAACACCGCTTGACTATAGAGTTGGGTCGACAGTTTACGCTTGATTTCTCACCTTACCAAGGAGCAGGGAAATGCGCGTCGAGTGCTTTGTCACGGGGGGTACCGGCTTCATCGGTCAACATTTGGTGGCGCACCTGAGTGCAAAAGGTCACACCATTAGGGTGTTGATGCGTCGCCCAGAGCGACTAGCTGCACTGCGGGAGCAAGTCGACGATTTGGGAGGGAACGCAACCCGGGTATTTGCCGTAGCTGGCGATCTGGAGCGGGACAACCTCGGGCTGAGCCTTGCTGACAGAGAAGTGCTAAGGCACGCCAGAGTCGTATTCCACCTGGGCGTCCACTTCGCTTGGGGGCTTTCATCGGAGCATTCACGTGCGGTGAATGTAGAAGGGGCAAAGCGCGTGGCGCTGTTGGCGGCTGAACAAAAAAGCCGGTTAGTGATGATCGGCGGCTACATGCTGAAAAATCATGAACATCTGCAACGCATCGGAATTGATCCTCGTTATCCGGAGCAGACCAATTGGCCTGCCGTCTACGGGCATGTCGGTGGTTACGAGGGGAGCAAGCTGGAGGCGCATTTTGCAACCCTGGAGGTCATGTCGGCCAAGGGCGGGGAGATTACCGTTGTCCACCCCGCGACGGTTTGTGGCCACAGCCGCACGGGGCATATCCTTGACGGTCAACCGCTGGTGGAGCTGATACGCAACCTTGTGCAGGGAAAGCTGACTGCAGTGCCCGGTACCGCCGAGCACTGGTTGCCGTTGGTCACCGTGGATTACCTGGTTGAGCTGGTGGCGGTTTGTGCTTTTGATCCTGCCATGGTGGGCCAGGAACTGCTGGCGCTTGATGACCAAACGCCCAACTTGCGAGAACTCCTGGTACAGGTGGCACAACCCGTTGGCTTAAAGCCTCCCAAGCATTTCATTTCGCTCCGATTGCTGAAGTTGCTACTGAGTATTCCTCCCGTCGCGCGGTTTTTGAATACAAACGCCGAAGCCTTGGACTTTATCCAGACCACTCGTTTTGATACAGCGGCGGTCGAGCAATTTGCCAACAGCCATGGAATAGCCAAACCGGATATACGTCAGTCTTTGCAGCACACTGCAACGTTCGTCAACTCATATTGCATAGCCAAAGGCAAGGCTCGCTGACTTCTTCCCAGCCGGCGACAAAGCCCTTAGCCCCGATTAAATGGACTTTCCAGAGGTTAGTAATGCGGATTCATCAACTTAGAAGTGCAACAATCGTGCTTGAGATCGGCCCTTGTCGAGTCATTGTCGATCCTATGCTGGGAAAGCGGGGTGCATATCCCTCTCTAAAGGTCTTCAGCAATAGGCAGCGCAATCCAACGGTGCCGTTACCAGCGACTACAAAGTTGCTGCTCGAGTCGATCACGCACTGTTTGATAACGCACTGCCAGAAAGGCCACTTCGATCATCTGGATCGGGCAGCAATAAAATGGTTGCGTGAGAAACAAATCCCAGTGATCTGTACGCCGCATGATGCCAGGTACTTGATCCGGCGCGGATTGAACGTCGCATCATTGCCAGACAATCATCACTGTCCGCAGCCATTTCTCGGCGGCAAGATCAGAACTGTTACATGCACCCATGGGCGGGGGCTTGTCGGTCGACTCATGGAACATGGTGTCGGGTATTTCATCGAGATAGAGGGAGAGCCCACCCTATACCTGGCCGGCGATACGGTACTCACCGACCAGGTTCGACGGTTTGTGGCTCTCCATCAGCCTGCGGTTTCGGTGGTTCCTGCCGGAGGTGCGTGTCTGGATGTCGGTAGCGAGATAATCATGGGGGTTGAAGAAGTCATCGAGTACACACGGTCGGTTGCTGGCAGGGTCATTGCAAACCATTTGGAGGCCCTTAATCATTGTCCGGTGTCCCGCGAAGAGCTAGCAATGGCGGCAGAGCGCGCGAATGTCGCTAAGCGATTGCTCATCCCATTTGACGGTGAGGTATTGAATTTCCGAACCGTAAGGAGCGGAAGTAGGTACCTCGAAAATGGCCCGCTCTGCTGAAATAGTTGGCATTCGGGTTCAAAAAGGCTTCGATAGATGACTTTGCCGGACGCATACGTTGCTCCGGGGGGTTTGAGGGTAATGCAGTTTAAAAATAATGAGGAATCTCATTGTTTTAAGTGAAGCGTGGGGTGGAAATCCAAACACTTGGAGTAGTTGCGACGGGTGATGAGAGGACTTGAAAACGATGTGTTTAGTGGATTTTGACCAATAAAACGGGTCTTATTTGACTTATCTCCGTGCGCGCGACTATGTAACAATGCGCGAAAATTCAAATAATAGGGGATGTCCCATGAGTCCGGTCAGTTTCCTCCCAGCAATAGTAGCGGTGTGCGTCGCATTGGCAACAGCCGGCCTACTGGCAAAATGGATTGGCGTCACCCCTGTCCGAGGTCGATATGCGTCAATCGATGGTCTGCGGGGTTATTTGGCGTTTTTCGTGTTCTTGCACCATTCGTGTATTTGGTACTTTTACGCGCAATCCCATAGCTGGGATTTGCCTCCGTCAAACCTGTACACGAACTTCGGACAAACCAGCGTCTTTCTGTTCTTTATGATCACCGGTTTTCTATTCTTTTCTAAATTACTGGACGCTAAGACCAAGCCTGTAGATTGGGGCCGGCTTTATGTCTCCAGAGTATTGAGGCTGGCGCCGCTGTACCTGCTGGTAATGGTGCTGCTGTTTATTGTCGTGTTTTACCTGTCGAACTGGACCCTCCGGGAGCCGCTATTACCACTCCTTAAAGGCGTCGTTCAGTGGCTTAGCTTCTCCGCTTTAGGTGAGCCGGATCTCAACGGCGTGGCGAACACGTCGCTGATTGTCGCGGGTGTCGTGTGGTCGCTTCCGTACGAGTGGCTGTTCTATTTGGCATTGCCACTGCTGGCGCTGGGTATTGGTCGGCAGCCGGTGTGGCGCTATGTTGTGATTGCCGTTGTTTTGTACGCGGTTATGAAACTGCTGCACCTGCGGGTACTGATGGTATATCCCTTCGCCGGAGGACTTGCGGCGGCGCTGATCATTCGAGTGGAGCGCTTCAAGGAATTTGCCACCTGCAAACGCGCGTCCTTGTTAGTGCTGATGTGTCTGGTGCTAGTTGTGACGTTGAATACGGGACGATCAAATATGACGGTCCCTCTGTTTCTGCTCATCGTCGCGTTTTGCCTCATCGCTTGCGGCAACAACCTGTTTGGCGTGCTGACCAGCAAAGTGTCGCGAACGCTAGGGGAAATGGCCTACAGCATCTATCTGTTGCATGGGCTTGTGTTGTTTTCCACGATGACCTTCGTCATCGGCATTGACTCAGTAAAAATGTTGTCGCCCTTTGTTTATTGGTCGTTGATCGTGGCGATCACACCCGTGCTGATAACACTGTGCGCCGCCACCTTTAAATGGGTCGAACAGCCCGCCATGCACAAGACCGAACGCGTCACCGCCTGGCTTCGGTCTTACCGACAGCCTTTGGCACAATCGCAGCCCGCGTCTGACCCCGGTGATATTCAGCGGACCGAACGAAATTGAACTAAGTTGTACCTAAATTGATCGTCGCTCGCAGTGAGAGCTCAACCGAGTGAGGCTCATGAACGTAAAACGATTACTGGTCCTGTTTCTGGTTATCGGTTTTGTGTGGCTTGTTGCCATGTGGTGGGCAACCGGCTTTATCGTTTCAATCGAGCCTGCGCACGCGCCGGCCTCCATCAAAGCCGATAGCACTTCATCGCTTATTGACCTGGAGCGTGTGGTGACCTCTAAATGAATTCATTTGAATGTATTTGTTGATGATAGATATCTAATTGGTTGTCATATGGGCGCTAGCGTTTGAGGGGTGCACCGCTCATCGAATGGACCGGAACGGCTGTGTATTTTTTTTCGTCACTTTCTATGAGTCGTCTGACCATGACTCTCGTGTTTAGCCGCGATGGCCTACTAGAAAGTGAGGAAAACCACATGTTTATTCACAATAAGCGCCTGCAATATACGGTTCGTGTAGCAGAACCTAATCCCGGATTGGCCAACCTTCTTCTTGAACAGTTTGGCGGTCCACAAGGTGAACTCGCGGCCGCATGCCGCTACTTTTCACAAGCGGTTGGCGAAGACGATCCGGCTCGCAAGGATATGTTTTTCGACATTGCCACCGAAGAACTCAGTCACCTTGAAATCATTGGCTCGCTAGTGATGATGCTCAACAAAGGCGCCAAAGGGATGTTGGCAGAAGGCGCCGATGAAGAAGCCACGCTCTACCGTTCGTTGACGGGTCCAGGCAACGATTCCCATGTCACTCAAATTCTCTACGGTGGCGGTCCGGCCTTCGTAAACTCCGCAGGCGTGCCTTGGTCTGGCGCTTATATCGATACCGTCGGTGAGCCTACGGCCGACCTCCGGTCAAATATTGCAGCAGAAGCCCGGGCAAAAATTCTGTATGAGCGTTTGATCAACGTAACCGACGATGCCGGTATCAAAGATACCCTCACGTTTTTGATGACACGGGAAATCGCCCACCAGTTGTCGTTTGAAAAAGCCCTGCACTCGATACAACCCAACTTCCCCCAAGGCAAGCTTCCGGGCGATCCAGCATTTGCCAACGTCTACTTCAAAATGTCTCAGGGCCAAGCCCTGCGCGGGCCCTGGAACGAAGGCCCAGAGTGGGAGTTTGTTGAAAACCCGCAACCGGCGGTCGACGGTGGCGACGGATCGGCATCAGGTAATGTCAGTGATGCCGAAATGGATGCGGTTGAAGCGATGAAGTTGCGTACCGCGTCTGACCTGAGCAGCGACCCCATGACGGGCGCTGATTTGGGTATGGGCGCCGCTGTCGAGTTCGAAAGCGAATAAGCCGTGTGCAAGCCCTTCTACGGGCTTGCTCTCTGAGCCTTTTGTTAACGTTGGATGTCCTTCGGGGAAAAGGAGCTTTCAATGGGCAGTGAAATAAACGACGGCGCAGAAATACACTTTACGGCGATACAAACAGAGCCAACCGTCTGGGTTGAAACGCACCTGAGTCAGGGGCTTGAGCTAAGCCGCAACATGATGACGTGGCGCCAACGTTGGGCAGTGGTTTTCGATCATTTGCAATGCACCGATTGTCAGCGGTTGCAAAACATCTGGCTGGCAGACGAGCCGTTTAAGCACGACCTTAGCTGCAGTTTTAGCGACGAAAAACGCCAGCATCCGTGGCACGATCTCGCAGGAATACTCAGTGAACTTCCCTCACCCAAAAAGCTGAGTGAAGACGACGTGTAAATGGGCGTCTTAAGGACGCCCTCGTTACGGTGATGTCGTACCGCCGTCGCCGGTGCTTAAAACGCCGATTTGACCACGCCGCCGTCGACTCGTAACGCCGCGCCATTGGTGGCTGACGACGCTTGCGAGCACACATAGATCACCATGTTGGCGACCTCTTCGGGCGTGGTGAAACGCTTGAGAAGGGAGGTGGGGCGTGCTTTTTCAAAGAATTCTTTTTCGAACTCGGCGAACGGTTGGCCCCCCGACAGTTTGTTCACGAACTCGCTGACGCCTTCTGAACTGGTAGGGCCAGGCAACACGGCATTTACGGTAACGCCCGTGCCAGCACAGCTTTCCGCCAAACCACGGGACAAACCGAGTTGAGCGGTTTTGGTGACGCCGTAGTGAATCATCTCCACCGGGATCTGCACCCCGCTTTCGCTGCTGATAAAGACCACGCGGCCCCAGTTTTTGGCTTTCATCTTCGGCAGATAGGCCCGCGACAGGCGTACGCCGGACATCACGTTGGTATTGAAGAACCGCTCCCATTCTTCGTCGCAAATGTCTTCAAACGGCTTTGGATCAAAAATCCCGAGGTTGTTGACCAGAATGTCGACTTCCGGGAATTGCTCAAGCAACCGCTTGATCTGTTGCGGGTCAGACAGATCACCCGCAAACCCTTGGGCGTCCGCATTGGGATCCCGCTCACGTAGTCTGCCCAGCGCCTCGTCCACCGAAGCTTGAGAGCGACCGTTGAGAATGACGCTGGCACCTTCACGGGCCAATCCAGAAACGATGGCGAAGCCAATGCCTTTGGTTGAACCGGACACCAGTGCAGATTTATTTCGTAAATTTAAATCCATGACATTCACCCTCGTTCAGAAGGACGGCTCAGCCGACCGGAAGGATTACAGGCAGGTCGCCAGCGAGGCCAATCGACGCTCGGCCAGTGCATCGCCTTTAGCTACAAAGTAATTAACCGTCGTACCAGAGGCGGCGCTCTGCACGTCAACGAAATACTCGGCGCTACGGGTATAGACCATGAAGCCGCCTTTAGTGCCCGGCTTCAAGTACGCGTCGGCTTCAACGCCGAACATTAACTCGTCCTGCCAGGCAAATTGAATGCATTGGGCAACAAGGTCTTCTTTCTTCTCAGAAGTAAAGGTCTTGGCCGGCGTTGTGGTTCGGGCGCTGTCCATGCTCGGCGACACACAGCCTGCCAGTAATACCAGGGTTAGGGCGCCAATCAACATCCGCATGGTCTTTCCTTATTTTGAAAAGTGCCGACTGTAACACTTGCCGGTGAGGGGCGGGTTTGCGGTGGTTGTCTGGCCTTCAACCCCGAACGATGCCGTCGTCAATCCCGTGTTCCTTGCAGTAGTCGGCCCAGGTCATGCCGGCCATCTCAGCGACTTCCTTGTGTACTTCAAGGCGTTGCGCCTGGAATTCTTCATCAGACGTGGCCGTCAGTTTCAGTGTCAGTTCCCAGGCAAAAAAGCCCAACCGTTCGGCTTGCGCTTCAAAGGCTTCATGCAGGCGCTCGTCGCGGTACTGCGCCATGGTTTCGCCCTTGGCCTGTGCAGCTAAGGGGTTCAGATGATCGAGTTCTTCGCGAAGGGCAGGGCGCTCATTGAGGAAGGTTTCTAGCGCGGTCTGGTGACGCTGTTCGGCTGGGATCATGGTGTCTGCTTTCTAAGAGCGTTTATTCGGGCGCGTGCGGCGTGACTGCCAATGCCGTTATTTAGGCATGTACGCCAGCTGCCAGCGACGAGGGATTTTTAACGAGGCAACCCCAAGAATGGCAGAAAGCGCGCCGCTGGCAAATAAAGCCTTCAGACCTAAGTGCTGTTCAAGCAAAGCACCGATCACTGCGCCGACGAACATACCGGTCCAGGGAATCAACTGAACCCGCCAGCCATTTCTTCGTTCGCCCAGCAGCCAACGGCCCAGACCTCGACCAAATCGGGACAGCGCACCGGTAACATAGGTCAGCCCGACCGGGAACCCGTTTACCTCTTCGACGGCAGCGTTGAGCATGCCCATGGCCGTGATGGCACCCAACAGCGCCGGAAGCTGGTTATCAAATGGCCACGCGGCAGACGCGCACAGCAACGCCGCAATACACAGCAGCAGGGGAAGCGTGCGCCGACCGGTCATCCGGCTGACGACGATGCCCAGCGTGTTGCTGGCAATAAAGGTCGCAACCAGCAACGTCAGACGTAGTGTCAGGCCAAGATCGCCGTTACTGATGGCCACCGCCAGCCGCGTGGTGTTGCCGCTCATGAACGAGACGAAATCCCCCGAGGCCATGAAACCGATGGCGTCAGTCATGCCCGCCAATATCGACAGGCAGGCGACCAGCACGAGCCCAATGCGACCGCGCCACTTCTGCGCGTGCAGAAGCGCCGGATGAACGTGGGGTTTGACTGGGGAAGGCAGCATCAGCAGGTTTTCATGGGTGCAGGTCCGTGGGTTTTCCTGGCGGCGAACAATTAAGCCTTTTCGCGCTCCTGAGTATGGGGTAACGGCCACGGGATTTGAATTCGACGAATCTCTAAAGAAGTACTTATTGCAATTCAAAAAAAAGCCAGCCCGCATCTTGCGTGGGGCTGGCTTTTGACGTCGTTACGCTTAAGTCAGATCAGGCGAACGCCTACCACAAAGGCACTACATAACTGACGTAGAAGCGGTTTTCATCCTGGTGGGTCTGACCGATCATGCTGGGGTTGGCCATCGCGTTTTTCCAAGTCACGCCCAGTCCTTTCAGCTTGCCCTCTGGGACCAGGTAACTTAACGCCAAGTCACGTTCCCACTCGCTGTTGCCGCCCTTGGCAACCTTTATCTGATCGCCATACCCGTAGGTCGCGGCGAAGCCCAAGCCGTTGATCCCCAACCGGCCGAAATCATATTTGTACTGGGCAAGCCAGGTTTGCTCGCCCGCATGTTGGAATTTATTCAACTGGAGGTTGGTCAGTGCCGGTGTATCGGCGCCAGCCCCAGGCCCTTGGCGGGCATCGCCGCTGTTCAAGCCTGAATCCAGGTACGGAAAGTCACTGTTTCCGGTGTTCTTTTGCGCGCCGATGCCGATGGTATGACCCATCAGGCTGTAGCTTTCCATCAGACTGAAGGTCGACTGGTTGATCCGGCCTTTGCTCAAGCCGCCGTTGTAGGAACCGGCAGTGGCGTAATCAGTGTCGCCGTCAGCGTTGCCGCCGACGCCTAAGCTGCGGTAGGCACGGAAGTCGCTGAGCAGGCTGCCGACCGGCAATTGGTCGGTGTGTTTGGCACCGATGAACGCCTGTTGGTAGTAATCCTCTAAATTGGAATACCACAGGCTAATCGTGGTGTTGGCTATACCCGCATAATCCGCGCCGCCGTAAAGGAAGCGGTTGCTGAGTTTCGCACCGCCCCCGGTGGTCATGTCGCTGTCGTTAGTCTCGTTACGGATCTTCGTCAGAATGATGTCACCACCGGTGAAGGTGAAGTCCGACAGGTCCTTGGATACCAGTTGCGTGCCGGTGTTGGTCTGGTGATACAACCGACCATCGGTGTTGGCCAGCATCGGGTTGTTCTGGTTGAGCATGCCGACGCGCAGTTCATCTTTGAGAAAGCGCATTTTAAAGGTCGGGCTCAAGACGCTGAAGTCATTGGCTGACTTACCGTCTTCCAATGGAAACATACTGCCGGGGTAATTACTTTGATGGTCTTTATTGTTTAAGTCGCCGCCCGAATCAAGTTTCACCCCATAAAATGCTTCCAGGTCGAGACCGAATCCAACTGCGCCTTCGGTGTAGCCAGATTTGAAGTTGAACTGGAAACCTTGCCCCCAATCGCGGTAGCTCTTGGCCTTGGCCGTACTGCCTACTACATCACGGCCCTCTTGATTAAGGTAGCGGTTAAGCAGTGTCAAGTCGGCGTGGCTGTCGTCAATAAAATCTGCATGCGCAGATAGCATCACGCCGCCCAGTAAAACGCCGACTACTGGCCTGGTTATTTTCTTGATCATCATGGGTCTCGTATACAGGGATATTCAATCTGCCGCTGAGCGTAACGGTCGGGTATTCAGATCGAATACGTTCATTAACCGAACTACATTGAATCTGAGCGGTCAGTAATTGGGCCCAGTAAAAGTTATCCGTATGACAGTTCAATGACGCACGTCCCGAACAAACATGAAACTTTAGTTAGGTGTTATTCATTTGACTTGCAGGTGATCGAGGCGTAATTGCGCGCACCTACCGGCGCCAAATAAAGGATGCCAGTAGACCTTCGTTTATCAATCTGGGGTGCATGCTGCTGGCGACTTTTCCAGCAGGAAGGCCAGGCTAGCGGATCAATACAGCGCATGAGAGAAATTTTTTCCTGATGTCATAAAGTCATCACACAACAGCCTTATACATGCGTCTCCAATCTAGTCGATTAAGAGGCGTAATCAGCAGTGAACAGATTCTGGCCTCGGGTTTTAAGCCCACGTTCTGAAACGACCATGCTGCGACGTTTTAAAATCTCCCAGCGCTTGGTCGGTTGTTTTGGCGTCACCGCAGCGCTGTTAGTGGCCGTGGGGGCGTTTTGCCTGTGGCAAATGCAGGACATCCGCAAACAAGGTGAAGCCATTGAAAGCGGGGCATTGCCCAGCATCGCCATGGCCGATGCCATCGCCATCGATTTGGTCAAACTGCGTGCCGAGACGGCCAATCTGGTCGCCAATGCCGACGACCCAAGCGCGGTCATTACCAGCAAAATCAACGTTGAGCAGCTGAAAAATGAAGTTGAAAAAGGCTTCCACGACTACCTGGCTCGCGTAACCGACAGCACCGAACATGATTCCATCCTGGCCTTGCAGGACGCCTATAAAGCGTTCATTCCGGGCTTGCATGATGAAACGTCCCTCATTGAACAACGAAAAATCAATGACGCCCGGATGCTGGTCAACACCACGTTGTCGATGCAAGGCGATTTGATGGACATGCAAGTGCAACTGCTGCGAGAACTCAACAAGCAAAGCGCGGCGAAAACGGTGGAGGCTGCGGGCAAAAGTTATCGTCAGGCGCGGTTTATAGCGCTGAGTGCGATCATTCTCGCGCTGGTGCTGACCTTGCTGCTGGCCTGGCGCCTGAGTGTCAGCATCATCCGTCCCGTGCGTCACGCGTTGCACATCGCCAGCACCATTGCCGAGGGCGACCTGAGCCCGCAGATGATACCTGATGGCAAAGATGAAACCGCCCAACTGCTCAGCATGCTCGGGCGGATGCGCAGCAACCTTCACGGCACCATCGCGCAGATTGGCGCGGCCGCAACGCAACTGGCGCAATCGGTTCAGGAAATGGGTTCCATCGCTCAAGCCAGCGCACACAACCTGCACCTGCAAAACGGTGAAATTGAACAAGCTGCCGTCGCGGTCAACCAGATGAGTCAAGCGGCGGTGCAGGTGGCGGGCAATGCCAGCAGCACCTCCGGGGAGTCTCAGGCCTCCAGCGATGCGGCGGTTCAGGGACAGCTGCGGCTGCATGACACCATTGCATCCATCAAACAATTAACCGGCAATGTGCTGGATTCGTCGCATGAGGCCGAAGGCCTAGCCGAGCGCACATTGAGCATCGGCAAAATTCTCGATGTGATTCGCGCCGTGGCCAATCAAACCAATCTGCTCGCGCTCAACGCAGCCATCGAGGCTGCTCGGGCAGGGGAAGCCGGTCGCGGTTTCGCGGTAGTCGCTGACGAAGTGCGCTCCCTGGCACAACGCACCAGCGCGTCTACCACTGAAATTGAGGGCTTGATCAACGACGTGCAGAAAAGCACCCAAGCCACTGCCCAAGCCCTGCGCCTGACAGCTACCCAGGCAAACGTCACGTTAGATCAAGCCGCCGCTGCGGGTAACGCACTGGCGGTGATCATCACGGCGACCTCGACCATCAGCGACCGCAACCTGCTCATCGCCAGTGCGGCCGAACAGCAGGCACACGTCGCCCACGAAGTGGATCGAAACCTCAGCAGCATCCGCGACCTGTCTGCCCAAACCGCCTCGGGCGCCCAGCAGACGACCGTCGCCAGCGATGCGTTGTCGATGTTGGCGATGGATTTGAATGCGATGGTGCAGCGGTTTGTGTTGTAGATCGTTGCCGATAGGTAGGGAGGAAGTTGGGCGTAGTTTAGTAAGGAAGTTATAACGCTTCATCACTGTCCGGCGGTGTGTCAGTTAACTGTTAGGCAGGTGTAACACATGTAATAAAGTAGAGACTGAGTTAGTTAGTTTAATCTAACAGGTGCGGTCGTATAGTTATTGATGTGGGTGTTTTGTACTAGCATGTACAAAAATGTGCAAAAATATACAACGCTAAATTTAGTAAAATTATTGCTGAAGGGGTTGTGCGTTTTGTAGGTGCTGCTAATCTGTTTTTGCCTTCTTAGTTGCGCAATACAGCTATGCATTATTGGCCATTATCGAAAACACTGGCGATGCACCCAGAGGCGCACACATATGCAATACACTTCGTTTTCGGATGTTCGAATTAAAACCCTTGTCGAGTCCATCAACAAAGAAGGCTATGCAGTGCTGCCTGGATGGGCGACTAACGACCAGTTGGTTGAGTTGAAGAACCTGGTGATGGACGCGGTGGGCGCTGCGGGCAACCGCTACGTTGCCTTGACTGGCCAGGAAGCCGTATCCGGTTCACTGCTGCACGCATGGGGTAGCTCGCCGGTGTTCATTGATTTGTGCCAGCGGATTGTTACCGCTGCCACCGGGCGACAGCCCGTCGAGCGGGGGCTGCATCAAGTGTTGCGCTGTCTGATTGGTGAGGGTGGGCAGCGTGAGTCGATGATTTTTCATTACGACTCGTTCGTGCTGACCACGATTATGCCCGTCTGTATGCCCGAAAAAACCGACCCTGGCGACTTGCTCATGTTGCGCAATCATCGCCCGCTACGGCGCAATTATTTCTTCAACCTGATCGACAAAATGCTCGTCGATAATCGCTGGACCCAGCGCTGGTTGAAGAAAAACTACGCCGACGGCGACGAGAAGTTCACCCAGATCCGCATGTTACCGGGAGATCTGTATCTGTTCTGGGGTTACCGTTCGCTGCACACCAACCTGCCCGCAGACCCCAATGCAGTGCGCGCGACGGCCGTGTTCCACTACGACAACTTGCACGAGAACAGCACCTTGGCGAGCCGTATACGCCGTTCGCGGGAATTGTTTAAACCGCGTCGGCCAGCTCCCGTCGTATCACCATCCCCTGTGGCGAACCCCGCGTCGCCGGGTTCGCCGTTAACCCCTTGACGAGCGCTGTAGGAGCGAACTTGTTCGCGAGGCGTTTTAGCTGATGCACGCATCAAGCTCCACGCCAGCAAGTTGGTTTCTACAGGAATTTGGGTATGCCGCACGACAGCGCGGCTGTCGAGCTGGGGCTATTGAATTTAATAGGAATAGGCAATCATCGCAGATGATTCAGTCTTAGCACGCCTAGAGTTTGGTCTCAGGATAACGACACTGAATCACTGATCGAGAGCCCTATCATGACCCCTGTCAAAACAATTTTTATTACCGGCGTCAGCAGCGGTTTAGGCCGCGCGTTGGCGACGCAAGCCCTCGCTGCCGGGCACCACGTCATCGGTACTGTTCGTAACAGCGAAGCGTTGTTGAGTTTCCAGGCCCAGTCCCCGGAGCGTGCGCACGCTTATGTGTTGGACGTCACCGACTTCGCAGCGATTGACGATATCGTCGCCAAGGCAGAGGCTGAATTTGGCCCTGTGGACGTACTGGTCAATAACGCCGGTTACGGCCATGAAGGTATTTTCGAAGAATCGCCGATTGAAGAAATGCGTCAGCAGTTTGAGGTCAATGTGTTTGGTGCGGTGGCGATAACCAAGGCCTTCGTCCCGTATTTTCGTCAGCGCAGGGCGGGCCATGTCATCAACATCACGTCCATGGGTGGCTTCATCACGATGCCGGGAATTTCTTACTATTGCGCCAGCAAATTCGCGTTGGAAGGTATCTCTGACACGCTGAGTAAAGAACTTAAACCGTTTAACGTATTTGTCACCGCAGTCGCCCCCGGCTCGTTCCGCACTGATTGGGCGGGGCGCTCGATGCAGAGAAGTCCGAGAAGTATTCAGGACTACGATGAGTCCTTCGATCCTGTGCGAAAAGGCCGTGAAGAAAGAAGCGGCAAGCAGCTCGGCGATCCACAAAAAGCTGCGTTGGCACTGCTGCAATTGATTGCCAGCCCGGCTCCCCCCGCACACTTATTGTTGGGCAGTGATGCCTTGGCGCTGGTCAGGACAAAATTGAAGCAGATGGCTGAAGACATTGATGCATGGGAAGCGCTGAGCCTGTCGACCGATGGCTGACCCGGTGCCCATCGCACACTCTGAGATGCCCATGGACTACGAGCTATTCAAGACGCGGCGCACCATTGAGTTGATGGAGCGGCTGGCGCCGATGGAAGGTTACAACCTGACGCCATTGGATGACGTTCGCTTTCTTCGGTCCAATCGGCCGCTGACCCGCACACCAGTGTTGTATGACCCTGGCATTGTGATTCTTTGTCACGGGCGCAAGCGCGGGTATTGGGGGGACGAGGTTTACATCTACGACGCGCAGCATTATCTGGTGGTGTCAGTGCCGGTCCCGTTCACGATGGAAACTGATGCCAGCGAAGAAGAACCCATGCTGGCGGTGTACCTGCGTCTGGATTTCAAACTGGCCGCCGAGCTGATGCTTCAAGTCGGCGAGCGCGAAGGCGTGCCAACGGCGGTCCCCAAGGGCATGTATTCCTCGCCAATGGACGACAAGTTGAGCGACTCGGTGCTGCGCTTTCTAGAAGTCATGAGCGAACCGGTCGACGCGTTGATTCTCGGACCGGCGTTGGTTC
Source organism: Pseudomonas sp. CCI4.2 (assembly GCF_034350045.1). Classification (NCBI taxonomy): domain Bacteria; kingdom Pseudomonadati; phylum Pseudomonadota; class Gammaproteobacteria; order Pseudomonadales; family Pseudomonadaceae; genus Pseudomonas; species Pseudomonas sp. CCI4.2. Next base: position 4,864,513 of record NZ_CP133781.1, on the reverse strand, counting down.
GGGAAATTTACTACCGAATCATCGGTGGCGAGCAGGGCGGATCCATGCGCGCGGCGCTCAACCGCCAAGGGCAATTTGGCAAAATCACCAAGGCGATTCGGCGGATTCACGCCAGTTATCCAGAGCCGCTGGACGTCGAGTGCCTGGCGAAAGTCGCGGGCATGAGCGTGCCGAGCTTTCACCTGCATTTTCGAACCGTGACTGACACGTCACCGATGCAATACCTGAAGTCCACTCGCCTGCACCAAGCACGGCTGTTGATGCTACGCAACGACATGACGGCGGCCATCGCCGGATTCAGCGTCGGCTATGAAAGCGCCTCCCAGTTCAGCCGGGAGTTCAAACGCTTCTTCGGCCGACCACCCCAAGCAGAGGTGCAATGGATGAAACGCACCTACGCACTGCCAGCCCCGACCAGCCCTTCTATCTATGTGTCATCGCATTAAAAAAAAGCCAGCCGACGCAATTTTTAGCCAACTTGTTGGCGAAGCCGGTACGGCTCTTGGGTTTCATTGGCACGGTTGATAACAAGCAGCCGCAGACACTGTGGGAGCAGGCTTGCCTGCGAAGAGGCCCGTAGTCACGCCGCTGATATCGACCTCAAACCTCGGGTTACCTGCAATGACGCTTTCGTGGGCAAGCCCACAGAGACTTTTGGCAGACACGGAAGAGTAGGCACTGAAATCTGATCGCAGCCTTGCGCAGCTACAGAGACCTGTGCAGCGCCAGAGTCCGTGGGACCGAATTGTCGCAGCAAACACCGGGCAACATACACGGAGCTGCCGAAGGCTGCGAAGCCGGAACGGCTCTGGGATTTCATTGTGGGAGCAGGCTTGCCTGCGAAGAGGCCCATAGTCACGCCGCTGATATCGACCTCAAACCTCGGGTTACCTGCAATGACGCTTTCGTTGGCAAGCCAACGGAGTGTTGGCAGACACGAAAGAGTAGGCACTGAAGACCTGATCGCAGCCTTCGGCAGCTACAAATGTGCAAACAACGACATCTGTGAAACCAATTTCAGTCGGGAAGCGTGGTGCCAGACGCAGATGATGTTGAATGTGAAATCCATTCCCGAATAAATTCGGCCCACGGAATCTAGAGATAAAGCCTCGCCATCAAGTTGGCTCAGATTTGCCTGCCCACATCCGACCCTCACTTCCCAATATGCTTGCTAACCGTATTGGGCGTGATCAAGCGTAAGCCGCTGGCAACACTGCCCACTGCAGCGAAGCACGCGCCGATGGTCAGGGCGAGCACCGGGCCGTGTTCGCCGGAAATTCCGTAGCTCAGGGCCACCAATGCCGCTCCGGTGGCTTGGCCGATCAAGCGGGCCGTTGCGATGGTGCCGCTGGCGCCGCTGCTGCGTTCAGGCGGGGCGCTGGTGAGCAGGGCTTTTTGGTTCGGCGCCTGGAAAAAGCCGAAGCCCAGACCACAGATGACCATGCGAATGCCGATGTCCCACGCGTCGGGATTGCTCGGTAGTTGGGTCAACGAAATCATCCCGCCACACAGCACGGCCAAGCCGATGCCGCCCAACAGACCGGGTGGATAACGGTCTGACAAACGCCCGGCAAAGGGCGCAATCACGGCAACTACCACTGACCATGGCGTCATCAAAAAGCCGGTCTGCACCGGGTCGCGTCCCAAGACGTTTTCGAAGAAGAACGGCAGCGACACAAACGCCAGGCCTTGGGTCGCGAACGAGCAGACCGCCGTTAACGCCGACAGGGCAAATAGCGGCCGCTTGAGCAAATCCAGTGGAAACATGGGCGCCGGATGCTCGGCCTCGCGCCGCAGCATGAACGCCCCGGCGACCACAAAGATGACCAAGGCGATTATCACGCTGGTCATCGGGCCCAGTTGCGCGGCCTGACTCAGGGCGAAGATCAACGCGCCAAAAGCGATCACGTTCAAAATCGCGGTGATGCGATCAAATGGCAGGCCGCTGAGTTTGGTGACGGGCAACGCAGACCAGGCGAAATACAAGGCGAATAGGCCGATAGGCAAGTTGATCGCGAACAACCACGGCCAGTGCGCCACCGACAACACTAGAGACGCCACGGTGGGGCCGGCGGCGAAAGACGAACCCACCACCAGTGCATTCATACCCAACCCTCGACCCAGACGTTGCGGGGAAAAAATTGAGCTGATCAAGGCCGCATTGACGCTCATGATCGCAGCGGCACCCAGGCCTTGAAGCACGCGAGCGATGGTCAATGTCGGCAACGACCAGGACAACGTACATAGCGCCGAGGCCACGATGAACAGCATCAGTCCGCCGAGGAACACCCGGCGATGGCCGATGATCCCACCCAATGCAGCCAGCGGCAGCAGCGTGGCGACGGCGGCGAGTTGATAGGCATTGATCACCCACACCGAGGCCGCAGGCGACGCATTCAGGTCGGCGGCGATGGCGGGCAACGCGGTGTTGGCGATAGCGGTATCGAGAGTCGCCAAGGCAATGGACAGCAGAATCGCGACCATCCCACGGAATTCAAGTGACGACAATTTAGTGCTGACAGCGGGGTTTTCCAGCGGGCTGGTTTGGGTCATTACCGACGAGGCTCCGGGCACATCTGATCAAATCAGGCAGTCAGGTTGCCAAGCAGGCCAACAGCTGAAACTGAGCATGCCGGTTTAGGGCCCATGAGTGCAATGGTAGGTTGCTAATGTTTATTGCGACCCGACAGACACCGCAGTGCTACGGCACATTGCCGCCGCACTGCGCTGGTCCGTGGCTTACATGCGGAAGCGGCTGACCAGCGTTTGTAATTGAGTGCCCAGGCGTGCCAATTCAACGCTGGAGGCAGCGGTTTCACCACTGGCCGCTGCGGTTTGCTCGGAAGCATCGCGGACATTAATGATGCTGCGACTGATTTCGTCGGCCACTGCGCTTTGCTGCTCAGCGGCAGCGGCGATCTGCTGGTTCATCGCCTGAATACTCGACACCGTTTGAGTGATGCTGTCCAGTGAGGCGCCGGCTTTTCGGGTCAAGGCCACGCTGCTGTCAGTCAGGTTGCGGCTGCTGAGCATGATGCTTGAGACCTGTTGTGTGCCGTTTTGCAGGCCGGCGACCAAGGCTTCGATTTCTTCGGTGGATTTTTGCGTCCGTTGCGCAAGGCCCCGTACTTCGTCCGCGACCACGGCAAACCCGCGACCGGCTTCGCCGGCACGTGCCGCTTCGATGGCGGCGTTGAGGGCCAGTAAGTTAGTTTGTTCGGCCACGGCCTTGATCACGTCCATGACTTTGCCGATCTTATTGCTTTCCAGCTGAAGCCCATTCATGGCCTCGCTGGAGCGAACCACTTCAGCTGCCAGGCGCTCGATCTGCGCAATCGCCTCGCCTACCACCTTGTCGCCTTCGCGGGCTTGCTTGTCAGCGGCTGAAGCCGCGTTTGAAGCTTGTTCGGCGTTGCGCGCCACTTCTTGAACCGTGGCCGACATTTCATGCATGGCCGTTGCCACTTGATCGGTTTCGATTTTCTGGCTGTTAACCCCAGCGCTGGTCTGCTGGGTCGCCGTAGACAACGCGTCAGCGGCGCTGGCGATTTGCGTTACGCCCTCATGAATTCCACGGATCAGTGCGCGCAAGGTGCTGCCCATGCGCTGGATGCCTTGTTGCAACACGCCCAGTTCGTCGCGGCGGGTCACGGCCGGGCTGTGAGACAGATCGCCCAATGCGATGCGCTCGATCACGGCCAGTGTCTGTTGCAACGGAACGGTAATTTGACGGGTGATGATCACTGCCGCCAAGGTCCCGATGATTAACGCCAGCAGGGTGGCGCCGATTTGCAGGGTGCGTGACTGAGCACTGTCCTGATCGCGCAAGCTGGTCTGAAGTTTGTACAGTTCGTCGTTCAGGCTGAGGATGAGGATACCTTGCTCACCCAGCGATTTGCGCGAGGACACGATATCGCTGTTGGCAACTTTGAACGCCTGTACCGAGTTTCGATAATTGAGCAGCGCGGTTTCCAGCTGTTTGAGTTTTTCCGGTTGTGAGCTGCCGAACATCTCACTCAGTGGTTTAAGGCCACCAATGGCCGCTTCCAGCTGGTTCATGGCTTTTTGTTCGGTTTCGGCCGTGACCTTGGCCGTGTATCCGCGTACTTCATAGCGCACCAGCGCCAAGTCTTCCTTGGCTTTCATGATGGCTTGGTACTGTTCGAAGCGGCCTTCATCGGCGGGTGCCATCTGAAGCACGGTGGTGATGATGCCGCCAATGATGTCGGCGCCTTTCACCGCGTCGACACCCATCTGCGCCCGGGCGCGCGCGGTAACGTTGTAGGCATTGCGCATTTTTGCCAGCGCGCTTTCGTAGTTGTTGCTGACGTCGCTCAACTGGGTGAGTAGCTTTACGTCTTCGGGGCTGCTTAACATTGTTCGCAGTTTCTGCTGCTGGCTTTTATAGCCATCAATGGCCACCTGTACTGTTTGGCCAACGGTCTCGTCGCCGTTGGCAATCATGTACTGCAAGCGTGAAACTCGCAGGTTGGCCAACTGGTTGCTCAGGGCCGAAATACTGCTCATCCGGTCGCTGTGATCTATGAGTCCGTCGAGGCTGGTCCAGCTGATCAGCGCCAAAACGGCGGTCAGCACCAGCACCAGGCCGAAGCCCAACGCCAGCTTGATATTGACGCTGATGTTCGAGAGCCAGCTGTTCATCGAGTTACTCCGGATGGGGGTATATTTCTAAATCTTCGCGCGGCGGGGGAATCCTTTCGATCAGGCCAATAAACCCATGCGCAAAGACGCTATCGGCCAGTAAACGGATAGCTGTATACCAAGGCGACAGTAATTGATCAAAGGACCGAAACTAACGGTTTTACTGGCCATAAACGCAGCGGGCGCAGCGTCAATGTCGATGACGGTGATGAACGTCCGGGAAGTGGGAATGGCTATGTTGCAGCGGCGCGTGGGCATGATCATGGCTATGAGGCTCAGCGCTGTCCCAAGTAAATGCGTGCTGATGTTGATGATGCTCGTCGTGGACGTGACGATGGCCATGTTCAAGTGATGTGTGCTGATGAACATGCGCATGATTTTCGGTGAGATGAAGCCAGACCCCAACCCCCATCAATGCCGACGCCACCCAGAACAGCGGGGCGGCAGGCTCATTGAGCAGCAACATCGAAATCGCTGCACCGAGGAAAGGCGCCGTCGAGAAGTAAGCTCCAGTGCGTGCGCTGCCGAGCCCGCGCAGCGCGAGCACAAACAATACCAAGCTGACGCCGTAGCCGAGAAACCCCACCAGCAGCGTCGGGGCCAACAGCGCCAGGTCCGGCAACCGAGACCCAAGCAGCAACGCCAGCGAACAATTGACCAGACCGGCGACCAAGCCTTTGCTGCCCGCCACAAACAACGCGTCGGACGCCGACACTTTGCGGGTCAAGTTGTTATCAATCGCCCAGCATAAACACGCCAGCGCGATGGCGCCTGGACCGAGCCAGTCCTGAGCCCCCTGGTTTTGCTGCGACCACGACAGCACCAGACCGCCGAGCACAATCGCGATCATCCCGGCAACGATTCGGCGGTCAGCATTCTCTTTAAAGACCACCCAAGCCAGCAGCGCGGTCAGGACTGACTCCAGATTCAGCATCAACGAGGCCGTCGCGCCAGCGGTTCGCATCAGTCCAAACATCAGCAACGCCGGCCCAAGCACGCCGCCGAAGGCGATGGCGCCGATCAACCAAGGCCATTCCTGGCGCGTGAGGCCACTGGCGTGCCAGCCCCGGTCATGGATCATTCGGGTCACGGCCAGCCCCAGACCGCTGCCGAGGTACAAAAGCCCGGCCAGCAACAGCGGATCGATTCCCAGACCCAGCAATTTGGCCAGTGGGGTACTTGCACCGAACAAAGCCGCCGCGGCAAGCGCATATACAACACTCACGTTCATGGGGACCTTCCAAGCGCTAAATAACATGGGCCGGGGCCAGTTGGCAGGGGCGGGCAACATCGCCCGTCTCGATCTGCAACGTTGAGTGGCCGATGTTGAAGCGCGCCCGAAGTGCCTGACACGCATCGTGCAGAAAAGCGTCTTCGTGTTTGGCTTCGGGGCGAATCAGATGAGCGGTGAGCGCGGTTTCGGTGGTGCTCAAGGGCCAGACATGCAGGTCATGCACCTCAGTGACGCCCGGCAGCGCGGCAAGGTAGGTTCGCACCTGTTCGATATCAACGTTCCCCGGCACCTTGTCCAACGCCAGATTGACGCTATCGCGCAGCAGTCCCCAGGTCGAATACAGAATCAACGCAGCGATCAACAAACTAACAATGGGGTCCACCCAACTCCAGCCGGTTAACACCAGGATCAGTCCCGACACCACCACACCGGCCGAGACTACGGCGTCCGAGGCCATGTGTAAAAATGCACCTTTCACGTTCAGGTCGCCTTTGCGGCCTCTGGCAAACAATAGCGCGGTGACGCCGTTTACCAGGATGCCGATCGCGGCCACGACCATCACCGTTTCGCCGCCGACGTCTGCGGAGGGGACGCCCTCGATCAGGCGTCGAACCGCTTCAACGGTGATGCCCCCCACGCCGATCAGCAGCACCACGGCGTTGGTCAATGAGGCGAGAATCGAACTGCGCCCGTAGCCATACGTGCGGCTAAGTGTCGGGCCTCGACGCCCCAGCCAGACTGCCCACCACGCCAAAAGCAACCCCAAAACGTCGCCCAGGTTGTGCGCCGCATCGGCTAATAGCGCCACTGAATGCGCGGTCAACCCAAAGATCACTTCGGCGGCGACGAACGCCGCATTGATTGCAGAACCAATGGCAAACGCGCTGTCAAAGCCAGCAGGGGGCGTAGGGTGATGATGATGGCCTGTCGAGCCATGATCGTGCGCCGGCGCTTCGTGGTTAGGGTGGTGATGGTCGGTCATGGCGTTTCCATGTTTGTCTGCCAGTCTAATTTGGCATTCATGCCTATTAAATGAACGTAATTGAACTATGTTCTACAAACATGAATAAGTTTACACGTCAGGTCGGTCTTCGATCTGATCGAACGACCTGATCGAAAATGACACTGCGGTCTTGCTCCTATGCGAAGTAATGGACATGAGTGATCCCAGAATGATCCCAAGACCCGTAACCCAAACGACGTTGATACCCCAAGGTCCATGCCGTGTCGGTTGAGAGGGTGCGGGATGTCGCCAGTTTTTTAAAGGGCGGCGGCGAAATGGGACGCTTGATTAGGGGCCATGACTGGGGCGCTACGGCAATCGGGCACCCGGGCACCCGGGCACTTGGTCACAAAGCCTGCGCACGGCAGTGCGCCTGATGCTCAATACCCACCACCCTATGTATATTTTCTGGGGCCCGGAAAGCATCTGTATTTACAACGACGCTTACCGGCAGTCATTGGGCCCGGAGTTGCATCCGGGTTCACTGGGGCAGGCTGCGCGGCAGGTATGGGATGAAATTTGGGAGGTGATTGGTCCGCAGATCGTGCAGGTGATGAGCGGTGGCGGCGCGACATGGCACGAAAATCACTTGGTGCCCATCACTCGCCACGGTCGCCAGGACGACGTCTACTGGACATATGGATTTAGCCCAGTGGATGACGAAGAGATTCCGAGCGGTATTGGTGGCGTGTTGGTGGTGTGCACTGAAACCACTGGGCAGGTCTTGGCCGAACGCCGTGCCGCCCTGGAAAACGCCGTGCTTTCAAGGTTGTTCGAGCAGGCGCCCACGTTCATGGCCATGCTGCGTGGTCGGGAGCACCGTTTCGAGCTGGCCAATCCCGGTTACTTACAGCTGATTGGCCATCGACCGGTGGTCGGTCGCACGGTGGCCGAGGCATTACCGGACGCCGTCGAGCAGGGTTACTTGCAACTGCTGGATAACGTCTTCGATAGCGGTGTGGCGTTTTCCGCGATTGGCGCTTCCTTCGCCGTTCAACCCGTTGCTGGCGGCCCGATTGATGAGCGATTCGTCGATTTTGTCTATCAGCCAATCAAAGATGACCACGGCAATGTCACGGCTATTTTTGTCGAAGGCGCCGATGTCACGGTGCGGGTTAATGCCGACGTGGCATTGCGCGAAAGTGAAGCGCGCTTGCGTCTGGTGATTGAAGGTGCGAAGGACTACGCCATTCTCACCACCGATCTGGAAGGTCGCATCAGCACGTGGTCAAAAGGTGCAGAAAGCATTTTCGGTTGGACCGCCAAGGAAATTATTGGCTTGAAGAGCGCCTTGCTGTTCAGCGCAGATGACCGCGCGTGCGGCATCGACGTTCAGGAACGAACCATCGCCACCCGCGAGGGCAGCGCCGCCGACGAGCGCTGGCACGTTCGCAAAGATGGCGAGTACGTTTACCTGAACGGCTCGGTCCATCCGTTGCCGCTGGACGCCGCAGGTCAGCCACAAGGTTTCTTGAAAATTGCGCGCAACGAAACCAGTCGGCGCCGGGCCGAAACACTGCGTGAATCATTGGTTTCATTGGCCGACAGATTTCGCGGCCTCAGCGATCCCACCGATATCACCGTTGCCGCTGCGCAACTGGTTGGCGAAACACTTCAGGTCAGTCGTGTTGGTTACGGGACCTTTAGCATCGAGGCTCAGGCGTTACACATAGAGCGCTGTTGGAGCGCTACCGGGTTTAAGTCACCGGTGGAATGGTTGCCGCTTCAGCATCAGGCCGCCCATGTTGAACATCTGCAGCGCGGCGAGATGGTGCAGATCCATGATTCGAAACCGGAGACCGACAGCGTTGAACCGTTGCCGACGCTGGTTTATGCACCGGTTATCGAGCGTGAGGCGTTGGTGGCTGTGCTGTGTATCGCCCATCGGCTGCCAAGAAGTTGGTCGGCTGAGGAATTGCAGTTCATCCAGGAAGTCGCGGAAAGAACCCGTTCAGCCGCCGAGCGCAGTTCAGGCGAAGCGGCACTGCGCAGCAGCGAGGTGCGCCTGCGGGAAGCCAACGAATCTTTGGAAGCCAAAGTAGAGGCGCGCACCGGTGAACTGATGAAGGTCGAGGAAGCCTTGCGTCAGGCGCAAAAAATGGAAGCGGTTGGTCAGTTGACGGGCGGCGTCGCCCATGACTTCAACAACCTACTCACGGTCATCAAGTCCTCGACCGACCTGCTCAAGCGGCCCAATCTTACTGAAGAGAAGCGTGAACGCTTCGTCAGCGCCATTTCCGACACCGTCGACCGCGCAGCCAAGCTCACGGGTCAGTTATTGGCCTTCGCCCGTCGCCAAGCGCTGATGCCAGAGGTATTTGACGTCAATCTGGGCATCAAGGCCATTGTTGATATGGTCCGGGCGTTGACCGGATCACGGATCGAGATCATCACTCGCTTTCCCACGCAGGCCTGCTTTGTCGATGCAGATCGCAGCCAGTTCGATACCACCTTGGTCAACATGGCGGTTAATGCTCGCGACGCCATGGGCGCAGAGGGCCGATTGATCATCAGCGTCAGCTGCGTCGCGCAGATCCCCGGCATAGAGGCCCCGCCCGAAGGTGATTTTGTCGCGGTGTCGCTTGAGGACACCGGCACCGGTATTTCCACCGAGCACATGGAGCAGATTTTCGAACCGTTTTTCACCACCAAAGATGTAGGGCAGGGCACCGGCCTTGGGTTGTCTCAAGTGTTTGGATTTGCCAAGCAATCAGGCGGCGAAATTCATGTCAGAAGCGCCCTCGGCAAAGGCTCCATGTTCACCCTTTACCTGCCCCGGGTTGCCTGCCCGCCGACTTCGGCGGTCATTGCCGAGCCGGATGTGCTGGTGGACGGGCACGGCACGGGGGTGTTGGTGGTGGAGGACAACGAAGAAGTCGGCAGCTTCGCCATGCAAACCCTGGGCGAGTTGGGTTATGTCGCGGTATGGGTGGCTAATGCCAGGGATGCGCTGACCGAGCTGGCGGTGGACGGCATGCGTTTCGACGTGGTGTTTTCCGACGTGATCATGCCGGGAATGAATGGCATCGACTTGGCCCAGGAAATTCGCCGCCGGCATCCCGATTTACCCGTGGTGCTGACCAGTGGTTATAGCCATGTGTTGGCGCAGAAGGGCTCGTACGGGTTTGAATTGCTGCATAAACCTTACTCGGTCGAGCAGCTGTCGCGGGTGCTGCGCAGGGCGGTGGTTATGCGGCATCGTCCGGCAGTTTGATGGAATTTTAATACGTATCTGGAATCCATCGATGTGGCAATTGCAACGTTCGTTTCGTTAACGGAGCCATCATGGATAACTACCACATCGAAAAAACCGGAACGTTCTGGTCATTGAAAAAGCAGGGCGCGGTTCATGCTTCAAAAACAGCGGGCACCAAAGAAGAATTGATCAAACTCGCCAGCGAGTTCCTCAGCACGCGCACGGCATCGCTGAAGATCCACAAGGAAGACGGCACGATACAGGAAGAGCGAACCTATCCACGCAGCGCAGACCCGTCGAAATCGCCGGGATAACAGGTTAATCCCGGCTCCAGCGTCCCCAACGCCGCGCTGTCGCGCAGCAAAAACCAGACAATTTAATTATCAATAATTCAATTGGTTATGCGGTGGTTGATAGGGGTTATGTGGTGTTCAGTAGGTGATCCTTCTGCGGCTGTATGCCCCGTTCATCAAAATATCGATCCAGCACTTCGGGTTCGCCTGACAGTTCGGCAAGGGCCACGTAGGTATCTGGTCGCAGTAGGTACAACGCGTTAAGCGCAAAACCGCTGGCGGCATGGGCCGGTGTCCATTGAAAGACGTGTAACGGCACGCCACGCTCTTTGCACCAGGCATTCAGTTGTTCGCTGGCGACACCGTAAACATGGAGTTGCCAGCACAGGCGGGACAACGATTCAAAATTGTCACTCCCGGGCACCCACGGCAAACGCTCGCCACCGTGGACCTTGCCCGCAGTGCCAGCGCTGAGTGGCATGCCTCGGTAGTTCAACGTCACTTGCGATATCGTGCGGAAGATAAATTCACGCACCGCGTCGATGGCGATGACTTTAGGGATCAGCAGCGGCGCAATCCGCGTGCGCACCAGCTTGGCGATTCGTCCCTCGGCGGTGGCAAAGCTGAAGACCCGGTCGGTGGTAGCCACCAATTGCCGGGCAAACCCTATTCGCTCGGTTTCATAGGTGTCGAGCAGGCTGTCCGACGCACGCGTCTCTAGCACGGCCGCAAGTTTCCACGCCAGGTTGATCGCGTCACCAATGCCGGTGTTCATGCCTTGCCCACCCGCCGGACTGTGGACGTGCGCCGCGTCGCCCAATAGAAATGCGCGCCCCTGGCGGAAGTGCTTCGCCACCCGGTGATGCACGCGGTACGTCGAAAACCAGTTCACCCGATGAATCTGGACTTGAAGCTGCTCGATGGCGCGGCCGCTGACATCCTCGAACGTCAGGGTGTCGGCGTGTTCATTGCGCACGGTGCCGATCAAACGGGCATGGTGTTTGTCCGCCAACGGGAAAATCGCTAAGAACTCCGACTCGTCGAGGTCCACGTGCAGCTCGCCGTTGACTGAAGGACCGTCAGCATCTACATCGGCCACATAAAAAACTTGTTGGTAAGTGCCCCCTGGGAAACCGATGTCGAGGCTTTTTCGCACAGTGGAGCGGGCACCGTCGCACCCCGCCAAGCAACGCGCGGCACACACCTCTTCCTGACCGTCGGCCCCGGACAGGTAAGCCGTGACTCCTACGCCGTCATGGACAAAGCGCGTCAATTCAGTTTGGCGCTCCACCGACACCCCGAACATCAACAACCGCTCAATCAAAAGCCGTTCGTGTTGATCCTGAGGGAATATTTCCAGAAATGAGTAGGGCGTCAGGTCCTTGCCCACCGCGTCGAACGGCACCTGCGCAGCGTGTTCGCCCTTGACCCAAAGATTGACCGCCGGCACCTTGTGCCCGTGTTGCAGAATCACCTGAGTCAAATCAAGCTGACGATACAGCTCCAACGTTCGTGCCTGAACGGCCAAGGCTCGGGAAGTACTGCCTGAGGTCGCGGTCTTGTCGATAATCCGCACCCTGATTCCCAGTTTGCTCAGCCACAGCGCCAGCACCAAGCCGGTTGGGCCTGCGCCGATGATTAATACGTCGCAGCGCTTCATGGTTCGATCCTTGGCAATCAGATGGTCGATTAATCGTGGCACAGCTCTACGCGTCTGCCGGTGCAGGCGACCGAAGGGCAAAGCAGGCCTCCAGTGTCAATAATTTCAAATCCCTTTCCCAGGCGAACACATGAACTCCACCCGCGACACGCCCCCTCCGATGACTGCGCTCGGGATTCTTACGCTGGTCACCTGCGTACTGGCATCGAGCCTGGCGTTTATCGACAGTTCGGTGGTCAATGTCGGCCTGCCCGCCATCGGACGCGACTTGGGCGCGGGCCATTGCGGGTTGCAGTGGCTGATCGGCGGTTATCTGCTGCCGTTGAGCGCGCTGTTATTGCTCGGCGGCTCGATGGGTGACCGCTTCGGCCGCCGTCGAGTGCTCATCATTGGCATCCTCATGTTTGGCATTGCATCCGTGGTGTGCGGGCTGGCGCCTGACCTGCCAACGCTGATCACGGCACGTTTCGCCCAGGGCGTGGGCGCCGCGTTTTTGATGCCCAACAGCCTGGCGATTCTCGGCGCAACGTTTGAGGGTGAGCAACAAGGGCGAGCTATCGGTATATGGGCCGCAGCAGCGGCGGCCACTGGTGCGGGCGGACCGATTCTGGGTGGATGGCTGATCGATACCGTCAGTTGGCGAATGATCTTCTTTATCAATATCCCCTTGGCCAGCGCAGCGATATATCTGGCGTGGCGCTACGTCGAAAAAGATCACCTCAGCGGCGACATCATCCCACTGGATTGGGCGGGCGCGCTGTTAGCCACCCTGGGTCTTGGCGCTATTACCTGGGCGTTGATCTGGGTGACGGGCCCTGAAGGCTGGTCCATTGATGGTGTCGTTGGCTTGCTGGCAGGATCAGCGTTGCTTGCGCTGTTTTTAGTGTGGGAGCGCAAAAAAGGACCCTCGGCGATGATGCCGCTGGCGCTATTCGGCTCGCCGGGTTTTACCGGGCTGACGCTGTTGACCTTCCTGCTGTACGGCGCGCTGGGTTGCCTGACGATTCTGTTGCCGTACGTTTTGATTGTCGCCAGCGGTTATTCCAGCACCCAAGCCGGGGCCGCCTTGTTACCGATCCCGTTGGTGCTGGCGGTGGCGTCCCCTTGGTTAGGCGGGCTGGCAGGTCGGTTTGGCACACGGCCTTTTTTGATCGTCGGGCCGTGCATTGTTGGGGCGGGCTTTTTACTGTTGTTGCGGATGGACCTTCAGGTCAGTTATTGGACCGATGTGTTGCCGGCCTTAGCGGTTATTGCGATGGGCCTGACCTGCGCCGTTGCGCCGTTAACAACAGCGATTTTTGCCTCGGTCGATAAAAAACACACCGGCTCGGCGTCGGGGCTGAACAACGCCATTGCCCGAACGGGTGGTCTGGTAGCCACCGCGTTGCTGGGCAAGGTGTTGGCGTATCACGCAGATTCCCTGATTGCAGCGTTTCATTGGGCCGTGGTTTTGGCCGCTGCGGTGTGTGTAGCGGCGGGGGCATGCGCGTTGGTCATTCAGAGCAATCCGAAGGCTCAGGGCAAATGATCGGCGGCCAAGTCCGCCTCCGAGCGGGCTTGTAAACGACCGGTGCGGCAGGCTTTCTGAAAACGTTCGAAATCGCGCTCGTTTTGCTCGGCATACGCTTGTGCGTATTTGAGCAGCGCATCCGCCAGGCTCGGGCCTTTGCCGATGTACCCGCTGATCTCCGCCGCGCAGCCCGAGGCTTTGGCGTGGGCATGGGCCAGCGCTCGACCACAGATGCGCCCGTAGGCCGCGAACGCTTCGCTGTCAAATGTCTCCAGTTCAGCCGAAATCTTCATGTCCCGCAGTTGCCGCACATAGAAATGACGGCCGTTCGGGCCGGTGGTCCAGCCGAGAAACAAGTCGCTGGCAGACTGCATCAAGCGCTGTCCATCCACCACCCGTTGCCCGTTGTGGCGAATCCGCGACTTGGCGCTGACGTAACCCGACAGCACGGAGGCCCGGGCTTCTTTGATCTGGAGGAACAGCGGGTGTTGCTGGTCGTCGGTCAGCAACGCGACCAAGCAACGAGTACCGACGCTGCCAACGCCGACCACTTTAAAAGCCATGTCCTGCACTTCGAAACGCCCCAACAATGCACGGCGATCGGCTTGCAGCGTGGGCCGGTAATCGCGCATGAAGGTTTCGTAGAGGGCTTGCCAATTTTTCAGGCCCATCCAGTCGTCGTCAGCGTCCAGCAGCGTGGTGGCGTTATGCAGGTGAAATATTTCCGGCAAATCATCGCGAATCAGCAAGTGCCCGTGTTCGTCGCGTTCGCTTATTTTGGGCAGCAGTTCGGCGTGGGTACGGCGTTCGGCTTTTTGCACTGCGCGCTCGACGTGGGCGAGGGTGCTGTCGGACTTTGCCTGTTCTAACAAATCCTCGTAACGGATGGCGTCGTACCAAAGTTCTAAAGCACCTTGCTGGGCGCACTCGGCCATGGCTTGTTGGTAGGCGGTGACGACTTCGCGGCAGACGCTTTCTTCCACGGTTTTGCCGTGGCGCAGGTCCCGGGCCGCGATCAGGAAACTGGCCACCAAGCGTTTCAAATCCCACTCCCAAGGGCCGGGGTGTGCTTCGTCAAAGTCGTTGACGCTGAACAGCAGGTTACGTTCGGGCGTGGCGAAACCGCCGAAATTCATCAGGTGACAGTCGCCGCACACCGGAACGGTCAAACCCATGTTCGGCGTACCAGCGAGGTCGTGGGCGTGCAACAAGGCGTTGCCCCGGTAAAACGTGAAGGGTGAGACCAGCATCCGTCCGTAACGCAGTTCAACCAGCGGTTGGATGCGTCCTTCGCTGGAGGTTTCGATCAGTGAGATCGGGTCGCGGTGGGTGTCGCCATGCTCGGCCTGTGAACGGCGGGAGCAGTGTTTGCGGGCGTCCTTACCCAACTTCAGACGGTCTTTGAGGGTGGTCATGAAAGCCCTTCGCTCAGTAATGGTTCACCAAGCGTAGAGGGCGGCGAAGGACGCGCAAGGTGATCAGCGATTCAATGCAGCAACTGCGCGATCAGCCAGATGTTGGCGACGCTGATCACTGCAAACAAACTCCACGCCAGCAGGCGGGTAGGCAGGTTGTTAACGAAGGGGCCCATCAAGCGTTTGTCGTTGGTCATGCGGATCAATGGGTACAGGGCAAACGGTAATTGCAGGCTCAGCACCACTTGGCTAAGGATCAGCAGCTTGCCCACCGCATCGTCACCCATCAGCCAGACGCCGGTGAATGCCGGAATCAACGCCAGGCCTCGGGTGATTAACCGTCGCTGCCAGCACGGGATTCGCAGGTTCAGAAAACCTTCCATGATCACTTGACCAGCGATGGTGCCGGTAAAGGTCGAACTCTGGCCCGAAGCCAACAACGCTATGCCGAATAGCAGGCTGGCAAAGGTGCCGTCCACCAAGGGGTCAAGCAGGTGATAGGCGTCCTGAATTTCCACCACGCCGGTGTGACCCGTCTGGTGAAACGCGGCAGCGGCGAGGATCAGGATGGCGGCGTTAACCAGCAACGCCAACGTCAGCGAGCCAATGGTGTCGATGCGAGACAAACGCACCGCGTCCTGGCGGCTGGCCAAATCCTTGCCGATCAACCGGGTTTGCACCACCGACGTGTGCAGGTACAGGTTGTGGGGCATCACCGTGGCCCCAAGAATTCCGATCGCCAGGTACAACGGCGCGGCGCCGCTGATGGCTGCAAAAGACGGTTTGAAGCCATGGAACACGTCGGGCCAATAGGGTTTGATCAGCAGCAGTTCGATAAAGAAGCACACGCCGATGGTCAGCACCAACACCAGCATGATCGCTTCCAAGCGGCGAAAGCCCCGGTTTTGCAGGGCCAGCACCAACAGGGTGTCGAAGGCGGTCAAGGCGATGCCGAAGGTCAAGGAAATGCCCAATAACAGGTGAAACGCCAAGGCGCAGCCCAGCACTTCGGCGAGGTCAGTGGCAATGATCGAGATTTCCGCCAGCACCCATTGGGTTCGGGCCGAACGAGTGCTGTAGCGTTCTCGACACAATTGCGCCAGATCGCGACCGGTGGCAATGCCGAGCCGCGAGCACAAGCATTGCAACGCCATGCCCGCCAGACTCGCCAGCAGCACCACGAACAACAAGTCGTAGCCGTAGCGCGAACCGGCCTCAATGGCGGTGGCCCAGTTGCCGGGGTCCATGTAGCCAATGGAAATCAGCAACCCCGGTCCGGCAAACTTCAGTGCGCGTTTCCAGAATACGGCACCTGAATCGACGGCCACCGAGCCCGCCACTTCAGGCGGACAGAACGGTGCGGTGGCTAATTTCGGCAGACTGAATTTCACACGGCATTCCGTTCAAAAAAACAAAGACGCAGCTTAGTCGCAATCCTCGGCGCTCCCAAGCACCTGATAGACCGGGTTCGGGCTATTCGCGAATAAATTCGCGCTCAATGGGACAACCCGGCTACCTTTAGCCACAGCCGGGAGCGCCGCCATTGCAGCATCGGCCTCCTGATGACCGCGTGTTATCACTTGGATATTCACATGACCGATATCGACTTCTTCCCCGTTACCCAAAAATGGCCCGCGCAGCACCCCGAGCAACTCCAGCTGTACTCGTTGCCCACCCCGAACGGGGTCAAGATTTCGATCATGCTCGAGGAAATTGGTCTGCCCTACGAGGTACACCGTGTCGGGTTTGATAATAATGACCAAATGACCCCGGCGTTTATGTCGCTGAACCCCAACAACAAAATCCCCGCCATTCTTGACCCGAACGGCCCCGGCGGAAAACCGCTGCCGCTGTTTGAATCTGGCGCGATTCTGATTTATCTGGCGGAAAAAACCGGCCAATTGATCTCCCAGGATCCGGCTAAGCGCTACCACACGATCCAGTGGCTCATGTTCCAGATGGGCGGTATCGGCCCGATGTTCGGCCAGTTGGGTTTCTTCCACAAATTTGCGGGTAAAGAATTCGAAGACAAACGCCCACGTGACCGCTACGTCAGCGAAGCCAAGCGTTTGTTGGGGGTTTTGGAGGCGCAACTGGAGGGCTACGATTGGGTCATGGGCGATGAATACAGCATCGCCGACATCGCCATCTTCCCTTGGATACGTGCGTTAGTCGGCTTTTACGAGGCGGGCGAGTTGGTGGGGATTGCTGATTTCCCGAACGTCGTGCGCTCGCTGGATCTGTTCTTGGCGCGACCCGCAGTGGTGAGGGGTTTGAAGATTCCTAGCTAAACCACCCGTTAATGCAAAACACCCCACAAGTCAGACGGGTGTCCAACTTGTGGGGTGCAGTTCTGAGTGCGTCGATAAATTAACGACGGTCTTTGAGCGGGTTAGGCTCGTCATCGATGTCGTCACCCAAATCATCGTCCATGGCATGGCGTTGGCCGATGACGTCATCCCCGCGCAGGGTGCTAGGCTCGGCACCTAACCCACTTGGTCGGCCCGTTTCGCCGAATGGTCGCTCGCTGACGCGGGAAACGCGCACCGGATCGGTCGGAATATTGTCGCGGGCATTCAACCCTGCTGGAGCGGTCAGGTCAGTATCCGGGGTGATGTAGCTGCCCGAAGTGCTCGCTAAATCCTTATTTGCCCAGCTCGCGCTGCGCTCGTTGATGTCGATGGCGCCATTACGCTCCATGACATGTTCAGCCTCGTCGGCCTGTTCATCGGTGTCTACGGTCACCGTTACCAGCGTCGAACCCCGGCGGTACGCTTCTGGGTAAGCGACGGCGTGGCGGTGCAGATTGTCGTCTTCGTCGTTGCCAAACAGCGAGCTGAAAAAGCGGCTGATTTTTTCACCCATGGATTCATCGTGGCCGCTCACCCGACTCATCGAAGCGTCATCGGCCAGACCTGAAGAAGTTTCAGCGGCGAGGCCTGATGTCGAATCGCTCTGGGCCGCTGCGACGGTGATATTGGTGTGAGCGATGCCTTGATCGACCAATTCGGTTCTAACTTTGTCGGCGTCGCTGAAATTATCAAAAGCTGCAACAAGGGTATGTTTCATGTCCGTCTCTCTTGTTTGTGAATAAATCCAACCTTCGTAATTCTGGAGTGAACTCAGGCCCAAGAGTTGCTCGTGGCAGACGAGCGGCATTAGCCGGCTAGGTTAAGCAGGCGGCAGGTGTCAACAATGGATATAACGCCATTGGCGCCCGGTATACGGGCTCAGGGCGGCACGTGAAGTGCCGAATTTCAGCGCGTAGAAGCACGTCAATACGATGACGGCCAAGGCGGCGCGCAGGGCTTTGCCGAGAAAGGCAATGAGCAGGATGTTGTCCGCATACAACGCGAGCACCAAGTGCAAGAAGCCGATCACGACAACCGCCAGTTTGATAAAGATCACCGACTTACGGTCGTTCTTTTCTTTGTTGAAGAGCGGGCGTAGAAGTCCTTCATCGCCAAGGTGGCCGAGGCCAGGGTGTTGGCCGAGATACCGCCAAACAGCGCGCCGGCCAAGCCAATGACCACCAAACTGGCGCAGAAGGTCGGCATGTGTGCAATTAGCGCCGGCAATGCCTCGGTTATGCAACGTTTGCCGCTGTCAGGGCTCTTACAGTCTGTGCAAGCAATGTAAAAACGGAGTGACTGGCAGTATGACGACCCCGGATAAGCAGTATGTGGACTGGCTGGTTGAGCAATCGATGCTCAACGCGGCAAAACAGCGTGCGAAGGTGTATTCAGGCCACGGCCGACTCTGGCAGCGGCCTTACGCCCAAGCCCGGCCTCGGGATGCGTCGGCTATCGCATCGGTGTGGTTCACGGCCTATCCGGCGTCGATCATCACCCGCGAAGGCGGCTCGGTGTTGGAAGCCTTGGGCGATGAAGTCTTGTGGCACGCCTTGTCCGAGATCGGCGTGCAGGGCATTCACAACGGCCCGCTAAAAGCCTCCGGTGGTTTGCGCGGTCGCGAGCGCACCCCGAGCATCGACGGTAACTTCGACCGGATCAGCTTTGAGATCGACCCAGAACTGGGGACCGAGTCGCAGTTACTGGGCTTGAGCCGCATCGCCGCAGCACATAACGCCGTCATGATCGACGACGTCATCCCCTCACACACGGGTAAAGGCGCGGATTTTCGTTTGGCTGAAATGGCCTACGAAGACTATCCGGGTTTGTACCACATGGTTGAAATTCGTGAGGAAGACTGGCACCTGTTGCCCGATCTGCCACCTGCTCGAGATGCCGCGAACTTGATGCCTGAGGTGGTGGATATCCTCCGGGACAAGCACTACATCGTCGGCCAATTGCAGCGGGTGATCTTCTTCGAGCCAGGCGTCAAAGAGACCGATTGGAGCGCCACCGGCGTGGTCACTGGGGTTGACGGCAAGGACCGGCGTTGGGTGTATTTGCACTATTTTAAAGAAGGCCAACCTTCGCTCAATTGGTTGGACCCGACGTTTGCCGCGCAACAAATGATCATTGGCGATGCTTTGCATGCCATCGATGTCATGGGTGCGCGGGTCTTGCGCCTGGACGCCAATGGTTTTCTTGGGGTTGAGCGCAAGGCCGAGGGCAATGCCTGGTCCGAGAGCCATCCACTGTCGATCACCGGCAACCAGTTACTCGGCGGCGCGATTCGCAAAGCAGGAGGTTTTAGTTTTCAAGAACTCAACCTGACCTTGGATGACATTGCCGCCATGTCCCACGGCGGGGCTGACTTGTCATACGACTTCATTACTCGGCCTGCTTATCAGCATGCACTGCTCACCGGCACTACCGAGTTTTTGCGGCTGATGTTGCGCCAGGTTCACGTGTTCGGTATCGACCCCGCGTCGCTGATTCACGCCCTGCAAAATCATGATGAACTCACGTTGGAGTTGGTGCATTTCTGGACCCTGCATGCCCACGACACGTATCACTATCAGGGTCAGAGCCTTCCAGGAAACATCCTCCGCGAACACATCCGCGAAGAAATGTACGAACGCTTGGCCGGTGAACACGCGCCGTACAACCTTAAGTTCGTCACCAACGGTGTGTCCTGTACCACCGCCAGTATCATTACCGCTGCCTTGGGCATTCGTGATCTCGACGCCATCACCGACGCCGACATCCTGCACATTCAACACATCCACCTGTTATTGGTGATGTACAACGCCATGCAGCCTGGGGTGTTCGCGTTATCAGGTTGGGACTTGGTTGGCGCCCTGACGCTGCCGGCCGAACAGGTTCAACACCTGATGGAAGACGGCGACACCCGCTGGATACACCGTGGCGCCTATGACTTGGTTGACCTGGACCCCGACGCCGAGTTTTCCGCCGGCAACATGCCGCGTCCGAAAACCCTGTACGGCAGCATTACCAGCCAACTGCAACGCAGCGACTCCTTCGCCTCACAGCTAAAGAAGATCCTCGCCGTGCGCCGCGCCTACGACATCGCTGCCAGTCGCCAAATCCTGATCCCCGACGTGCAACATCCGGGGTTGCTGATCATGGTTCACGAACTGCCAGCGGGGAAGGGCACCCAAATCACCGCGCTCAACTTCAGCAACGAGCAGATCGTCGAAACCTTGCACCTGCCCGACATCGCACCGGGGCCGGTGGTAGACATAATCAACGAGCGGGTTGAAGGTGATTTGACCGAAAAGGGTGAGTTCACTATTACGCTGGATGCCTATGAAGGGTTGGCGTTGCGGGTAGTCAGTATTACGTTGCCGATGGTTTGATGGCTATTCGTAGCAACCAATGTGTCGCATTCAGCGCTCGATGCTCGACTTCATGATCCACGCCCGCTCTGGACTGGGATACGCCAAGTAGCCGGCCTCGTCGGTTTCCGGGGGGCAGTTGGCTGTATTCATGATGTGCCCTTTACCGGCATCAGCGGCGAATCATATGAGCAGCTGTGCGACGGCTACCCATCAACGAAGCTCACAGCGATCTAACGATAGACCGTTTTGATATAAGCCGAGGGAGGAAAGGTCGTTATGCTGCGGGCCAGATTTTTCATGCGCTCGCGCTGATTTGTGGGACATGTAATGGATTTCGGTAATTTCGGATTAGTGCTTGCAGGCTTGACCGTCGGGTTTATCGTCGGGATGACAGGCGTCGGTGGCGGTTCGTTAATGACGCCGATTCTCCTATGGTTCGGGATCAACCCGGCCACGGCGGTGGGGACAGATTTGCTGTATGCGGCGATCACTAAGTCTGGCGGTGTGTTGGTTCATCGAAAGAATAAGAACATCGATTGGGCGGTCACCGGCTGGCTTACCCTCGGCAGTGTCCCGGCAGTTGTGCTAACGCTGTGGTACCTGAGCAGTTTACATACGGCTCCCCAGACCATGAACGCTCTGATCAAGCAGGCGTTGGGTTTCGTCTTGTTGGTCACTGCTTTGGCCATCTTCTTCAAAAAGCAGTTGCTTGAGTTTTCCCATAAGCGCGCTGGCGGTGACTACAGCCTCAGTGGTACTCGCCTCAACACCTTGACCGTGATCACCGGTCTGATTCTCGGGACGATGGTGGCGTTGACCTCCATAGGTGCAGGGGCCTTAGGCACGGTTGCATTGTTTATCCTGTACCCGTTCTTGCCAACAAGACGCTTGGTCGGTACTGAAATCGCCCACGCGGTTCCCCTGACGCTGGTAGCGGGGTTAGGCCATGCGAGCATGGGCAATATGGACTGGCATGTATTGGGTTTCTTGCTGATGGGTTCTCTACCGGGGATCTACATCGGAAGCCAGTTAACCGGGCGCATCTCCGACAACCTATTACGTCCGTGCCTAGCCGTCATGCTGGCGTGTATTGGATACAACCTGGCGTTTTGATGGTGACGTGCCGCTCAGGGCCTACACCTGGGCGGCAACTGCTTCAACCTTAAGCCGCAGGTTTCAACACCACCTTGGTCCAACCTTCATCCCGCGCATCGAAGTGCTCGTAGGCGCTCGGCCCTTCAGACAATTTCAGTCGGTGCGAAATAATTTGCGATGGCTTGGCTCGGTCGTGGTGAATTAACTCGGCGAGCTGCCGGTTGTACGCCTTGACGTTGGCTTGCCCCGTACGAATCTGCTGGCCTTTAAACCAGAATGCGCCGAAGTCAAAAGCCATCTTGCCTTCCTTGGCCAGTTCATTCTTGGCACCTGGATCTTGCGGGACAAACACCCCAACAACACCGATCCCACCCGTGGCCTTGGTTGAAGCAACCAGGTTGTTCATCGTCAGGTGGTTCGCTTCGTGACCATGGGCATCGCAGCACTGGTAGCCGACACACTCACAGCCCCTGTCTGTGCCCTTGCCGTGAGTCAGGTTAAGAATCTCATCGACCGCTTTTTTCTCCACCGCGTTAATCGGTGTAGCCCCCATGTGTGCCGCCAGCTTCAACCGATCGGGATGGGTGTCGACAACGAACACTTGTGAGGCGCCTTTGATCATCGCCGAGTGAGCGGCCATCAAACCGACCGGGCCAGCACCATAAATCGCGATGCTTTCGCCAGGTTTTAAACCGGCCAACTCGGTGGCATGCCAGCCGGTGGGGAATATGTCCGAGAGCATCACGTAATCGTCTTCCCGCTCTTTGGCGTCTTCCGGTAACACCAGGCAGTTGAAGTCGGCGTAAGGCACGCGTAACAGCTCCGCCTGACCGCCCTCATACGGGCCCATTTCAGCGAACCCGTAAGCTGCTCCGGCAGCGCCTGGGTTGGCGGTGAGGCAGAAACCGGTCAGGCCTTTCTCACAGTTCTCACAGAAACCGCAACCCACGTTGAACGGCAGGCATACCAGATCGCCGACTTTGATTCGGTCGACACCTGCACCAATTTCAATGACTTCACCGAGATTTTCGTGACCAAAAATTCGCCCGGTTTCAAAGCTGGTGCGGCCTTCATACATGTGCAAGTCAGACCCGCAAATATTGGTAGTCGTGATGCGGACCAGCGCGTCGGTGGGTTTTTGTATTTTGGCGTCGGGCACATTTTGAACGCTGACGTCGCGAGGTCCGTTGTAAATAATCGCTTTCATGAGGCTCTCCGAATGAACTCATTGACACGCTCAGGGCGTATTGGGTTGTTCATGTCATTGGTCTTTCACGAAAAGCCGGGTGTTCAAAGAAACTGCGAAAAGGCAGACAAATGGTCGGGTTGGCGCAGCTCCTACAATTAAATTATCGATTATCAACGGGTTATGCCGTGTTGATGAGCGCTGCCCAAGGTGCGACAAGTCCCAAGGACCTTCGCCAACAAGTTGGCCTACAGATAGTTGCATCGCCAACCTAACGCCTTATCAATTCATCCGTCCGCAGGCGGGAACCCGTTGCTAGTCCTCAAGTCTGTCCTCTACAGGCCCTATCAAGAGGAAGCAGGCATGCAAACCATGAAGGCAGTGAGGATAGAAACATTCGGTGGACCCGAGGTCATTCAGATTAAACAGGTTCCGATTCCAGAAGCCGCGTCGGGAGAACTGTTGATTCGGGTGGTCGCAGCCGGGGTCAACCCGGTCGATTATAAAATTCGCGAGGGAAAATATCCGGTTGTCAAAGCGGATAAGTTACCGCTGACCCTTGGTCGTGAAGTGGCCGGTATTGTTGAACACATGGGATCGTCAGCGCTTGGAATGAAGGAGGGCGACCGGGTGATTGCGATGATTGGCGCAGACGGCGGCTATGCCGAATTTGCGCGGGTAAAAGCCGAGTACGCGTGCAAGGTGCCGGAAGATATTGATCTGCTAACGGCTGCTACCGTCCCTCTCGCCGCGCACACGGCTTGGCAGGCGTTGTTCAACCATGGTCATTTGAAGGAGGGCCAACAGGTGTTGATTCATGGTGGCAGTGGTGGCGTTGGTCATTTTGCAGTGCAGTTTGCCAAGGTCCACGGGGCCAAGGTGTTCGCCATCGGATCGCAGAAGAGTCTGGCGTTCATTCAATCGCTGGGTGCGGATCGGGTGATTGATCACGATGCCGAGCGTTTTGAAGAGGTGTGCGCTGACCTGGACCTGGTTATTGATCTGGTCGGCGGCGAAACACAGCGCCGCTCGTGGGCCGTCTTGCGCGAAGGCGGGATTCTGGTCTCGACCCTTGAAGAACCCAAACAAGACACACCCCAAGCCAGTGGTAAAAGCGGCGTACGCTTCACCACCCAGCCCAGTGGTCTGCAACTGGCCGAAATCGTCGCCTTGATCAGTGCTGGCAAGGTCAAACCAGCGCTATATAAAACCTTCCCGCTTGATAACGCCAAACAAGCGCAGCAATTTCTTGAACACGAGCATGTCCAAGGCAAGATCGTGCTTGAAGTCGAAACATTCTGATCAGCCGTCTGTCGTCTGCCGCAGGGCGCTAGAGGATTGCAAACCGTTCCCCCAAGGAAATTTTGGAGTTGTTCATGAAGCCTTATGTCATTTGCCACATGATGTCGTCCCTCGACGGTCACGCCCTAACGGACGGCTGGGATCGCCCGTTCAAAAAGAGCGCGGGTGATTTGTATGAAAAACTGGCTCAACAGTTCGAATTCGATGCGTGGGCCTGCGGGCGGGTCACCATGCAGGAAATCGCCCACGGGGACGATTATCCCAAGGGACTGGCCAAGGCGCCGATCCCCCGCACCCACCACTTTGCCCAGCGCGACGCTGCTACCTATGCAATCTCCATTGACCCTCGCGGCAAGGTGGCGTGGAAGAACAATCAGGCGTTAGGTTCGCATGTAGTGGAGGTGGTCACTGAAAGCGTAACTGACGATTACTTGGCTTATTTACAGTCGATCAATGTGTCATATGTATTTGGCGGCAAGGCCGAGATTGATCTGCAGCAGGTTGTCGACCTCTTGGCGGTTGAGCTAGGTATCACGCGCTTGATCGTCGAAGGCGGACCTCACGTCAGCGGCTCGTTCGTTAACGCCGGGCTGATAGACGAAGTCAGTGTGCTGCTCCTGCCGCTGATTGATGGCCGCGGCGAGCATCCTGCTTCGTTTGAAGTAGCCAGTGATGCCTGGACGCAACCGACCTATTTGACGTTGGTTTCGGCAGACGTTCAGGAAGGTGGCGGGGTGTGGTTGCGCTATAAAAAATCGGCCTGAGTCCACGATAAGAGCCAACAAGTTGGCTCTTATCGTGGGTTGACCAGACCTAGCGTTTAGCTTATCTGATAGCCGTCAAACGCTTTTTGTTGCTGAAGCGCGGTAACGATATTTTTGCGGGTAGCGGGTTGTTCATTACCCTCGTTATCCACAAACGTTTCGACTTCCAGTTCGGCTGAGTCACCTTCGCCGACGAACGTAAACCCGAGGAACTCAAAGGCCTCACGGTCGACATTGGGCTTGGCGCGTGGCGTGCGAAGCGGCAGGGTGAGGCTTACGCCGTTTTTGCTGATGGTGAAAGCTTCGATCTCTTTTTTCACGCGGGCGATTTTGCTTTTGTTAGCAACGGGATTGCTGACAGCCTGGTGCGTCTGGTTCAGCACTTTAAGCGCCAAGCTGTACACCAATTCCTGAAATGCCGGATCGTCCTTGTAGCTGAACAGAATTCGGCTGATCGAGAATTTGCTGCTCAGGTCGGACAAGGCCTCGGTGTCGGCAGCTTCTGCGTCTTTAAGCTGTTTCAGCTCACCCATTAACTCGTAAGCTTTATCGTCGTCGACGTCATCTTGGGCTTGGCGAATCGCCGCTCGCAGCTGGCGGATCTGCTCGCTTTCTTTGGCCGTGTGAAAAGCGTCCAACACCATCTCGCTGACGGTTTTGGCTTGTGACACGTGCTGTGAAAGGTTGATTGCGTTTTCGTACTCCTGTTTCGAGGACAAGGAGATTACGGCTTCTTCTGTATGGGAGTCAGGCATTAATTTCACTATTTCATTGACTTGAATGTGGGGCGCGAAAAGCATCAGGCATTTCGGGGGTGCTTAATCTAGTGGACCAAGGCGGTGTTGTCACGGACGTTCAGCCGATATGTCTGATACGGCGGAGGAACAGATTTTGGCGCGAGAAATTTTACCCATGATGTGGAAATCAGGCGCTTAAAAGGGTAGAAAAGTAAGTGTCCAGTCAGTCAGGGATCAGCAAAATATGGTTATTACCGTTATAGAACGCGAGGAGAAAAATATGTCTCACGATGCTAGCAATGCGATGTTGCGCATGTGGGATGTATATCAGGGCGATGTCCTAATAGGCGTGTATCACAACGAGGTTGACGCACTGAAATACAAGGAATTGCTCGAAAGTGGTCGCCTGGATAGTCTCAAGCCAGCGCCAAAAGCCTAAATCCAGAGATGAGGGCCAACCCGGTTAAACGCCGGGTTTTTAATGCCGATCGTCTGATGCTTTCGAACACGCGTCCTGATCACCTTTCAAAAATTCAGGGCCAACCGTTAGCGGCTCAAAGAGAGGTGTTTATGGACCGTAATCCCACGTATCAGCGCAGTGCCCAATCGTCGCAGGATCCTGACATAGAAGATCTCGATCCGGATTCATCCGAAACCAATCCGGTTGCAAACGATATTGATCCAGATGCGGAAGACCTCGCACCTGATAATTTTCCGCAGCGCGATCCCGCTGCAGACGATTGGGAAGCCTCTGGCTCATCACCGGGTGAAAACGAGTTGGGTTTTGACCCGGAGTCACCTGACGTATCGGACCCACAAGTAGACCCAGTCGGTGCGGCAATAGTGCCGGGTGACATCCAAGACCCTGACCGTAAAAAAGACCAGAGCAACGATTACGACCCGCTGGGTGACCTACGACCCTAATGCTGACCGCGTCCACTGCGAGGGTTTTTGGGTATTGGTATCAGCCGGCTGTCGGATACAACGCTGATAAATCGGCGATGGTAGTTGTCAGACGCTTTACCGCGTCCTGGTCTTCCGGCTGCAAAGACCTGAAATTAGCCAGCACGCTTTGTTCTATCTGGCTGAGGTTGTCAAAGCGAATAGGGGCCCTGGCACCTGTCAAGACAAAGAGCACGTCTACACCAATGGCCGTTAGCGCTGCAAAGTAGACGGCTTTGGGCACACGATCGCCGCCCTCGTATTTCCCCTGTGCGTTAGTCGCTACGCCACCGCTTTTGCCGAAAGCTCGTTGAGAAAGCCCTAGGCGCTCTCTTTCTTTCCTTAGTCGGAAACCAATTCCATTCACTTGAATGTTCAATGCAGATCGCTCTATTCTTTCGGGTGGCCGATAGATTATTTATAAACCAGTTTGAACGAATTTGGATGGATTTGCCTATGTCTGGCATTCGAACGGCGGCACAAGCCAAGGCTTGGCTGGAACAACAAGGTAAGACGGTACAGGATTTTGCACGGGATCACGGCGTTGACCCGTCTACGACTTATCAAATACTTTCCGGCCACAAGAAGGGCCGACGGGGAGAATCGCACAAGGTTGCGGTGTTATTAGGGATGAAGATCGGCGTGATCTCTCCTGACCCAGTGATCGCTAATATGGCTCCCGGGCAAACTGAATAGTTTGCTTGCTTACCTAGGCGTCGCGAGTTGACCGAGTGCCCTACTCAGTAGGCCACTCACCAGTGTTTAAGCATCAGCCTGTTTACCTGTGCCGAGGATTGCGTGTGTGCGAGTTAAAAACCCATTAGGCGTTTTTGAACGGGCACGCAGCGGCAGCCGCCTTTTAGTGCCTCAAGGCTCACCGGCCACCTTGTCACCCGTTCGGCGACCGCCCGCTACCGTTTTCAAGCTCGCTGCGTGTTCGCGAAGGATCACTTCATCGTCTTGCAGGGCCACGATAACGCCCGCAATTGACTTGAGGGCATTGCCATTCCCGCCTTGGATGAGCTCAACCGAAATGTCCAAAAGCACATTCACGGCTTCCCTAAGGTTATCAGCCGCATCGGCGAGATCGTGTTCAACACGCTTTGATCTGCGTCGTTTCCACATAGCAGCCTCCCCAGGAAAATAAATAGGTTAGTGCAGTGTGACTGCTGGCGTTTTGCCAAATTCCATTTTCCACGTTGTTTTATTGTTGTGAGAGGGTGTGTAGGCATCGTGCAAGGAGCTGGAGGGGGACTGTGGGAGGCCGGCCAGTAAACATTAACTTGTGTGTTAATCATACTAGCGCGGGCCGCCGAAACGGCAGGGGTTAGCCATAGTAATGACGGCGGTTGGCAATCGGTTGACGACTTTGCCGGGTTGTCTCATAAAATGAAACCTTCAAGCGGGACATTTCTGGTATTTCCTTCTTGGTTGCTGCACGCGGTTAGTCGATATGAAGGCCAGAGGCCGCGGGTGTCTATCGCGTTTAATTTTTCTATTTAGTGCCGACGCATTGTGGTGTTGAGCAACAACGATCTTGGGGTTCAAGATCGTTAGTTAATCCCATGAGTTCAAGTAGCTCGTTGGCACACCAACCTGCTGGCATATTGGGCCATCTGCGCCAAGGTGTGAGGCGCAGGGCAGGGCATGGTTGAGTTAGTCGAGTGGGTTTAAGTCACCAGTCCATCAGCAAAGTGCTCTACGACGAAGTCTACAAAAGCTCGTACTTTAGGCGCCAATTGCCTGCTGCTCGGCCAAACGACGTGAAAGGTACTTCCTCCGACCAGAGAGGCGCTGAGCACCTTTTCCAAACGACCGTCATCCAGGCTTTCCTTGACAGCGAAATCAGGCACGCAGGCGATACCTCGACCTGCCTGTGCCAAATAGATCAGCGCCTCCACATTGCTACAGACCATGGTGACCGGAAGAGATTGGCCGGATTGGATCACTTGTGATTTCGTGAAGGGCCATTGATAGAGCTTGCCCGAGTTTTGCCACCGATAGTGCAGGCAGGCATGGTTCAGCAAATCGGTAGGATTGGTCGGAGTTCCTCGTTTTAGGAGGTAGGCAGGGGACGCAACGAGGCATGATCGGTAAGGCCCTAGTGGTCGGGACATTAGCCGAGAGTCCTGGAGTTCGCTTCCACGAATAACCACATCGAATCCTTCGTCGATCACATCCACCAGGCGGTCGGTGAAGTCCAGATCCAGTTGTATTTCCGGATACTGCTCCATGAACGCAGAAATAACAGGCAGAGGCAACCCTACAACAAGCGCCAAGCCGACCCGCAAACGCCCGCGAGGTGAAGCCGTCAACGCCGAAATATCGTCTTCTGCGGCTTGTATCTCACCCAGGATGCGTCTGCATCTTTCAAGAAAAACCGCGCCCTCAGACGTCAGTCTGACCGTCCGAGTACTTCGCTGGAATAGCCTGACACCCAGCCGTTCCTCAAGCCTGGAAATACTCTTGCTAATAGCGGACGCCGAGATCCCGATCTTCCTGCCTGTGGCGACAAAACTCTGGCTCTGAGCCGTTTCGACGAATATCTCCAGGCCACTCAAAGTCTCCAAAAACGTCTCCTCATTGATGACTTTTCTGTCATCAGTGTTATGCACGTTACCCTTCTTAATCGAACTGGGTCAATCGATTACCATGGTCAGCACAACGAGACGGGCGCTCTTGTTCAATGAGCCCCAACTCAGCCAAGAATGACGATTATGGCTAGCCGCACAGTCTCTTGAACTGGGCCGTTTCTCCCTACTGTCGCTGCCACCTGGAGCGAATGGCGTGAAGTCTCAGTGGCAGTCCAAGGCTGGTAAGGAAAGTTTTAAAGCCGGCAGCAAGATCGTTGAGCCGCCGTTTCTTGAGGCCATTGCCAACGTACTTCAACCCGATTGGTGGTGGCTTTTTTTCATTTACCCGTTTGTTTATGCCACCTCAACAGGCGGATTTTCTGAAACCGGTGATCTTGCACAGGTCGCAAAAGCCGAGAACACATATGAACACTGCTAACCGCCTGACTATCATTGTCGAATCCCAAGCCTACTGGCGCGTCATCCTCAACAATCCGCCGCTCAATCTGTTTGATCCGACGATGTTCGCTGAGCTGAACGTCCTAATGGACAACATCGAGAAGGATGAGCACCTGAAGGTCGTTGTGTTTGAGAGCGGCGACCAAGATTTCTTCATGAATCACCACGATGTCGACAACAGGCTGTCCATTCCTGACCAACCAGGTGCGATGCCGTTCTTTGGTAACTGGCCAAAATGGGTCACACGCCTTGCGCAGTCTTCCGTCATCAGCATCGCAAAGGTACGTGGGAGAGCACGTGCGCAGGGCTTTGAATTTGCTTTGGCCTGCGACATGCGTTTCGCGTCCAAGGAGCACGCAAAGTTCGCATTAATTTCAGTAGGCGGTTCCTCGATTCCAGGCGGTGGCGGCGTCGAATGGCTCGCCGCGCTCGTCGGGCGCTCACGCGCACTGGAGATAGTTTGCAGTGCTGACGATTTTGACGCTGATATTGGTGAGCGATATGGCTTCGTGAATCGGGCGCTTCCAGACACGGAACTCGATGCTTTCGTCGATGCGCTGGCACGCCGCATGGCACGCTTCGAGAAACGCGCTCTGGAGACCGGCAAGAAAATGGTAAACGCTCGCGCAGGCGTTCCCTGCGAAGGGGATCTTTGGATGTCGAACCATATCCTTCAGGGTGTAGACCTATGGCCTGAAGCTCAGAATGCATATCCCAAATTGTTGAAAGCTGGTTTCGGCAAGGTAGGCGATTTTGAGCTGAACTTTGCCGAGCGTCTTGGCGATTTGCCTGCTGCTTAATCGCTCTGGTAACTGACCCGCCACCTATCGTGTGCCGCAATCAACACCGACCGGCGGCTCACGAATCCATCGAGGATTAACCATGACTGCTTATGTTGTTTACGTCAGAGATCGGATCACTGATCCAGAAGAATTCAAAAAGTATGAGGAAAGCGCAGCGGCTGCATCGGCAGGCCACCCTGTCACGCCACTGGCCTTCTACGGCGCAGTAGAAACGCTGGAAGGCGCTCCGGTCGATGGTGCCGTTATCCTTCAGTTCCCCACCGTAGCGGATGCTAAGGCAGCCTACGATAGCCCTTTGTACCAAGCGGCGCTGAAGCACCGTTTGAAGGGGGCAGAATACCGCGTGTTCATCGTAGAAGGTCTGACTGGTTGAGGTCGCACCTCGACAGATCCGACTCCAAACGTGTTAATCCAAGTGTATCGAATGTGCTCGCCGTAGAGATCTATAGCACCGAGGAGGCATTCGCGGACCTCACCGGCGTGCTTGGCCCCACTCTGCCGCAGCCCCTGAGTCCGCTTCAGCATGTCTCCACCGACCGTTGCGTTCAGCTTTTGCCCCACCACCTGTTTCAGATCGCGCCCGGTGAAAGCCTGGTAGATATTTCGATAACTCTGAAGGGCCGGTTCCAGTTCTGGTCCCCTATCAGTCCCAGGGCCCATTTTTCAAACCCCAGAAACCACGAAGCCCCTGCAATTCATCGCTGAATTCAGGGGCTTCGTGTTGTTTCAATGTGGCGGTGAGGGAGGGATTCGAACCTGCCCGATCGACGATTTCGCACACGCGGCCCCCGGTTTATAAGGGCTGTAGAGGAGGTGGGTGAGCTGGTTTGTTCCCATGGTGTTCCCATGGATAAATGAGCCAGTAGATGGGTAGGAGTCTGAAACACCCATCCAAAGGCCATTTATGGTTTTTTCAGGTTGGAGTTTAAAGTGACTATTAAATATCTTTTTTTCTTCTCTTATCTCTACAGACCAAGCAGAACGGGGCTTTCAGAGCATTCGCCGATTGCCACTTTGACGCCACCCTAACTATTTTTGGGGCTATCAGGAGAGGACTTTTTCAAAATTCATAACCTGCTGATTCATATAGAATTTTTATTTTAATGCCTTTCCAGATAGCCTAGGTGGCGACTTGATCGCCATGTGTCAAAGCCACGTATTCCGTGGTCTGTAGAGTATTTTGGCCACCGTTTCGCATAGGGGGGGCACAGAATTTGGAAAAAGTCGTACGCTAGGCATTCGACCTGCACCTACTTGAGTGCTGCCGCGTAGATTTGTGATAATGTGAATACACGTATTACATAGGAGCCTTAGACATGGCCACTTCCATTCGCTTGGCACCCGAAACCGAGCAGCGCCTAGATTTTTTGGCGACCAGCACCGGGCGTACCAAGGCGTATTATCTGCGCGAAATCATCGATCATGGTCTGACTGACCTTGAGGATTACTACCTCGCGGCTGAAGTCCTGGAGCGTGTCCGTAAAAATACAGAGGTCGTTCACTCTGCTGCGGACGTAAGGAAAGACCTTGGCTTGGACGATTGATTATACCGACACGGCCAAAACACAGTTGCGCAAGCTCGACAAGCAGTCAGCGAAGCGCATTCTTGATTTTATGGATGAGCGGGTGTCCAGCAGGGATGATCCGAGAACTACTGGCAAGGCGCTTACAGGTCCACTGGGTGGCTTGTGGCGGTATCGCGTAGGAGACTTTCGAGTAATCTGCGAGATTCAGGACGGTGCTTTACGGATACTGGTTGTACAGCTTGGCAACCGTCGAGAAGTTTACCGTTGAACCAACGTAACCCGCTGGCACGTCCAGTTGAAGCCATGTCCTGCGGGGCTTTCATCTCTCTGGCCACCACTCCGATGCAATCCTCGTATTTGCCCGGCCGTTAGCGATCTCATTATGGAAAATGTCCCGAAACTGGCGTTTTCCAAATTGCGGCCCCGCAAAACCAAGGTCTCCAACTCCCCGTCTTCCCAAGCGACGACAGCGTCCCAGTGCAACCGCGATTCATTTCTCTTCAAAACCTTGCACAAAATGAAATCGGCAATTACCCGCTAAGCCCCATGGCCCGCCTGAGTCACAGCTTCGTTTGCACTACACCTGCGGTTGCATAAAAAACGAACACAAAGCCCGTCGGCGGGAGGGGGAAAAGTGCGTTCCTTCGCCCATTTTTTTCGATGCACAGTTTTCACCCAATGCGAACCGTTGCACGCAGCAGTGTGTACGGTGTGTATTTGGCTGTTGATTCAAATCAAAGTCGTGTGTACGATACACAACGTCGGCAAGGGTGGAGGGAACGATGCGAAGTAGGGAAGTGATTGACTTAATGCTGGCGGATGGAGGGTTTGAAGTGGCGGTAAAGGGCAGTCACCACCAGTTCAAACACTCTACCAAACCGGGCCGGGTAACAGTGCCGCACCCCAAGTCCGACATAGCTAAAGGGACGCTGAACAACATACTGAAGTCTGCCGGCCTCAAGTGAGGTCGGCATGTAACACCGGGGTCCTTTGAGGACCACCAAGGGGTCTAAGACGAAATGAAATTTCCAGTCGTAATACACAAAGACGCGGATTCCGAATACGGGGTAACTGTCCCTGATGTGCCGGGTTGCTTCTCTTGCGGTTCAACCTTCTCGCAGGCGCTGGAAAACGTACGCGAAGCACTGGCTCTGCATCTGGAAGGTCTGGTAGCGGATGACGAGACGTTGCCGCAGGCACTGGAAGTCGACGCTCACCTGGACAATCCAGACTTCGCAGGGGGCGTATGGGCGGTAGTGGATTTTGACCTTACACCGTATTTGGGCAAGTCTGTACGGTTCAACGCTTCGCTGCCTGAGCACCTGCTGAATCGCATTGATGAGAAAGTAATGAAAGATCATCGTTATGCTTCACGTTCGGGTTTTTTGGCCACCGCCGCGCTACGCGAGTTATGTGCATAATCCAAGCGGTAATTGTAAATAATAAGGGCGCCGATGGGCGCCCTTATTATTTACAGGGTGATGGGTTTTAACTGGCCTACCAACGCCATAGCCTTACCTTGATGCCCAGCAAACGCCGCCGCACTATCCGGCGGCGGTGTCGGTCCGTGAACATGCACCGCAATCGCCGCATTCATCTCCCCCACCAAATCAATCAAATCCGGCGAACAGCATCAAGCGCTTTCCCTGGAACATTGATCACACAAGCCTTTGTGACCTTTGTGGAAAATGGCGTGCCTGTGGAAATCATGCCAAGTGCAGCAAGCAGCGCCAAGCATTGAATGCTGCCCGGCGAACCGCTCAGCAGAAACGCTGAACGGCGTCCACTAGAACCAACGCTTCAACATTCTAGGCCCGGAAACGGGCCTTTTTTGTAACCATTGGCTTTCCGTTTTTGCATCGATATAAAAGTAAGGGACTACATGACTAATGGCGTCGAAGCTCGGGGCAATTCAGTCCGAATCTACTTTCGTCATGAGGGGGAATTGTGTCGTGAATCAATTCCGGGAGGAAACAACGCGGCTAACTTGGCGCACGCGAAACGCTTGGTTGACATCATTGAGTATGAAATTCAGGCAAATACATTTGATTACGCCAGGCACTTTCCGAATTCAACAAAACTCGTCGGTAACACTTTTGGCTACTATTTAGACTTATGGTTGTCCATACAGATGAATAATGTGGCCGCAACGACCTATCGAGGTTACTAAAGTAAGGCAGAGGTCCATGTCCGTCCGAGGTGGGGAAAAGTACAAATTGATAAAATTGATTACTTAAATCTGCAGGAATGGGTTCAGGGAACTTTGTCGGCCACACTGAGTAATAAAACCATTCGGGATATTGTAAGCAATGTACGTCAAGTTTTCAGGCTCTATCGCACGCGAAAAAGGGTTGCGCATGATCCAACTGAAGGCTTGCATGTTCGCCTGCCAGACCCGCCAACGCCAGATCCATTCACCAGGGCAGAGATTGCGCAAATCCTCGCGACCCCGACGGATCGAACGCACGAACTGCTGATGGTGCAATTCATGATATGGGCTGGCCCACGTGTCTCAGAGACGATTGCGCTGGCTTGGGAGGACGTCGACCTCGAGGCCGGTACCGTGACGTTCTGCCGTTCGAAAGTCCGTGGTGCATATCGAGTTACCAAAACCCGTCGCTCGAATCGAAAAGTCAGGTTGCTTGCTCCTGCAATTGATGCCTTTCGGAAAGTTTGGGCAATCACCAGAGGGAAAGAAGCGGACATCGTTGAAATTGTCGAGCGGGACAATCGAACAGTCAGAAATCACAAACTCCATTTTGTGTTCGTGAACACCGTCACCGGTGAGCCCCACGTTAGCGATCTCAGCATTCGCGAACGCTTCTTCGTTGCCCATCTGAAAAACGCAGGTGTTCGATACCGAGGGCCTGGCCAGTGCCGACATACGTATGCCAGCCAACTGTTGAGTACCGGCGTCGCTTCAATCGACTGGATCGCGGAGCAGATGGGTCATACCAATGGAAACATGATCCGCAAGCACTACGGCACCTGGATTAACGAGGATGGACCGGACGTCATCGGCATCCTTGAGCACGCCCTAAAACTCTAGCGTTATTCCCATATTATTCCCATATGGGTAAAAACCGCCTTTTTCCAGTCCTCTAAAACCACAAAACCCCTGAGATTCTTCAATGAATTCAGGGGTTTGGCGTATTTCATGTTTGGCGGTGAGGGAGGGATTCGAACCCTCGATAAAATTTCTTCTATACACACTTTCCAGGCGTGCTCCTTAAGCCTCTCGGACACCTCACCGTATCTCGTCAAACCATTCGGTCTGTCGAGGCGCGCTAATGTAGTCGAAACCTTTGACGAAGGCAAAAGTTTTTTTCAGAATTTTCATGTGCTTAAAGCGGATAACGCTCAAATGCAACACGGCCTCGGCTTCGTGGGAAGTCCGGGGCCGTGCCATTGGCTGACGTTTGCTGGTTATCAGGCGCCGAAGCCGACGTCGATGGTCAGGCTCGCGCCGGTGATGTAGCCCGCTTCCGGGCCGGCCAGATAGTTGACGAAGCTGGCGATTTCGTCGCCGGTGCCGTGGCGGACCGACGGCAAGCAGTGGGATTAATGAGTCGGCGAAGTCACCGCCGAAGGTTTCGACGGTAATATCTCGCTGTACTACAGCGAACATAACCTGCTGCCCGGCAAGACTCGGGTGTTTGTCGACTTTGTGATCGAGCAGTTTGCCAATCAAAACCTGGCGCAGGTATTCAGCGCCCTCTAGAGGACAAGGATCATATGGATATTCAATCCAACGCAGTGCTGGTGCTGATTGATATGCAAGAGGGCATCAATCATCCGAAGCTGGGACGGCGCAACAACCCTCATGCCGAGCTGCAGATGCTTCGGCTGCTGGCCCTTTGGCGCGCGACTCAGCGTCCGGTTATTCATGTCCGACATTTTTCCCGGTCCCCAGACTCCGTATTCTGGCCGGAGCAATCGGGTGTCGACTATCAACCTGAGTTTCTGCCGGTGGAAGGCGAGCGCGAGTGGCAAAAACAAACACCCGATGCGTTTTGTGGGACGTCATTGGAAAGTGAGCTGCGCACCGATTCGATCAGCCAAATCGTCATCGTCGGCGTGGTGACTAACAACTCAGTAGAGTCGACGGCGCGCAGTGGCGGCAATCTTGGGTTTGACGTACTGGTCGTGCATGACGCCTGCTTCACCTTCGATCAGCCCGACTTCTTCGGCAATCCGCACACCGCCGAAGAAGTGCATGCCATGTCGCTGGGTAATCTGCATGGCGAGTACGCGACGGTGGTGGCGACGAATGAGGTATTGGACGCGCTTGGGAGGTGGTCACGGTTGCACGGTGCTGTCAGTAAAAACACTGGCCAACCGTAGGAGCGCGCTTGCCCGCGATCGGCTGCGAAGCAGTCGTAAATCAGCCGCTCTATTCTTTCGGTCGAAACCGGGTCTGCCTAATGGGACCGCTTCGCGCTCCATCGCGGCAAGCGCGCTCCTATATGTTTTTGTACGGCGCCATCGACACGGCCTACAATTTGAACCGCGCCATCTGTGAGGCCAGATGGTCGGCTTTGTTCGACAGTTTCAGGCAGTCCTCGCGGCAAATCTGCACGTCTTTCGCCGTCGATTGCGCAAGGTCGGCAATGCCTTGAACATTGCGGTTGATCTCTTCGGTGACCGAACTTTGCTGCTCTGTGGCGGCGGCGACTTGATGGTTACGGTCGGTCAATTCCTCGACATGCCCTGCAATGGCATCCAGTGAGTCACCGGTGCGGCGGCTCGCTTCAACACCGGTGCCCGTGGCGGCTTGACCTGCCCGCATGGACGCTACGGCTTGGTCGGCACCGCCTTTGAGTTCACCAATCATCTGCTGAATTTCCCCAGTAGCGCTCTGAGTGCGACCGGCGAGGGTGCGAACTTCATCGGCGACCACCGCAAATCCACGTCCCAGTTCTCCGGCACGCGCTGCTTCGATGGCTGCGTTGAGGGCCAATAAATTGGTCTGCTCGGAAATACTGCGAATCACCGTCAACACCTGATCGATGTTGGCGATCTTGGTGGCCAGCGCTTCAACCGCGCCTGTTGCGCTGCCGACACCGTCGGACATCGCCTGAATATGAGCAATCGATTGGCCAACGATACGTTTGGCCGACACCGCTTGGTCCTGCGTGCTGCGTGACACCTGTGCAGCGGCACCGGCATTCCGGGCAATTTCCTGCACCGTCAGGCCCATCTCATGCACAGCGGTCGCGACCATGTCGGTCATCTGTTGTTGCTGCACCGCCCGCGTCGAGGTGTTTTCCACCACCCGCGCGACATCTCCCACGCTCTGGCGCAATTGTTCGCTGGTGGTCAATGCATCGCCGATCAGTTCGTGCAGGCTTCCAATGAAACGGTTGAAGCCCCGCGCCAAATCGCCCAGTTCGTTTTCCCGATGATCATCCAGACGCCGGGTCAGGTCGCCATCGCCGCCACCAATGTCGATCAGCGCGGTAGTGACCTGACGAATTGGCCGCACGATGCCACGTGCTATCCAGGCCACAAAACCGAGGAAACACAGCACCACTGCCAGACTGATAGCGGAGATGATCGTCAGTGCGTCTTTGGCCGGGCCGTAGACTTCCGCCAGCGGCACCTCACTGACCAGGGTCCAGCCCAGTGAATCCACCGGCGCGGCCAGGGCCACAAAAGCTTGGCCGTTGCGCTCGAATTCGACTGGGGTTTTACCGGTGGTAGCGCCCAACAACGAGTGGGCCGGTCCCGCGCCGACCAACTGCTCCAGCGACTGGCGGTCGTTGAAATCGGCGTTGGGGTGAACCTTGACCTTGCCGTCCGGGCTCACCAGATAGACTTGACCATGCTCACCAAAATGAAAGTTACGGACCATTTCTGACAAGGCGCTCAAGCTAAAACCAAGGCCTGCCACGCCGACGACGATGCCGTTGCTTTCAATCCGCTGGTTGATGAACAGCGTAGGGACTCGGGTGGTTTGATCAATGTCGATTTCCAGCGCGCGCGGTTTGCCGCTGGCGAGGAAATCATAGAACCAGCCGTTTTCCTTGGCGCCAGGCTGCAACGTGCGGTCCACCCCTTTGTTGGTGAAGTAGTGGCCGCTGTCCTTGGCGACGATAAAGGTGGTCAATGCTTTGTGTTGCTGCTGGATATTGGCCAGGTAACGCACGAAGGTCGCTTGTTGGGCAGGGTCTTCCCCCGTGCGCAACCAATCCTCCACCAGTGTGTTGTCGGCAATGTCACTGGCGGCGGTGAGGGGCGAAGCGAGCAGCCGCTCAAGGTCGTTGCGGATGGCCTCGACACTGGCGGGCATGGCTTGTTGCAGCAGATAGCGATCGGTCAGCCGGTTCAAGGCGAAGGCATAAATGGCGATCACAATCAGACTGCTGATGACCAATGCTGCACCCATGCTCAAGGTGAGTTGCCACTGAATACTTTTTCGCCAGACAGGCATAGGGAAACTCCACGTAAAACGAGCGGACGCACAACCACGACGGAAAAGTGCTGAGAGGGGGCTTTTGCATAAGGCAATAACTGCGCCATAAAGCTGAGCTGCAGGTCAACTTTATGGGTTGTCTGCGGCGCAAAGCGCTGGATTAGAGCGGGTCATCGTTAAATATATAAATCCGACGTCATGCAAAACGGGCCGCCCGCCGAGACACAACACTGTGTCGTTTTGGAGCAGTTCAGCGAGGAATGGGTGGTTATGTGGCATTTGGCCAAGTTGTAGGGCAACAGACGTGGGTGCATGGCTGGCGGGATGGCCTCCAACTCCGTACCATCCTCAACCCTCTTTTCCCGCCTTCCTGCGTCTGACTTCGCTGGCGAACAATTTAGGTAAGCCATGAAATCAAATCGCCTACGCGCCGATGCCTTGGCTGGACTGACGACGTCATTCGCGCTATTGCCCGAGTGCATCGCTTTTGCCCTGGTCGCCCACCTTAATCCGCTGATGGGGCTTTACGGCGCCTTCATCATCTGCACCTTGACTGCCCTGTTCGGCGGCCGCCCGGGAATGATTTCCGGCGCGGCGGGATCAATGGCGGTGGTGATCGTCGCGCTGGTGGTGCAACACGGCGTGCAGTACCTGCT
The DNA here is from genome assembly GCF_034350045.1 of Pseudomonas sp. CCI4.2. Classification (NCBI taxonomy): domain Bacteria; kingdom Pseudomonadati; phylum Pseudomonadota; class Gammaproteobacteria; order Pseudomonadales; family Pseudomonadaceae; genus Pseudomonas; species Pseudomonas sp. CCI4.2. The sequence goes on along the minus strand of NZ_CP133781.1, from coordinate 4,825,372 downwards.
TGCCACCGTAGTGATCGGCGGGTTGATCATGATCGTGTTTGGCCTGCTGAGACTGGGCAAGCTGATTCGCATGGTGCCGCACCCGGTAATGCTCGGCTTCGTCAACGGCTTGGCGATCATCATCGCCTTGGCCCAGTTGGAGCAATTCAAGAGCGGAGAAACCTGGCTGAGCGGTCCAGCGCTTTATTTGATGATCGGGTTGGTGGCATTGACCATGGCCATCGTCTACCTGCTGCCACGTTTGACCCAGGCCGTGCCGTCGGCGCTGGTGGCCATCCTCGGTGTCGGTCTGGCGGTGTATCTGCTTGACCTGCCGACCCGCACCCTTGGTGACATGGCGCACATTGCCGCAGGCTTGCCCGGTTTGGCGCTGCCTCAAGTGCCGTGGAGCCTGCAAACCCTGTTCATCGTGACCCCTTACGCCGTATTGATGGCTTTGGTCGGCATTCTTGAAACCCTGTTGACGCTGAACCTTACCGACGAAATCACCGAAAGCCGTGGTTACCCGGATAAAGAGTGCGTGGCGTTGGGGGCGGCCAATATGGTCTCGGGGTTTTTTGGCGGCATGGGCGGATGCGCCATGATCGGTCAGACCGTGATCAACCTCAGTTCCAGCGGTCGTGGGCGTTTTTCCGGCGTGGTCGCTGGGGTAATGATCCTGTTATTCGTGCTGTTTCTTTCCCCGCTGATCGAGCACATTCCGCTGGCCGCATTGGTCGGGGTGATGTTCGTCGTGTCGCAGCAAACATTCGCCTGGGCCTCGTTGCGGGTGCTGAACAAGGTGCCGCTGAACGACGTGTTGGTGATTTTAACGGTGACGGTTATCACCGTATTTACCGACTTGGCCACCGCTGTATTGTGCGGCATCGTCATTGCCGCGCTCAATTTCGCCTGGCAGCAGGCTCGCGAGCTCTATGCCGACAGTTCATTGGAAGCAGACGGAAGCAAGCTCTACCGCTTACACGGCACGCTGTTCTTCGCCTCGACAACACCATTCCTCAATCAGTTCGACCCCGCCAATGACCCCGCCCACGTGACTCTGGACTGTCGCCGCTTGAGTTTTGTCGATTACTCCGCCATCGCCGCGCTGAAGGCCTTGCGTGAGCGCTACGTCAAAGTCGGCAAGCACTTGCACGTGCTTCACTTGTCCGAACGCTGCAAGCAGATGCTTAAGCGCGCCGGCGTGCATCACGATTGAGGAGCCCATTTCTTGATGAACATTGTTTCTCCCCTGGACGCCTATCGACAGGCTATCGACCAACAAGGGTTTACCCCCGATGCTGCACAGTTAAACGCTGCGCAGTGCTTGCAAGACTGTTTCCTGGCGCTACACGACGGCAAGCGTCGGCCGCAGACCCAGGGCGTTTATCTGTGGGGGCCGGTGGGCCGTGGAAAAACCTGGTTGATGGACCGTTTCTACGACAGCCTGAGCTTGCCCGCGCGGCGCCAGCATTTTCATCACTTCATGCGCTGGGTTCACATGCGCCTGTTCCAATTGACCGGCACCGCCAATCCTTTGCGGGCGCTGGCCCAAGAACTGGCCAAAGACGTGCGGGTGCTGTGTTTCGATGAGCTGTTCGTGAACGACATCGGCGACGCGATCATTCTCGGTGGATTGCTGCAAGTGATGTTTCAAGAGGGCGTGGTCGTGGTGTCCACCTCCAACCAGCCGCCAGAGCAGTTGTATGAAAACGGTCACAACCGTGAGCGTTTCGAGCCGGCCATCGTCGCCATTAACCGTTACATGACCGTGGTGACCGTCGACGGCGGCGAAGACCACCGCCTGCATCCGGGGCAATTGCATCAGCGTTACTGGGTGAGTCAGCCGGGCAGTGTGAGTGCGCTGGCCGGTGTCTTCGAGCAGCTGAGCGCGGGCCAGCCATCGTCGAATGAGCCCGTGGCGTTCGGTCATCGCCGCATCAACGTGATCCGCCACAGCGAAAAAGTCCTGTGGTGCCGTTATGCCGACGTCTGCGAACAGCCATTGGCGGCCATGGATTTCATCGATTTATGCGATCGGTTTTCCGCGATTTTGATCAGCGAAGTACCGGCGTTGAGTGCCAAACAGCGCGAAGGAAAAATCGCCCGCGGCACTGAGGATGCGGTAGAACAGGTCTCGGCCGGTGATCGCGTACTGCCGCAATTGTCGGTGCACGACGATGGTGTTCGGCGTTTCATTGCGCTGGTCGACGAGTGCTATGACCGTCGAGTACCGCTGTATGTCGAGGCGCAAGTGCCGCTTGAAGCGTTGTACACCGAGGGCTACCTGTCCTTCGCCTTTCGCCGCACGTTGAGCCGTTTGCAGGAAATGCAGCTGGAGCGGTTTGCAAAACTGTAGGAGCGAACGTGTTCACGAGACTGCTTAACTGCCAGCTCCTACAGAGCGGCGCGGACGCGATTCTTTCGGCGTTGAGCCAGCAGGTGTTTGCTGCCTTCCGCGACCAACACCAGCACCGCAAACCAGATCGGCAGGTAGGTCAACCATTCATCGCGGTGGATGCTTTCCCCCAGCAGCAAGGCCACGCCGACTAACAGCACCGGTTCAACGTAGCTCAAAAGCCCGAACAGGCTGAAGGGCAACAGGCGGCTGGCGATGATGTAACTGCACAGCGCCGACGCGCTGATCATGCCCAGGACCGGAATCAACAGATACAAACGCGCAGAGTGGGAGAGGGCGCTGGGGTTGCCGTTGACGATGAACCACAGACTGACCGGCAGCATCAGCGCCATGTCGAACCACAGGCCGCCGAGGTTATCGGTGCCCAGCCTGCGCCGCAAAACGAAATAAAACGGATAACCCAATGCGACCAACAGCGTTTCCCAGGAAAAGCTGCCCACGCGGTACAGCTCGTTGCCAACCCCCACCAGCGCACAACACGCGGCGATAGTTTGCAGGCGTGACAGGTGTTCCCCATAGGCGATGCGGCCGGTAACGATCATCGTCAGCGGTAATAGAAAATAGCCCAGCGACACGTCCATGCTGCGTCCATGCAACGGCGCCCACATAAACAGCCAGAGTTGCACGCCCAGTAAAAGCGATGACAGCAGCATGCTGGTTAACAGAATGGGTGACTGCCGCAAGCGTGTGGCGATGTCGCGCACCAGCCGCCAGTCGCCGCTGGAAAGCATGAACAGCGTCACGCACGGCACCGTCAGCAGCATACGCCAGCCGAAGATTTCGCTGCCGCTCAGGGGCTTGAGGAGTGAGGTGTAAAAATACATGACCGCGAACAGGATCGAGGCCAGAACCGACAGCGCAATGCCTTTTGACACAACTTCCTCACGTCTTTTCAATTCTTATTTGTCGCGCGATTTCCTCGCAACGCCGGTTTTAGCTGAGTCAGAAGCGGCGCGTAGTCTAGCCGATCCCAGGTGGCAGGATATGACGGACGTTTGGCAGATAACGTGACCTCGCGCCGATTGTGGCCAAGCCCCCACGGGCAGAGACTTGTTTCAGCCGCGCCATACAGGTGCGATAGCCTGAGGAACGTCACCATGACCACCCACATTGCCGGTATTAAGATCCCTGACAGCGCCCTGGCCAAAGCCACCACAGAATACATTCGTGATAACGAACCTGACCTGTTGTATCACCACTCCCGCCGGGTTTTCTTGTTCGGCGCATTGAGCGGTGAACGCCAAGGGCTCAAGTACGATGCCGAACAACTGTATGTCGGCGCCATGTTCCATGACCTCGGTTTGGTGGAAGGCCATCGCAGCGCTGACGAGCGTTTTGAAGTCGACAGCGCTAACGCCGCCCGCGCCTTCGTGAAGCCGTTTGGCTTGTCGGAAGGCGACATGGAGCAGGTCTGGTTATCAATTGCCCTGCACACCACACCGAACGTCGTGCGTCATTTGCGTCCGAACGTGGCGTTGGTGACGGCAGGGGTCGAAATGGACGTACTGGGTATGGAATACGCTGCGTTCTCCACCGAACAGCGTGACGCCGTGGTGCATGCGCATCCTCGTGGCGAAGGCTTCAAGGAATGCATCATCTGTGCGTTCGCCGATGGCTTCAAAGACAAGCCAGACACCACATTTGGTACCGTCAACGCTGACGTGCTGGTGGACCTTGATCCTAAGTTCAAACCAATGAACTTCGTCGACATCATCCGCAAGTCGCCTTGGGTGGCGTAACCCCGCACCCTTCTCTGTACAAGGAGCCAACTTGTTGGCGAGGGGTTTGACGAGATATGTCTGATACGCCGCCTCGCCAACAAGTTGGTTCCTACAGAGTCGTTTGGATTTTTAAAACAACGCAAAACATTTGGATACGCCGCCACCTTTGTTAGGCTGCTTCGATTGCCGGGTTGTACCCGCCTGACGTTTCGAAGGACGCTGCATGACTTCTATCAACATCGCTGCGCCGGCCATCAGCGCCCGACGCGAGCAGCTTTCCACCCGAATCGCTTTTTTTATTGCCGGTTTTGGCGTCGCCGCATGGGCGCCATTGGTGCCTTATGCCAAGGCCCGCGTCGATCTGAACGACGGCACCCTCGGGCTATTGCTGCTCTGCCTGGGTGTCGGCTCGATCATCGCCATGCCCTTGGCTGGAATACTCGCCGGGCGTTTTGGTTGCCGCATTGTCTTGATCCTGTCCAGCGTACTGATCTGCCTATGTCTGCCATTATTGGCGACGGTCTCCAGCCTGCCGCTGCTGATCGCGACCCTGTTCGTATTCGGTGCCAGCATGGGCGCGTTGGATTGCACGGTGAATATTCAGGCGATTATGGTTGAGAGGGCCAGCGGTAAAACCATGATGTCGGGCTTTCATGGCCTGTTCAGTCTCGGCGGGATTGCCGGTGCAGCCAGTGTCAGTGGGTTGCTCAGTGTTGGCGCCTCCCCGTTGATCGCCATGGGGGCGGTGGTGGCGATCATCCTCATCGCGCTGATTAAGGCCTCGCCGCACTTCCTCACCTACGGCAGCGAGAGCAAAGGTCCGGCGTTCGCCATTCCCCACGGCATCGTGCTGTTTATCGGTCTGTTATGCCTGACGGTGTTCCTGACCGAAGGCGCGATGCTGGATTGGAGCGCGGTGTTCCTGAGTTCGATGCGTGGCGTTGACCCGGCTTATGCCGGTTTGGGTTATGCGGTATTTGCCCTGACCATGACCGTCGGACGTCTCTCGGGTGATGCCATCGTGCGTCGGGTCGGGGCCAATCAGGTGATCATTCTTGGGGGGCTGTTCGCGTCGGCGGGATTGACGCTGGCGACACTTATTCCCGCCTGGGAAGCGACGTTGCTGGGCTACGCGTTGGTGGGCGTTGGGTGCTCGAATATCGTGCCAGTGCTTTACAGCGCCATCGGGCGACAAACCGTCATGCCGGAACATGTAGCGGTTCCTGCCGTGACCACGCTGGGCTACGGCGGCATTCTTGCGGGCCCGGCGGTTATCGGTTTCATCGCCCACGCCAGCAGCTTGAACCTGGCATTTTTGTGCATCGCCGTGTTGCTGCTGGGTGTGGCGTTGGGTGGTCGGATGCTTAAGGTTTGAGATGAAGTTCCGAGGTCTCCTACATTTAAGCCGGAACCATCTAAGCCGGAACCATCGCAAAACCAACGCCGAAACGGTTCCAGGCATTGATCGTGGCAATCGCCAGCGTCAGGTTGACCACTTCGGCTTCGCTGAAATACTCCAGCAGCGCCTGGTATTGATCCTGCGGCGCATGCTGAACGGACAACAGCGTCAAGCTCTCGACCCACGCCAGTGCGGCGCGTTCACGGGGCGTGAAGAACGCCGTTTCTTTCCAGACGCATAGCGTTTGCAAGCGCGCTTCAGTTTCACCGGCTTTGCGTGCATCGCTGGCGTGCATGTCCACGCAATAAGCACAGCCATTGAGTTGCGAAGCACGAAGGCGAACCAGTTCCAGCAACGAACTTTCCAGCCCACACTTACCCACGGCCTGCTCCAGCCCCATTAACGCCTTCAACGCCTCCGGTGCCATTTTCCCCCATTCAATTCGGCTGTTCATTTCGTTGTCTCCAAAGGTGATCGACTGTTTGTCGGGCGTCACAGTACCGTCCTCGACAGCAGTTTCGAATAGCCAATTCCGAGTGAATCGGCGGGTCCAATTGCGAATGGCTGTGCCAGGCAAACACACTTCATGAACGGGGTCCCCACGCTTTGCGCCTTGCCGTGAACGCACAACGAACTAGGATGTCTTCAATAATCATAAGGAGACATCCATGTTCGCTGGATTCGAAAAGAAGGTCTGTAAGGTCAACGGTGTTGAAATTGCCTACCGCATTGGAGGCTCTGGCCCCGGTCTGTTGTTGCTGCACGGCCATCCGCAAACCCACGTGATCTGGCACAAAGTCGCCGAAACCCTGGCCAAACAATTCACCGTGGTCGCGGCTGACTTGCGTGGCTACGGTGACAGCAGCAAGCCATTGGCCGACCCCGAACACCGCCTTTATTCCAAGCGCGAAATGGGCCGCGACAACGTTGAGTTGATGCGTGAACTAGGCTTTTCAACATTTTCGGTGTTGGCCCACGACCGTGGCGCCAGGGTTGCCCATCGGTTGGCGCTGGATCATCCACACACGGTAAACCGCATGGTACTGCTGGACATCGCGCCGACGCTGGCGATGTACAGCCAAACCAACGAGGCGTTCGCCCGCGCCTATTGGCATTGGTTTTTTCTGATCCGCCCGGCACCGCTACCGGAAACGTTGATCGAAGCCGATCCCGAACAGTTTCTGCGCAGCGTCATGGGCAGCCGTAGCGCGGGCATGGCGCCATTTACCGACCAAGCGTTTGGCGAATACCTGCGCTGCCTGAAACTGCCGGGCGCCGCGCGAGGCGTTTGCGAGGACTATCGGGCCAGCGCCAGCATTGACCTTGATCATGACCGTGCCGACATGGCTGCGGGCAACCGGCTAGTGCTGCCGCTTATGGTGCTGTGGGGTGAGGAAGGGATCGTCGGGCGTTGCTTTGATCCACTCAAGGAATGGCAACTCGTCGCCACCGATGTGCGGGGTGAACCTGTGGCCGCAGGGCACTACATCGCCGAAGAAGCACCCGAACTGCTGTTGGAGCACGTGTTGCCATTTCTGGGCTGAACCGGATATCAGGACTTGGGGGCGCTTATTTTGTCTTTCTTGGGCTTGCTGGTACGCAGGAAGTCCAAGTAAAAATTGAGCGCTCCCAACACCGCTATGGCGAACAAGGCAAACATACCGATTTGAATGTTGCTCATGACGTACTCCGGATGGATCGTAAAGCGATTGATAATAATTAATCCAAAACGCCGGATAAGGGAACGAGCTTTACCCGAGCTTTACAGAATTGGCCCCTGTATTTATCGGGATATTACGTAAAAAGGCGGCCTTTCTCGTCGATAAGGCATCCCTTATGACCACACCGAACATCCAATTCATCCGTACCCCAACGCTCGAAGTGGCTTATGAAACCCATGGAGACAGGGGTGCCGCGGTGGTGATGTTGTTGCACGGCTTTCCTTATGATCCACGAGGCTACGACGAACTTACCCCCCTGTTAGTCGACAAGGGATTTCGAGTCATCGTTCCCTACCTCCGTGGATACGGTCCGACGCGGTTTCTTTCTCTCGAGACCCTGCGTTCCGGCCAACAAGCTGCGCTGGGTAAAGACCTGCTGGAGCTGATGGATGCTCTTGGCATCGCGAAGGCTACGCTGGTGGGATATGACTGGGGAGGGCGCGCGGCGTGCGTCGTCGCCGCACTTTGGCCGTCACGGGTTAATGCGTTGGTCACTGGCGACGGCTACAACATCCAAGACATCCCCGGTTCCTCCCAACCCCAAGACCCGAAGTCCGAGCACCGTTATTGGTATCAATATTATTTCCATAGCCCACGTGGGCGAGCCGGACTTGAAGCCAATCGCAAAGCGTTTTGCCGTTTGTTATGGCAACTGTGGTCGCCTCCTTGGGTGTTCAGTGAGGCAGCGTTTGAGCGGACGGCGCAGTCGTTCGACAATCCTGACTTCGTGGACGTTGTAATTCATTCCTATCGGCATCGGTACGGCTACACGGAAGGCGATCCGGCCCTTGAGCCCATTGAAACCCAGCTGGCTACCCAGCCGATGATTGGCGTGCCGACGATTTCGTTGTGTGGGCGCGATGACGGCGTCGGGCCGCCCCCCGAGATTGATGGCGATGCAAATCAGTTTTCAGACTTCTACGAGCGGCGAATCCTGAGCGGGGTCGGGCACAACATCCCGCAGGAGGCGCCGTCCGACGTTCTGAAGGCGATTCTTGACCTTGCGGAACGTATCCAATTCAAACAAAAAACCGCGCCGAACCCCGCCCCCCTGTAGGAGCTGCCGAAGGCTACGAAGCCGGTGCCGCTCTGGGATTTCGTTGACGCGGTTGTTAGCAAGCAGCTGCAGATACTGTGGGAGTAGGCTTGCCTGCGAAGACGCCCGTAATCGCGCCGCGGATGTCGACCTGAAACCTGAATCGTGTGTATTAACGCTTTCGTTGGCAAGCCACACAGAGACTTCGGCAGACCCAAAATAATAAGCGCGAGCACTCATCGCCGCCTTCGACGGCTTCTATAGAAATCTGCGGATCGTCAAAATCTGTATGAACGAACCTGTTCGCGAGGCGGTGTATCCGACACACCGTAGCGGATGCATCGCCAACACGTTGACTCCTAAAGACGCCTGCCATCGCTTATGCTGCGACCCTCACCGGTAACTTCAGAGAACCCGTAATCCAATGACGCTTTCTCCCCCCAAACCAACGCCGGCCACGCCTCGGCAGATACTTCTCAACGCCACCGGGCTGGTCCGGTATAACGCAAAAAGCAAAACCCATTTGCTCAATTGCGTGGACTTCAGCTTGGCCGCAGGTGACCGGGTGGCGGTGACCGGGCCGTCGGGGTCGGGAAAAAGCGTCTTTCTTCGTGCCTTGGCGTTGTTGGATTCACTGGATGCCGGCCAAATCTTTTGGCGCAACACGCGGGTAAGTGGCGCCGCAATTCCGGCCTTTCGACGTCATGTCAGCTACATCGCCCAGCGTCCGGCGATGTTGGAAGGTACGGTCGAAGACAACCTGCGCTACCCGTTCAGCCTGAAGGTTTACAACGACCTGCACTTTGATCGCGACGCGGCGGTGCGGTTGGCGAAACAGGCGGGGAGGGACGATAGTTTTCTCGACAAACAGTCGAGTGAGTTATCCGGCGGGGAGGCGCAAATTGCGGCGTTGATCAGGGTGCTGCAATTGCAACCCGATGTGCTGCTGCTCGACGAACCCACTGCTGCGTTGGACCCGGAGTCTTCGCAAGAGATCGAAGCGCTGGTCACGGCGTGGTTCAACGCGACGAACGACAATGGCCGCGCCTATTTATGGGTGTCCCACGATCAAGCGCAGGCGCAGCGCATGAGCGGGCGTCAACTGACGATGCTGGCCGGCACATTGAGCGAGGAAACCCCGTGATGGATTATCAAAACCTGTCGCTGCTGGACATCGGCATTGCGTCCTCACTGATCCTGATTAACGGCGTGTTGTCGTTGCTGTTGAAACTCAACCTGGAGCGTAAGTTGGCTGTGGCGGCGGTTCGTACGGTGGTGCAATTACTGGCCATTGGTTACGTACTGGGCTGGGTCTTCGGCCATGGCGAGTGGTACGTGGTGTTGCCATTAATGGCCGCGATGACCTTGATTGCCGGGCTGTCGGCGTCGGAGCGCGGCAGACGCACTTACGTGGGCCAGCGCCTCGACAGCATCGTGTCGATCTGGCTCAGTTCGTGGCTGGTGACGGCAGTGGGTTTGTTCGCGATTATCCGGATTCATCCCTGGTATGAACCGCAATACGCGATCCCGATTCTCGGCATGATTCTCGGTAACACCCTGACCGGTGTTTCGTTGGGCATCGACCGAATGACACAGGAATTGACGGCCGGACGTACGGTAGTAGAGATGAGCCTGGCGCTGGGCGCATCGCGCTGGGAAGCAGCGCAAGGTCCCGCGCGGCAGGCGGTACGGGCCGGAATGATACCGACGCTGAATCAAATGACCGTGGTCGGACTTGTCAGCCTGCCGGGGATGATGACCGGCCAGGTGCTGGCGGGCCAATCGCCGATTCAGGCGGTGCGTTATCAAATCATCATCATGTTTTTGATCGCGGCCGCGTCTGGTTTGGGCACGGTGCTCGCGGTGTTGCTCACGTACCGACGGCTATTTTCGGCGGATCACCGATTTCTGGCCGCGAAGCTGCTGGTACGTACATAAAGGCACCGGGGTGAATAAACCCCGATGCCTAAGTTCACGCTTATCTATCGACTCTCATTTATTTGAGAACTTGAACAGCGTGGTCTGGGTGTAAACCTTGCCAGGGTCCAGGCGGGTGCTCAGGAAGTTAGGCTGGTTAGGCGCATCTGGGTAGTGCTGGGTTTCCAGGGTAAACGCGCCCCAATGTGGGTAAACCTTGCCAGCCTTGCCTTTGACGGTGCCGTCGAGGAAGTTGCCGGTATAGAGCTGAACGCCGGGTTCAGTGGTGTAGAGCTGCAAGTGCCGTCCAGATTGCGGGTCGCGCACTTCGGCGGCCAGTTTGCCGACGTTGCCTTTGGTGTCCAGTACCCAGTTGAAGTCAAAACCACCTTGCTTGGGCTCGGCGAATTTCAACTGCGGATGGTCGGCGTGAATGTTTTTGCCGAACGCCGTGGGGTGGAGGAAGTCCATCGGGGTTCCTGCCACGGGTGCCAACTCCCCAGTAGGGATCAGCGTGCTGTTGACCGGTGTGTACGTGCTTGCGTACACCGTGGCGACTTGTTTTAGAACGTCGCCGCTGCCCGCGCCAGCCAGGTTGAAGTAACTGTGGTTGGTCAGGTTAAGCACAGTGGGTTTGTCGGTGGTGGCGCGGTACTGAATGCGCAGCTCGTTTTTCTCGTTAAGGCTGTAGGTGACGTGGGTTTCCAATGTGCCGGGAAAGCCCATTTCGCCATCTGGGGAGGTGTAGGTCAGTGTCACGCCTACCCAGCCTTTTTCCTTGCTGGCCTCGGCTTTCCAGACGCGTTTATCGAAGCCTTGGCTGCCGCCGTGCAGCGAATTCGGGCCGTCATTGGTGGGCACTTGGTACTGCTTGCCGTCCAGAGAGAATTTGCCCCCGGCGATGCGGTTGCCAAAGCGACCGATCGTCGCGCCGAAGTAGACCGTGGGGTTGGCTTGATAGCCCTGAATATCGTCAAAGCCCAACACCACGTCATCGGCTTTGCCGTTTTTATCCGGGACCATCAGCGATTGCAGAACGCCGCCCCAAGTAATGATGCTGGCTTGCATGCCGTGGCTGTTGCGCAGGGTGTATTTTTCGATGGGCGCGCCGTCCGAAGTGGTGCCGAAGGCGCTGTGTTCGCTGGTCAGTCCAGCGGCGTGAGCAGAAAGTGTGGCGATCATCAAGGACAGTCTGAGGCCGCTGAGGGTGAGTGTGCGATGCATCATAGCTACCTTTCCTTTTTTATTTTTGAACAGAGTAGGGTTTGAAAAGCGCAGTTTTCCTGACGGTGTATCGGTTTCTGGGTGGGCAACTCCTTCTATGAAAAATCCAAAAACAGATCAAAACCTCTGTAGGGGCTGCCGAAGGCTGCTGCGATCAGATGTTCAGTGCCTACTATTCCATGTCTGCCAAAAGTCTCCGTGGGAGTTGGCTTGCCAACGAAAGCGTCAATGCAAGCGACTCAGGATTCAGGTCGACATCAGCGGCGCGATGACGGGCCTCTTCGCAGGCAAGCCTGCTCCCACAGAATGAATATCCGCCTCCCTGTCGCAGCGCCTATTAATCAGACTATTCGGCTCGGTAAAATTCACTAATTGCCATTTATAGCCCAAAAAGCAGTACTTGAAAAATTAATGGTAATACTATTTAGTGTTGGGCAGTGATGGATGTGGCGTCAAAGATACTCAGCCAAGGCAGCATAGTCGTTTGACAGCTAATCGTATGATGATTAGCCTCAATTTGCGGAAATAGCCGCAGACAGAGGCGCTGGGGATGAGCAGTAATTATCATGCGTCGACCGTGGATTGGCTGGGCACCTGGATTGCTGCGGGCCATGTGTTGCCAGGGCAGACGCTCAAGGTTGAGGCCGCGTTGTGTGAGGAATTAGGGGTCAGCCGAACGGTGATCCGCGAGGCAATCAAGACGCTGGTGGCCAAGGGCATTTTGGAAGTGGGGCCCAAAGTCGGGACTCGGGTGATGCCGATACGCAGTTGGAATTTGTTTGATCCGCAGGTGGTGGGTTGGCTGGCAAAGAAAGGCTTGCCGGAAAATTTCGTCATGGACCTGTTGGATTTGCGACGCACCATTGAACCCATGGCTGTGCGCTGGGCCTGTGAACGTGCGAGCCCGCTGCAGATTGTTGACATTCAGGAGGCGTACCGCGCACTTGAGGCTTCGCTGGACGACAAGGGCGATTACAACCGCGCCGACCAACGTTTTCATGAGGCGGTGCTGGCGGCCAGCCATAACCAGTTCATCGAGCAAATGTTGCCCGCGTTAGGGACATTGTTGGCGGTGTCGTTCGAGGTGTCGTCGGCGGCGCCGCAGGAGTTGGGCAAGACCTTGCCGTTGCACAAGGAATTGGCTGACGCGATTACAGCACGTGATGCCGCGCGAGGCGTGTGGGCCTGCATGAGCCTGATCGAACAGGCGACGGTGACCATTTCACGCTATTACGCTGCGCATAAAAGCGATGCGGGATTCGAAAAGTCTCAGCTGCAACCTAGCTGAGCAATGCCCCAAGCGCTGTAAATAATGAAGCACAAAAAAATAAGAATAAGGACGGTTTATGCACTGGCAACCTGTGTCAGAAAAACGCTTCAAACTGGCAGAAGGTCCTTTTTGGGATCGCGAGCAAGAAGCGTTGTATTGGGTCGATATTGCCGGCTTTCTGGCCTGCCGCTTGAGTCATGGCCGTTATCATCAGTGGCGTTTCACCGAGCCGGTTTCCGCTTTTATTCCCTGCGAATCGGGCGATGCGTTGGTCACCCTGGCCAGTGGCGTCTACCGCCTGGACCTTTCTTCCCCCGCGGACCAACCAAAACTCTCTCTCTTTTGCGTGGCTGACCCAGTCGCGGGAAATCGTCCCAACGAAGCGCGTTGCGATGTGCAGGGGCGGTTATGGCTAGGGAGCATGCAAAACAACCTGGATGCCCAAGGCGGTGACGTGCCGTTGATGCGGCGTTCGGGCGGCCTGTTTCGCGTCGATCCGGACGCCAGTGTTACGCCACTGCTCGCTGAGCAAGGCATCGTCAACACCCTGCTTTGGAACGCAGAGGCGACGGCGGTATTTAGTGCCGACACTCTGGACGGCGTGATCTATCGTTACCCCATCGCGGCCGATGGTCTTTTGGGCGAGCGGACGATTTGGGCTGCCGAACACCCGCGCGGTGATCCCGATGGCTCGGCGATGGACGCTGAAGGCTATATCTGGAACGCGCGCTGGGAGGGCCATTGCCTGATTCGGTTTGCCCCAGACGGTGCTGTCGACCGAGTGGTAGAGCTGCCGGTCAGTCACCCCACCAGTTGCGTCTTCGGTGGTCCGGAGTTGTCTACGCTGTACGTCACCAGTGCTGCGCCAGCTTCGGCCAATGGCGCGCTTGCCGGTGCGGTGATCATGGCACCGGTCGGGGTGGCGGGTATGGCCTGTCATCGGTTCGCAGGTTAATCGTGCGGACCTCGCTGGCGAGGGTGGCGGCTGACTGTCTGAGCCAAGGTGACACTACGTTACCTTGGCACCATTCATATTATGATATGACTGTTTTGTCGGTTTCTGGTCGTACTTTTCCCCAGGAATCAAGACCACCCTTTCAAGGGTCGGTAGCCACTGCGCCAAATCGTCCACGCTGTAGCTATTCAATAAAAATAAGGAGTTAGCTATGTTGAGTCGTCACGGGATTCGTTCCCTGTGCTGTGCCGCTGTCGCCACTGCAATACTGGGATTGGGCACCACCGCATCTGCCGCTGAAGAAGTCAAAATCGGTTTCCTGGTCAAACAGGCCGAAGAGCCTTGGTTTCAGACTGAATGGGCCTTCGCTGAAAAGGCCGGTAAAGAACACGGCTTTACCGTGATCAAAATCGCCGTTCCCGACGGTGAAAAAACCCTTTCCGCCATCGACAGCTTGGCCGCCAACGGCGCCAAAGGCTTTGTCATCTGTGCGCCGGATGTCGGGCTCGGGTCTTCGATCGTCGCCAAAGCCAAGCAAAATGGCCTGAAAGTGATGACGGTCGACGACCGCTTCGTCGATGGCAATGGCAAGTTCATGGAAGATGTGCCGTACCTGGGCATGGCTGCGTTTGAAGTAGGCCAGAAACAGGGCAGCGCCATGGCTACCGAAGCGAAAAATCGCAAATGGGACTGGAAAGAAACCTACGCGGTGATCAACACCTACAACGAATTGGACACGGGCAAGAAGCGCACCGACGGCTCGGTGGATGCGCTGGAAAAAGCAGGTCTACCCGCAGATCACATCCTCTATACCGCACAGAAAACCCTCGACGTACCGGGCAGCATGGACGCCACCAACTCGGCGTTGGTCAAGCTGCCAAACACCGCGAAAAACCTGATCATCGGCGGCATGAACGACAACACCGTTCTGGGTGGCGTACGTGCAACCGAAAGCGCAGGTTTCGATGCCAAACACGTGATCGGTATCGGCATCAATGGCACTGACGCCATCGACGAATTGAAGAAACCAGACAGTGGCTTCTTTGGCTCGATGCTACCAAGCCCGGACAAAGAAGGTTACGGCACCGCGCTGTCGATGTACGAGTGGGTGACCACCGGCAAAGAACCTGCGAAATACACGGCGCTGGCCGATGTCACACTGATTACGCGCGCCAACTTCAAAGACGTATTGACCAAAATCGGCCTCTATAAGTAAGCCGGGTTTGATCTGTCCTGACGCGCCTGGCTGTTCAGGCTGGCATCTGCAAGACCTCGTTCCGACCACCGGAACGAGGTAAGAGGTGGTTTCATGGTGGAACAACAACAAGCGGGCGAAAGTCTGCGTTTCAATGATATTGGCAAAGTTTTCCCCGGCGTGCGTGCGCTCTCTGAAATCAGCTTCGTCGCGCGTCCCCACCAAGTGCACGCACTGATGGGCGAGAACGGTGCCGGCAAGTCGACGCTGTTGAAAATTCTCGGCGGTTCGTATCAGCCTAACAGCGGTAACTTACAGATCGGCGATCGCACCATGCATTTCAAGTCGGCGGCGGACAGCATCGCTGGCGGTGTGGCGGTGATTCACCAAGAGCTGCAATTGGTGCCAGAAATGACCGTGGCGGAAAACCTGCTGCTGGGTCATATGCCGTCGCGCTTCGGTGTCGTCAATCGGCGCGCCATGTTGCGTCGGGCGCGGGAATTACTCAAAGGCCTGGCGGATGAGATTGACCCGTCCACGCGCCTGGGCGATCTGTCCCTGGGCCAGCGGCAGTTGGTTGAAATCGCCAAGGCCATGTCGCACAACGCCCACGTGATTGCCTTCGACGAACCCACCAGCAGCCTTTCAGCGCGTGAAATCGAACGCTTGATGACCATCATCGCCAAGCTGCGTGATGAAGGCCGGGTGATTTTGTATGTATCGCACCGCATGGAAGAAATTTTCCGCATTTGCGATGCCGTGACGGTGTTCAAGGACGGTCGTTTCGTTCGTACGTTCGAGCAAATGAGCGACTTGAGCCATGACCAGTTAGTGACGTGCATGGTAGGTCGCGATATTCAGGATATTTACGACTATCGGCCACGGGAGCACCAAGGGACGGCGCTGAAGGTTGATGGCTTGCTGGGTCATGGCCTGCAAGAGCCCGTCAGCTTTTCGGTGGCCAAGGGCGAGATATTGGGCTTCTTTGGTTTGGTCGGAGCAGGGCGCACGGAGTTGTTGCGTTTGCTCTCCGGGCTGGCCCGCAGCAAGGCCGGCGAACTGCAATTGGACGGCAAACCGCTGACGTTGAACTCGCCCCGGGACGCGATCGCCGCCGGGGTGTTGTTGTGTCCCGAAGACCGGAAAAAAGAAGGCATCGTACCGCTGTCCAGCGTGGCCGAAAACATCAACATGGGCGCACGTCGCAACCACGCCACCCTGGGTTGCCTGATCCAGGGACGCTGGGAAAGTGAAAACGCTGACAAACAAATTCGTGCCCTGAACATCAAAACCCCATCGCCCGATCAGCAGATTATTTACCTCTCAGGGGGCAATCAGCAGAAAGTGATTTTGGGCCGTTGGTTGTCGATGCCCATGAAGGTGTTGCTGCTCGACGAACCGACACGCGGGATCGATATCGGAGCCAAAGCGGAAATTTATCAAATCATTCATAAACTCGCTGCCAGCGGCATCGCGGTGATTGTGGTCTCCAGCGACTTGATGGAAGTCATGGGCATTTCCGACCGTATTTTGGTGATGAGCGAAGGTGCTCTCACGGGTGAACTGTCTCGCGACCAAGCGGATGAGTCGCGACTGTTGCAATTGGCACTTCCGCGCTCACGCGGGTAATTACTTATGTGGCTGACAAAAAAAACTACAAACGAGGTACATATGTCACACGAAAATAGCCTGCCCGCTCCTCGGCAGGGGCTGAATCTGCGTCGGTTTTTCGACGATTGGGTCATGCTCCTCGCTGCGCTGACCATCTTTGTGTTGTGTGCGCTGTTCATCGATAACTTCATGTCGTCCTTAAACATGCGTGGCTTGGGTCTCGCGGTGTCCACCGTCGGAATTGCCGCCTGCACCATGCTGTTTTGCCTGGCGTCCGGGCATTTCGACTTGTCGGTAGGGTCGGTCATCGCCTGCGCGGGGGTGGTTGCGGGTCTGGTTATTCGCGACACTAACAGCGTGTTCCTAGGGGTTTCAGCGGCCTTGGCCATGGGCCTAGTGGTGGGCTTGGTCAACGGCATCGTGATCGCAAAATTGCGCATCAATGCCTTGATCGCGACCTTGGCAACGATGCAGATCGTGCGTGGCCTGGCTTACATCTTCTCCAGCGGCAAAGCAGTTGGGGTAATGGACCAGGACTTTTTCGTCTTCGGTAACGGCATGATCTACGGCGTTCCGGTACCGATCGTGATCACCGTACTGTGCTTCTTGTTCTTTGGTTGGCTGCTGAATTACACCACCTACGGGCGAAACACCATGGCCATCGGCGGCAACCAAGAAGCCGCGCTGTTGGCGGGCGTACACGTCGACCGAACCAAGATCATCATCTTCGCCGTGCACGGGGTGATCGGTGCCCTGGCCGGCGTGGTATTGGCCTCGCGCATGACCTCGGGTCAACCGATGATCGGGCAGGGTTTTGAACTGACGGTGATCTCGGCCTGCGTGCTGGGAGGCGTGTCGCTGAGTGGCGGCATCGGGATGATTCGACATGTCATTGCCGGTGTGCTGATTCTGGCGATCATCGAGAATGCGATGAACCTGAAGAATATCGACACCTTCTATCAATACGTGATTCGCGGAACGATTCTGTTGATCGCGGTGATCATTGACCGGATGAAACGCCGCTGATCACAGGGCTCTGTAGGAGCGAATTCATTCGCGAATAGCTTGACGCGGTGCGCCAGATTGACCGCCTCCCGAATGAATTCGGTCCCAGCCTGTACAAAACCTCGTGCGGTTCGCCGGCGCTCATCAAATCTGTCCCAATAACCCGCAAATACCCGACACGGCAGCGATGGCGCCGGCTTGCAGGATGTTCAGTTCCCGTCCTTTTACCCAGTAAATCGGGATTTTGCAGTGAGCAAGCAACAGCGACCACCGCGGCGCTCTCTGTTTTTTTTTCAGCATGAGTGTTCCGAACTTGACCCGCTGAATAAAGGAGCGCGCTGCTCCCGTCGGCATGTGCACCACACGATACCGGTTCTGCGCGCCTGAATGGATAGCCTGTAGCCCCCCAAATCAGGGTGATTTTCCCATCGGTGCATCTGTCTCAAAGGTCGCGTCCGGCAGATGAATCCATATTGGTGCGCACTTCTTGGTATCGTGCGTCACAATTTGTGATGATTGTCCCTTTTTAAACGAGAAGCTGTAGAAATGCCTGATCCAATTCCCTTAAAAGACCATGAGAAAGAAACGCAGCTGGTTAATAAGCGATTGGCGGTCTGTGGCCTGCTCGTCGCCATCTTGAGCTGCATTCTGGTGGGCAGAATGTATTTCCTCCAAGTCACCGAGTTCGCCTATCACTCGACCATTTCAGAAAACAACCGGGTTCACGTGCTGCCGATCACCCCGGAGCGGGGCATAATCTACGACCGTAACGGCGTCGTGCTGGCTGATAACCGACCGAGTTTCAACCTGATCATGACCCGTGAGCGTTCCGGGGACTGGAGTCAGGTCCTGGATTCGCTGATCAGCATTCTCAGCTTGCCGGAAGAAGACCGCATTCTGTTCGACAAGGACCTAAAGCAGGCTCGCCATCATTTTGATCCGGTAACGCTGCTGTATGAGTTGACCGAAGAACAAATCGCCTTGATCGCCGTCAATCAGTTTCGTCTGCCGGGAGTGGACGTTGAGCCGCAGTTTGTTCGGCATTATCCGTACGGCGAGCATTTTGCTCACTCGATTGGGTACGTGGGCCGGATCAACGAGAAAGAGTCCAAGCAGCTGGATGCCGTTGAATACCGGGGCACGCAATCGATCGGCAAGACCGGTATCGAAAAGTTCTACGAGTCCGAGTTGCACGGGCGAGTGGGCTATGAAGAGGTTGAAACCAACGCCCAAGGCCGGGTGTTGCGAGTGCTTAAACACACCGATCCGATTCCCGGCAAGAACATTGTTTTGAGCTTGGACGTGCATTTGCAAGAAGCGGCCGAAGACGCGTTGGGTGACCGCCGTGGGTCGGTGGTGGCGCTGGACCCGGAAACTGGCGAAGTTCTGGCGATGGTCAGCAAGCCGAGTTTCGACCCGAACCTCTTCGTCACCGGCATCAGCTTCAAGGAATACGCAGCGCTACGGGATTCGGTTGACCGGCCGTTGTTTAACCGCGTACTGCGCGGCTTGTACGCGCCGGGTTCGACGATCAAGCCGGAAGTGGCGATTGCCGGACTCGACAGTGGAGTAGTAACGCCACAAGCCCGGGTGTTTGACCCTGGGTATTTCCAGTTGCCGGATTACGACCATAAATACCGCAACTGGAACCACAGCGGTGACGGTTGGGTGGACATGGACGCGGCGATCATGCGTTCCAACGACACCTACTTTTACACCTTGGCGCACAAGCTCGGCATCGACCGCATGCATGACTACATGACCATGTTCGGGCTGGGACAAAAAGTCTCGCTGGACATGTTTGAAGAAGCGCCAGGCTTAATGCCGTCCCGTGAATGGAAACGTGCTACGCGACGACAGGTATGGTTTCCAGGCGAAACGGTGATTCTCGGCATCGGTCAGGGCTACATGCAGGTCACGCCGTTGCAATTGGCCCAAGCCACTTCGCTGATCGCCAACAAAGGCGTATGGATCCGCCCGCACTTGGCGAAAACCGTGGACGGCGTAGCGCCGGTCGACGAGCATCCGATGCCTAACATCGTGCTGCGCAACAACGCAGATTGGGAGCAGGTCAACCACGGCATGCAGATGGTCATGCACGATCCGCGCGGCATTGCCCGTGCGGCAGCGGTGGGCGCGCAGTACCGGATTGCCGGTAAAAGCGGCACCGCGCAAGTGGTTGCGATCAAACAGGGCGAGCGCTACAACCGCCTGAAGACCTTGGAACGTAACCGTGATAACGCCTTGTTCGTCGGCTTTGCCCCGGCGGGTAAACCGAAAATCGCGGTGTCGGTGATGATTGAAAACGGCGAGGCCGGTGGCCGTGTTGCGGGGCCCGTGGTGCGCCAGATATTGGACGCCTGGTTGCTCGACAAAGAAGGCAAGCTCAAGCCGCAATATGCGGTTCCACTGGTTAAACCACCGGGTGATCCGCACGTTTGATGTGGGGTTTTTGGATGCGGTGGCGGCGTTGACAGTGGTGTGAATCAGAACCGACGCCTTCCCGAATGAATTCGGTCCCACAGATTCTGGCCGTGCACAAATTCTGTAGGAGCTGCCGGAGGCTGCGATACGTCTGAAGAATCTTCGCCAACAAGTTGGCTCCTACAGAATGAATTCATTTCGCCAAACACCACATATCCGCCCACAAAAAGCGCATTTCCCCCTCCCTCCGCACCCTCTTGAATCATTAATTTTCCGTCCTGAAATTTCTACAAAAAACCGTTTGTGTTCGATTTAAAACGAATGTTATGTTGCTAACATATTGCGACAAAATGAATGTTATCTAACATTTTGACACCGATTTCGGACGCTGAAGCCCGTATGAATGCCATGGAAAAAAGCAGTTTTCACGACGCATTGGAGCAGCGCTTCAATAGCCTGACGCCGACGGGGAAGCGGATTGCGGGTTATCTGTTGGCCCACCCGCAGAAGCTGCCGTTCGAGACCGCTGACAGCATTGCGCAGCAGACCGGCACCACCGGCATTTCGGTCGGGCGTTTTTTGCGTTCGCTGGGTTATCGCAATCTGGATGACGTGAAGCAGAGCCTGCGTGGTGATTCGGTGAACACCTGGCTGATCACTGACCGGCTTGGGGCTTTTCGGGAAGAGGCGACCCATGGCGACGCGCTTGACCGCTCACTGACCCGCGAGCTGGAGGCCATCCAACACGTGTATGGCCTGGCTCGCAGCGAACAGTTCGGCCAGATCGTCCAGCAGTTGTACGCCGCCGATGCGGTGTTCATCGTCGGCATCCAGACCACCCGAGGCCTCCTCAATGCGTTTCACAGCCACTTGGAATACATCCGGCCGAAGGTTTATTACGTCGATGGTTTGTCAGGTACCTACGCCGAATCACTGAACTCCCGGTTCGAAAAACCCTACGCAGTGATCGCCGATTTTCGTACTTATTCAGCCGTGGCCCGCACGTTTTGCGAGGTCGCCAGCAGCAACAACTTACCACTGGCGCTGATCACCGATTTCCACTGTCCTTGGGCGCGTGACTACCCGATGGACCTGTTGCAGTTGAAGTCCGACGTCGGGCAGTTTTGGGATTCCATGGCGCCACTGGCCTGCCTGTTTAACCTGATGGTCTCTGCCGTGGCAGAAAAATATGGCAGTGGGCTGGATGAGCGTCTGGCGAAAAACCGGCAGCTACAAGAGCTTTTCGGCCAGTTCGAATAGCGCCTTTTTTTACTTTGGATTTTGGAGTGTTTGAGTGAACAGCAGCCCACTTGTCGAGGTTGATGCCGAGGCGCTTGAGATCGAAATCGACTTGATTTACGCCAGCGCCGATAACTTGGCAGGCAAACCGATTTACAAGGACGCACGCTGCCTGCTGCACCGTGACGCTGAAATTTGCATGCGCCTGGCCAGCCGATTGGCGCGCCAGGCCGGATTGAGCTTGCGGGTGTTTGACGCCTACCGTCCGCCTTATGCCCAGCTGTTGTTATGGCAGGCCTTACCGAACCCCGAATACGTGCGTGATCCGCAACTGGGTTCGCCCCACAGCCGTGGCGTGGCGGTGGACTTGACGCTGCTGGACGGTGACGGCCAGCCGCTGGACATGGGCACCGGGTTCGATGACATGCGCGAGCAGTCCCACCCGTTTTTCCCTGACCTGCCACCTGCCGTGCAACGCAATCGCCTGTTGCTGCTGGGAATCATGCTCGGGGCGGGTTTCCAGCACATTGCCAGCGAATGGTGGCACTACGAATTGCCCAATGCCGACGCGTATCCAATGATCGACGATCACTCGATTCGCCCGGCCGTTAATTGAAATCGCCACACCGCCACACCTGATGAACCGTGACACCGCAAGACCTGACCGGGGCACCCATGAATCCCGGCGTATACCCGGTGCAGACGTTTAGCTGAAAGGCCAATGACTGTCCGTTGCAAGCACCTGAAAAGGTGCTTGGGTTTCAACTGCCGGTGGAGCTTTCATAGCTCTTAATAGCTTTTCATAAAAGATGAACCGACGAAATTCCATCGTTCGAATGATCAAGGAACCGGCATGAACCGACTTTTCACCCCGCGCACAATGGCCTTGGCCCTGCTGTGTTCAGCACTGGGCCTCGGCGCCTGGCAATCGGCCAGCGCTGCAACACCGCCAGACACCCTGGTGATCGGCAAACCGTCCGATCCCCAGACCCTCGACCCGGCAGTGACCATTGATAACAACGACTGGGCCGTGACTTATCCGGCGTATCAGAAGTTGGTGGCCTACAAGGTCGAGAACGGTAAGGGCAGCACGGAAGTGCAGGGCGACCTGGCCGCCAGTTGGAGCACCTCGGCGGACAACCTGGTCTGGGAGTTCAAACTCAAGCCGGGCAACAAGTTCGACGACGGCGCTGAAGTGAACGCCGACGCGGTGAAGTTCTCCTTCGACCGCCTGATGAAGCTCAAGCAAGGGCCGTCCGGCGCGTTCCCGGATGACATGGAGGTCTCGGTGGTCGATCCGATGACCGTGCGCTTTACCCTGAAAGCCCCGTATGCGCCGTTCCTCTTCACCCTTGCGCACAACGGCGGCGCCATCATCAACCCGGACGTGGCGAAAAAATCCGACGACGTTAACGCCTACTTGTCGACCCACACTGCAGGCTCTGGCGCTTTCCGCCTGGCGTCGTGGCAGAAAGGTCAGGCGTTGACCATGGAGCAAAACAGCTATTTCGCCGGCCCGAAACCGGCCTTGAAAAAAGTCGTGATCAAGATCATCGGCGAAGCATCGGTGCGTCGCTTGCAACTGGAACACGGTGACCTCGACATCATTGAAGACATGCCCGAAGACCAGTTGGATGCGCTGAGCAAAAAGCCAGGCGTGGTCATTGGCGACTACCCGTCACTGCGGGTCACCTTGTTGTATCTGAACAACAAGAAAGCACCGATGAATAACCCGGACGCGCGTCGGGCCATCGTTGATGCGCTGGATTACGACGGCATCATCAATGGCATCTTGAAAGGCAAAGCCAAACCCATGAACGGGCCGATCCCCCAAGGCATGTGGGCCTACGATTCAAAACTGCCGCCGTTCAAGCAGGACACCGCCAAGGCCAAGGCCGACCTGGCCAAAGTCCCGGAGAAAATCACCGCGCTTAACTTCATGTACTCGGACAAGGACCCGAACTGGGAGCCCATTGGGCTGACCTTGCAAGCTGACCTGGCGCCATTGGGGGTCAACCTGAAAATGGAAAAACTGGCCAACGCCACCATGCGTGAACGCTTGGGCACCGGTGATTTCGACATCGCCATTGGTTCGTGGAGTCCAGACTTTGCTGACCCGTACATGTTCATGAACTTCTGGTTCGACTCCAAACTTCAAGGCTTGCCGGGCAACCGTTCGTTCTATGACAACCCGGCGGTGGATAAGCTGATTCGCGAATCGGCGGCGAACAACGACACGGCCAAGCGCACCGATCTGTACCAGCAAGCGCAAAAAATCGTGCTCAACGACAGCGTGTACGCCTACCTGTACCAGAAGGCCTACACGCTGCCGATGCGCAGCACGGTGAAGGGTTACGTGTTTAACCCGATGCTTGAGCAAGTGTTCAACATCGACACCATCACCAAGTAAAACGCGGCTGTCCGTCAGGACAACCGCCAGCCACTGCAACGTGTTAACGCTCCAGCGACCTCGCCCGTAAGCGGAGGTCGGTGCAGCGCTGTGCCCACGGCAACTTATCGCTGCCGATTCGTCGCGTTACCGAGGTGCCTCATGGCCTTCTTGAATATGTTGCGCAAACGCCTGTTCGGCCTGTTATTGGTTGTGTTTGGCGTTTCGTTGATTACCTTTTCCATCTCCCATTTGATCCCCGGCGACCCGGCCCGGTTGATCGCGGGCGACCGTGCCACCGACGCCATCGTTGCGCACATCCGTCATCAACTGGGGTTGGATTTGCCGCTGTATCAGCAATACGGTCGCTACATGCTCGACCTGTTCCACGGCGACCTTGGTACCTCGATTCGGACCAGTCGGCCAGTGCTGGAAGATTTGCAGGCGTACTTTCCAGCGACCTTGGAGTTGGCATTTACCGCACTGACCCTGTCGATTTTGGTGGGAGTGCCGTTGGGTGTGCTGTCGGCGGTGTACCACAACCGCGCCATCGACCAACTGGCGCGGACCCTCGCGGTCACCGGTATTTCGACGCCGGCGTTCTGGCTCGGGTTGGGCTTGATCGTGCTGTTCTACGGGCACCTTGGTTGGCTGCCGGGCAGCGGTCGGCTGGATGAAGGGCTCGACCCGCCGCCAAACCGCACCGGGTTTTACCTGATTGATTCGTTGCTGGCGGGGGATGGGGCGTTGTTCTGGAACGCGGTGCAGCATTTGATCTTGCCGGCGGTGACCCTGGGCTTCGTCAATTTGGGCGTGGTCGCGCGGCAGATTCGTTCGGCCATGCTTGATCAACTGGGTGAAGACTACATCCGCACGGCCCGAGCGTATGGCTTGTCGCGCTGGGCGGTGATAGTGCGCCATGCGCTGCCTAACGCGCTGATTCCGTCAGTAACGGTGCTGGGCCTGACCTTGGGTGACTTGCTGTACGGCGCAGTGTTAACCGAAACGGTGTTCGCCTGGCCGGGGATGGGCGCTTATGTGGTCAAGTCGATCCAATCGTTGGATTTCCCAGCGGTGATGGGCTTCGCGATTCTGGTGTCGTTCATCTATGTACTGCTGAACATGGCGATTGACCTGCTGTACCGGGTCATCGACCCACGCATTGGCGAGGTGAACTGAGATGTCGACGCCATTTTCCGCACCCATCGTCGCGCCATTGCCAGGCACGCCGCGCTGGCAGGATAAATTCGCCTATTTGCGTTACCAGATCCGCCGCAGCCCGCTGACCATGGCCGGCATGGCGATCACCTTGCTGGTGCTGCTGTGCATGGCCTTCGCGCCGTGGCTGGCGTCCCATGACCCCAACGCCTTGAACCTCGCCCAGCGGTTGGCTGAGCCGTCGGCGGCGCATTGGTTTGGCACCGACGAAGTGGGCCGTGACCTGTTCAGCCGCGTGGTGTATGGCAGCCGGCAATCGGTGGGCGTCGGGCTGTTTGTGGCCTTTGCGTCCTGCTTGATCGGAGGCTTGTTGGGCTGCATGTCCGGGGTCATCGGCGGGCGCTTCGACGGCCTGATCATGCGCTTGATGGACATCATGCTGTCGGTGCCGTCGCTGGTGTTGATCATGGCCTTGACCGCCGCGCTGGGGCCGAGCCTGTTCAATGCGATGTTGGCTATTACGCTGGTGCGGATTCCGTTCTATGTGCGTCTGGCCCGTGGGCAGGCATTGAGCATCCGCCAGATGGGCTACGTCAAAGCCGCGCAGACCTTTGGCGCCGGACGTTGGCACATCGTGCTGTGGCACGTCGCACGTAACGCGATGCCGCCATTGTTGGTGCAACTGAGCCTTGATATCGGCAGCGCAATTCTGATGGCCTCGGCCTTGGGTTTCATCGGTTTGGGCGCTCAACAGCCAACGGCAGAGTGGGGCGCAATGGTCGCCACCGGACGCAATTACATCCTTGATCAATGGTGGTATTCGACCTTCCCCGGCTTGGCGATTCTGATTACCGCCACCGGCTTCAATCTGTTGGGCGACGGCGTACGCGACCTGCTCGACCCGCGCCAACAGGGGAAATGAGCATGCACAGTGCGCAATATCTTCATCCGTCAGCAGCGCCGGTGCTGGTCATCGACCAACTGAGCATTGAGTTCCCGGCTTATCGCAGCACGGTCAAAGCACTGAACGGTGTTTCGTTGCACGTGAATCCGGGCGAAATCGTGGGCGTGATCGGCGAGTCGGGTTCCGGCAAATCCGTCACGGCGATGCTCAGCTTGCGGTTGTTACCGGAGCGCAGTTACCGGGTCAGCGGCGGCAGCTTGCACATCCTGGGACGCGACATGCTCGCCGCCAAGGAGAAAGACCTGCTGAAAGTTCGCGGTCGCGATGCGGCGATGATTTTTCAGGAGCCAATGACGGCGCTGAACCCGACCCGACGCGTTGGTCGGCAGATGCTCGACGTGATCATTCACCACCAACGGTTGAGCAAGGCGCAGGCGAGGACCAAAGCCTTGGGTTTGCTGCGTGACATGCACATCGCTGATCCCGAGCAGGTGCTTGAAAGCTACCCCTTCGAACTGTCCGGTGGCATGCGCCAGCGAGTGATGATTGCCTTGGCGTTCTCGTGCGATCCGCAGTTGTTGATCGCCGACGAACCGACCACCGCGTTAGACGTCACGGTGCAGCGCCAAGTGTTGTTGCTGTTGCGGGAAAAAGCCCGTGAGCGTGGCACCGCGATTCTGTTGATTACCCACGACATGGCCTTGGTGTCGCAGTTCTGCGACCGGGTGTACGTGATGTACACCGGCGCCGTGGTGGAGCAGGGCGCAACCGCTGAGGTTATGGCCGATCCGCGTCATCCGTACACCCAAGGTTTGCTCAGCGGCTTGCCGGAACAAGTTCAGCCAGGCGAACCGTTGATGACGATACCGGGGCAAGTGCCCAACCTGTCGGCATTGCCCGATGGCTGCACGTTTCGAGACCGCTGCGCGTATGCAATGCCGGTTTGCAGCCAACGCCCACCCCTTCAGGCCATCGATGCCAGCGGTCTGCGCAAAAGCGCCTGCTGGCTGAGCGTTCAGGAGCCATCGGCATGATCAGCAACGTCCGTAAACAATTGCCGACTGACAGCGCGTCGATTCTCGACCTTAAAGAGGTGCGCGTGCATTTTCCGGTAGGCAGCGACTGGTTGGGTCGCCCGAAAGGCGTGGCCCATGCCCTGAACGGGATCGACCTGGACGTTCGTGGCGGTGAAACACTGGGGGTAGTCGGTGAGTCCGGCTGTGGCAAAAGCACCCTGGCGCAACTGCTGATGGGCCTGATCAAGCCCACCAGCGGCACGCTGAACTGGATCTATAACGACGCCCGAGAACGCAGCAGCAATGTGCAGATCGTGTTTCAGGACCCGCAGTCCTCACTCGACCCACGTTTGCCGATCTGGAAAATCATCACCGAGCCGCTGTTCGTCCAGCGTGCCGCGCCGCGCCGGGAAATGCGTGAGATCGCCGCTAAAGTGGCCGCGCAAGTCGGAATCCGCACCGAGTATATGGAGCGCTTCCCCCATCAGTTTTCCGGTGGGCAACGGCAACGTATCGCCATTGCTCGGGCGCTTTCTTCCAACCCGGACATTATTGTTCTCGACGAGCCGACCTCAGCGCTGGATATTTCGGTGCAGGCGCAGATTCTCAATCTGCTGCAAGAGTTGCAACGCAGTCGCGACCTGACCTACATCCTGATTTCCCACAATGTGTCGGTGGTTCGGCACATGGCAGACCGGGTGGCGGTGATGTACCTGGGGCAGATTGTCGAACTGGGCAGCACCGCCGAGGTGCTTGAGCGACCGCGCCATCCCTATACGCGTCTGCTGCTCGAAGCCGTGCCCCGTTTGGGCGCGCCGCTAGACAACGCTCAAGTTGCGGCGCCCACCGAACTGCCGGGCAACCGCAACCTACCCACCGGCTGCTTCTTGCGCGACCGCTGCCCCCGCGCTACCACCGGCTGCGACAGGCCACAAGTTTTAGCGGCTGTTGGAGATACGTTGGTGCGTTGTCATCTGGAGTCCTGAAACGGTAGGAGTGAACGTGTTCGCGAGGCGGAGTGCCTGCTACACGTCTTCTTCGCCAACAAGTTAGCTCCCACAGATATAGGGGATCTGCAAATAACTCGCGAAACTGCGTAAACACATTGGTAAAGGCGATTTATTCTTCCTTTTGCTGACATAAGTCCGTACAACGCTGCATCGTAATCTTCGCGTGCGCATAGTTTGCGCACTCGCCATTGCTGTCTTTTTCCCGGATGCAGTTCAAATGATCAGAAATATGGGCTTCAGCAGGAAAATCCTGCTGGCCGCCACGTTAATTATTGTGGTCGCGTTTTCCTGTTTTATTGTTGTAAACGACTACCGACAACGTGAAACGCTGAAGGCCAATGTATTTTCGGAACTGCAACAACTGGGCAATCTGACCACCCATAACATTCAGACCTGGCTGGAAAGCCGAACCCAATTGCTTCAATCCATGGCGCAACAGATTGCCGTCGATGGCACGGCGATCCCTACCCTTCAGCGCACGGTGGGTCTGCCTGCGTACGCCGATAACTTTCAGTTGAGTTACTTCGGTTCTAGCGAAGGCGTGATGTTTTCCGTACCCGCGGGCAATCGGGCGAGTGATTACGATCCGCGCCAACGGGGTTGGTACAAAGCGGCGGTGAGTGCGCAAAGCACTGTCGTGACTGAACCCTACATTGCCGCGTCATCTGGAAAGTTGGTGGTTACCTTGGCCTTACCGGTCAAGCACGACAACCAATTCGTCGGTGTGGCCGGCGCTGACATTGCTCTGGACAGCATCAGTAATACCATCAACTCGCTGAACTTTGGCGGTCACGGTTATGCGTTTATCGTCAGTGGCGACGGCAAGATTCTGATTCACCCGGACAGCAAGCTGGTACTGAAAAACCTCAGCGAAGCGTACCCGGTTGGCACGCCGAAAATAGCCCCAGGGGTGGTCGAGGTTACCGTTCAAGGCAAGTCCGAATTTATCTCGTTCACCCACGTTGAAGGTCTCTCGTCGGCGAACTGGTACGTGGCACTGGTGCTGGATCAAGATGCCGCGTATTCGATGCTCAGCGAATTTCGTACCTCGGCACTGACCGCGATGATCATCATTGTGCTGGTCGTGGTGCTGCTGCTGGGCCTGTTGATTCGAGCGCTGATGCAACCGTTGCATCAGATGGGCCGGGCCATGCGTGACATCGCTGACGGTGAAGGTGATTTGACCAAACGCTTGGCCATTGAGGCTCAGGACGAGTTCGGCGCGCTGGCGGAGTCGTTCAACCACTTTGTCGAACGGATTCACGGTTCTATTCGTGAAGTGGCAGGCACCGCAGCGCACCTCAGTGAAGTCGCCGCACGGGTGGTCTGTGCGTCGAACTCGTCGATGGTCAGCTCCGATGAGCAAGCCAATCGCACCAGCAGCGTGGCGGCCGCGATCAACGAACTCGGAGCCGCCGCCCAAGAAATTGCGCAGAACGCCGCCTTGGCTTCGCAGCATTCCAGCGACGCCAGCCAGCTCGCGGGCGATGGTCAAAGAGTTGTGCAGCAGACCATTCAGGCGATGAATCTGCTGTCGGTCAACATCAGCGAATCGTGCACCCATATCGAAAGCCTGAATGGCAAGACGGTCAATATCGGGCAGATTCTTGAGGTCATTACCAGCATCTCGCAGCAGACCAATTTGCTGGCGCTGAACGCGGCCATCGAAGCGGCGAGGGCAGGGGAAGCGGGCCGAGGATTTGCCGTAGTCGCTGATGAAGTACGTAACCTGGCACACCGCACTCAAGATTCGGCGCAGCAAGTGCAGAAGATGATTGAAGAGCTGCAAGTCGGCGCAAAGCAAGCCGTGGTGACCATGACCGAAAGCCAGCGCCAGAGCGAGACCAGCGTCACCATCGCTAACCAGGCCGGTGATCGGTTGAGCAGCGTGACCGGGCGTATCAGTGAAATCGACGGCATGAACCAGTCAGTGGCCACGGCTACTGAAGAACAGACGGCAGTGGTCGAGTCGATTAATGTCGATATTACGCAGATCAACACGTTGAATCAGGCGGGGGTCGATAACTTGAAATTGACGCTGGAGGCCTGTGCGGATTTGGAAGAACAGGCGACCAAGTTGCAGCATTTGGTCGGGACGTTTCGGATATAAGTGATCGCTCGCCTCTCTGTAGGAGGGTCCGCCACGTCTTCGACGCCGCGCTGTCGCACAACAAACTGTGTGGCACTTTTTGTGTGGTTTGAGTTTGCAGGGTGTCAGGACTGGCGCCTTCCCGAATAAATTCGGTCCCACAGATTCTGGCGCTGCGCAGATTTCTGTAGGAGCTGCCGAAGGCTGCGATAAGGGCCGAAGGACCTTCGCCAACAATTGGCTCCTACAGATGGTCGCCCGCCTGTAGATCGCCCGTGAATTGAATATCAAATTACGGAAAGAGGCCCCGTGAAACCATGCGGCCGATCGCAGGCGTTGCGCAGGGGGTAACGAGGCAAGGATGCCGAGTAAGCCGTGCGCGGCCAGGGACGGCCGCTCACGGCGACCCCCGGAGCAACGCCGGAGTGAGGGAAGACCGAGCCTAAGCGAGGTCCCGCATGGTGGGGCAAGCGTTTTGGGTTACCTTTTTGGCGTTTGAAAAAGGTGACTCGCTGTAAAAGCGAAACCCTACTTTCAGCAACCACAAATGCCGGATATACACACAAAATACAGCGCCAACCCGTTGTTTTTAAAAAATTAAAAAGTAGTTTGATAAGAGCCAACGTGTTGGCGAGAGCGGATACACCGCTTCGCCAACACGTCGGCTCCTACAGAAGGCGCATCAATAACGCGGTTTTACTTCAACCCTGCCGCCATTCTCAGCGCTGGATAAAGGGCGGCATTAAACATGTCGCCATGGGCCAACCCTTCGAACTCTTGGTAATTCGCGGTCAGTCCAGGCTGTGTCGCCAGGTGCGCTGCGACCTGTCGATTGGCGTCCACCGGTACCGCCGCCATGGCTTTTCTTCGCTCCAGCGAGCCGCCATCAAATGATTTAACCGGTGGGCTGCCTTCTTTTGAACCGCGCATGATCATCACCCGTCGTTTTGATCCCTGGGCAATGCCGGTAAACCCCATGCCTTTGGCGTAGGTTTCTGGCTGATACCAAAGCGATGGACTGGCCGCGAACCAGGTTTGAAATGCTTGCGGCTGTTCAAACAGTGCGTACAACACAAACAACCCTCCAAATGAATGGCCCCACAGCATCTGCTGCTGGCGGTCGATGGCTTGCTGTTTTTCAACCAGCGGTTTGATCTGGGTGATGAGGGTTTTCAAAAAATCCGCCGACCCGACTCCGGTGTAATCACGGGTTCGCAGGTCCATGTCGTAGCGCCCTTCTATGTCGTACCCGACCATAACCAGCAGCGGCGGATTGCCCGCATCCAGTTCAGCGAGCCAATCATCACGCAGTTCCGCCATGACGTTATTGCCGTCGAGTAAATAGACCACCGGGTAACCTGCCGCAGGTGGCGCGCGGCGGGGTATGGCCAGATCCAGGCGGTAGCGGCGTTTGCCGTCGGTGGAACCAACGTGCAATCGCTCGAACCGATAATGAGCAGATCCACTGTCCGCCAAGGTGGGTTCGGACGCAGCTTGCGGGGTCGGTCGCGGGGTGGAAGTGGCCTGTGCGACCAGCGGCAAAACACCTAGTAACATAATTAACAGGACATTAAAGCGCGGCGCGGCGTGCATATCGCTGACTCTCCCTCTCAACAAGAAGCCCCGTCAGTCGGGGCTTTCAGAACCATACGCTGATACGCCAGAACTGGCACGGCGCACCGTCATCGAGTCCAACCTCAAACCGTAAGCCTACCGTTACCGTACTGTCATCCGCAGTTCATAGGTCTGAAACACAGGCTCTCTACTGTCTGAAGCACTCGAACGCAGCCGTGCAAAGGCTGTTCAACCAGACAGAGAAAAGCCCATGAACGCTGCTATCCATGTCGACCGTCTGAACAAGACTTTTGCTCGCAAGACCGCGTTGATCGATCTTGCGTTGTCTATACAACCCGGTGAAATGGTTGCGCTGATTGGTGCTTCTGGCTCTGGTAAGTCCACGCTGTTGCGGCACATGGCGGGGCTCGTCCACTGTGACAAACACAACGGCGGCAGCGTTCAGGTATTGGGGCGTGAAGTGCAAGCGTGCGGACGTTTGAATGGCAATGTTCGTCGGCTGCGCTCTGATATTGGCTACATCTTCCAGCAGTTCAACCTGGTCAACCGCCTCAGCGTATTGGACAACGTGTTGCTCGGTTGCCTGGGTCGCATGCCAAGCTGGCGCGGCAATCTGGGGTTGTTTAGCACCGAGGAAAAACAGAGGGCGATGGCGTCTCTGGACCGCGTTGGCCTGGCCGACTTTGCCGCTCAGCGCGCCTCTACCTTATCGGGCGGGCAGCAGCAACGCGTGGCGATAGCCCGTGCTTTGACCCAGCGCGCCGAAGTGATTCTGGCCGACGAACCGATTGCCTCGCTGGACCCCGAATCCGCACGCAACGTCATGGAAATTCTCGCTGACATCAATCGCCGCGACGGGAAAACCGTGGTTGTCACCCTGCATCAAGTGGATTACGCCGTGCGTTATTGCCAGCGCGCCGTGGCCCTCAAAGGTGGCCGCATCCATTTTGATGGCGCCGCCGAGGCGCTTAGTACCGAGTTTCTCAACGGCCTGTACGGCGCGGACCTGGACACCAGTCTGCTGTTCTCCGACACGGCGCGAAACGCCGAAAAACCGCTAAAGCTGGCCCTTGCCCGAGCGTGATCGCGGGCCGGAAAACGCTGCCGTTTCACTCACCCAACTGACCCTTTCTCTCCCAGGAACCTGCCCATGTTGAATCGTATCGGTCGCGTTTTTGCGTCTGCCGCTTTGTTGGCCACCTTCTGTCTAGGCACCGCTCAGGCTGAAGAGAAAGTCATCAATTTCGGCCTTATGTCCACCGAGTCATCGACCAACCTCAAGAGCATCTGGCAACCGTTTCTCGACGATATGTCGAAAAAAACCGGTCTGAAAGTCAACGCTACCTTCGCCTCTGATTACGCTGGTTTGATTCAGGGCATGCGCTTCAACAAGGTCGATATCGCCTGGTTGGGCAACAAAGGCGCGATGGAGGCCGTGGACCGCTCCAACGGCGAAATCTTCGCCCAGACCGCCGCCGCCAATGGTGCTGCGGGCTACTGGAGCCTGTTGATCGTGCGCAAGGACAGCCCGATCAACTCTGTCGAAGACATGCTGAAAAACGCCAAGAACCTGACCTTCGGTAACGGCGATCCCAACTCGACGTCCGGCTACTTGGTTCCTGGCTATTACGTCTTCGCCAAGAACCATGTTGATGCGGCCACCGCGTTCAAGCGCACCTTGAATTCGAGCCACGAAGTGAACGCCCTGAGCGTGGCAAAAGGTCAACTCGATGTCGCGACCTTCAACACCGAAAGCTGGGACCGCTTGGCCGTTACGCAGCCGGACAAGACCGCGTTGCTCAAAGTGATCTGGAAGTCGCCGTTGATTCCAGCCGACCCGATGGTTTGGAACAAGGGCCTGTCGGACACCGACAAAGCCAAGATTCGTGAGTTCTTCGCCACCTACGGCGATACCGATCACGAAAAGGCGGTGCTCAAGGATATGCAGTTGGGCAAGTTCTTACCGTCTTCCGACGATCAATTGCTGCCAATTCGTCAGCTTGAACTGTTCAAGCAGCGTAACGAAGTCGTCGCCAGCACCACGCTGGACGAGAAGGAAAAGACAGAGCGTCTGAAGGACCTCGACAGCAGTCTGGCCAAGCTGCAACAGCGCATTACCGAGCTTGATAAGAAGAACACCGCCAGCGCCGGTTAATGCCGGATGACCTGACACCAAGGACGGTGTCGGGCGGTCGCTGCCTTTGAATGCTTGAAGTGTCGAGAGTTTTTTATGACTACCCATGCCGCATACGTCGACGCCGTCGGCAAACGCACCTGGCCGCGCTATATCGGCTGGGGCCTGGTCCTCGCCTTGTTAGTCTGGTCTTGGCACGGCGCCGAAATGAATCCGCTGGCGCTCTACCGCGACTCCGGGAACATGGCGACTTTCGCTGCCGACTTTTTTCCGCCTGACTTTCACGAATGGCGTTCCTACCTTAAGGAAATGCTGGTCACGGTGCAGATCGCCGTATGGGGCACGGTCCTGGCGATTATCTGTTCGGTGCCGCTGGGCATTCTGTGTGCCGAGAACATCACCCCGTGGTGGGTTCATCAGCCGGTACGCCGGGTCATGGACGCGTTCCGTTCAATCAACGAAATGGTCTTCGCCATGTTGTTCGTGGTGGCGGTAGGTCTGGGGCCATTCGCCGGGGTATTGGCGTTGTGGATCGGCACCACCGGTGTGCTCGCCAAGCTGTTTGCCGAAGCGGTTGAAGCCATCGACCCCGGTCCGGTTGAAGGGGTGCGGGCCACCGGTGCCAGCGCGTTGCAAGAAGTCATCTACGGGGTGATCCCGCAAGTATTGCCGCTGTGGATTTCGTACGCGTTGTATCGCTTCGAGTCCAACGTGCGCTCGGCGACGGTGGTCGGGATGGTCGGTGCCGGCGGCATCGGCGTGATCCTCTGGGAAAACATTCGCTCCTTTCAGTTCACCCAAACCTGCGCTGTCTTGCTGATCATTATTTTGGTGGTGAGCGTGATCGACATCCTGTCGCAACGCTTGCGCAAACAGTTCATTTAACGGAGGCGGTGCCTGACGGCGCTTTTTTTAACCATGCACTTGTCTAGACAAATTGAACCGGTTTACCGCGAGCTGGCCGACACCTTGCGCAGGGAGCTGGACGACTATCAGGCGGGGGATTACCTGCCCGCAGAAATCCGCCTGGCCGCGCGGTTTTCGGTCAACCGTCACACCGTGCGGCGTGCCATCGACGAGTTGGTCTTAGAAGGCAGCCTGCTGCGCAAGCAGGGCAAAGGCACGCAGGTGCTGGAACGCCGCTTGATCTATCCCATGGCCGCCGAAAGCGCCTACAGCCAATCGGTCTCGGCCTTGGGCCACGGAGTCGAAGCGCGTTTATTGCAGCGGCGGATCTGCCTCGCCAATCGCGATGAAGCTACCCATTTGGGGCTGGCCGATCAGGCGCCGCTCATTGAGCTGCAAACCTTGCGCTTAGTCGACAGCCAGCCAGTAAGCCTGATTCGTCACCGTTATTGCGCCAGCCGTAGCGAGATGCTGGCGGCCTATAGCGGTGGTTCGCTGCGGCAGTTTTTCGCCGATCACGATCTGCCGTTGACCCGCACCTTCAGCCTGATCGGCGCACGCCTGCCGAGCCGTGAAGAAGCCGGTTTGTTGCTGATGCCCCGACACTTGCCCGTGCTGAGCGTCCTCACCCTTTCTCGTGATCGATCCGGTCAACCGGTGGAGCTTGCTCAGTCCACCAGCCGATCGGACCGCTTTCAGTATCAAGTCCTGACCTGATTAAAGAGTCCCAATGAACAGCCCGATGGAGATGTCGAAGATGAATCCCGCTCCTGTAGCCGCGACCACCGCCCGTCAACAGTGGATCAGCGTGTTGGCTCACGCCCGACTTGCCGATTTGAGTCATCACGAAGCCGCCTTACGCGACACCGACTACCAACTGATCCGCGCCCCTGAAATTGGCATGACGTTGGTCCGTGGCCGCATGGGCGGGACCGGCGCGCCGTTTAACGTCGGCGAGATGAGCGTCACCCGCTGCGTTGTGCGGTTGGCTGATGGCCGCACCGGTTTCAGCTACCTCGCCGGGCGCGACAAGTTGCACGCCGAGCTGGCCGCGCTGGCCGATGCGCATTTGCAGGGCTCGCAACAGTTGCGTTGGTTAAGTGAATTGATCGAACCCCTGGCCCATGCGCATGCCGCGCGCCGCGCCGTCAAAGAAGCCGAAACCGCTGCCACCAAGGTTGAGTTCTTCACCCTGGTGCGAGGAGAAGACTGATGAATGCAACCCTATTGCAACCGGCGTTCGCCGACTCGGTGCTGGATTCGGTGCGCAGTTTTCGCGCAGCCCTCAAAGCCCTGGCCGGTCCCGGCATTGTCCAGCCAATGAACGCGCCGCCGCTGGAGGGCTTGGCGCCTGCCAGTTACGCGCTGTGCCTGGCGCTGCTGGATGTGGACACGCCGTTGTGGCTGGCGCCGGCATTTGATACCCCGATCATTCGCGCCAACCTGGCCTTTCACTGCGGCTGCCCGATTGTCGGCACCCGTGAGCAGGCGCGCTTTGCCTTGCTCGACGACAGTGAGTTGAGTGACCTGCATGGTTTCGAGTTGGGCAATGATCGTTACCCGGACCAGTCCTGCACGCTGTTGATTCAGCTGGACCAGTTGGATGGCGGCCCCCACCTGACTTGGCGCGGCCCGGGTATCCAAAGCGAAAACCAGGTGGCATTGCCCTTGGCTGCCGGCTTCTGGGGCGAGCGCGACGCCCGCAATGATTTTCCCCGTGGACTGGACGCGTTCTTCCTCGCAGGCAGCAGCGTTATCGGCCTGCCGCGCAGCACTCGGGTGAGCGTGGCGCAAACCAACACTGTGGCCGAGGAGTTTGCCTGATGTACGTAGCCGTCAAAGGTGGCGAACAGGCCATCGACAACGCCCATCGTCTGTTGGCAAAAAGACGCCGGGGCGACACTTCTATTGCTGAGTTGGCCGTCGAACAAATTCGTCAGCAGCTGCCTCTGGCCGTGGCGCGGGTGATGAGTGAAGGCTCGCTGTATGACGAGCAACTGGCGGCCTTAGCGATCAAGCAGGCGGCGGGAGATTTGGTTGAAGCAATCTTTCTGTTGCGCGCCTATCGGACCACGCTGCCGCGCTTTGCCGGCAGCCTGCCGATTGATACGTCGGACATGCAACTGAGCCGTCGTTTATCGGCGACCTTCAAGGACGTGCCGGGCGGCCAGTTGCTCGGTCCCACCTTTGATTACACCCATCGCTTGCTCGACTTTGCTTTATTGGCCGAAGGCGAACAGCCGGGGCCTCAGGTGGAGGCGGGCGCACGGCTGGAAGCTTGCCCGCGGGTGCTGGGTTTGCTAGCCAAAGAAGGCTTGGTCAAGGATGAAGCCAGTAGCGACGAGACGATTGCTGACATCACGCGTAACCCTTTGGAGTTCCCATCCAGCCGTGCCCAGCGTTTGCAGGCATTGGCCCGTGGCGATGAAGGTTTCTTGTTGGCGCTGGGGTATTCCACGCAGCGCGGTTATGGCCGCAATCACCCGTTCGCCGGAGAGATTCGCATCGGCGAGGTTGAGGTCTGGATCGAACCGGAAGAGCTGGGTTTTCCCATCAACATCGGCAGCATTGAAATCACCGAGTGCGAGATGGTCAACCAGTTCGTCGGTTCGCCCACTGAACTGCCGCAATTCACTCGGGGCTATGGCCTGACGTTTGGCCAAGCCGAGCGCAAGGCTATGGGCATGGCACTGGTGGACCGCTCGTTACGCGCCGCTGAGTTCAACGAAGAAATCGAGTCGCCCGCGCAGCAGGAAGAGTTCGTGCTTAGCCATTGCGACAACGTTGAAGCAGCCGGTTTCGTCTCTCACCTGAAACTGCCGCACTACGTCGACTTCCAGTCTGAGCTGGAACTGATCCGCAAACTGCGCAAGCCTGCCGCCCAGGAGAATCTGCAATGAGCAGCAACCAGATGCCGGCCCGCCCCACGCGGGACGAGGCTTACAACTTTGCTTATCTGGACGAGCAAACCAAACGCATGATCCGTCGTGGGCTACTTAAAGCGGTGGCGATTCCGGGTTATCAGGTGCCATTTGGTGGCCGCGAAATGCCGCTGCCTTACGGTTGGGGCACCGGCGGGATGCAAGTTACTGCGGCGATTCTAGGTGCGGACGACGTGCTCAAAGTCATCGATCAGGGTGCGGACGACACCACCAACGCCGTGTCGATTCGACGCTTTTTTGCCCGCACGGCGGGCATCGCCACCACCGAGCGCACGCCCCAAGCGACGATCATCCAGACCCGTCACCGAATTCCGGAAACACCGCTGCACGCTGATCAAATCATGGTGTATCAGGTGCCAAACCCGGAACCACTGCGCTTTATCGAGCCGTCGGAAACCGAGACCCGGACCATGCATGCGCTGAACGATTACGGGGTGATGCACGTAAAACTCTACGAGGACATCGCCACTTTTGGCCACATCGCTACCAGCTATGCCTATCCGGTGATGGTCGATGACCGTTACGTGATGGACCCGTCGCCCAATCCTAAATTCGACAACCCGAAACTCGACATGAGCCCGGCACTGATGCTGTTTGGCGCTGGCCGTGAGAAGCGCCTGTACGCGGTGCCGCCGTACACCAAAGTGGTGAGTCTGGACTTTGAAGACCACCCGTTTGAAATCCAGAAATGGGAAGAGTGCTGCGCCATTTGCGGCAGCCGAGCGTCGTTCCTCGATGAAATGATTCTCGATGACGCAGGCACCCAAAGCTTCGTATGTTCCGACACCGACTATTGCGCCCAGCGCAGCATCGAACAGGAGGCGGCTCAATGAACACTCCAGCAAAATTGCCCCTGCACGACCGCCAGACAGACCGTGCGCAACCCTTGCTCAAAGTCAGTGGCTTAACGCGTTTGTACGGCGCTGAGAAGGGCTGCCAAGGCGTCGATTTTGATTTGTATCCCGGTGAAGTGCTGGGGATAGTCGGCGAGTCCGGTTCGGGAAAATCGACTTTATTGTCTTTGCTCAGTGGTCGTAGCCCCCCGGACAGCGGCGCCATTGCCTATCGCCGCAAGGAAGGCGACTGGTTCGACCTCTACAGCGCCAGTGAAGCCGAACGCCGTACCTTGCTGCGCACCGAGTGGGGTTTCGTTGAGCAAAGTCCGCGCGACGGCCTGCGGATGGGCGTCTCAGCCGGGGCCAATATTGGCGAGCGTCTGATGGCTCAAGGCGTGCGCAATTACAGCGAATTGCGGGCGGCCGGGATTGACTGGCTGAGCCAAGTGGAAATTGATCCGCTGCGCATCGACGACCTGCCACGGACCTTTTCCGGTGGTATGCAGCAACGCCTGCAGATCGCTCGCAATTTGGTCTCCGGTCCGCGCCTGGTGTTCATGGATGAGCCGACTGGCGGCCTCGATGTGTCGGTGCAAGCGCGTTTGCTCGACCTGTTGCGCGGTCTGGTGCGTGAGCTGGATTTGGCGGTGGTGATCGTCACCCACGATTTGGCCGTGGCCCGACTGCTGGCAGATCGGCTGATGGTAATGCGGCGTTCCCGGGTCGTGGAGTCGGGGCTGACCGATCAGATCCTTGATGACCCGCAGCATCCCTATTCGCAGCTGCTGGTGTCGTCGGTGCTGCAACCGTGAATTAACTGGCGACCGGATGATCTTCGGTCGCTGCCGTCTTTTTGAGGTGAGCTTGATGAACACGTTGATCGAGGTCCGCGACCTCTCGAAAACTTTCACGCTGCATCAGCAAAACGGTGTGGTGCTCAATGTGCTTGATGGTCTGAGTTTTACGGTGAGTGCGGGTGATTGCCTGGTGTTGCACGGGCAATCCGGCGCCGGCAAAAGCACGTTGTTGCGCACGTTGTATGGCAATTACCTGCCAGCTGGCGGAAGTATTCGTGTGCGCCATGCCGGCGACTGGCTGGAGTTGGTCGGCGCGCAACCCCGTGAGGTTCTGGCCGTGCGCCAGCAAACCTTGGGCTACGTTAGCCAGTTTCTGCGGGTGATTCCACGGGTTGCCAGTCTGGATGTGGTCATGGAACCGGCGCTGGCACGGGGCTGGTCGAAGGAAAAAGCCAAGGCCCGAGCGGAGCATTTATTGGCCCGGCTGAACATTGCGCAACGCTTGTGGCAACTGGCGCCCGGCACGTTTTCCGGGGGTGAGCAGCAGCGGATCAACATCGCCCGCGGTTTCATGGTCGAGTGGCCGGTGATGCTGTTGGATGAACCCACCGCGTCGTTGGACGACACCAATCGCCAAGTGGTCTTGGAACTGATGCAAGAAGCCAAAGCCGCCGGCGCTGCGCTGATCGGCATATTCCACGACCGCGCCGCCCGTGAAGCGGTGGCTGACCGTCATCTAGACATGACCCCCAGCACTTCGATCATCAAGGAAGCCGCACCATGCTGACCGAACAGATTCTCAGCAATGCTCAAGTCGTTACTGCTGACCGGGTATTCAACGGCACCGTGGTCTTGCGCAATGGCCTGATCGCCGAAGTAGATGAAGGCCGCAGCCGCTTGCCCCAGGCGCAGGACCTGCACGGTGATTATTTGCTGCCAGGTCTGGTCGAACTGCACACCGATAACCTGGAAAAACACATGACCCCGCGTCCCGGCGTGGATTGGCCGTCAACCTCAGCGGTGTTGAGCCACGACGCGCAAATCATTGCGGCAGGCATTACCACGGTGTTCGACGCGCTGTCCATCGGCGACGTTAACCCCAAGGGCAACCGGATGAAGAAATTGCCCGGCATGCTGGAGGCGATTGCCAGCGCCAGCGCGGCGGGCCTGACCCGTGCCGATCACCGGCTGCATTTGCGCTGCGAACTCTGCCACCCGGACACCTTGAGCGTGTTCCGCGATTTGGTGGAGCACCCACTGGTGCAATTAGTGTCGGTGATGGACCATTCGCCGGGTCAGCGCCAATTTGCCCTTGAATCCAAGTACCGCGAGTACTACATGGGTAAGTACCAACTGACCCCTGAGCAGATGGACGAATTCATCGTATTCCAGACGGCCAATTCTCGTGAGTTCAGCGACCGTTATCGGCGCGCCATCGTCGAGGATTGCTTGGCCCGAGGCTTGTCAGTGGCCAGCCACGACGACGCGACAATGGCCCATGTCGAAGAGTCGGCCGGTTACGGCATGACCATTGCCGAATTCCCCACCACACTGGAGGCGGCACGTGGCAGCCACCGGTTGGGCATGGGGGTCTTGATGGGGGCGCCGAACATCGTGCGCGGCGGTTCTCATTCAGGCAACGTGGCGGCGGCAGACCTTGCTAAAGAAGGACTACTGGATATTCTGTCCAGCGATTACTATCCCGCCAGCCTGCTACAGGCCGCCTTTTTATTGGCCGCGCAAGACAACACCTGCGAGCTGGCGCAAGCGGTGGGCATGGTCACCCGCGCACCGGCTCGTTCGGCAGGGCTCGACGATCGCGGCGAGATTCGCGTACGGCTGCGTGCGGATCTGATTCAGGCAAAAAATCAGGACGGGTTACCGGTCATTCAACAGGTGTGGCGACAAGCGAAGAGGGTGTTTTGATGGCAGGCAGGTTGATCTATCTCATCGGACCTTCAGGTTCCGGCAAAGACAGCCTGCTGGATGCTGCGCGCGATCCGTTGTCCGCTCAGGGCTGCCGGATCGTGCGGCGTGTTATCACTCGCTCGGCCGAAGCGGTGGGCGAGGCGGCGCAGGCCGTCAGTGTCGAACAGTTCATTGCCATGCAAGCTGAGGGTGAATTTGCTCTGAGCTGGCAGGCCAATGGGTTGCACTACGGCATTCCTGGTGAGATCGACGCGTGGCTCGATTCAGGGCTAGACGTGCTCATCAACGGCTCCCGTGGGCACTTGACTCAAGCGCGCCAACGTTACCCGGATTTGCTCGCGCTGCTGCTGACGGTGGACCAAAATATTTTGCGTGACCGATTGTTGGCTCGGGGCCGCGAATCAATGCCTGAAATTGAAGCGCGGTTGGCGCGTAATGCTGATTTCGCTGCAACGCTCATGGCAAGTGAGACGTCCGGGCCGTGGCTGTTGGACAACTCCGGACCTATCGAACACACCCTCGCACGTTTGTTGACACTAATCGGCAAAGACCCCACATGCGCCTGACATTGCTGGGCACCGCTGATGTGTCGCAGGTTCCGGTGTATGGCTGCGATTGCCCGGCGTGTGCGGCGGCTCATTCCGATCAACGCTTGCGCCGTCGGCCGTGCAGCGCGTTGGTCGAGTGCGGGGGCCAGCGTTGGTTGATCGACTCCGGTTTGACTGACTTGACCGAGCGTTTCCCGCCGCGCAGCTTCAATGGCATTCTGCAAACCCATTACCATGCCGACCATGCGCAAGGGCTGCTGGAGTTGCGCTGGGGGCAGGGCTGGGTGATTCCGGTGCACGGGCCGGTGGATGCGCAAGGCTTGGCCGACCTTTACAAACATCCGGGTATTCTGGATTTCAGCCAGCCGTTCAGTGCCTTCGAAACTCGTCAGTTAGGCGCATTGAGCGTTACGGCGATGCCGCTGGTGCATTCGAAACCGACCTTGGGGTACCTGCTGGAGGGTGAGGGGCGGCGCATTGCTTACCTGACCGATACGGTGGGTTTACCGGACGAAACCCTCGCGTTTTTGCAGCGTCAGCCCCTGGACGTGCTGGTGCTTGACTGCTCGCTGCCACCGCAACCCCAGGCACCGCGTAACCACAATGACCTGAATTTAGCGTTGGAATCTATTGCCCAGTTGAAACCGCAATTGGCAGTGCTGACCCACATCGGCCATACGTTGGATGCGTGGTTGATGGAGACCGGAAATCAGTTGCCCATGCACATCATCGTCGCGCGTGACGGGATGGTGGTGTGAGCGCCGCGCCCTGCTGAACCGTGGTCTTGAGCGATGCAGAGGCATGATCCATCAACGGCTAGGCGCAACGGAAATGGATGAAGTCGTTCAAGGGCTGGTTTACATTGCTGTTCTAAATTATCGATTCAGTTTTGGAGATCTACCGTGGCTAAGGCATCTGCAACGATTGAAGTGTCGGCAACTGCTGATCAAGTGTGGCAACTCATGGGTGGCTTCGGTTCACTGCCGGACTGGCTGCCGTTTATCGTGGAATGTGAGCTGGGCGAGGGTGGCCGCGTTCGTCACTTGAAAACCAACGACGGCGCCGTCATCGTCGAGCGACTCCAGACATTCGATAACGCCGCACGGACGTACACTTACTCCATTGAGCAGGGACCGTTCCCAGTGACCGATTACCTGGCGAAAGTAGAAGTCAGCGAAGTGCCGGGCAAACACTCGACGAACATTGTCTGGTCGGGTACCTTCACCTGTGCCGGCATTACTGAAGAAGCGGCCGCTGAATTATTCGACGGTGTGTATCGAGGTGGGTTGGCGGCGCTTAAGTCTAATTTTCCGTCTTGAGTGCAGTGAGGCAAGGTCATGAAAAGCTTGACTTAGTCTTTTCAATCAGTAACATACGACGCATTCCGCGATAGCTCAGTTGGTAGAGCAAATGACTGTTAATCATTGGGTCCCTGGTTCGAGTCCAGGTCGTGGAGCCATATTGTTTTCAAGGGGTTGAGCGGGGTGTTGTAGGACGTTTCCAGTGACCAATGATTTCTGAATCATTGGTGCCTGAGGTCCGAAAAACCCGCTTAACCGCCTCGAAAAAACATTTGGTAACAGTGTTTTCGGTTCAATTTTCACGTGCAATGCGCTGCCTCTAATCAACTTGATTTAGAGGTCAGCATCATGAAAATCGCATCAATCGTTTCAACCAAAGGCGGCCCTGGCAAAACCACGGTGACCGCAAACCTGGGCGCGTTCTGCGCCGACGCGAATATCCGCACCCTCTTGATAGATCTCGACACACAACCGTCGTTGTCCTCGTTTTATCGCATCGACCACGAAGCGGCAGGCGGGACGTATCAACTCATTGCCCAAAACGATACCCGGTCAGAGCAGATCATTTCCCGGACCTGTATCCCTAATCTGTCACTGGTGCTCTCCAACGACCCCTACAACCAGCTCAGCAACCTGCTGCTGCACGCCGCTGACGGGCGCTTACGCCTGAAAAATCTGGTCTCAGCCTTCGCTGACGACTTCGACCTGATCCTGATCGACACCCAGGGTGCGCGCTCGGTGCTGCTGGAAATGGCCTTGCTCTGTTCCGATCTGGCGATCTCTCCGATCACCCCGGACATGCTCGCTGCGCGTGAGTTTTACCGGGGCACCCAGCAACTGCTCAAGGACCTGGAGCCGCTGTCGGTGCTGGGCGTACACACGCCGCCGTTAAACATCGTGATCAACAAGCTCGACGCCACCAACGACGCGAGCCTGATCTACCAATCACTCACCGAAACCCTGGCCGATCATCCGCAGATCAACCTGCTTAATACGACACTGCCAGCAGCGGTCAGCTTTCGTCGGGCGGCGACCGAAGGGGTTCCAGCCCACCGGCTTGAATATCGCCAACCCCTCAATCGCCGCTCGCCGTCGGCGTTCAACGTGATCAAAGCCTTGGCGGTTGAGCTGTTCCCGGAGTGGAAGGCGCAGTTTGAGCTGTTAAGTGAGCAAACCCGCCACAACCGGCGCCTGGCTGATCAGGGAATGGCCTCATGAACCTCTTTGACTTGATGCCGCCGCACTCCATCGAAGCCGAGCAGAGCGTGCTCGGTGGGTTGATGCTCGACAACCATGCGTGGGAACTGATCGCCGACCTCATCGGCCCTGAGGATTTTTTCAAGCACGAACACCGTTTGATCTTCAAAGCCATTGAAAAACTGGCGCAGGCCACTACCCCGTTTGACGTGGTTACGGTGTCCGAATCCTTGGCCAAAATGGAAGAGGCGGGCGGTCTCGGCTACCTGGCAGAGCTGGCTAAAAATGTCCCGTCGGTGGCGAACATCAGCGCCTACGCGGAGATCGTTCGAGAGCGCGCTCATCTGCGTCAACTGATCATGCTCGGCCATGAATGCACCCGAAATGCCTCATTGCCTCAGGCAAAAAGTCTGGAGGTGCAGGAAAGCTTTGAGCAGAAGCTCTTTGCACTGGGGCAGGGCCGTGCGCCCAACAGTTTTGTCGATGTAAACGACGCGCTGATGAAGGTACTGGAGCAGGTTGATTTCAACTTCAATCACGGCGATGGCGTGACCGGTGTCCCCAGCGGTCTCGCGGATCTGGACCAAAAAACCGGAGGCTTTCAGGACGCTGATTTGATCATCGTCGCCGCGCGGCCTTCGATGGGTAAAACCAGTCTTGCGCTGAATTTTGTCGATGCGGTGTTGCAGAAGCGTCCGACGGGGTCTGTGCAGATCTACAGCCTGGAAATGCCCGCCCAGGCGTTGATGTATCGGATGCTGGCCATCCTGGGGCAGTTGGATTTGGCCAATTTGATGCGCGGTCAACTGGAGGATGAGGATTGGCCACGGCTGACCGCTGCTGTGGCCAGAATCAATGCCTACGGCGAACGCCTGGTGGTGGACGACAGCTCTGATCTGAC
This sequence comes from Pseudomonas sp. CCI4.2, assembly GCF_034350045.1. Classification (NCBI taxonomy): domain Bacteria; kingdom Pseudomonadati; phylum Pseudomonadota; class Gammaproteobacteria; order Pseudomonadales; family Pseudomonadaceae; genus Pseudomonas; species Pseudomonas sp. CCI4.2. The sequence goes on along the minus strand of NZ_CP133781.1, from coordinate 4,780,625 downwards.
CCCCGCGACGCTTCGTGCCCGTGCCCGACGTGCCGCCCGTCGTTACGGCAAGCCAAGCTTGATCATGGTCGACTACCTGCAACTGATGCAGTGCCCCGGCAAGGAAAATCGCAACCTGGAAATCGCCGCCATTTCGGCAGGGCTCAAGGCCCTGGCCAAGGAGTTTGACTGCCCGGTGGTCGCGCTTTCACAGCTCAACCGATCGTTGGAAAACAGGCCCAACAAACGCCCGCACAACGGCGACCTGCGCGAGTCTGGCGCGCTGGAACAGGACGCCGACCTGACGCTGTTCATCTACCGCGACGAGGTGTATCACCCCGACTCCGTTGATCAAGGTATTGCCGAATTGATCATCGGCAAACACCGCAACGGGCCGACCGGCGTTGTACGCACGGCGTTCATCCCCGCGCACACCCGCTTCGCCGATCTGGATGCCAAGCACTGGCAAGGAGCCACGAAATGAACAAGGTACCTTTGCCACGCGGCACTTGCCTGGATTGCACGGCTAATTTTCCTGTCTTCAAGGCCATCTGCCGTTTCGCCGACACCATTTTTCCAGATGGCGAACTGGATATTTTGGTCTGCCCGGAGTGCGGCAGCTACTCGGTGGAGGAGGTCAGCCATGAACAAACCCAATGACCGCCCCGACGAGTACTGCACGGTGGTTTTTCGCTTGAAAAACGGCCGGGTCGATGCAGGCAAATTTGTCTACGCGCTGGCCTGTCGGGTCGAGCAGTGGACCCATGTCGAGGTCGTCAAACTGGAGGTCGGCGACCTACGCTACGAGCTGAATTCATCGCTTCATTCAGAAGCAAAAACCGAAAACGTCACCGAGCAAGGAGCTGGGCATGAACAGCCGAAAGAGTGATCGAGAAAAGTTCGTCATCCGATTTTCGGAGCTCGGACTTAGAGCCCAGATTGCCGACGAGGCAAAACTGGCCAGTCGCTCAATGAACGGAGAGATCGTTTATCGGTTGTTCCGCAGCTTTGAGCTTGAAGAAGAACTGCGGCGAGCCAACGCGGTGATCGACCGATTGACGGGCCTCGACGCTGTAGACGTCGGCCGCGCTGAAGGACGTTCCTGATGACCGCCAAATCATTAAGTCGCGACGACATCAAGGGAAAACTGCTGCAGGGATCTTTCATGAACAACGGCCCCCATGTACCCCAACTTTCAGACCCGGTCGCGGACACCCCGATGGTGATCGTGCTGGATAAACTGCGGCCCTATGAATACAACCCGCGCATCAACCGCAATCCGCTGTTCGATGAACTGAAAGCCTCGATTCTCAATCGGGGCCTGGACGCACCACCCCCGATTACGCGTCGGCCGGGGGAGGAGCATTTCATTATTCGCAACGGCGGCAACACCCGGCTGGCGATCCTCAATGAGCTGTGGCGTGAAACCCGTGATGAACAGTTTTTGCGTATTCAGTGTTTATTTCGGCCGTGGCCTAAACGTGGCGACATCGTCGCGCTGACCGGGCATCTGGCCGAAAACGATATGCACGGAGAACTGACCTTCATTGAGCGGGCATTGGGCATCGAGCGAGCCAAAACGCTGTATGAGCAGGAAGCCAACGAGTCCATTTCACAGCGAGAACTGGCACGAAGGCTGGCCGCCGACGGCTATCCGGTGTCCCAGCCGCACATCAGCAAAATGCAGGACTGCGTGCATTTTCTGCTGCCGGCCATTCCCAACCTGCTGTATTCCGGGTTAGGGAAACCGCAAATCGAACGGCTGACCAACCTGCGGCGCACGGCAGCCAAGAGCTGGGCTAAGTACGCGGATAGCGCCGCAAATCGCATCGATTTTGAATCGTTGTTCTCTGAGGTACTGGCGACTTTTGATGACGGTGGCGACTTTAAATTTGATCGGTTTCAGGATGAGTTGATTCACCAGATGCAGCAGCCGCTGGGGAAGGACTACAACTGGCTGAAGCTGGACATCCTTGATGCGCGCGCGCCCCTACCGCCGGTGACGGAGCCTGAAACGCCTGCGCCTGTGGCGTCAGCGAAAACCCCTTCCGACGGCGTGAAGGCGCCGCCGCAGGAACCGAAAAAACCGCCCGTCAAAGCCGCCAGTAAAGGTGATACGACGCCTGCAACCGTTCCCGAGGTGCCGCCTGAGACAACGGAAGATGAAGACCAGGACCGAATTCAGGCCCACATCATCACGCCGATTCCCGGCCTGACCCCACGTATTCAGGCGATGAAACAGCAGCTCGCTGGCGCGACTGGCGAGCCGATTCCTGACTTCGACGCCTCGTGCCTGCATTCGATTCCGGTGCAGGTCGGGGGCTGCATCCTATCTCCGACCTTTGGTACATCGAACGGCAGATCGATGAACCCACCGAACTGCGACATCAGATATTCGGTTTGGTGAGTGAAGTCATCGAAGAGGCGCGGTGTCCTGTTGAGCTATTGCCGTCCGATTTGGGCGCCGGCTTTCGCATGCGGCGCACATTCGAGCAAGCCGAAGCGCTGGCTCAGGTATCCATTACGACCATGACGTTGCTCAATTCCCTTTGTCTGGGCCCGGAGGTGTTAGGGCGGACGCCGGTCGAGTTCACGGCTGATCTAGGGCGATTGATGCTGGGGCTTCCAAGAAACGAGTCTTGCGACGCTTCCGTCGCTGATCGTCTCAGTGATCAGGCTTTGGTGAAAATCTTTCGTGTCATACGCCTCGTACGACGCCTCATTGAACTGGAAGCGGCGCTGTGAGCGTGCGCATCGGTATCCGCCTCGAAATGGAGACACATCCATGGCCCATCCACTAAATCTGGCAGTGGCTTTTCAAATCTTGAGCGACATCCGCAATGGCCAGTTGCGTAGCTGCCTGGCCATGGGTTTTTCGGAGCAAGACCTCAAGGACCTTGTCGAACCGCAATGCATGAGCATGTTGGTCAATGCGCCCGTTCCCTGGTTCAAGGTCGTGGTTGATGGTCTGGTCGTTCAACGTCTGCTGGTGCAAGCCAAGAGCTTTGAAGAAGACCAATTGATCATGCGCGCCCTTAAGGTGGGTGCGAGTTCGTCCATGATCCATCAACTGTTTGGCCTACCCGCCAAGGAGGTGGCGTTACGGCGAAGCATTTTAAACCTGCCCAACCGCAGGGGGCGCTGGCCTGCGGTGAATCAGGAGCAGGAGCGCGAGCTATGGGATCACTGGGTCAACGCGATCAAGCGTTTTCCCGACGCTCCCCATGACGACCGAGCCTTGTTGAACGTGGCAATAGAGCTGACCGAAAAGCTGCCAGCGCTTAACCTGTCGATGGTGTGGACGACGATTCAGGGCTGGATTGAACAGGACTTGATCTGATGCCCCACGCCTCCAAACGGTTCACCCCGGGCAATCTCGATACGCTGAACGCGTTGCTGGCTTCTGCATCCAGCTCAATGAGCGATCAGCGTCGAGAGCAGACCCGAATTCCTAAACCCGATCGCCCCGGCGCGCAGCCGTTGGCGCCCATACTCGATACCGAGAACACCGGCAATCCCCACGAAGCCTTCCCCCGAAGGCTTTTGCTGGATAACCGGCTGACGCCACTGGAGCGCAATGCTTGGCAGGTTTTTAGACTCTTGCTGAATGACGACGGCCTGACGTCGTTTCCCACCTACGAGCAGCTACGACCTTACCTGGCCTCGTCGCCTTACAAGCTTGCATCCCGAGAGACCGTCGCCAAAGCGCTCACCGCCTTGCGGTTGACTCGCTGGCTGAGCTTGGCCGGGCGAGTTCGGGATGAAGTCACCGGACAAATGAAAGGCAACATCTACCTGCTGCATGACGAACCCATCAGCATTTCGGAAGCCATGCTGCTGGACAGCAGCTATCTGCAATTGGTCGGAAACTCCCAGGACCACGCCAACAAATCCATACGCCAAGTGGCCGCCAATACCCTTGAGGAGTTCATGCAGGATCCCCATCTTCGCGAGCAGACACTGCCGAGCCACCTCGAAGTGCTGGGGCGTCGGGTTGCCAATCAGGGCTGGGCGAAGGCACTCAATGACAAATCCAACACGCAGACACCTCCCTCGGACGCACCACTCCAATCCGAACTCGGGCCAAGTGAATCCGAACTCAGTCAAAGCGAATCCGAACTCAGTAAAAAACACCCAGTTCGGAATCGTGCAGCCCCCCGTTCGGAATCCGAACCCAGTGGGAAACAGGGCTCCGCACCCCGAGTTCGGAATCCGAACTCATCTAGTACAAGTACTAATACAAATACATCTGTATGTAAAAGCTCTGTACCGCGTGCGAGCCCTGGGGCGGTAATCAAGTGGCCAGCGTCGTTTGAAAACTTGGCGCCGGATCAGAGACGGAAGGTGCAGGTCGGGTTGGGGTGGGTTTCGGCAGAGGTACAGCAATCGGTGCTTGATCAGTGGGATGTGCGGGTAGGGCAGGGGCAGATACGGAATCCGTTTGGGTATTTGCTGGGCATGATCGAGAAGGCGCGGAATGGGGAGTTTAATGTGGTGGGTCAGGTGGGGATGGGCCGGTCTCATTCGGATACGTCAGGGGTGGCCGTCGCAGATGACGGACTGCGGGACCCGTTGCCGGCGTTCAAACAGCATCAACCGACTGAGCTAAGTAAGTCTGTCGCGAACAAGGAGTTGGCGGCGATTATGGCGATGATGGGTAAGCGGGGAGTGGGGGCGGTGGGAAGTCAGCCGGTGGTGGGTGGGAGTGGTTAATGCGGGGGTGATTCCAGTGGAATCACTTGGTCTGTATCGGCAATCAACTGCCAAAACGGTCGTGTGCTGTCTCGCCCTTTACCGTTGCCGTGATTCTCCGCTTTGCAGGAGCGAGAAAATTTTCCAAGTAGCCGCTCATGGCCAAAGTTGCATTGCAACGTGGCACTTCGCAGAAAATATTTAGCTTAAACAGTCTGTTCAGTACGAATGCAAACGGGTAGTTAACTCGATGCAATCTTGTCGGCGAGCAGACACTGGGACAGTCCATGACAGCAGGGCGGCTCATTAGGCTGCATCGCGCCCGTAGCGAATGGTCAGGTGTTTTCTGCTTCTGACAGGGCCTTGGCCACTACGACAGGTAAGCTTCCGGGCGCCCTTATACGCATCTGCTTGTTCAAATTAAAACGACCGAACACAACCGTGATGTCAGAAACCGAGACGTCAAACTCTCGGGCGAGAAACTTAACCATGTGGTCAGTCGCCCTGCCTGCTACGGGTGCGGCGGTGACACTAATCTTGAGTTGACTTCCTTTCGCCTTGCCGATGGCATCCTTTTTGGCGCTCGGAGTTCCAAGTATGTTCAGAACTAAAATCTCTCCATCCCACCCACAAAACGAGGACATCTCAAAACCACGCCCGGATGATTTCTTTTTGGTAATTGCTTTTGCTGTCTTCACATAGATCCTGCGTAGGTCGGATAAAAAATGCCTAACTATAATAGACATCAACGGGTGCAGAACATTTTGGGCGAACGTGAGCTGCCGCTCTAGAGTGAATTGTTTACGAGGAGGGTGGAAGTAAAAAACCGTTGGGCACCATTGCAGCAATTCCTTTCGCGAACGGTGTTTAGCAGGGTCGAGGGTAGCGCATGGCTTGGAGGAAAGACAAGCGGGCAGCAATCGTAGCACCGTCGCTTGGGGAAAAGAGGAACGCCTGCTTCTTGCCCGCCCCGGCCTATTGTGACCGGCAGAAGTCGACCCATAGCTGCCGGTGGCCACTGGCAAGAATTGAATTGGCCAGAATCAGTCGAAAGTGCATGCCTACGGAACTTAGGGCGATTCAGTCTAACATTCGGGCTCCTCGACTCGTGACGAATGAGGATAGCCAACAAATTTGACAAGGACGATTCCTAAGCCACTTTCCATGCCTTTGCCTTATATCATTGAAAAATCATGGGGCATTCAACCGCCTTATTTACGTGCCGGAAAACTTGGATTTGTTCACCAAGGAGAGCTATATATAACGGGCTGAAGGAAAAATATGGTCATCATTCGCGGTAAGAATTACTATCCGCATGATATCGAGCACAATTTTTCGACAGCTCGCTATAGCCTAGAGAATTCGGCGTGCGCAGTGTTTTCACTCTTAGGCGTTGAAGACAAACTGATTATCGTTCAAGAAATGCGAAGAGAGTTGAGAAAGAAAATCGAGGGGGACGAAATTATCTCCATCACTCGACAGGCAGTGATTTTAAACAATGAGATCACTCCCCACGACATTGTTTTATCAATGCCTGGAAAACTACTGGAAACCAGTAGTTGCAAGGTCATGCGCACTGCATTACGCACTCAATACATCGATAAAGAACTCGAGCGGCAGCTTGGTTAGTGTCGTTCACAAATGCAGAATAAAAGGATGAATACCATGGAAGATTTTGCTGCAAGTAATCCCGACTTTGACAAGCACGTCCAAGGAGCGGTACTCAGTATGCCAGCGGCAAAATTACTGGGGTTTCATTACAATTACCTGAAGCCAGGTCAATGTGAAATCGAACAGCCAGCGCGCAAAGAACTCACTCAGCATAACGGCTACTTTCAAGGCGGTATCATCGGAGCGTTGGCTGATTTTGCCGGAGGTTCGGCCGCTGGAACCTTGCTGCCACCTGGCTGGATAAATATGACTACAGATTTCACTGTCAAACTAATTGCCCCGGCAGATGGTGAAAAGCTACTAGCCAGGGGACGTGTCATCAATGCGTCGAACAACACTACGGTTGCCGCTGCCGATTTGTTTGCCGTGAAACAAGGCAAGGAAACCCTTTGCGCCACCGCTCTGGTAACTATGCGAAATATTCCCCTCAAAGCATGAAGGTAATGGTCTGACCGTTAATTAGATAACTGCGGACACTCCTAAAAATCCTGATGCCGACAGTGCTCCCCTAGGCATTGTCGGTGATCTTCCGTTAGGCACTGGCAGCACCTTCGAAAACCAGTAACTCTCATTCCAAACATCGTTTTAATTTTGAAGCATGACAATCAAATCAGATTTCTGTCGATCTATTTATAGCTAGTACCCCGCGTTCAAGTTTCGGCATGTCTTCATAGTGAATCGACCCTTAATCCGTAGATACGACCGAATGTCTGCTTATGGCCGATTGCTGCCCGTCCCCACCGGCGGCAGTCGACCTATTACTGGCGGGACATTTATTATTCCTGCCAAGCCTATATAGCAACAACATTTCCCGTGTAACCCGGCTCTATATTACTAGATGCTACATCTTGATAACTAAAATACTCTTTCTTGATTTGAGTATATGATTTGCTGAAGTAGCGGGTTAATGGTTGTCCCTGCCGCCGGGCTTGATTTGTAGTTGGCGCCGCCGCCGATTTTCTGCAGTAGGTCGGATGCATAGCTTTCAGGGTACTGAGCTTGCTCGATGGCTGGTAGACCTTTGAAGTGGTCGAGTACATCTGTGAAGAAATTGGTCATCTTGCCAGTGCTGTTGTACTCATCCATCGCTTTCTGAGCGGTCTGACGCCTCCAAACCTGTTCCTGATCAGTCGATTCCTGCCAGGCCGCACGACGCTCGTTGACGGTGAATTCACCGCCCTCGTCATAGGTAATGAGCGCCAGCTGATCCCGGGACATCCCTTTGAAAGGGTTGCTGCCGGTGCCGTTGACAAAGCCAGTGGCTTGACGGGCGCGTGCGAGCAGCTCCGGATCATCGGTATTTGGTACTTCGGCATCATTCCTGATTTTATTGGTTTGATAGGCATTGCCCACCAATTGGTCGTTAATGCTGTCAGCCGTCTGTCCCAGCGTTTTTAAGTTTAGCGTAGAGTCCCTGAGTTCAGCCCGCGTCGCTGCATCGCTCAGTTGACGGCCCAAGGAAGATACGGAGTTACTGGAGTTGGCTTGAGTGACAGTTGCCCCCATGTTGCCAACGCCCGTAGTGTCGGATGATTTGGGTTTTTCAGTGCTATTGACGGCGCCTAAATTGATGCCTTGGAATGTGCTGTTAATGCTGACCATGATGATCCTCCTTAATCCGAGCTGCAGCCAGCACAGGTACTTCCTAGTAAAATGCAGCTCAAGTATGACGTTAACGGCATCGCGACGAAGTACTTGAACCCTAGATAAACATATGCAAGAACGCGGAAGTTAACATCGTGGTGCAATAGATTAGCGTATATCGTCTTGCATCGCTCCTTATATGGTAGGTATTGCATTTTTAATAATTTTACGCTGTCCAGGGTCGGACTTACTACAAAGGTGCATTCAACCCTGCCGCACTCCTGAAATTGAAATATTTACTCCTGTCGACTGGGGTGAAAGCGTTCTAGGAGCGAAAATTAGGATAACTAATTGTCAGCGGTACTAGAGTGAGGGCCGAACACTGGATATGCGTGGCGTCATCAAAATGGCAGAAATTAAAGCAAACCGATGTTTTCAGGTTGTGGGCGGTTGAGATTTTATGACAGTCAAAATTGAACGGTGGCGGTAGGGAAGGGGGCCGAAGTTCGACCTTCGGCTCAAGAAAAGTAAACCACCCGTGAACGATCGCATCGACGGCCCCTTGGCATTGACTGTCACTGCTCACACCTCACCCGTCGATTAGCTGCTCAGCAACGGGTTGATTGGCTGGCCGACGTTCCAATGCAAGCACCTGCTGCCCTTCACCGGGGTAGCGCGACAGCACCGCGTCGAAGCCGTGGCGGCCCCTCTTACAGAGTGTTGAGATCCGCTTTAAAAAGCCGAGCCCCCGCAATCCCACCCTAGCTGCTATGCACCCCGCGCCCTTCGGCGCAGGCATGCTTTCTCACATACTCGACCCAACTGCGTTGCATGCGCGGTGTCTTCCTGACTTATAAAAAACAACAAGCGCAGTCGCGTAACGGAGAAACCCTATGCAGTCCTGGTACCACAGCATGGCGCCTAACCAGCGTCGCACCTTCTGGGCGTGTTTCCTTGGATGGGCGCTCGACGCAATGGACGTTCAACTCTTCGCCTTTGTAATCCCCACGTTGTTGGGGGTCTGGGGCATGACCAAAGGCGAAGCCGGGATCATTGGCACTTCTGCGTTGATCTCTTCGGCCATCGGTGGCGTGATTGCCGGTGTGCTTGCCGACCGCATTGGTCGGGTCAAGGTATTGAAACTGGCGATCCTTTGGTTTTCGGTATTCACCGGGCTGTCGGCGTTCACCGATTCTTTCCATCAATTGCTGCTGACCCGCAGTTTGCAGGGCCTGGGATTCGGCGGCGAGTGGGCCGCCGGTGCGGTGTTGATCGGTGAAGTGGTGGACAAGCACATTCGAGGTCGCGCTGTCGGTTCGGTGCAAGCTGGTTGGCCGGTGGGCTATGCGCTGGCGGCGCTGGCTTACTGGATCACGTTCAGCCTGTTGCCGGAAACCGATGCCTGGCGCGTGCTGTTCCTGCTTGGGATTTTGCCGGGGCTGTTGGTGGTGTGGATGCGCCGCAATATCAGCGAATCCGAAGCCTTTGTGGCCGCTGCCAACTACCGTGAGAAAACCAGTCCGCTGAAAACCTTCGCGCTGATTTTTTCACCCTCGATTTTGCCAATGACGATCATGGCCTCGCTGATGGCGGCGGGTGCGTTGGGCGGCAATTACACGATCCTGACTTGGCTGGTTACCTATTTACGTGAAACCCAAGGGCTAACGGTCAGCATGACCTCGCTGTACTTGGCGGTGAATATTTTCGGTTCGTTTTGCGGTTACGTCGGCATGGCGTACATGAGTGACGGTATCGGTCGACGCAAGACCTTTGCCTTGTCCGCTGCCGGTGCAACCTTGACCGTTTTGGCGTATACCCAATTCCATCTGCCAATGAGCGTGTTGTTGCTGCTGGGTTTTCCCCTTGGTCTGTTCCAGTCCGGGATTGTTTCCGGTATGGGTGCCTGTTTTACCGAACTGTTTCCCACTCAAGTACGCGGCACTGCTGGTGGTTTTTCCTACAACTTCGGCCGGGGTATCGGTGCGTTGGTCCCAGCGGGTGTGGGGATGACCAGCGGCTCGATCGGCCTCGCTGTGTCCATCGGCATTTGGGCCGCCTGTTCATACTTGCTGGTGTTCGCGGTCGCGCTGTTCTTGCCAGAAACCCGTAACAAGGAGCTTGAAGTCCATGTCTGAAGTCACTCAACCCCGTAACGGCGGGCAAATCCTCGTTGAGGCCTTGTTGCGTAACGCGGTCGACACCGTTTATTGCGTCCCTGGTGAAAGTTATTTGCCGGTGCTTGATGCCCTGCACGGCGCCGAGGCGATTCGTACCATCGTCACCCGCCACGAAGGCGCGGCCTCGAACATGGCTGACGCCTACGGCAAGTTGACCGGCCAACCGGGAATCTGCTTCGTCACCCGCGGTCCCGGCGCAACCCATGCCAGTAATGGCGTACACACGGCCAAGCAGGATTCGACACCGATGATTTTGTTCATCGGTCAGGTCGAGAGCAGCTTCAAGGGCCGTGAAGCGTTTCAGGAAGTCGATTATCGGCAGATGTTCGGCGGTCTGGCGAAATGGGTCACTGAGATTGACAGCCTGGAGCGCATTCCCGAAATCATCGCCAAAGCCTTCAGCATTGCGCTTTCCGGACGTCCGGGACCGGTGGTGATTGGCTTGCCGGAAGAAGTGTTGTTCGGCACCGGCGTCTGTGTTGACGCGCTGCCCGTGCGGATTGCCCATGCGGCACCCAGCCCAGCAGCGCTGGACGAGATGCGTGCGTTATTAGCCGGTGCCAAGCAACCCTTAGTGATACTCGGCGGTACCGCGTGGGACGCTGCTGCACGCCAGGCGATCACACATTTTGTAACGGCAAATAACTTGCCAGTCGCGGCGTCGTTTCGGCGGCAGGATCTGTTCGATAACCGTGACCCGCATTACGTTGGCATGCTCGGTCTGGGGGTATCGCCCAAGCTGGCTGAGCGTTTGAAGACCAGCGACCTGTTGCTGGTGATTGGCTCGCGGCTTAGCGAAACGGTGTCCAACGGCTATACATTGGTGAAAAGCCCGGTGCCGACTCAGCCCATTGTGCATGTTCACCCTGATCCGCAAGAGGTGGGTCGGGTGTATCAGGCGCGTTTGCCGATTGTGTCTTCTCTGCGCAGTTTCGCCCATGCCTTGGAACGGATGGCTCCATTAGTTGAACAGCCATGGAAGGCCTGGACCGAAGGGGCGCGGGCGGATTATGTGCAACACTCAACACCGCTGCCACCCCACCCTGAACTCGTCGGCGTGGACATGGGCCAAGTGGTCGCGCACCTTAACGACGTGTTGCCGGACGACGCAGTCATCAGCAACGGTGCGGGCAACTATACCGTATGGGTTCACCGTTTTTACCGTTATCGTCATCCGGGTACTGAACTGGCACCGACCAATGGCGCCATGGGCTACGGTTTTCCGGCTGCGATTGCCGCCAAACTGCAACGCCCCGAGCGCGCGGTCGTCTGCTTCGCGGGGGACGGCTGCTTTATGATGTACCCTCAGGAATTGGCCACAGCCGTGCAATTCGGCGCGCCACTGGTGGTCATTGTGGTTAACAACGGTATGCTGGGGACCATCCGTATGCACCAGGAACGCGAATACCCCGGCCGGGTGTCAGCTACCGATCTGGTCAACCCGGACTTCGTCAGCTTTGCCAAAGCCTTCGGCGCTCACGGTGAATTGGTTGAACGAACCGAGGATTTCCCCGCTGCTTTCCAGCGCGCGCAACAGGCTGGCGTTCCCGCATTGATTGAGTTACGAACGGACCCACGGCAGATTTCGCCACAGGCGCGTCTGGACTGAACAGCTTTCTCTATCAAGGACCCATCATGCAGATCTCAGGTGAAATGATCATCGGCCAGCGTGCCGTGAAGGGGCAGGGCGACGACGTTTTTGCACTCGCAGCGGTTACTGGCGAACAACTGGAACCTGCGTTCGGCGCGGCCCAGACTCTCGATATTGAGCAAGCGTGCGAATTGGCCGAGTCGGCGTTCGATGTTTATCGACAGATGCCTGACGAAAAGCGCGCCACGTTCCTCGACGCCATCGCCCAAGGCCTGATCGATCTGGGTGACACTTTGACCGAGCGTGCGCACTTGGAAAGCGGTTTGCCCAAGCCGCGTCTCGAAGGTGAGCGGATGCGCACCGTGACTCAATTGCGCTTGTTCGCCACGCTGCTGCGCGACGGTCGCTGGCACGGGGCGGTCATCGACAGTGCCCTGCCGCAGCGTACGCCGCTGCCGCGAGCGGACCTGCGTCAACGTCGAATTTCGGTGGGCCCGGTGGCGGTGTTTGGTTCCAGCAACTTCCCGTTGGCGTTCTCGGTTGCCGGTGGCGATACCGCGTCGGCATTGGCGGCGGGTTCACCGGTGGTGGTCAAGGCGCACAACGCGCATTTGGGCACCTCGGAGTTGGTTGCTCGGGTGATCCAAAAAGCGGCGCACAGCACCGGGATGCCAGAAGGTGTTTTCTCAATGGTGCTGGGCACCGGCAATGACATCGGCCATGCCTTGGTCAGTCATCCGGCGATCCAGGCGGTCGGCTTCACGGGTTCGCGTCAAGGTGGTCTGGCTTTGCTGCGCGCTGCCCAAACACGTGCGGAGCCGATCCCGGTGTATGCCGAGATGAGCAGCATTAACCCGGTGTTTCTGATGCCGGCGGCGTTGCAGGCCCGGGGTCCGGCCATCGCGAAAAGCTTCGTTGATTCCTTGGTGCTGGGTGCGGGCCAGTTCTGCACCAACCCCGGCCTATTGATCGCAGTGGAAGGTGACGCGCTGGAAAGCTTCCTGAAGGTTGCGGCCAACGAACTGGCAGAACGCGCACCGACCACCATGCTCACGCCGGGCATCCACGGTGCCTATTGCAAGGGACTGAAACCGTTGCGTGACAGCGCAGACGTGAAACCCGTGGCTGAAGGTCATGCACCTAAAGGGCTATATGAAGCACAGCCAGCGGTATTTCGTACTGATTCGCAAACGTTCTTGGGCAATCCATCACTGGAAGACGAAAACTTTGGCCCCAGTGCGCTGCTGATTGTCTGCCGCGATTTCGCTGATATGCGCAAGGTCGCTTCGCGTTTGGCCGGTCAATTGACGGCTACGTTGCAATTGGATGAGGCCGACTATGCTCACGCTGCGGAGTTAATGCCGACACTGGAGCGTAAATCGGGACGCATTCTGTTCAACGATTTTCCCACCGGTGTCGAGGTGAGTTACGCGATGGTGCATGGTGGTCCATTCCCAGCCACCTCCGACAATCGCACGACCTCCGTGGGTGCTGCCGCCATTGAGCGTTTCTTGCGCCCGGTGTGCTATCAGAATGTCCCTGACCAACTGTTGGCACCGTCCTTGAAAGACGCTAATCCGTTGGCGCTGTGGCGTTTGCGTGATGGTGAGTTGGTTAAAGGCTAAGCGCTGCGACTTGGGGGCAGCTGGCTTGATACCCGGCCCAGCCGCTTCGCCACACGTTCGCTCCTACCGTTCACGAAGTTGCATCACCCGCCACATGCAGCACCGCATCCGGCCACTCTCCACGGCGGACCAGCTCTGCCGTGCGTTGACGAATAATCTGGGTCACGGCCCACAGCCCATCCGGGCTGACACGGTTTTTCGGCCAGACGATGGCAACGTTGCGCCGTATTTCAGGGTTTTCAAGCCGAAAACTTTTCAATCTGCCCGCCGCGACTTCTTCGATCACGGCCGCTGAGGGCAGCACGGTGCAGCCACAATTCGCCAGCACCAAGCGCTTGGTGATTGAGATTGAGCCGTCGCACTCCAGCGCGATGTTGGGCGAAAACCCATATCGTGCCGCCAGGGTTTCCACCATCACCCGCAAGCCATGGTGAGTGCTGGGCAGAATCAACGGAATGTCGCCTAGATCCCGCACTGAAATAGCGTCACCCTGCAACGGATAGTCAATCGGCGTAATCAGGTGGATTTCTTCACTCAGCAACACATCGAACTGCAACGCTCCGGGATGTTCGGGCAGATACAGAATAGCGATGTCTACTTCACCATCGCTTAACCGCCCTAAAACCTGGCTCGCCAAGCCTTCGATAAACCGCACTTGGGTCAGCGGATAGCGCTCTTTCAGTGCGTGGCCGAGGCTGCCAAACAAGATGCGTGCGATGGTCGGCTGTGCGGCAATGCACAACCGCGCCGGGCCTAGATCGGCACTGTCGCGCATGCCCTGTTGCGCTTCGTTGAGGGTCTGCGCCACGGCGTTGGCGTACACCAACAGTTGTTGGCCGCGCTCGGTCAAGCTGACGCCGCGTCCGCTGCGATGAAACAACCTCACGCCCAACTCCGACTCCAGCAAACCGACCCGCCGACTGACAGTGGATTGATCCGCGCCCATCTCCATCGCTGCGCGGGAAATGCTACCGATACTGGCAACGTGCGCAAACAGGCCAAGATCATCCGAATTCATGGGGGCTCCTGAGGTAAGACGGTTGAGGCGCACGCAAGTGGCAGGCGTGTACCGGGGGGGCGCGCGCATCATACCGCCGACGCTGGAAGATTCAGTCATGCGACGACGTCTTAGCGTTAACACCGGTTAAATGATTAAGCGTCGACGGCATATCGCACTAAAGGGTATAAAACTATTGAAAAAAATAGCGATAAGCTTTAAATGACACGTTCACTGGCAACTCGCTTGTCGTCACTAAGATGAGTACCGCCAGTTTCTGGCATGGAGCGCTGATGAGTATTCGTCCCGTGATTGACGCCCCGCAGCAACCGAACATGAGTGACACCGTCACACCTCAATCGATAGGCAAGCCGGGCGTCGGGATGACAGCGGCTGGCAGTGAGAATTCGATCAAGCATTTATTGGATGCTGCGCGCACATGGCCTCATACCACGGCTTGGGTTGTTTACCGGGCTGGTGAGCAGTTGCATCTCATGGGGCAGGGCGATGCACGGGGGCATTGGCCATCGATTATTGCCAACGAAGCGTTCGACGCTTTCTGTGAGACATGGCGACTGCACCGCTGGCCTACCGGGACCGGCGAAAGCGTGTTGGGTTGGCTATTGGCGCCGCTGGACGAGGCTGACGAGTCGGCACTTGCTGAATTCGCCATGCGCTTGGGGCGTCAGGTGCAAACGGACACCCTCGCGCGTGCTCAGATCACTCAGCGCGTTCTGTATGAAATCACCTACCTGGCCAGCTCTACCCGCGACCGCTCGGTGTTTTTGGTGGGTATTCACCAGCTTCTTGCCACGCTGGTCGACGCCGAAAACTTCTACCTCGCGCTTTACGATCCGCACACGGGCAAAATTTCGTACCCGTATTACGTTGATATTATCGATGTCGACGCACTGGAAGCCGAGAACTACGAGTTTCTTGATCCCGCGCATCTGTCGATGACTGGGCAGGTTTTAACGTCGGGTCAGCCGCTGCTGATTGACGCTGCCGCGATCCGCGCTGCCCAGGCTGAAGGCCGGTTTTTTTGCGTAGGCGATCGTCCTGAGTTCTGGATGGGTGCACCGCTTAAAAATGCCTCCGACGAAGTGTTCGGCATGTTGGCGATGCAGGTCTACGATGTTTCCCGCGTGTACAGCGCGGAAGATCGAGCGTTATTCTTGGTGGTGGCCCGCCATGTAGCGATGGCGCTCGACCGACTGCTGCACCGCGCGGACCTGGAAGAGACCGTCATGCGCAGGACGCTGGAGCTCTCGGCGCTCAATGATGCACTGCGTCAGGAGGTGGCCGAGAGAGAACGTGCCGAGCACCTACAGAACGTGTTGTTCCAAATTGCTGAGCTGTCGAGCCGGCCCGGCGACATGGCTGAGTTGTTCCACAGCCTGCACGGTATCGTTGGCGACTTGCTGTTTGCGAAGAACTTTTACATCGCGCTATTTGACGAAGCCACTTCTGAGGTCACCTTTCCTTACTACGTCGATGAGCAACTAGGTGGTCGCCCGTTTGCGCGCCGTGGTCAGCGAGGATTTACCGAGTACGTGATTCGCCAGCGCCGGCCTTGCCTAATCGATGCCGCAGAAGCATTACGCCTGAAAGACGTGGGTGAAATCGATATCTTTAACGATGCGGCTCGTTCCCAGTCATGGCTTGGTGTTCCTCTGTTTGAGAACCATGTGGTGCGCGGGGTGTTGGTGGTACAGAGCTACAGCACTCAATTCAGCTATTCGTTACGTGATCAAGAATTGCTGACCTTTGTCTCGCGACACATCGACACCGCCTTGTCGCGACGCGGTGCCGCTGACGCGATTCACGCAGCCAATCTCAAACTGGAAGCGCGGGTTCAGGATCGCACCCGTGAGCTCGACGATGCGAACGCTAAGTTGCAGCATGAAAACTCACACGACGCCTTGACCGGCCTGCCGAATCGCACCTACTTGCAGCAAAGCCTGGACGCTGCCTGGGCACGCTTTTGCCACAATGGCCGGCCCTTGGCGGTGATGTTCATCGACTTGGATCGTTTCAAAGTCGTCAACGACAGCCTGGGCCACCATTTTGGTGACCTGCTGCTGTGTGAGGCCGCTTATCGTCTGCGCAGCTGTTTACGCGAATCCGACCTGCTGGCTCGACTGGGTGGCGATGAATTTGCAGTGATGGCGCCCGAAGCGCCGCTTGAAGTGGTGATCGACATTGCCGAGCGCATTCTGGCTGCGTTTGACTTACCGTTTTTCATCACCGGGCATGAAGTGTTTTCCTCGTGCAGCATTGGCATCGTCAGCGCCGACGTTCAGTTTCACCACGAGCCGGCCGACTTATTGCGCGACGCCGACATGGCGATGTACCGGGTCAAAAGCGGTGGCCGCGACAGCTATGCAGTATTTAATCAAGAAGTGCGGCGTGAGGTTTCAGACCAGGTCGAGCGCGAAGGGGCGTTGCGCAACGCGCTCAAGCGCAGCGACGAATTGCTGCCGTACTTTCAGCCCATCGTCAGCGTGGAAACCGGAGAACTGGTGGCGCTGGAAGCCCTTATTCGCTGGCATCAGGCGGACGGTCGGGTGGTCGCGCCGGGAGAGTTCTTGCCGGATGTCGAAGGCCTGCGCCTGATTGGCCGGCTTGACCTTTACATGCTCAACAGCATCGCGCTGATTCTTGCGCAGCCTGAGCACTGCAATTGGCCGCCGGTGCATGTGAACTGTTCCAGCTACAGCATGACTCGACCCGAGTTTGCCGGCGAAGTGCTGTCGTTGCTGGCACGGCACGGCGTGGCGCCATCGCGGATTTGTCTGGAGCTGACTGAGGGTGCGTTAGTGGCTGAGCCGGCTATTGCGCGGCAGACCATGCAGCAGCTGGCCGACCAAGGGATGTCGGTGGTGCTCGATGATTTCGGCGCGGGATTTTCATCGTTGAGCTACGTGCACCAGTACCGTTTCAGCGGACTGAAAATAGACAAATCCTTCATCCTGGAACTGACCGCCAGTCCTCGCAGCCGAGCTATCGTTCGCGCCATCGTGCGGATGGCCGAGTCGCTTGATCTCTCTGTGGTGGCCGAAGGAGTGGAAGATGAGGCGACCCTCAACTTGCTGCGTGAAATGGGCGCCAGCCAGGCCCAGGGTTACTACTTCGCAAAACCCATGGCGCTGGAAAAGCTGATCGCACCGGCCGATGTACCTCAAACTTGGCGTTTGGCGATGCCGGGTTATGGCATCAATGACAGATAGTTGAAATTAGCTATTGACGTAACTTTTCCTGGGCCTATAATTCGCACCTCTTCCGGAGCAGATGAAACGGAAACTCCTTGGTAATCAATGAGTTAGCCAGATTTGTCAGCGAGGAAGAGCCTTCGGTCGCGGTGATCGGAAGCGGTGAAAAAAGGCAGTTGACAGCGAGTTGAAACGCTGTAGAATTCGCCTCCCGCTGACGAGAGACGCGAAGTTGATCGAAGCGCAAGTGGTTGAAGTTGCAAAGGAAACTTTGAAACGTGTTTGAAATAACCGCTTGACAGTAACGGGCGCTGCTGTAGAATGCGCGCCTCGGTTGAGACGAAAGAATCAACCCACCGCTCTTTAACAATTGAATCAAGCAATTCGTGTGGGTGCTTGTGCCGTAAGACTGAAGTCAACTGATTATCAGCAGTCACCAGTTACTCCGCGAGAAATCAAAGAATAACCAACGATTGCTGAGCTAAATTTAGGGTTTTTTAAAAACCCAAAGATGTTTGAACTGAAGAGTTTGATCATGGCTCAGATTGAACGCTGGCGGCAGGCCTAACACATGCAAGTCGAGCGGCAGCACGGGTA